>JBBSXC010000001.1:0-139679 GCA_038045945.1 Nanobdellota archaeon
CTCCAGTTGTTGGTCCGCCTTCCTCCTCTCCTTCTCCTCCTCCACTTCCCCCCGTTGTTGGTCCTCCTGGTGGTTCTCCCCCAGGTATTGGTGGCGTTCCTCCTTCTCCCCCTTCACTTTCTTTTGGTACACATGTACATAATGTATCTACAACCTTGCATATTCCTTGACCTCCGTTTTGTAGGTTACATGTTAATGTGCATGCTGCTACGTATGCTTCTCCTCCTATTATTGCTGCTTCTTCAGAGTTTATGTCTCCTCCTGATTGTCGATACTCATTTTTTGCTCCTATTGCAGCGTTTTCTGCTCTTGTTCCGCAACCCACGTAATCATCGTCTCCTGTTGTTGGCCCATTTCCTGCGTCTGGTCCTCCACTTGTAGGTCCTCCTTCAGGTTCTCCACTAGGCTCGCCTCCACTTGGTGTGCTTGGTCCTCCAGCATCAGGTCCGCCAGTTGTAGGACCACCTTCCTCTCCTCCTCCCCCTTCTTTTGGAACGCATATGCATTTAGAATTGCATGTTAATCCTTCTTCACAATTATTTGTTGGTATTAAACAAACAGGCCCTATTGCTATTCCGCATGATTCTCCTTCTTTACTTCCTTGAGGTTTGTCTGGTTCGTCTCCTGTTGTTGGTCCTGGTCCTGCGTCTGGTCCTCCAGTTGTTGGTCCTCCAGTTGGTTCTGGTGTTGCTTCACCACTGCAAGTTATGCATTGTTTTGTTGATGGTCTTCTTTGAGGGTCTGCAGAAACCAAGCATGTTCCAACAGATTTTCTTGTTTGTCCCGGTAAGCATGTTCCGTCGCATACTCCTCCCCCTGAACACTCTGCGCCCGGAGTTAATACTCCTCCAGCATCAGGATTTCCTGTTACTGGTCCTCCTCCTAAATCTCCATCATCTGATATTTTACAATAGCAGTCTTTACCACTAACTACGCATTGTCCTGCTTTGTTATCTTTAATGCATGAAGCTGAACAGACTTCTAGTTGAGCGCAACCAGTGTCACCATCCATTATTGTGTCACGATTAATAATTGGTTCTTCAACAGGACCTGCAGGTGTCGGCGTATAACCCTCAGGAGGACAAGCACATAAGTTTCCTTTTATTTGGCATGCTTCGCCATTCTCACACCTGCCGTTTTGTTTACAATATGAATCTAAAGTTTTACATGAAGCGCTGTCTTCACTGCCGCTCATTCTGCATTGTTGGGCTAAGTCACTGTACTCATCGAGGTTGTTATGTTTACAATCAGTCCATGAGCCTTCAGTGTTAGCGTTAGCTCCCCCGCTCTTAACCCCTCCAGCTTGTTCTTGTCCTTGTATTTCTTTTGCTGGTGGACACACTCCGTTAGCGCCACATTGCATTTTCTCTTTTCCGTACGCTTCACCATTACATGTTACGCTTGCGTAAGTTCCAGCTATTTCTGCTTGAATTTGAGCTTTCTTTGTTCTTGATACTATTCCTCTTAAAGTTTTTAGGTCCTTATCAATAATTTTTTTCATTGATGGAGATAAAGCGCCGTAACAACTATCGCCAGGATTAAGATTTGAGCCGGATGATTGAGGGGTTGAAGGTTGAGCATTTGAGGTTGGTGCTGATTTTTTTGGTGTAGTTTTAGGAGAAGTAGATTTTTTTGTTGTTGGAGCATTTTTTAGTAAACCATAATTAACCGATTCTTTATTTGCTGTCTTAAAGAATGATGTTGATGCCGACTTAGGGGATAATAATACTTGTGTTGGTGATAAACAGTTTCCAAAGAAGCATGATTCACCAAATGTTGATTCTAAAAAGTTTGATATTGAGTTTTCTGATTCTTCATTAGTTTGTGCAGATACTAAGCTTGTAATAGAGAAAACTAGTGCTAATAGGATAATTGTTTGTAATAATTGGTAATTGCTTTTATTAAAAAACTTCTTAGACACCTTTTTTTCTTTCATGAGCTATCAGTTTGTTTAGTAATAACCCCTATATAAATATTATCGGCACTTGTTTTTTACTTGTTTATTATGTTTATTGATGCTTTTGATCCTATTGTTATTCCTTGTTTTTTCGCCATACCAGCGTTAATTTCTAAAACGTATAGTGCTGACTCATTATTTGTTATTGTTGGGCAAACTTCTCCTTTGCATGGTTGCGTGTTATTCGTATGGAATACTACTACACCGTTTTTGTCTAACCATAATATGTCTAGTGGTATTATCATGTTTTTCATCCATATTCCGTGTTTTCCTTCTTCTTCGAATAAGAATAGCATTCCTTGGTCGTCTCTTATTCCTGTGTTGTACATTAGTCCTGCTTTTCTTTCTTCAGGTGTTTTTTGTAGGGATATTTGAAAGCATTCTCCTTGTTCATTAAAACATACTTTTCCGTCGTCAAAGTCTGATTGTAGTTGTTCTAAAGGTATAATGCTTTTTGTGTCTTTTTTCGATAATATTCCCCCGTAGTATAACCCTACAAATAATATTATTATTACGCATGCTAGTATTATTAGCATTCCGCTAACGCTTCCTCTTTTTTGTTCTTTTTTCATTCTTGGCTTAGTTGCGGGTTAAATATAAACTTATCTTCCTCTTTTACCCTTTTTATGGAGGATTTTTAAACATTATTTACTACTCTTTTTTTATGAAAAAGGTGGTTTATTCTCTTATTGCTATAATTATTATTCTTTTTTCTTTAATAATAATTTTGTTTAATAAGGGTTTTGTTGTTGGTAATTCTCCTCCAGATTGGTCTTCTTGTAAAGTTCTTCAAAATAATGGTGATGACAAGATTAGTGTTGTTTTTTTGTCTAGCGAGGCTAATGCTAAAAAGTTTTCTGATTATTTGTTTTCTGTTGAGCCTTATAAGTCTCATCGTGAATACTTTAACATTTTTTATGTTGATAGCCCTATTACTTGTGAAATTTATAATGGTGTTGCTGTTCTTTGTTATTCTAGAGATAACGTTAAGTTAGCTTCTGTTTGTCCTAATGACTACATTATTGCTGTTAAGGATGGTTATGACAAGTCTGTTAGGAGTTCTACTTATATGAATTTTGTTACTCTTAATTCTGCTCATCAGCCTCTTGTTGTTTCTCACGAATTTTCTCATGCCTTAGCTAATCTTGCTGACGAGTATGTTCCTGCTAGTATTCCTAAAGGTTCTTATAATTGTGTTTCTTCTTGTCAAGATTTTTCTGGCTTGGTTTGTTATCCTGGTTGTTCTAAGAGCGATCATTTTAGGTCTGTTGATTATGGTATTATGCGTTCTTTAACTGCTAGTGATTTTGGCGATTTTGATTCTCAAACCATTATTAGTAGTATTAGTGATCAGTTGTTTAAGATTTCTAATGGCAGGGTTTCTTTGACAACTCATGCCGTTAGTGATTCTTTAAGTCCTGATTGTTCTTCACAAAAATATTATCTTTTTGATGGTCATTATGATGATAATGGTGTAATGGTTATTGATGGTAAGTCTTTGGAGAGTGGTTGTGTTGGCGGGAGTGGTTTTGGTTATTATGATTATAGTCTGTTCTTGGATGATGGCGAGCTTTATTCTGATGGTAGTTTTAATCCCGAGTTTATTATTGCTGAATCTCAAGATTCTGGTGACTCCCAAATTGTTGGCGATTATTTTGTTTCTGATAAACAGTTCTATCTTAAGGTCCCTGTTGTTGATAATTCTAGGTCTTTAGTTATTAGTAGTGGTGAAGAGGTTGTTTCTCAAGTTTATTTAAATGATGATTATTCGAGGTTTTGTAAAATATGACGTTTTTAGGTGATAATCGTGGTGTTTCTCAAATTGTTACTACTGTTCTTCTTTTGTTTATAGTTGTTGCTTTGGTTTCTATAGTTTTTGTTTTTGTTCTTAATTATTCTGCTCCTTTGAGTCTTTCTCCTCAATCCTGTATTGATATGCAGAATAATCCTCCAATAACTGTTAATTCTGCTTGTTACAACTCTGCTAGTGATAATGTTGAGCTCATGTTGTCTCGTGGTGTTGATGATTACAGTATTAGTTCTTTGAAGTCTTCTATTATTTATGATTCTCATTCTTCTTCTTGGTCTTGTGACCCAGCATGTTCTTCTTGTGTTATTCTTCCTACTGGTCTAACTAAGTATTATTATATTTATTCTTCTGATAAGCCTAATAGTTTAGAATTAGTCATTAATGATTGTTCGACAGTTTTAGTTAAAAGTATTAGAGACTGTTAGGAAATACCTGTTAGGCATCAACGGGGCCAATACTGACTTTTTTGTAACAGTAACATGGTGCTCCTTCTTCGTATTTGTCTAAAGGAAAAAAGCCTGTAGTATAACAATACTGGCCATTTGGGCACTCAGGATTATTAGAACATGAAGAACCCGCTGCTAAACTACCACTATCACTTTTTTCGCCGCCACTGCAAACGTTTCCTCTAATCCACTTTGATGCACCTAAAAACAAGTTGTTTACTTGATAAATCTGTTCATTGATCATGTTAAAGTTTGTTGTTACTTGATAAGTTTTTTGTTCTTCTTGTAATAGTTGTGTGTATTCAACTAGGTTATCATGACCCCAAATAGTTGTTGTATCAAAAGTTCTTATTAGTCCATCATTGTTTATTATTACTATACTTAAATAAGGGTTTTCTGATAATAGTTTATCAAATTCTTCGTAACTAGTTGTTTGAGTATTTTCCGGACTTAATTTTACATTAGATTCATTTGATGGATAATTCATGTTTACTAATAATATGAATATTACTAGTATTGATAACCCTATAAATGTTCTAAAAGCTCTATTTTGTTTTTCACTCACCATTTTTTTATTATCTTTACATTAATTTCTAACTATTTAAAAGTGCTTGTTTTTTCTAGAATTATTCTTCTTTTGCTTCGCTTGCTGGCTTTGCTTCTTCTTTTGCTTTGTTTTGTTCTGGGAATAATTCTGTTAGTTTTTTGTTTCCGTGTTTTACTACTTTCATGTTTATTTGCATTGTGTCTTCGCTTATTATTCCCCCGCGTAAAGTTTTTCTTAGGCGTAGTCCATGCGGTGATGCTGTTTTCATTCCGAATCCTCTTGTTAGTAGTCTTTTTGTTAGCATTGGGGAGTCTATTTCTTTCATTCCTGGGAATCCTGCTTTGTCGCTTGTTCCTGTTATTTCTAGTTCGTATCCTTCCCAGTCTTCTTTTATCTCTTTACCACTGACTTTTTCTCCTATTTTTTTACCTATTAAGTGTTCGCTTTCTAGCTCTGCTCTCCATGCTTTTGTTTTATCGCTTATGTTTAGTTTGAATGCCATTGTATTGTTGTAAGAAAATGGGGCTTTTTAAAGTTTTACTTCAATTTTTGCTCATTATTTAGCATCTTTAGGCCTAGTTTGTTTCTGGCTTAGTGCATACTGTGCATTGTTTGTTTTTGTGTAAATAATCGATTATTGGTATGCTGTCTATTAATTTTAGGTTGCAAAAGCCTTCTGGTGAACCAGGTGTTGCTATTTCTCCTTGCCCACATTCATTAGTGCATGATCCTTTTTCGCAGTAGTTTTCTTCTGGGCTTAAGTATACTGTTTCTTCTGCTAATAAAATGTTTATTAGTGTTCCTACAGTTAGTGCTAATAGTATTATTGATACTGCTAGTTTTATGTAATTTCTTCTTTTCTTTTGTTTGTTTTCTTTTTTTATCATCGTTTTTTTATTCTATTCTGTTTGTTTCTTTTATTAGTATCGCTGTGTATATTATTATTCCTACTTCTAATATTTTTGATATTATGTCAATTACCCCTACTCCTTCAGCTACTCCTGCTTGCGGGCCTAATGGTATTCCTATTGTTCTTGTTATTATGTATAAAGTTATTATTAGTATGTTCCCTATTATTGCTGTCCAGTAATATGTCATTATTGTTTTTCTTTTTATTCTCTTTTTTCCTCTTGCTCCTATTATTAGTATTATTCCGTAAATTATTTGTAGCATTGCTGCCGTTATGAAGAACCATCCGTAAAGGTACCATTCTGCGAAGTGTGCCCTTATGTAAGTTGCATGTATTAGTCCTGTTGCTATTGATAGTGTTGCTGTTAGAAGTAGTAGTGGCCTTATTTTTATTCTTTGTAGTTTTTCGTTATTGCTTTGTATTATTAGTGTTAGTCCGGAGAATATTCCTATTAGTCCGAATATTATGTTTTCTATGTGTGTTCCGACTGTTTCTTCATCAACTTGTTCGTTTAATGCTTCTCCTACGTGGGCATGTGCTGCATGAGGTAGGAATAACCACAACATCCCTAAGAATAGTAGTAAGCACCCTATTGTGTAAATCGTCCTTTTCATTTTTAATGATTAATAATTAGCATATAAAAGGTTAATTGTGATTCATTCTCCTTTTTTTAGAAGTTTTTTATTACGCTTATTTCTTGTAAAACTCTCTTCTCTCCATCAGTAAGTATTTCTTTGTTTTCTTTTAGTTGTCTGTATTGTTTTGGTCCCATGTCTGCGTATAAGTACCGGAGTGTTTTTATGTGTCTTTCGTAGTTTTGGCCTGATACACTTATTGCTATTTCCATTCCTTCTTTTGCTTCTTTTATTGTTTCTTTTCCCTCTTGTATTCCTTTTATTCTTCCTACTTCTTGTCCTTTTTCGTCAATTAGTTTAATGTTAGGTTTTATTTTTCCTCCGAGGATTTTTACTCCAAATATTGCTGGGTTTGAGTTTCTAAACACGTATTTGTGCAATATTTCTACTTTTGCTATTGATGATAATTCTAATAGTTTTTCTTTGAGCATTTCTGATCTTCTTTCTTCTTGCCATTTTATTAGTTCGTCTATTAATCTGTATATTACTTCTCCGCTTATTACTTTCACGTTTACTGGTAGTGTTTCTTTTGCTTCTGGGTCTAGGTATGAGTTGAATCCTAGTATTACTGAGTTTTCTGGGTTTTCTCCTTCTAGGTTTGCTCTTGCTGATATTACGTCTCCTTTGTTTATGCTTCCTATTCCTGTTTTTAGTATCTTGACGTTTGCTTGTCTTAGAAGTGTTAGTGCTGCTTCTAGTGATCCTAAACTTTCTGCTTTTAGTATTATGCCTTCGGCATCAGTTGTTATTATTTCTGTTAGTTCTTTGTTGAACTCTTTTGATATTTCTTCTAGGTTGTTTTCGTATATTAGAAATGGCATTCCTGGCACTACGTCTGCTTTTTCTATTAGTTGCATTCTTAGACCCGTTGATGCTTGTGCTTCTTTTACTGGTTTGTATTTGTTGCTTAGAGGTTGTATTTCTTCTAGTGTTCTTATTCTGCTTATTATTGGTTTTCCTAAAGAAAAGTTTGCTATTGCTATTTCGTCGTTTGCTTTTATCAATCCGTCGTAGAGTATTGTTTCTGCGTATTGTAAAGTTTTTTCTTTTTTTATTTCTAGGATTATTCCTTTAGGTCTATTTCCTAATTTTAGGTTTCCTTTCAAAAACTTTTGTGAAAGTCCACATAGCATCATTAGTAGCCCTGTTATTCCTTCCCCTGTTTTTGCGCTTATTGGTACTAATGCTACTTTTTTTGTGAAGTCGCTTAGGTTGTAGTATAGTTCGCTTTCCAGCCCATGGCTTGATAGTGATGCCATGAATGTGTATAGTTTTTCTTCGAATGCTATTTTTGTGTGTTGTGCTTGTGACTCAATGTTTTTTTTCATGTCGTCGTTTTGTTTTCTCCATCCGCTTACGTTGTCTACTTTGTTTAGTGCTATTATGAATGGTGTTTTGTTTGTTTTGAATAGTTGTATTACTTCTGCTGTTTGTGGTTTTATTCCTTCGTTTATGTCAACTACTAGTATTGCTAAGTCTGCAAGTCCTCCTCCTCTTTTTCTCAAATTTGTGAATGCTGCGTGTCCTGGTGTGTCTATGAATAAGAATCCTGGTATTTCTAGTAGAACATCGTTTTTTCCTGCGAATGCCGGACAATTTTCTATTATTTTTTCTCTAGGCATTAATGTAAAACTTATTTTTTGTGTTATTCCCCCAGCTTCTCCTGATGCTACGCTTGTCCCCCTCATTTTATCTAGCAGGCTTGTTTTTCCGTGGTCTACGTGCCCTGCCACCGTTACTATTGGCCTGCGTATTTTTTCTTTTTCTTCATTTTGATTGTTATGTTCGTTTGTCATTGTTATGTTATCAAAGGTGACTATAAAAATATTTATAAGCCAACAATTTTTTGTTAAGCTTATGGATCTTGTTAGTCGTGTTATTGAGGCAGCTGGTAAGAATAATATTGTTTCTATTTCTGCTCTTTCTCCTCAGGCAGTCGTTGTTAATAGTGATTCTGGCGAATTTGATGTTTATTTTAGTCTTGGTGCTTACCATCTTCATAACCCTAAACTTTGGAGGAATGGTAAGGATAGTTTGGCTTTTCCTGACAGCTTGAGAGGTCTAGAACTTGGTACATTACCAGGTACTTTTTTTGGTGAAAGAGTCTGTAGTAGTATCCCTATAGCTTTAAAGTATGCTAAGGAACACTTATCTACAGTTCACAATCAAGACGAATTTTTTAAGAAGCCATTAATTGTTTACGAAAACTTTTCTTATTGTGGTTAAGTAAGGCTAACAATTAAAAAGAAATCTCTTTATCTTCCACGCCTTCTTCTCTTTCCATGTTTAGATCTTTCTCTTTCTTCTTTTTCTCTTGTAGCACCAATTATTTCTGATAATTCTTGGTATGATTGGAATGAGGATAGTATTCTTCCGCTTACCATTTTTGCCCATGGACCTAAGTATACTCCTGGCTCTTCCTCTTCTATCATCATTCCCGCATTGAATACTTCTACTAATCTTTCTGCTGGTGCCATCTCACTTGTTATCGATTCATCACCAACCATTTTTATTACTGTTGAATCAGTTTCTAATATGTATACTGCTCCCATTATTCCCCTCTCTAAGTCTTCCTCATCTAATCCGGATTTTTTAGCGTTTTCTTCGTTAATGTACCCTACTAGTTTACTGTCTAAAAATTTTCCATTCCCCTCCAAGGTTTCATCTACCACTCTCCCTATTGCTCTATACACTAAGCTTTCTCCTAGAAACCTCCTGTTATTTTCTCCCGGAGTATCGCTTAAGTGGTCTGAAACTTTTATGTCTGCTCTTATACCAAAGCCCCATAATCCCCTGAGGGGCGTTCTTCTCTCTTCGTAACTTTCACAATGTCTGTAAATACATACTTGTGAGGTTTTTGGATTAATTATTATTATGTAAGGAGCTAATTGTTTGTACTCTAATACTTCATCCTCTGGCGCTTGTATTCTTAATGATTCTTTTTCTCTAAATCTGAATCCTGACCCGAAAGATAATAATTCTTCTATCTGAGGTATTCCTGATTCTTCAACTTTTCTAAAACCGTTGAACGGTTCTCCTCCCGAGAATACTGTTTTTGTTGGCACTACTAATACTTTACTATCAGAGTCACTCATGTATATACCACGAAAGAAGAATATTTAATAATTTGTTCACTACAAACACCATTAAAAAATACTTATAAATGACATTTCAATAGCTTTTTTATGAAATCTCTATCTATTGGCCCTATCAAACTTGCTAATCCTTTTATTCTTGCCCCAATGGTTGATGTTACTGATCTTTCTTATCGTCAGCTTTGTCGCCAGGCTGGTGCATCGCTGTCTTTTGTTGAGATGGTTTATGTTAATTCTTTGTCTAATGGTAATGATTTTACTAAGAGACTAATAAGGAAGTATGATGGAGAAAAACCTGTTGGAATACAAGTTGCTGGTAGTAGTGTTGAAGAGTTCAAGAAGGCTTTGCCCGTTCTCAAAACTTTTGATTTGGTAGATATTAATTGTGGTTGTCCATCGAACAGAATAATTGGTGGTAAGGCTGGTTCGTACTTGCTTAATACTCCTAAGAAAATTGCGCAAATAATTTCTTATTTGAAGTCTGAAGGTTTAGTTGTTACTGCTAAGATTCGCTTAGGTTTTTTTAAGAATAATGTTTTAGAAATCGCTAAGGTTATTGAGGATGCTGGTGCTGATGCTTTAACTATTCATGCTCGTTTGGCAACTGATGGTAATGATGTTAAGGCTGATTGGGAAGAAATAAGAAAAGTTAAGCAATTTCTTAAGATTCCTGTTATTGGTAATGGTGATGTTGTTGATGGTAAGTCTGCTAAAAAACTTCTTAGTTTTTGTGATGGTGTAATGGTTGCTCGTGCATCGCTAGGTAATCCTCTTATTTTTCGCAACATCATTCATTATTTTGATAATGGTAAAGAAATTTCTACTTCTCCTCAGGAAAGGATTGCTCAGCTAAAAAAGTATTTTTTAAATGTTGAAAAGAATGGTGTTTTGAAAGTTGAGAGGGTTAAGCATGTTTGTAACTATTTCTTAAATGGTTTTCCTGGTGCTTCTAAGATGAGGAATGATTTTAATAAAATAAAGACGTCTAGTGAAATAAAGAGTTTTATTGATAATATTACGCTATAATCATTGTTTTAATGTCTCTTTCCCCATGATTTTTTATGAGAAGAAGAGAAGTTAGAGAAGGTTTGGAAGTTATGATCCCTGGCGGAGTTGGTGGTTCTTATAATGAAACGTCTAACAGTTTTGTTTCGAGGAGATATGGAGTTGTAAAGCCTTACCAGAATAATAAATTATTTGATGATAAAAAGAGAGTTAGGGTTGATGTAGATGATGAAGGAGTTTCAAGAATTATTCTTTATGATTATAAAAAAATAAAAAGAAAGGTTTTATAACAGCTTTTTCTTCCATTTCTTTATGAAGATGCATAAAAAATCTATTAAGGAAATTAAGGATGAGTACGAGTTAGACCTTGATGCTATTAGCGGTGAACTAAAAAAAGTAACTAGCGATAAGAAGTCTAATATGATTGTTCTTTTTCAGTTTCCAGATGGTATGAAGCCTTATTCTACAACGATAGTTGATTATTTTGCTGAAAAGTTTCCCTTGGTTAGTTTTCTTATTTGGATGGAGTCTTGTTTTGGTGCTTGTGATGTTCCTGTCATTGGTTCGCAGCTTGAGAAGAAGATTGACTTAGTTGTTCAGTTCGGTCACGTGCAATGGCATAATAATTCGCCAATATGGGAAGCATAAAGGTTTAAAAAGCATATTTCTAATTAATTATATCATGGGTTTAATGAATGCTAGAAAATTAATGAGTAAAAGAAAAAAGTTTAGGTGGTCCGATCATAAATTCAAGCTTAGAGTAACTGATTCTTATGCTAAGGCAGACCCACTTGAAGGTAAGTCTCAAGCTAAGGGAATAGTTTTAGAAAAAGTTCAAAAAGAAGCAAGACAGCCAAACTCAGCTATGAGAAAGTGCTGCAAAGTTCAACTAATTAAGAATTCTCGTTCTGTTATAGCATTCATACCAGGTAACCTTGCGCAAAAGTTTGTTGATGAACACGACGAAGTAATAATTGAGAGAATTGGCGGAAGACAAGGAAGACAGAAAGGAGATATACCTGGCGTTCGTTTTCAAGTTATTAAAGTAAATGATCAACCCCTTAGAAGACTTTGGAAGGGTCAGATCGAGAAGGGTAGAAGATAATGGTGCAAAAAGTTTTTGATTTATACACAACTGATGATGTAGTAGTTAATGATTTTGGTCTTAAGAGAGTTATAAGTTTAGACTCTAAACTTGTACTAAAGAGTCATGGTAGATTAACAGATAAGTATGCTAAGACTAAGATGAATATTGTTGAAAGACTAATTAATCTTGTTGCTGTTCCAGGTCATCGCGGTAAAAAGCATAAAGTTATCACATCACACTCTTCTGGAAAGTATTCTCGTAATGCTTCAATGATTATGGATTCTTTAAAGATGATTCATGACAAAACTAAGCAGAACCCTATTCAGGTATTAGTTAAGGCTGTTGAGAATGCTGCTCCTCGTGATGGTACAACAACTATTGAGTATGGTGGAGCTAAGTATCCTCAAGCTGTTGATCTTTCACCAATTAAGAGAATTGCTTTAGCTTTACGTAACATGGTTCATGGTGCTCAGGATAAATCTTTTGGTAAAAAAATTAAGATGTCCGCTGCTTTAGCTAACGAAATAATTCTTGCTTCACAAAATTCTAATGATAGTGTAGCAGTTAGCAAAAAGAATGAGAGCGAAAAACAGGCAGACAGTGCACGATAAGGACAATAAATAATTTTATATTCTAACAAAAACTTACTTTATTCATGGTTAAACCTCAAGCTGATTTAAAAAAAGTTTTATCAAGGCTTTCTACTGTTAATCTTGGAGGGTTTGGCAAGTTTGGTCTTTCTTCTCCTTGTGGTAAAGTTGTTGCTCCTTTAGATGTTCTTTTTGAGAGTCGTTCTGGTGCTGATGGTTCTCAACTTCTTATTATGGGCTTAAAGTATTATGAGTTATTTCCTGAAGGCAGCGGTCTTAATCCTGGAGCTATTGAGGAAAGTGTTGAGGAATTAGTTGATAGGAATAATCAGGAACCTTTTGGTAATTTTGGTTGGGTTGTTGCTTATGATTCTACTCGAATGAATCTTGATTCTTCTAACCCTACAAGAGTTTTACGAGTTAATGTTTGGTCTCATACTAACCCTGATGGTTTTACTTCTAAAGTTTTTGAGTATTATAAGGGTAAAAGAAAAAGTATGATAATTCCCGATCCTCAAACTGCTAGAGAAATTAATGGTAAAGAATTTTCTATTGGTACTTATGAAAGAATGGTTTGGAAAAAGTATTTGAAGAGTAAAAGAGAAAGAGACGATGTTGTAGAATACTTAACTAATTTTTATTCTACAGGGATAGAACCAGCAAGATAAAATCTTCGCAAAAGCTTTTTAAAGGTTCATTCTGATTACTTTCTATGGCTGCTAAAGAAACATCTGCTGAGAAAATTTTTCGTTTGTCCACAGAGCAAACTCAGATAAGAAATATTGCTACTTCAGCACATATTCATCACGGTAAAACAGCAATGACTGATACACTACTGGCTGCTGCTGGTATGATGTCTCAAAAGGCTGCTGGTGATTTGGAAGAGGGTATGACTACATGGCAGCATTCTGATGAGCAAGAGAGATTAATGACAGTGGACGCTGCAAACGTTTCTATGGTTCACGATTTTGGTGGTAAAGAATACTTGATTAATCTTATTGATACCCCAGGACACGTTGATTTTGGTGGAAACGTAACTAGAGCCATGAGAGCAATTGATGGAACAATCGTTCTAGTTTGTGCTTCTGAGGGAATTATGCCTCAGACTGAAACAGTTATGAGACAAGCACTAAAAGAAAGAGTTAAGCCAGTATTATTTATTAACAAAGTTGATAGGCTTATCAAAGAATTAAAGCTTACTCCTGAACAAATGCAAGCTCGTTTCATGAAAATTATTGAGCACTTTAACACTTTAGTTTACAAAATTGCTGATCCTGAATTTAAGAATCTTTGGCAAGTTAGTATAACTGATGGCTCTGTTGCTTTTGGTAGTGCTAAGGATAATTGGGCTATGAGTTTACCATTCATGAAGAAGAAGGGTGTTAGTTTCAAGGATATTATTCGTATTACTGAGCTTGAAGCTGATGAGAGGAAGAAGTGGGTTTGGGCTAATGCTCCTTTGCCGGAAGTTATTCTTGATATGGTTATTAAGCACTTGCCTAATCCTTTAGAAGCTCAAAAGTATCGTATTCCTAAAATTTGGAGAGGAGATATTGAGTCAGATTTCGGTCAGAATCTTCTTAATTGTGATCCTAAGGGTAAGCCAGCTTTCGTTATTACTAGAATTGTTATTGATCCTAGAAGTGGAAAGGAAATAAGTGCTGGAAGATTATTCTCAGGCACTTTACAAGTTGGTCAAGAGGTTTATCTTAATATGGCTAAGAAGAAACAAAAAATTCAGAATTTGTTTATTTATAATGGTATTAAGCCTGAGCAGATTGAATCAATTAGTTGTGGTAACGTACTTGCTATTAGCGGTGTTTATTCTGATGCTGGTGAAACAATAACTTTGGAAGAGGAAACTCCTTTTGAGGAATTAAAACACATTTTCGAACCAGTTATTACTAAAGCTATTGAGGTTAACAAATCAGCTGATCTTCCTAAACTTATTGAGATTTTGAGAAAGGTTGGTAAGGAAGACCCTTCAATTAAGATTCAGATTAATGAAGAGACTGGTGAGAACCTTATTAGTGGTATGGGTGAATTACACTTAGAGATTATTGAGAATCGTATTAAGACTGAGAAGGGACTAGATGTTAAGACTTCACCACCTATTGTTGTTTATAGAGAAACAGTAACTAAGGCTAGTACTGTTGCTGAGGGTAAGTCTCCTAATAAGCACAATTTGTTCTTTATCAAGGTTGAACCTTTAGAGGATGAAATAGCTAAAGCAATTCAAAACGGAGATATTTCTTCTGGTAGAGTTAAGAAGAATGAAAAAGTTTTGATTAAGAGTCTTGTTAATCTTGGTGTAAGTAATGATGAGGCTAAGCAGTATCGTGATGTTTACAAGGGTAACGTTTTCTTAGATAAAACTAAGGGAGAAGTTCATATTGGTGAAGTTATTGAGTTAGTTCTTGACGCTTTTGAACAAGTTATGGATGCTGGACCATTAGCTAGAGAGCCTTGCACTAAACTAAAAATCTCTCTTGATGATATTAAGCTTCATGAAGATGCTATTCATCGTGGACCAGCTCAGGTTTATCCTGCTGTTCGTGACAGCATTTATGCTGCTATGGAACTTGCTGGCAGAAGACTTTTAGAACCAGTTCAGATTCACGAGATTGATTCTCCTGCTGATATGATGGCTGAAGTAACAAAGTTAGTATCAACTAAGCGTGGACAAATTATTGATGTTAAACAAGAAAATGATAATTCATCAGTAGTTGGTAAGATGCCTGTTGGTGAAATGTTAGGATGGAGTTCTGATTTACGTTCTGCTACTCAAGGCCGTGGTGTTTCAGCACTTAAGGATCAAATGTTTGAGATGATGCCACTAGAATTACAAGCAAACGTTATAAGAAATATTAGAACTAGAAAGGGCTTAAGCGAAAACCAATAATTCTTTTTTATTGTCTTTCTTTAATTCTACTAAAAATTCTTTTACTTTTTTCTCTTTTTGTATACGTGGGCGTAGAATGGTATTCCACTATCTCTTATTATTTCGCTTTCTACAACTTTCATTTTGTGCAATTCTTGGTGTCTTCTGCAATGATTGATATTAACAAATATTGTTCCAGGTTTTGCTTGGTCAACTACTCTCTCAACCAGTTTTTTTGGCGTTTTATGAATTGAACTATGGAATAATGTTCCAAAATCATTAGGTTTAAATCCTGATTCTTCATATGTTGATTCTTCATTGAAGTCTCCCGGGATTATTGATGCTAATTCACCATTAGGTATTGCTCCTCTTGATTGTAAGTATGTTAGGTTTGCTACTCCGTAGAGGAAGAAGTCTTCGTCTCTTTCCGCCCCGTATGCACCAAGCCCTATGGATGCTGCTGATGCTAAAACTCTTGCGTCTCCCGCTCCTGCATCTTGCAATAATCCGTACTTGGGTATTATTCTTTGCCCTTTTAGTCTTTCTAGCAAGGCTGCTAATTCGTCTATTGGTGTGTGGAAGTGGTCGTTGTTTGTTCCTCTAACCATGCAGTTAAAGGTTAGTGAACTCTTCCTCTTCTTTGATTCTGGGCTTTTGTAATGTGCTACTACTTGTCTAGTTTGGCTACTACCGACTATTCTTAAGTGTGTTTTAGAATGCATGGAAAAGACATAAGTGAAATTTGCCTTTTAAACGTTACTCTAAAAGGTTATTTGTAGAAGGGAAAAATTATAAATTAAAAAATAATAATTGTTGTTTTTCTTAACAGTAATACACTATTGCGCTTACCATTAGTATGTGTACTAGTGTGTATAAGTTGTTTAGTGAGTAAAGGGATAAGCTTTTTCCTTCCCATAATACACCGCTCATAGTTGTTGTTAGTATGAATCCTACCCATAATACTACTGCTAGTGCCCATGCTGCTCCTAAACTGCTTACTCCTAATGCGCTGAATAGTACACTTATTGCAACTGCCATTACTACGTTTCCTAAGAATGCTGCTATCATTTGTGCTGTCATTCCTTTCTTTTTAGCTTCTTGTATTTGTTTATCAGTCATTTTTATTCCTGATAGCTTCATCCATAATTTTCCGAATAGTGGCCCGTACCAGACCATCCCTAGAATGATGCTTGCTACTGCTGCTATTAGTACTCCTAATAGATTAAAATATGCAAATGTCATTTTTCACCTCCTTTTAGTTTTTTCATTTTTTTAGTTTCAAAATATTTACATTTTGAGACCACGAAATGTTATTAACATTTCAATGGTTTGCTAGCATTATTGCTGTTACTGCTATCCACCCTAGTGCGAACATGCATGAGATTATTGCTATTCTTAGTGAAGAAAACTTTTTTTCGCTTATTGAAGCTAGTGCGTGTGATTGTTCGTACATTTTCTTTATCATTGTTTCTTCATTTATCGCCATGGCTCTTTGTGAATATTCTTCTTTTGTTGATGCTAGTATGTCTCTGAAGTATATTACTCCTTCTTTGTTTCCTTGTGTTAGTCTTGGATATATCACTAGTATTATGTGTTTGAATGCTATTATTAGTGATATTATTGCTACTCCTCCAAATATCATTACTTTTGGTTTCATTAGTTCTGCAAAGTTGAATTTTGTTAGAACGTTTGTTAATACTGCTGTTAGTAATCCTAATACGCTGAAAACCCATACTGCTTTTGAGTCTGCTAGTTTTATTTGTTCTTGTGTGTTTGTTGCTACGAATTTTGCGAATTCGAATCTTGTTTTAGAATCCATTTTAGTCTCACCTTTTTTTACTTCATCACGCATGCTTAATCAGGGGTTTTGTATTATTTAAACATTAACAAAGGTCATTTTTTTATAATATCATTTTTTTGTTTTGCGTAGTTAAGTTTTTGGTTTTGATTAATAGGACTTTATCATAATCATGTTTTTATAGGCCTTTTAGTAATTATTTTAATGATTAACCAGGCTAATGGTTCTAGTGAGGAGTATCGTAAAACTGTTGATTTTGAATCTTTCTCTATAGAGTTTATTGTTCCTGGAATGATTAAGAGTTATATTGACCTTACTGGTTTTGATTTGAATGGGTACCTAGAGGATATTGATGGTTGGTTTACTAATTATTTGTTTGAGGTTTTAGATTGGGATAGGGATGGTATTCCTGATAAGGAGTTTGGTAAAGAATTCCAAGTTATTATTTATGGTATTGCTGATAAAATCGTTGATGGTGTTCCTTATGGTTTAATGGTTGATATCGATTATGATCATACTTCTAGAGTTTTTGGTCGTGCTAAGAAGGAAAGGGCTTTTGATGACTTAGTTAAGAAGATGAAAGTTATCCCTAAGGAAGAAATGTCTTATAAGCCAGACTTTCAACTTATTGAAATAACCTTAAGAAAATATTAATTAATAATCTATGAGAGGCGTAAAATCTTGCGAGGTTGATAAGAGGCAAAGGTCTAAAGATAGAGTTTTAGTTTTGTACGTTCTTGATGATAAGTCTGTTAGTGAAATTAGCATGTTAACTGCTGTTCCTAGGAGAACTATTAATAATTGGGTTAAGCCTTACCTTAATGATAAGAATTATTCTCTTGCTGAAAGAGTAGAGTTAGGTAGAGTCGTTGCTCGTACATGTATAAGCCTTGGAATGTCACTAAATGGCCTAAAAGATTATTTGGCCGTTAGTAGAAATTGTGCTCTGGATTATATTGACGGCAAATCTATACCTTCGGACGATAGAAGGGAGTGGATTTTAGAACTTATTAATCGCCGACGCGGAAGAAGTGTTTTTTCTTCATGGCAAGATTTAATGGATGATATTAATTTTAGAGTAAAATCTTACGGTTATAATTCTCCGTCGCTGAATACTTCTTCAAACTCTTTGGAACAAAAGATTTAAAAAGGATGTTTTTTTATGTTATCTCATGGCAAGAGACAAGAGAAATCTTAATGTAGCTTTCGTTGGTCACGTTGATCACGGAAAATCAACTACTATAGGTAGACTTATGTTCGATACTGGTGCTGTTTCACCACAAGAGTTAGACAAGCTTAAAGCTGAAGCTGAAAAGCATGGTAAAGCAGGTTTCGAATTCGCTTACGTTATGGACAAATTCAAGGAAGAGAGAGAAAGAGGAGTTACTATTGATCTGTCTTATAGAAAAATCCAAACTAAGAAATACCAAATTACAATTATTGATGCTCCAGGACACAAAGACTTTATTAAGAACATGATTACTGGTGCTTCACAGTCAGATGCTGCTTTCTTAACTGTTGCTGCTTCTGAAGGTATTCAACCTCAAACTAAGGAACACTTATGGTTACTAAGAACTATGGGTGTTAGACAAATAGCAATTTTAGTTAATAAGATGGATGTTGCTGGTTACAAAGAAGAGGCTTTTAACAAGGTTAAAGCTGATGTTTCAACTTTATTAAAACAAGTTGGTTTCAAACCAGATACAATCAATTTCATTGCAGCTTCAGGTTTAAAGGGAGATAATGTTGGTAAGAGAAGTGAAAACATGCCTTGGTATAAGGGTCCAACAATATTAGAACAATTTGATAACTTCGAAGAACCTGCTGCTCTTAACGCTTTCCCATTAAGAATGCCTATTCAAGATGCTTACGAAATTACAGGTATCGGTACTGTTCCAGTTGGTAAAATAGTTACAGGTACTATGAAGATTGGTCAAAAAGTTATAATCCTTCCAGGTAGAAGCGGTACTGGAGTTCCTGGCGAAATAAGAACTATTGAAATGCACCACGAACAAATGCCTGAAGCTCAAGCTGGAGATAATGTTGGTATTAACATAAGAGGAGTTGGTAAGAAAGATGTTGCTAGAGGAGATGTTCTTTGCGACGCTAGCAAACCTGCACCTGTTGTTAAAGAATTCACTGCCCAAATAGCAGTTATAAACCACCCAACTGTTATTGCTAAGGGTTACACTCCTGTTTTCCACGTTCACACTGGCCAAGTTCCTTGCACTATTACTGAATTAATTGAGAAGAGAGAAGGAGACCAAATTGTTAAGAATCCTGACTTTTTGAAGAATGGTGATGTTGCTAAGGTTAAGATTACTCCAATAGGTCACTTAGTTATTGAGAAACAAACTGATAATCCTATGATGAGCGGTTTCGCCATTAGAGATGCTGGAGCTACTGTAGCTGCTGGTGTTTGTATTGACTTAGTAGCAAAGTAAGGTTTTTGAAAAATTCTTTTATAGATTTTTTTGATTAGAAACAATGCCCCTCTTTTTTCAACAAATTCGGATTAATAAATATAAACATGGATAGACAACACAAAATTTATTGCGGGAATGGTATTTTGTTAGCTGGGCATGTTGATTTATTGGTTGCTTATGACACTGCTAGAGCAATTGGAGGATATGTTGAGCAGGGAGCTATAGATGCTAGAGGAGTTATTAGTTCTGCAGAGTTAGAGCTTCATAAATTATTATCTGAAGGCGGATTAGGCGATCATCATTTTAGAAGTATAGAGACTGGTGTTAGGGAAATTAAATAATTAAGGATTTTTTATGTCAAACAAATATTTTGAGGTTCGTGATCGTGATGGAGAATTAGTTTTAAGGACTCATCTTGAGGATAAAGCTTATGATTTAGTTCATTGTAGTGATCCTGTTAGAGGACCTTATAAGGCAATGAATTTTGTTGATCAAACCAGGAATGATGGAATAACTCCTAGTGAAATGGAATTTGATCATTTTCTCAATAATAGAACTCTTGATGAAATTTTTTCTTAACGGTATTTTAATCGTAATTATTAAATAGGTCGTTAACTTCTTAGTTATCATGAGGGAGGTATTAAGATGCAAAGTCCTTGGTATGCTTGGCTTACATTAATTCTTGGAGTGTTACTTATTTTGCCAGTTCTTGGTGTAACAACCTTTGGTAGTTTAACATCGGGAATTATTTCTTGGCTTATTCCGATAATAGTGATTATTATTGGTGTAGTAGGATTAATGAAAGTTTACGGTAAGTAATAACTTAACGTTCTTTATTTTTTTATCATTTTTTTATAAAAATACTTAAAAATCTTTTATATTTTTTGCTCTTTAGATTCTGAATACTGTAGAATCTCAAAGCTTATATATCTTGGTTGTTTTATCGTCTTATGATAGGTGATTCAAACATGAATTTTTCTGTAAATTCTAAGGAGGCTATTAATCATGAGTTGTCTAAGCTTTCTGATTTTTCCAGGATTTATTATTTGGAAAGGTTGTCTAAGGAAAAGGGCGATATTGTTGTTAAGAAGTATTGTTATAACAAGTTAGCTCAAATGTATTTGTCTAAAGGTATGCATTCTAAGTCTGCTGATAATATGGAATCTATTGCTAGATTGGCTCTTTCACATGAAGAAAAAATTAAGGTTATGATGGATGAGGTTAAGATTCTTATTGATGGCGCGGATTATGCTCGTGCTGAGGCTGTTTTTGACAAAGTTGTTTCTTTAGCTCCTTTAGTTAAGAAGATTGATTTGCGTAAACAACTAATTTTTATTTATAAGGCTCGAGCTCAAGCTTTGGAGAAAGCTATGAAAAATGGTGCTGCAATGCTGGCTT
This sequence comes from Nanobdellota archaeon, assembly GCA_038045945.1. Lineage (GTDB taxonomy): Archaea > Nanobdellota > Nanobdellia > Pacearchaeales > GW2011-AR1 > JAGVWS01. The sequence continues at coordinate 20,586 of JBBSXC010000001.1, forward strand.
ATGAGAGAATTTTTAAGATTGGTGACGAGATTGATAGGAGAGAAACTCGTGAGAAGTTGTTATTCCTTTACCTTAAACTTGGTAAAACAGCAGACTATAATCGACTAAAGGGATTAGTTTAAAAAGACTAAAATTTTCATTTTTTTATGATAGATATTCGCGATCAACCTGTGCCTGGAGATTATTCTTGTTCTAGCATAGCTGATTTTCTTCGTGGAAGAAGAGAGGTTGAGCCTCATAACCACTTCCTTTTTTCTAAATTACAATACTTTCCCAGAGTTGGTGACGAATCACAGTTTTATCCTATAACCCTTAGGGATGATACTGGGGAAATAGACGCAAGGGTATGTTATCATGAGAAGGGTGCTGAGGGAGAAAACCTTGTTGAGAGACTTAGAGGCATTAGTGGCGGTCAGGATATAATGTTGCCCGTTGTTAGGGATAATCTTTGTTTAGATCACGGTGAAGATGTGAATCAAGCGGCTTTTTATCTTGTTTTATTCACTCTTCATCGACCTCCAAGAACAAAAGGTGAAAGGAAAGGGTTTAGAGAAATGTTAAAAGAGTTGGTTAGTAGAAGGGTTATGGCTCCTCGACTCATATAATTTTTTCTTAACCAAACATTTATAAAGATTCATTCTTTGTATTCTTTATAAGAAGATAGTGGTTATAGGTATTATTCATTAATCACAGACAATTTCACTACATCACGCTCATTTTTGTTTTAGAGCAAAGGTTAAAAGCCTGTAAGATAAGTGCGAGTTCGAGGTTAATAGCCCTTAAAAAGGCTGAAAATAAGGTCTAAGTCCTATTCTTCTTTGGAAAAATAATAATGGCAAAGATAAGTCCAGTATCAATAAAGTATAATATTACGGCAAACTTCACAGCAGAAGGCAGACTTGAAAAGCCAGATGTTATCGGAGCTATCTTCGGTCAAACGGAAGGCCTTTTGGGTAGTGCGCTAGAGATGCGAGAGTTGCAAAAGGAAGGTAAGATTGGTAGGATCGATGTTGATTTGAAGTATGAGGATTCTAAAACTATTGGTAAAATAGTTATTCCATCAGCTCTTGATAAGGCTGAAACTACCATTATAGGTGCTGCTATTGAGACTATTGAGAGAATAGGTCCATCTGATGCTAAGATTGAGATAGAAAAAATTGATGATGTTAGGGGAAATAAGAGAGAATACATTCTTGAGAGAGCTAAGAAGCTGCTTGAACAATTCCAGGGTAATGTTCCAGAATCACGAGATATGTCTGATAGTATTAAGGAGTCTGTTAAGGTTGCTAAAATGACTGAGTATGGTGAGGAAAAATTACCAGCTGGTGACGTCAGCGGGACTGAACTAATAATTGTTGAGGGAAGAGCTGATGTTGTTAATTTGGTTAAGAATAATGTTTTAAATGTTATAGGTATGAACGGTACTAAGCTACCAGCAGAGGTAATAACTCTAAGTAAGGAGAAAGAGGTTATTTTGTTTGTTGATGGTGACCGTGGAGGACAACTAATTATTAAGAACGTTGTTGATAATGCTAATGTTGATTTTATTTGTGTTGCTCCAGATGGTAAAGAAGTTGAGGAATTAACAGGTAAGGAAATACTTCAAGCTTTAAGAAAGAAGATACCAATGGAAGAGTACATGAAGGATATGGAAAGAAATGAGTCTAGACCTCGAAGAAGTTACAGAAGAAATGATGATGATCGTGACGGCGATGGAAGATCATATGGTAGAAGCAGGAGTAGTCCTTATTCTAGAGATAGGGATAGTTATTATGATGATAGATACTCTAGTTCCAGGGATAATTCTAACGACGCCCCAAGTGCTCCCCCAATTGAGAAGAGAGATCTTAATGAGTCTGAGATGAAGAAGATTAAGGATTTAGCAGTTCAGATTGATGGTCAAAGAACAGCTTACTTTTTGAGTGATAAGTTAGGAATTATTGCTGATTCTCCAACAACTTATGTTTCTGGTAAGCTTTCAAGGATGAGAGAACCTGTTTTTGCTATGGTTGTTGACGGACTTGTTAGTCCTAGCATGATTAGTGCTGCTGAAAGAAAGGGAATTCATCACATAGCAGCAAAGAACTTTGCAGCAACAGACACAAAAATCAATTTGGTAAGCGTTTAGTTCTATTATAATAATATTTAAGTAGTAATTATTTATCTGACCATTATGAAAATTAGTAATTATTTTGGCGTTGCAGCATTAGGGTTAATAGCTTCAATGCTTGCTTATTCAGTTTCTAATACAGAAATCCATAGGTCTCATAAAGCTAGTATGTTTTCTAAAATTGAAAAAGTTGCTGATACTGACTCTAATGGCAGCCTTAGCGTTGATGAAATATCAGCTGTTTATCAAACAATAGGCTTAAACCCCAGCAGGGAGATGAGAAGTAGAGGACTAGTAGGTTTAAGAGAAGGTGAGATGAGAGATTATTTTAAAGCGAAAGAAAAGTATGATTCCCAAACAGATGATTTACGAAGCTTTTGGTTGCCTGAAAGAGATAATTAGATCGTTTAATCATTACTTATTTAAACTCTTTTTTCTTGTTTTTATTCATGCTTAGTGTTACTCAAAGGAGGTTTTGGTCAATAGTGGCTTTTTTCGTTATGACAGTAATAGTATTAGGATTAATATTTTTGAAAGGAACTTATACAAAGATTTGTGATGATGATGAGTGTTTTAGTAATTCTTTAGCCTCATGTACAAGCACAGAGTACACAAAAGTATCCACAGACGCAACATGGTATTATCACGTGCAGGGTTTAGAGGGTGATAAGTGTAATGTTTATGTTAAATTATCGCAGTTAAGAAAGGGAAGTATAGAGATAGTTAAGCTAGAAGGCAAGGACATGAATTGTTATTTACCTTACACTGTAGTAGAGTCACCGCAGAAGAATTTGGAACTGTGTCATGGTTTACTAAAAGAGGAAATACAGGCTTTGTTAATACAAAAAATGCACTCTTATTTGCTAGAAAACTTGGGTAAAATAAACCAAGAGTTCACATCAGTGATATAAGCATACACCTAAAAGTTTGTCCCATACAAGTAACAATAAAAAAACCTGTTTTGTCGACGATAAAATGCTAAAGCTTTGTTGAAAAATTATCATCACCACCACTTGATAGTTACAAATAAGTCGTCATTATAATAAGGTTTATAAAGCGTTTGCCGCTTCTTGGTTTAACTAAATTTATTTACCCAAAAAGATGAACAATTCAAAACCAATTTTGGTCTATTTGATTGCAGCGATCGTTTTGGTAGCAGTTGTGGGCTTTGCAACAGCAGGCACTGGTTCTCTTGGCGTTTCAATTTTGAACGTTGAGTTAAACGGTGTCGATGTTTCTGGCGTTTTAAACGGCGGAAGCATGAATGTTGTAGGCTTCAACGAAGGAACTATCCCTATAGAAGTTTCTTTTACTGCACAAGAAGACGCATCTGACGTTCGAGTTAAGGCTTGGATTGGCGGACACCGTTCGAGTTTGGAATCTTCAAGTTCCAGATTCAACATGGTTAATGGTAGTACTTACCATCAGGAGTTTGACTTAAAACTTCCTTCTGATGTTAAGGATTCTGAAAGCTACACCCTATATATTAGGTTGGAGTCTAAGACTGGTTACCATGAAGAAAGTTTCAGCATCAAGGTTCAACGTGAGTCTTACGACCTACGTATCCTTTCTGTTGAATTCGATAATTCCGTTAATGCTGGCGACACTCTTGCTGTTGATGTCGTTCTTAAGAACAGAGGATATGAAAGATTAGATGACACTTATGTCACTGTTTCTATCCCTGAACTTGGTGTTAGTAAGAGATCGTACTTTGGGGACTTAACTCCGTCTGATGAGAAAGATGAGACTGACAAAGAAGATGCCGTTTTAGGCAGAATGTATGTCAATATCCCATCTGATGCTAAGGCTGGAGTTTATAGTGTAGAAGTTTCTGCACACAATTCCGACTCCGATGCTAGAGTTTCTCAAACTTTAGCTGTTGGCGGTTCTGTTGGCAGTACTAGAGTCATTGCGCCTGTTATGAGTAAGGTAGTTGCTAAGGGTTCTGAAGTCTCTTATGACTTAATCCTTGTTAACTCCGGCTCAAAGATCGGTGTTTATGAGATCTCTGCTGAAACTTCTGATGGTCTTAATGTTAGGGTTGATGAACCAGTAGTTACTGTTTCGTCTGGCTCTTCCAAGACTGTTAGGGTTACAGTTATGCCTACATCTAGTGGTTCTAAGAGTTTTGCCGTTAATGTTTACAAAGATGGCACACTTATAGAGCGCGTTCCTTTTGTTGCTGATGTCTCTGGTTCTTCTAGCTGGAATGGTAATAACGCAGTTGTTTTAACTGTTGTACTTGCGATTGTTTTCGTAGTACTTCTTGTTATACTGATTGTTTTACTTACTAAGAAGCCTGCTAAGGAATCTGAAGAATTCGGCGAAAGCTACTACTAATTAGATTAACAATTTTTTATTTTTTATTATTTAATATTTCGCTTGCAAGGAGAAAGGCACATAAAGTGCTTGAAGTTGATTAGGATCTGAAAGGATTAACAGCTATTCTTTTTATTATACTTTTAGGCTTAGTACTTTGCTTACTCCGTCTTGCATGCTTATTCCGTAAAGCGTTGTGCTTTCTGTTATTAGTGCGTCGTTGTGTGTTACTATTATGTATTGTCCGCTTTTCATGTGTTTTTTTACCAGTTGTGCTAGTTTTTCGCTGTTTCTTTTGTCAAGGGCTGCGTCTACTTCGTCGAATATGTAGAATGAGTAAGGTTTGTATTCTTGAATGGCAAATATTAGTGATAGAGCAACTAAAGTCTTCTCTCCACCGCTAAGGCTTGATACGTCAAAGTATTTTCCTCTAGCTATCCTTATTATTATGTTTACTCCTGCAGCGAAAGGGTCTTCAGTGTTTTCTAGTTCTAAGTATGCTTCTCCTTTGCTTGATAGTTGTAAGAAGTTGTTTGTGAATATTGTGTTCATTGCTTCGAATGTTTTCATGAATGTTCTTTTCTTTTTTTTGTCAATTTCTGTTATGATGCTCATTATTTCTTCTTTTTCTTTAACTAGTGTTTCTGCTTTTTTTGCTACTTCTTCGTATTGTTGTCTTACTCCTTCGTATACTTCTAAGGCTCTCATGTTTACTCCTCCCATGGCTGTTGCGTTTAGTTCTTCTGACGTTTTTGTTAGTCTTTCTGACAGTTCGTTTAATGATGCTTTTATTATTTCTACTCCTTCATATTCTTTTAGTTCTATAGTGTAGCTTTCTTCTTCTGCGTCTACTTTTGCTTTATCGATTTTTAGGTTGTTCATTACCATTTCGTACTTTTCCATTTCGTGTCTTACAAGTAAAGATTCTTTTGTTTCTTTTTGTATTTCTATTTGTAAACTGTCTCTTTTTTCGAATAATTTTTTGAATTTTTCTGAAAGTTCTTTCTCTTTTTTGTCATGCGATTCTAATTCTGACTCTTTAACAACCATTAGTTTTTTTACTTCTTCTGATTCGTTGGCTAATTGTTCATCATCTTTTATTGCTTGTTTTACTCCAGTGCGCATTTTTTCTAGTTCGTTTTGTTTATACTTTATTTCTAGATCAATATTATCATCAGTCCTACTCGAGATATCCTCTATTTGTCTCAGGAGCATTTCGTATAAGTCTTCCGCACTATCATAATTTTTGAAGTCTACTTCAAAATATTTTAGTTTTTTGTTTAAGTCTTCTAGTTCTCTTAGTAATTCTTTTTCTTGATTGTAGAATCGTTTTATTCTTTCTTTCTTTTCATTAATATTTTCTAGTTTTACTGATTCTATTTTTGAGTTGTCTAATTGTTCTTTTAGTGCGTGAATTGTTTGTCTTAAGTTTACTGCTTCTGATTTCTTTTTTTCCACTATTTCTGTCCACTCAACTATGTTTTTTTCTGCTGTTGTTATTTTTACGTCGCATTCGTCATATACTTCTTTTAGGTGTGTTTCTGTGATTTTTGTTTTACATAAGGGGCATATGTCTAGTTTGCTTACTTGTTCTTTTATTTTTTTGTTTGCTGCTATTTCGCTTTCTTTTACTGATAATCCTTTTTCTTTTTCGAACTTAGAGTTTTCTGTTTCGAATAAGTCTTTTTGTTTTTGTTCTATCTCTTTTTGTAATGTTGATATTTTTTCTTTGCATATTTCTATGTCTTTGCTTACCAAATTTACTGATAATTTCTCTATTTCTCGCAATGAGAATTCTGTTTCGTTTTTTGCTCTTTGTATTTGGTTGTTTTTGTCTTTAACTCTTTCTTTTAGTGAGTCTATTTCGTTTTTTATGCTGTAAAACTTTTTTCTTTTTGTTTCTATTTCTGCTAGTTCTGCTTTTTTCTTTTCTAACTCTTTTATTTTTTCTGCTACCATTGGCGACTTCTTTTTTAGTAGTCCTATTTCTGCTTCTGCTACTTTTAGTTGTTCATCAAATCTTGTTTTTCTTCTTCTTACTTCGTCAAGTCTCATTTCGTTGTTGTCTCTTTTTACTGTTAATCCGGCTATTTCTGCTCTTAAGTTGGATATTTTGTTGTGTAAGTCCTCCATTTCTACTCCGCTAGATTTTTGTGTGTATTGGTTTATGCTTGTTACTTCTTCTTCTTTCTTTCTTATCTCCTCTTGTACTTCCGTGATTTTTTCTTTTAGTTTTTCTTTTTGTTTCTGGTTTTTTTCTATTTCTTCTACTATCCTTTTTTTGTCTTTTTCTTTTGTTTCTATGTTTTTGCTTATTATGCTTGCTTTGTACTTTTTTTGGTTTTCTTCTAGTTTTTTGTATTTTAGCGCTTGTTGTCTTTCGTCTTCTAGGTTTCTTAGGTATGCTGTTCTTTCTCGCAGTATTGCGTTTATTTCTTTTAGTTTTTCTTCTGTTTTTTCCATTTCTCGCAAGGATCTTTCTTTTCTGCTTTCGTATACGCTTATTCCAGCTACTTCTTCTACTACTTTTCTTCTTTCTTCTGCGTTCATTCTTATTATGTCTGCTATTTCTCCTTGTAGTACTATGTTGTATCCGTGTGGGTCTATTCCTGCTTGTGCTAATAGTTCTAGTACTTCTCCTCTTGTTTTTGTTTCGCTGTTTATTCTGTATATTCCTTGCCCGTTTCTTCTCACTATTCTTTGTATTTCTACAGTTTTTGCTTCTGTTGTGAAGTGTTTGTCTTCATTGTTGAATACTATTTTTACGCTTGCTTCCCCTGCTGGTTTGTGTATTTTTGTTCCTGAGAATATTAGGTTTGAGCTTTTTGCTGCTCTCATGCTTTTTACTGATAATCTTCCTAGTACGAAGCATATTGCATCTGTTATGTTGCTTTTTCCTGATCCGTTTGGTCCTACTACTATGTTCATACCGTTTTCTAATGGTAGTATTGTTTCGCTTGCGAAACTTTTGAATCCTTTCATCACCAATTTTTCTATGTAAGGCATTAAATATTACCTTAAATAAGATATATAAAACTTTCAACTACTAAGAATCTATAACTATAATATTAACTCTTCAATGACAACAAGAGCAAGGTTTATAAATAAAGGCTGTTTCTTACTTTTATGAGACTGAACAATACATTAGCTTCTTTACTAGTTGCTGGCAGTTTAGTTGGTTGTGGCGATAATTCTCCTAAAACTCCTAACTTAGATAATGCTCAAATGCCTTCTTCTAAACCTGTTGATTATTTAACAATTAAGGGCAAACCCTTGAGTATAAGAGCAGACTTTGAAATGAATGGCCCAAATGGTTTCTATGGATATTTAGGTATAGCTATAAGAGAACACGAAGGGGATAATATTCCCAGCACTTTAACTGAATTAAAATTAGGAAAGTTAAGAATAAATACTGGAACACCAACTGAAAGATCTATTTATAGAGATAATCTTAACAAGATTGTAACTTTAGTTCAGGCAGAAATTGATGATGGAGATAATGAGACTATTGAAATAGAAACAAATTCTACTCCACTTGATAGAGCCTTTGCTCAAAGAGGTCACAACTTTTTCAGAGTTTATGAAATTAGAAAAATTAAGGTTAACAGTATTGACTTTGATCTTACTGGAGGAATCAAACAATGATTTCTAATTATACTATTGATAAGAAGAACGCTAGGGCTTTCCGTCTTGTTAAGGATGATATTAATCGTATATTTATGGTTCTTGATTCTATTAAGCGCGATCTTGCTCGCTTAAAGGGTTCTGATATTGAGGTTACTGATCAACTCATTGGCCTTAATCAGTCTTTGATTAATGTTAAGCATTCTACTGATGAGGCTTTGAAAGGTGCTGAGACTGCTAAGGAAGAGGCTAAAGAAGCTTTAGAGGGAGTGGAAGAGGCGGTTGAAGATGTTAAGAAGTTTAAGCCTAAAACCATCACCAAAGTCGTTTATAAGAAAGGTTCCAAGTCTACTAAGTTTATTGCTGCTAAGGAAGGTAAAAAGTTCCATGTTCCTTCTTGCCCTTTTGCTAAGAATATTTTACCTAAGAAGCGTATAGTTTTCAAATCTAAGGATTCCGCATTGAACAATGGATTTAAAGAATGTAAATGTTTGTTGAATTAAGAAGTTTTTATTTATGGCGGCTATTCATCATAGGGAACTTAGGGATATTGCTGGTTATTTTCTCGATGTTTTGAGACCTAAAGGGATTATTGATACTCAAACACTTGAAGTTTTTTGTAAAAGGCATGAAAGATTGTCTGCAAGCAGTAGTGGAGGAGTTCAGTTTGGCACGGACAATCATGACGAAGCAGGTTCCACTACTTACAGGGCCACTTATCATAACCCCCATACTAGCTCTATTATTGATTTAAGGGTTAATAGCAGGTCTGGTACTATGTGTGTTGTTAAGACAACTTATGCTCTTCAAAATTATATTCCTAAGAAAAAACGTGACCCTAATGATCAGAATAAATGGGTTGACGTTGTTGACAGGGATGGAAACACTTCGAGGTTTAGAATTCTTGATAGTTCAAATGGCGACTTTTCTTTAGCTTTTTCAGAATTGGAGAGGTTAGCAAGATAATAATGGCTAGAAAGATTCCTCAGTCAGAAGTTTTTAATGCTGCTAGAAATATTTTGGAAGTTTTTGTTACTGAGGGCGTTATTGATAATTCTTCTTTGTCTGATCTTTGTTCTCGTTCTCTTTCTAGACCTGTAAACGTTGGAGGCGACCTTGATTCTGTTACCTTCTCTTTAAAGCGCTCTAATCTTGGCACTAAAGCTTTAACTGTTTCTTATGCTGTTCATCATTCAGGCGGTATTCCCATAGAAGTGATAGTTAATCCTTTATTAGGCTACTTTCAGGTTTTTGTTAAATGTAATGAGTTTATCCCTGGTTACACTCAATTTCTCCCTCATCAGCAACTCGACCCTAATAATATTACGCAATCGAAAGCTGTTTTAACAAGTGCTGATTATCATCTTTGGCGTGCTGAATTAGAGTTTTTAAGTAAGCTTTCTTAAAATAACTTTTTTTGTTTATCGCCGCTAGGTGATGATTCTTTCTTTTTTTGTTCTACTGCTATCTTTTTTGTGTCTATTCCTAAAATATTTTTTAGTGTTTGCCAGTGTTCTCTAAATATTCCTAAGTGTTTGTATTCTTCGTAATGTTTTTTTATGAATTGTACTGTTTTTGGATCGCTTGGGTATCCGCTTCCGAAGTCTTCTTTTATTTCTTTCTTTATTTTTTCTATTTCTGCGTCTCTTGTTACTTTTGCTATAATTGAACCAGCACTTACTGATACATAATTTGCGTCTGCTTTGTGTTCGCATATGAATTTCATTCCCTTAGTGTTTCCTACTAGTTCTTTTACTTTTATTAGCCAGCTATTAGTGTTTATTGATGGGCAGTCTAAGACTACTGTGAATTCTAGATCAAGATATTTTTTTCTTGTTTTGTTTATTATTTTTGCTGCTGCTATTGCTTCTATAAAGTTAAGGTTTATTCCTTCGCTCATCATGTCGCTTATTTCTTTTGCTGTTAATACTTCATATTCGTAATTTTTAGATATTTTTTTTATTTCTTCTAGTATTTTCTCTCTTCTTGTTGCTGTTAGTAGTTTGCTGTCTTTTACCCCTAAGCTTTTTAGTGATTCCTCATCACTTTTTTCTATTAGGCATCCTGCTAGTACCATTGGACCTATTACAGGCCCTCTCCCCGCGTCATCTATGCCTAATAAGTATTCTTCCACGGAATTGCTTTATCCTCAGTGATTTATAAGTTTATAGAATAAGAAGTTTCGTCATTTTAAGATGAAAATAATAGTTTTTAATAATAAAAGACTTTATATTTACATGCATTTGTCCTACGACCTCACTCCCGTTGAGAGAATAAAGGGGTTAGTTATACCTCAAGAAATTAATGAAGATCTCGCTTATTTTTGCGGCGTTTTAGCAGGCGATGGAAGTATAGGTTATAACGCCAAGAAAAAGCATTGGTGGATTAAATGTATAGGCAATCCCAGAGATGAAATGGAATTTTATGATTATCAAATAAAAACTCTTATAAAAAAGTTGTTCAATCTCGATGTTAAGATGAAACTTCACGATAGAGGAACTTGTTATGGTTTTACTATTAGTTCTAGAAGTCTGGTCCGATACTTCACCGAATTTATTGGATTACCATTAGGAAAGAAATATGATACCCTAAAGATACCTAACATCCTAATAAAAGGGGGATTAGTCAAACCATTTATTTGTGGTGTTGCCGATACAGATTTTCATTTGGCTATTAAAAGGAAGAATTATCCAGTCATAGTAGGCGTATCAAAAAGTAGGGCTTTTATTAATGAGATAGGAAATTTTCTTAAAGGATTAGAATTTAATTTTTGTGTTTATAAAAGAAGTTATTATGACAAAAGATTTGGAAAGTCTACTGTTAATTATGCTATACAAATTTCTGGGCATAAGTTTTTTGGCAAATGGATGAAAGAAATTGGTTTGAAACATCCTAAAAACAAAGAAAAGATTAATTTTTTAGGGAATATAAATAGCGGAGGCTAGATTTGAACTAGCGATCTCAAGGTTATGGGCCTTGCGAGGACTCCTGGCTCCTCCACTCCGCTACATTGTATTATCGAGAACAGATAGTCTTTTAAATGTTACTTTATAATGATTAAAAGTTTATTGGAGAATCATAATGTACTTACAATTTCATGGTAAATCTTTAGAGTATAATGGTAGCAGGCTTGGTTTGTACCTCCCTAATGATTCTGGTGCTTACTCCTTTGTTGAGTTGGAGCCTCAAAAAGTTGCATTGACTGCTCATAATCGCCCCAGGTGGAAAGCTATTAATGGTGCTAGGACTCTTCGCGATATGGCTTCTTCTCAGCTTAATCCTTCTACTTCCCCCGTTAGTTTTTCTTTAACTAATGGTCGTAGAGACATTATTGAGAATACTAAAGGTTTAGCTTCTAAAATGCTTGCTCTTTTAGAAGAAAGGGAAAGAGAACATCAGGAAAGTTTGAGAAGAAAGCGCTGATTACTAACCAAATTTATATCCGTACTTTTTTAAGTCTACTTTTCCTTTTGTTATTGTTATTCCTTCTTTTTTTAGCATTAATTCTTTTTTGTTTATTCCCCATGCGAATCCGTGTAGTTCTCCTTTACTATTTACTACTCTGTGGCATGGTACGACTGGTGCGTGCGGATTTCTGTTTAGTGCTCCCCCCACTGCTCTGTATCCTTTTGTTCCTATAACTCTTGCTATTTCTCCATAAGTTGTTACTTTTCCTCTTGGTACTTTTTTGCAATAATAATACACTTTTTCTGCTAATTTCATCATTATTATAATAAACCTCAAAGTTTAAAACTCTTCATTTCTCTCATTATTTCATCAGTGCCTACATCGCGTAATGGTATCGCATCGGATTGCTAATCCGAGCCTCGTAAGAGGCCTCCAGGTTCGATTCCTGGTGTAGGCGTCTTATCCTTTTTTTGCCGTAATATTTTTTTACAGCTATTATTTATATATTCATTATTCGTTCTTTTCTTTGTATGAAGAAGTTGATTGTTCCTAGTAAGAAGGAGCCTTTTGTTGAGAAGTTTCATTTTTTTCTTTTGTGGTTTATTCGTGCTACTTTGTTATTTTCTGCTGGTAGGTCTTTTTTGTTAGGTAACTGGTACGTTTTTGGTATGTCGCTCTTTGCTTTAATGTTGACTTTTATTGTAGTTTTAGTTGAGCAGCGCTATAAGATTGATATACCAGCAGAGTTCAAAATAGGAGTAGCATTCTTAATTTATGGTTCTATTTTTCTTGGTGAAGTTGTTAAGTATTATTCTACTTTTTGGTGGTGGGATCTTGCTCTTCACACACTAACTGGTGTTCTTGTTGGGCTTATTGGTTTTCTTATTCTTTTGGTTCTTTATAGGAGGCGCAATGTTGTTGCAGCACCTGGTAGTATAGCTTTGTTTTCTTTTGCTTTAGCTGCTGCTGTTGGTGGGGTTTGGGAAATTTTTGAGTTCTTAATGGACCAGTTTTTCGGCCTTAATATGCAAAAGTCAGGCCTTGTTGATACTATGGGTGATATAATTGTTAATGATTTGGGCGCTTTACTTACTTCTTTAATTGGTTATTTTTATCTTAAGGGCGGGCAGATATCTTTTGTTAAGAGGATTGTTAAGCGTTTTAAGAAGGAGAATCCTAAAATTGCTAAAAACATTGTTAGTAGTGCTTAGCTAACAAACCTTTTTATACTAGTTTTTCTTACCTACATTATGGTTGGTAAAGGAAAAGGTGCTGCAAGCGGTAATAAGTCTGATGATTCTAAAATTTTCGCTTTTTTATCTGTTCTTTTAAGCATTGTAGGATTCTTATTAGCTTATTTTGTTAAGAGGGATGACAAGTATGTAATGTTTTATGCTAAGCAAAGCCTAATAATATTTTTTGGTTGGATAATACTGTGGGTTGTTGGGATGGTTTTATGGATTGTGCCTATAGTTGGTTCAATGATACACTGGGTTTTGTACTTAGGACTAATAATTTTGTGGGTTATAGGACTAGTTTATTCTCTTAGTGGTGAGATGAAAGAGATACCAATAGTTGGTAAGTACGCTAATAAAATTAACTTATAAAAAGATTTTTATAGTTGTTGATTATTACCTTATTATGAAAGCTAAGTCTAGAAGTGTTGGAATAGTTTATAATGATTATAAGAATAAGTCTGGCGGTGCTGTTTACGGTTTGGGTTTTGTTGGAGCAGCTATTTATTATATAAGTCAAGCAGCAACTTTTTGGTCTGGGGTTTTAGGTTTGCTTAAAGCTGTTGTTTGGCCAGCTTTCCTTGTTTATGAGTCATTAAAGTTTTTGGGAGCATAATTATCATTTTTTGTTTTTTTATTAATAAAGGTTTATAAATTCTTAATCATTATTTTGTTCTATGGACCCAACAAGTAATTTTGAGACGTTTAATAATGATAAGAAAGAGCCTATTACTGTTCAAGTAGCGATTAATAAGGATTCTAAGACTGTTTGGGAATTTTGGAAGAGTCCTGAGCATGTTAAGAATTGGTGTCATGCTTCTCCTGACTGGTACGCACCTAAGGCTACTAATGACTTAAAGGTTGGTGGAAAATTTAGTACTACTATGGCTGCTAGGGATGGAAGTGCAAGTTTTGATTTTGAAGGAGTTTACAAAAAAATTACTCCTTTCCGATTCATAGAGTATGATATGAGTGATGGAAGAAAAGTCATAGTCGAGTTTTTACCTGTTAATAACACTACTAGGGTAATCCAGACTTTTGATCCTGAAAGTGAAAATCCTGTTAAGATGCAGAAGGATGGTTGGCAAGCGATACTTAATAATTTTAAGAAGTATGTTGAGAAGAATAATTAGGACGTTTATTTCATTTCTATAATTAGTATTTTTGTGTCTTTTTCTATCTCTAAAATGATTTCTTTTGCACTTGTTATTTCTGCTGCGTCTCCTTCTTCTAAACTATTATTTTCTAATATCGTTTTTCCTTTTATTACGAATAAGTATGCGTTGTTATGAGTCATTTTGTGACTTAACTTTTTGCTTTTTTCGAATGTTCCTATTAAGAATTTTGCTTCTTGATTAATAAAGACTGCAGGTTTATCTTTTTTGTCACCAGAGACTATTGTTGTTAATTCTTCTTTTTTTGCCTTAATCGTTTTTTGTTCGTATGATGGTTTAGTGTTTATTGTTTTTGGTTTCATCCATATTTGTAATAAGTGTACTTTTTCTTTTTTTGATGCGTATTCTGAGTGTTTTATTCCTGTTCCAGCGCTCATTCTTTGTACTTCACCTGGTGTTATTATTCCGCTGTTGTCTTGGTTGTCTTTATGTATTAGTTCTCCTTCTAAAACTATTGATACTACTTCTGCATTGTCATGATGATGTGTCGGGAATCCTTTTCCTGCTTCTATGATGTCTTCATTAAAAACTATTAGGTCTCGAAAGTGCATATTTGCAGGGTTGTAATAGTTGCCAAAACTGAACGAGTGTTTGCTATCCAGCCAGTCCGTTACGGTTTTCCCCCTTTCTGATGATTTTCTTATATTAATATTCATTATCTTATTAGTTTGTTAAGGTTTATTAAGCTCTTCATGATTATAATAATCGTGGTTTCTTCAATTAGTGGTGATGTGTTAGTTGTTGATGGGCTTAACAGTGTTTTTTCTAGCGTTCAGAAAGAGGTTGATTCCGGACTGGTTTTATTAACTGCTGATGTTTCTCTGAGTTGGGTTTTTCATAAAACTCGTATTAATCGTACCGTTGATGGAGTTTCTGAACCTCCGGTTATTCAGGTTTGCCCTAAAGAAGAAAGGATTATTGTTTATGACGAATTATTTTCTGATTTGGCAGTAAACATTAAGGAGTGTTTTTTTAGTAATGGTTATAATTATGCTATTAGTAGGCAAAGTTTTTAATTGCTCTAAACATTAAATTTTTTATGTCTCATGTTAATCATCTTCTTTCTTATATGAAGAGTCTTTCTGATAATAAGAGAGCTGTTTCTTCTACGCGTTTTTTTAAAACTGGTAAGGGCGATTATGGTGAGGGTGATAAGTTTTTAGGTCTTACTGTTCCTCAGTGTAGAATAATTGTTAAGGATTATTCTTCTTCTACCTCATTAGATGACATTAGCGTTCTTCTAAAAAGCGATTTTCATGAGGTTCGCCTTGTTGCTTTGCTTATTCTTGTTGATAAGTACGAAAAGTCCACTCTTGAGGCTAAGCCTTTCATTGTTGATTTTTATTTGTCTAATACTTCTAGGATTAATAATTGGGACCTTGTTGATTCTACTGCTCACAAAATTCTTGGTGATTACTTATTAGACAAGGATAGAAGTATTCTTTACAAGTTAGCTAAGTCTAATAATTTGTGGGAGAAGAGGATTTCTATAGTTTCTACTTACACTTTTATTAGGAATAACGATTTTTTTGACGCTTTAAGGATTTCCCAGATTCTTTTTAGTGATAATCATGATTTGATTCATAAGGCAACTGGTTGGATGTTGAGGGAGGTTGGTAAGAAGGATGAGCAAGCGCTTATTATTTTTCTTGATAAGCATTATAAGACCATGCCTAGGACTGCTCTTCGTTACTCTATTGAGAGATTATCAAAAAAACAAAAAGATCATTACATGAAAAAGTAATGTTGTTCTTTACAATAATGTTTAAAAACTAGAATAGTTATTTTCTTTTTATGGGAATTGCGGAGATTGATGGTGATCTAAGTTTGGATGTTAATTTTAGCGGGGGTTTTACTGAGGAGGAGTTTTCTTCTTATCTTGATGAGTTGCATAAAAAAACAGGTTTCGAATTAAGAGCAACTATGAGTTATATTATTATTAGGGGCGATTCTTCGCCAAAACTTGCTGGTATGGAAAGAGTTGCTGATGGTTTGAGAAGGCAAACGGGTCAGAGGGTTAGGACTTTAGAGGTTATTTCGAGTGATAGTAGAAGGACTTCTTTTGATGCCGTGGCTAATATTTTTGGAGAACCTTATGAGATGAGTGACGGTACTAACTCCAGGTGCAGGTATTACGGATTAAACGTTATTATGAATGGACAGAATAGATCTTTACAAACTAATGCGGAAGTGGTTGAGGAGATTAGTTCTTTCACTAAGTCTTATAGACCAAGAGGTTTTTCTGGAAAAAGTTCCTGATTTTACTGGAGAATAACTAAATTTATAAACTGTTATTATTAATTCTTCTTTATGGAAAAGGATGTTGGTAAGGTTAAGAAGAATGCTGATACTGATATTATTATAAGAGTTGATGATTTTGGAGGTAAACCAGGCGTTACTATTAGAGAATTTGTTAATGGCGGTTCTGGTAAGTATTCTGGTTTTACTAAGTCAGGCACTAGAATATCTTTAGAAGAATTTCCTAAGTTTAAGGATTTGATAAACAGTATTGATATTGAGAGTTTGGATTTTTCTGATTCTACTCCTAAGATGCCTGAGAGAAAACCTTTTGTTAAGGGCGGTAATTCTTCTTATGGTGCTTCTAAACCCTCTTTTTCTGCTACTAAGAAGGAAGAGAAGGAAGTTGAGGATGATGATGCTGGAAGTGCTGATGGTGAAGAATACTACTAATTTTTTCCTCTTAAGCTTTAAATACTTATTATCTTTAATCTTTTTATGAAAGTTCGTGATATTATGAGGCCTGTTTTTACTATTGATTCTAAATCCTCTGTTGCTGATGCTGCGACACTTATGTCTAAGAATCATACTCACTCTGTGGTTGTTGTTAGTAATAACAAAATTGTTGGTATTCTAACTGAGGATGACGTTTTTGACAACCTTGATTCTTTAGATGAAAAAGTGGTTGATGTTATGATTAAGGAAGTTAAAACTATTAGTGATGGTGAAGAACTTTCTGAGGCTGCTGAGATTATGAATCGTGAAGGGGTTAAAAAATTGCCTGTTCTTAAGGGTGAAAAGCTTGTTGGTATGATTACAGCTACTGACTTAATTGCTCATGCTGGAGAATTGTCGGAAATATTCCTTTTTGATTAATCTGCTAGTTCAGTTCTGTTTTTACCTTTGTCTTTTGCTTTGTATAATGCTTTGTCAGCTCTTTTCATTATTGAATTCACGTTTTCTTTACCGTTAAATTTTGCTATTCCTCCAGAAAATGTTACTTTATACTTTTTTAGGTCATGATTATTCCACATCCCGTTTCTTATCCTTTCAGATACCCTCATAGCTTTTTTTGTTGGTGTCTCAGGCATTAATAGTACGAATTCTTCCCCACCAAACCTTGCTAGCGTGTCCGATTTCCTTATGGTTTTTTGTAAGTGGTCTGCTAATTCGTAGAGTATTTTGTCACCTGTCATGTGCCCGTAATCAGTATTTATTTTTTTGAAGTTGTCTAAGTCAATTATTAGTATTGTGAAGTCTTGTTCTTTTTTGTTAATTTTGTCTCTTAGGTATCTTTGCATTTCTAGTTCAAGAACGGACTTAAAAAATCTGAAGTTGTATAGTCCTGTTTTTTCGTCTCTTGTGGATAATTCGTATAAGAATTCTATGTCTTTTCCTATTTCTTTTAGGAATTTATCAACTTTTACTTTTATTTCCTTCTTCATTAAAGAAATTTTTTGTGCCATTAAACATTCATCACCCTTAAGAGTTTCTAGCCCTTATTCTTTTAATAACTTAACGGTTTCATCATTTTTTTGGCGCTATAACTGAGAAGTTTTCTGCTATCTTAAAGCTTTTAAAAGAGGGCAGTTTTGTATAATTCATGGTTTATATTAGTCCTTTAATTAAGACTTGCATAATTTTTTTGTTTATGGCTACTTCTCCTCTAGTTGGCGTTATTCTTTCCAGGGTTACTAAGGAGGAATTGTTTATTGGGAGGAAATATTTTGTTGGCGTTCTTTGGACCCTTATAATATTAACTTTATTCTTTGTTGATTTGTGGTTTTTTGGTTTTCTCTCTGGTTTGAATGCTTTAGTTATTGTTCTTACTTGTGCTTACTTCTTTGTTATTGTTAGTATTTCTTTGTTTATGAGTTATAAGCGTTCATGATTAAGTTTTAATATTGTTGTTTCTTCTACTATTTTATGATTAATTGTGATGTTTTGATTATTGGTGGCGGCCCTGCTGGACTAACTGCTGCTATTTATGCATCTCGTGCTAACCTTAATACTGTTCTCTTAGAGGGTTCTAAGGATATTGGTGGCCAGTTGGTTCTTACTACTGAGGTTGAGAACTTCCCAGGTTTTCCGCAAGGGATTCTTGGTCCAGAATTAATCTCTCGTATGAAGAAGCAGGCGGAAAAGTTTGGTGTTAAAGTTTTGAGTGAGGATGCCATTAATGTTAATTTTTCTTCTAGTCCTTTCCTCATTGATAGTAATAAGAACAAGTTTAAGGCTAAGTCTGTGATTGTTGCTACCGGTGCTAGAACTAAGTGGCTTGGAATTCCTTCTGAGAAGAAGCTTCTTGGTAGAGGCGTTTCTTCCTGTGCTACTTGTGATGGTGCTTTTTTTAAGAATAAGGATTTATTCGTTATTGGTGGCGGTGATTCTGCTTTGGAAGAAGCATTATTTTTGACCAGGTTTGCCAGTTCCGTTACAGTTGTTCATCGTAGGGATAAGCTTAAGGCTTCTAAGATTATGCAGGGTCGCGCTATGAAGAATGATAAGATTAAGTTTGTTTGGAATAGCGAAGTTAAAGAAGTTCTTGGTGACTCTAAAGTTTCCGGTATAAGGGTTATTAATAAGGTTTTGAATAAGAGTTCTGATCTTAAGGGAGATGGTGTTTTTGTTGCTATAGGACATGAGCCAAATACTGAATTATTTAAAGGTCAGCTTGTTCTTGACCAAAAAGGTTTTTTAGTTGTTAAGAATAACGTTTTTTCTGATAAGCCAGGAGTTTTTGTTTGTGGTGACGTTCAAGATCATCGTTACAAACAGGCCATTACTGCTGCGGCCTATGGTTGTATGGCTGCTATAGAAGCAGAGAAGTACTTAGAGGATAAAGAAAAATAGTTATTTTTTGTTTATAGCTTCAATTGTGGTAAGACCTATCGCTTTCTTTAAATACTTGTTTTATTTATAGTTTTTATGGGTAAGTACATTATGGTTTCATTAGATGATGATAGTGGTAAGAGTCTTTCTGAGGTTCTTACTAATGATACTTGTAAGAAAATCATTAATTTTTTATCTGATCATGATGAGTCTACTGAGTCTGATATTGCTAAGAAACTTAATCTTCCTCTTAACACTGTTAATTATAATATGAGGAAACTTATTCATTCTAAACTTGTTGATGAAGCCCCTCACTTTTTTTGGAGTAAGAAAGGTAAGAAAATTAGGGTTTATCGTATTTCTAACAAGTCTATTCTTATAACTCCTAAAGTTAAGAGTAAGATGAATAAGACTCTTACTTCTATAATTACTATTGCTTCAGCGGTTGTTGCTGGTAGTATTATCAGGCTTGTTTTCCATAAGCAGATTTCTCCACTTGAGAGTCAAATTTATGATAGTAGTGAGTTTGCTATTGCTACTACTCAAAAGATTATTGCTGATAGTTCCGCTGAGAATATTAGTCATTTGTCTACGATTATTGCTTCTGTTCCTTCTTGGGGTTGGTTTGTTGGTGGTAGCGTTTTTGCTCTTATTATTATGCTCATACTAAACTGGAAGAAATTATGATAATGAAAAAATCATTTTTTGTAACTTTAATTATTATTGTAAGTTTTTTTATAGTTGCTGCTTTGGCAATATTTAGTTATAACAGGGCGAATATTGACCCTATTCTTTCTGAGAAGGGGTTTTTTGGTGAGTTAGTACCACAATCGCAATCAGGCGTTATCGGTCAAGAAGTTTTTTATAATCTTACAATAACTGATTATCATAATTACGGTACTCACGAGTACAGATTATTATTTGATCATAATCCAAGCCTCAATGGAGAATTCTATTATGATCATCCTAAAGACGGCTCTAATCAGTTAGCGGTAGTTTCAAGTCAGGCTATTAGTGTCTTCTTAAAATCTGGTAAAACAAGTACTACTAGACTAATTGTTACTTCTAAGAATCCTAATGTTAACATTGGGGATTACAAGTTTTCTATAAAGATTAATGAAGTTAACTCAATTAAATATCAAAATATTGATGGAAGTTTAGAATTACTTCCTGTGATAATAGCAGTTAATAATTAATTGTAAGGAGGTAAAAAAATAATAATATAATAACCATGGAAAAATCTATTAAGATTACTCTTATTATTGCTAGTACTGTTCTGATTTTGGGTTTGTTAGGATTCATAACTTTCAACGGATTCGTTGATGACTCTAATCCTTCAAACACTGTTACATCTCAGGGTTCATCTGTGATAAAGGTTGTTCCTGATGTAGTCACTGTTTATTTTAGTGTTCAAACTAGAGATAAAACAGCTGATTCTTCTCAGAAGAATAATTCAGAGATAGTTGATAAGCTTACAAATAAGCTTATTCTTGCTGGTTTTAGTAAGGATGATTTAAAGACTCAAGGTTTTAGTGTTTATCCGGAATACGATTGGAGTAACGGCGATAATAAAATCAAAGGTTACCTTACTAGTCATGATTTGAAGCTCGAAATTAGTGCTGAGAATTCTGATGACATTGGTAAAGCTATTGATGCTGCTACGGAGTCAGGCGTTCTTGTTAGCTCCATTAATTTTGAGTTAAGTAAAGAACTTGAGGAGAAGTATAAGACTGAGGCTTTACAAGAAGCTACTGCTAATGCTAGAGCTAAGGCTGATGCTATTGCTAAGGGTTTAGATAAGGAAGTTGCTAGGGTTGTTTCTGTTAGCACTTCTGACTTTAACTATTACCCTTGGAGAAGTTACAGTCTTGATTCAAGTATTGCTGAGGCTAGTTATGGAGAAAGCGCAGCTTTAGCTAAACAAGCAGCTGTTAGCATTAATCCAAGTGAGAGAGAAGTAACTGCTCAAGTAACAGTAGTATTCAAGCTGAACTAAAAAAAACTTTTTTTTGTTTTTCTTTAATTTTTAGTTTAGTTTTTTTGTAGCATAATTAATGTTATAAAGTGTAAAGGATTGTTTTGTTGATGTCTATAGATGAAAGATTAAGAAGCTTGGAAGGAATGCGTTTAGAATCATTTGTAGTTAATGCTGATGGAAGCTCGCCAAAGATTCCTCACAAATTAGAATTTGATTTTTCAAACAAGGGTTATGTAATGGTTAATCCAAAAGATACTATTTTCAGAGATAATGAATTTGAACTTCTTATGAGCGGCCCGGATGAGGTAGAAATAAGCGGTGCTGGCCTTTATAAAAAAACTTATGATAGGGGAATAATCAATAAAGGAATAACAGCTTCTAGAAGAATTGTTTATAGAAGAATACCAGATGAGGACTAAATTTTTATTTCTTTAATGTTTTTTGTAGTGATCCATGCTACTCCGCTGCCGAAGCCCTTTTTGTTAATATTAAATGGTTCAATGGTTTGAGGGTTTTTTAGAAGTATTAGCACACAATAATTTTTTGTGCTGTAAAATTCGTTGTTTGGATCACGATTCTTCAAATTTATTCCCCCTTCACCGCCATACTTCTCTATTATTTCCTTAATTTTTTCTTTGTTTAGTTCGTACTGTAAGACTTTTTCTACTCCAGCTTTTGCTGTTATCTCTTTTCCACTTTCTTTAAAGTATATTGTATCTCCAACGATTATTTTGTTCCATGGCACTCTTTTTGTTTTATACCATCTTGATTCTATTCTTTTCTTTCCAGATATAATGTCAGGTATTAGCGCTAGTTTAGAATTCATTATTGCAACGTGATCCATAGAAAATTAGTGTTTTCGTTCTTTTAATAACTATTTTATTATATTACCATTTTTTTACATTTTTTCTAGTATGCTTATTCTTTTTTCTATAGGAGGGTGTGACGATAGGAGGTTGCCTACTTTGTTTTTTATTGGGTTGCTTAAAAATAGTGGTGCTATTGCCTTGTTTACTTTTATTGTTCTGTCTTGTACGTTTTGTTCTTCTTTTATTTTTATTAGTGCGTTTCTCAGGCCTGTTGGGCTACGTACGAATTTTACTCCGTTAGCGTCAGCTGCGTATTCTCTTTTTCTTGATATTGCCATGCCCACTAGTCTTACTGCTATTGGTGCTAGTATTGCTAGTGCTATTCCTATGATCATTAGTATTGCGTTTCCTTTGCTATCATCGTCTCTTCCTCCACCAAACCATAAGCTTCTCAAAAATATTTCGCTCATTATTGCTATCATCCCTATCATTACTGTTGCTATCGTCATGAATCTTATGTCGTAGTTTGCTACGTGTGATAATTCGTGTGCTAATACTCCTTCTAGTTCTTGTTTTGTTAGTTTTCGCAAGGCTCCTTCTGTTACGCAGACTGAAGCGTTTTGAGGGTTTCTTCCTGTTGCGAATGCGTTTATTTGTTCTCCCCTCATTACGTATAGTTTAGGTTTTGGCATTCCTGAGGCTATTGTTAATCCTTCTATTATGCTGTGGTATTCTCTTTCTAGGGGACTCGAGTGGTTTGCTAGTCTTGCCCCAACAGATGCTATTGCTATTTTGTCAGAATTGTAGTATCCTATGAATGTGTAAGTTATTGATATTATTATTGTTATTATCATTATTGTGAAGAATAGTGATGGGTTGAATGCTTTTGATATTACGTATCCTAAAGCTATCATTACTACTAGTATTACCATTATTAGTAATGTCGATTTTATTTTGTTTTTTCTTATTTGTTCATAGAACGATACTCTTTCTTTTTCTTTAGCCATTATTAATATAGGCTTATTATTGTTTAAAAACGTTGTTTAGTTTAGATCTAGTAGATTATATTTTTGCCTCAAGCCTTGATTCTCTTACTTCTCTTATTGGACTAGTTACTATCATGTCCCATTCGTCTCCCTCTTGAACTTTGTCCCCTTCAATTTCTAGTAATGTTGCTACCATCCTTTTCCCAACTAGCGGTTCTTTAGGTAAAATTTTATAGAATTCTTCAAATGATAAGTCCCCTGGAACGATTTTCTCTTCTTCTCCCTCTTTTTTTAATGAGAACACGTGACTTCTTCCACTGTAAACTGCATGTTTTATTCCGTCGCTTTCATTGAAATATCCATCCACTCTGTAATGTCTTCCAACGTGAGGTCCAGTTTGAGCAACAACGCATGGAATACCCCTTGAATCGTCTACTTCATAATCGCGATTTCTTGTTGTTATAAATGCCATAATAATTCTTTGTCGTTTTACTTTTTAAGTATTATTGTGTTATCAGAGCTAGCAGTTTTTTATTAAAAGTTTTTTTATATTTTTGTTTCTGCTCTTATTGCGCTTGGTGCTTCTCCGCCGTGCCATGTTAGTCTTGGTTTTATTCTCATTGAGTATATTCTTTCGCTGTTGTCGTCTAGTATTATTGCTGATCCTTTTACTTTTGGTAGGTCGTCCATGTATTTGTTTATTGATGATAACAAGTATGATTGCATCATGTTGTTTAGTGCTTTTAGGTCTATGTCTGATGTTACTCTGTGTGATATTACTATGTCTGATTGTGTTATTGCGTCTCTGTGCAAGGCTCCTGGTTGTTGTGTTGCCATTACTAGTGATATTCCTGGTTGTCTTCCTTCACGCAGGAGTTGTATTAGTGCGTCTGTTGCTGGTGTTTTGTGGTTTTCTGGTAAGAATTCGTGTATTTCGTCAATGAATAACCATATTAGTGGTACGTCTCTTTTTTGGGATATTCCTCCAAGATAGTTTACTCCTTTGTTTATTGCTTCTGTTTCTTCTTTTTTTCTCGCATTCATTCTTTCTGTGAATAGTTTTCTTACCACTAGGCCTATTACAAGTCCTCTTACGTTGAATGCTCCCACTGCGTTGTATACTGATAAGTCAAGGACTGATGTTACTTCTGCTTTTGCTAAGTCTATTATTCTGCTAGCTTTCTTTTTGTTTTCTTTGTCTATGAATACTCCCCACGTTTTTGCTGCCTCAAATAGTCCTTCAGCTATGTTTTTTATGCTTTGTGAAGAATTTTTTTCTGTTTTTATTTTTTCTGTTATGTCGCTTATGAAGAATTCTTCTCTTTCTATTTTTAGTTGGCTTACTACTTTTTGCATTAGTACTGCTACTTCTCCTGTCATTTCTAGGTTGAATGTTATTACCCAGTCTTCAGGTTCTAGTTCGCTAGGCGTTACTCCGAATGATTCGTCTACAGGTATTCCTTTTTTTAGGTACGTTTCGTAATGTCCGTATGGTACTATTACTCTTACCGGTAAGTTTTTTGGTTTTATGTTCCATGACTCTAATAATTCTTTTTCTTTGTCGTTTTTGTATTTCATAGTCCAGAATATTCCCATAGTGTCAAAGATTATTGGTGCTATGTTTTTTGATTCTTCTGCTGGTAGTGCTGATAATTGTTCTGCTATGCTTCCTAAAGTGTAACTTTTTCCGCTTCCTCTTTTTCCTGCTACTAGTACTACGTGTGTTCTTGCTACGTCTAGGTATATTGGGTTTGATAATGAGTTGTAATTTCCCATTTTTACGAACCCTTTTCCTATTAGTATTTTTCCTCTTTCACCAAACTTTTTTTTGTCCTCAGGATCACGTCCTATTAGTATATCGTAAGGCATGAATGTTGGAGGTTATTGGCGTTTTTAATAGTTATGCTCTCTTAACGTTAATGTTTATATAAAGAATAATCCTTTATTTTATTATGGAAAAAGGTGTTTCTCAGAGTGGTGGTAGGCGGAAGGTTTTGACTCTTATTGGTGTTTTCTTAGTTGTTGGTTTGTTGAGTGTTATTCTCCTCTATCGTGGTGGTATAACTAGTAAGGTTACTGGTGAGGTTGTTAAGGATAATGTTGATCCTATTAGTGAGTCTGATGCTGTTAATAGGCTTGTTAGTTTTCTTAATACTAAGTATGGTGATGCTAAGTTTTTTCGTAGTGAGGATTTAGGTAGTGTTTATTTGGTTGTTATTGAGCATGATGGTCAAAAATATGACTTTTTTATTACTAAGGATGGTAGATACTTTTCTAATTTTATGGAGAAGTTAGAGCTTGATAGTGCTTCTGGTAATGTTAGTTCTTCTTAGGCTTCTATTGCGTTAATATACTTTATTTCTTCTTCGTTTAGTCCTAATTCTTTGTGCGTTTTAGGGTTTTTTAGTACTTTTATCATGTATGGGAATTCTTTTGTTGCTTTGCTTAGGCTTATATGGTTTTTTTCGCAGTATTTTGATATTACGGATTTTTTCTTTATGTTTTTTTGGTTTATTATCCAAGTTTTTAGTATTCTTTCAGGTCTTTTGTATGATGTGAATCCGAATTTTGGTTTTTTCTTAGCCAGGTTTATTCCGGCTGATAAGAAGTTTGCTTGGTATATTAGAAACCTCCAGTGTTGTCTTCTTATTATTCTTCCTCTGTATAAGTCTGCTAGGCTTAGTGCGTTGTAGGCGTTGTATAATTCTTCTCCTTTGTACTCGTTTGGTATGTTTTCGTCCATCCATAAGAATACTTCGTCTATTGATATGTCTGTTTTGTCGAATATGTTTATTAGGTCTGGTGTAAATTTTCCTTTTAGTATTTCTTTCATTACTGTGAATATGTCTTTTCTTTCGTCTCTTGATGTTAAGGCTTTTGACATTTGTGATGCCTCAACTCCCCCTTTTAGTATTTCTAAGTCGTTTATTGCTGCTCTTACGTCTCCGTCTGCTTTTATTGATGATCTCAGTAAGTCTTCATCATTGACTTGTATGTTTTCTTTTTGGCATATTTCTTTTATTATTCCGAATACTGATTTGTAGTCTAATTGTTTTACTGGTATTACTTCTGCTCCTTTTCTTAGTTCTGCGAATCTTTTGTCCCATATGTCGTTGGCCGTCATTATTATTGGGAATGCGCTATCATTAACTATTTCTATGAGTGTTGCTAGTCCTCCTTCGTCTATTTTTGATATTCCGTCTACTTCGTCAATTAGTATTATTTTGTTTTTGTTAAATAATGATTTTTGTTCTGATGCTGGCTTTACTACTTTTTCTAGTTCTCCTCTGTTTCTTAGGTCTGATGAGTTTATTTCTAGTATTTCTGATTTTGTTTCTATTGCTGCTACGTGTGCTATTGTTGTTTTTCCGCTTCCGCTTGGCCCGTAAAAGATTATGCTTTTTTTGTTTTTCGGGAATGTGCTTAAGAATGCTTTTAGTTTTTCTATCGCGTTGTCTTGCCCTTTTATTTCTTTGAATGTTTTCGGCCTGTACTTTTCTGATAGAGAAAGGTTTATCATTTTCTTATATTGATTTGCCCTGTCCTGCTAGGACAAATCCTGCTATTAGTGCTTCTAGTTGTATGAATTCGTCACTTCCTTCTATTAGTCTGAATTCTATTTCTCCCGTTTTTTCTATTAGTTTTACTTTTATTTCTGGTTCTATTGGTAAATTCCATATTTCTTTTTGTATTGCTTTTATTATGTCTTCTCCTGAGAATCCTCCGTTTAGCATTATTTCTAGCATTTTATCTCTTGCTGTTACGAAGTCTCCGCTTAGTGCGTATTCCATCACTGTTTTTACTTGTGATGGTTTTGCTGATGCTACTACTGTTTCTATTAGTCCGCTAGTGATTTTTGTTGATATTGATGCTGTCGACTGTATTAGGTTTATTGTTCTTCTGCAGTCTCCTTCGCTTGCTTCGTATATGTTGTCAATTGATTCGTCTGATATTTCTAGTCCTTCTCCTTCAGCTATTTTTTTAAGTATTTTTGCTATGTCCTTTTTTTCAAGTAGTGTGAATCTGAATAGTACACATCTTGATTGTATTGGGTCTATGATTTTTGATGAGTAGTTGCATGATAGTATGAATCTGCAAGTGTTAGAATAATTTTCCATTGTTCTTCGTAATGCGTTTTGTGCGTCTCTTGTTAGTGCGTCTGCTTCGTCTAAGAATATTACTTTGAATGGTATGTTTGTTATGGCTTTTGTTCTTGCGAAATCCTTTACTTTTTCTCTTATTACCCCTATTCCTCTTTCGTCCGACGCGTTTAGTTCTAAGTAGTTTTCTCTCCATGATTCTCCGAAGAGTTTTTTTACCACTATTAGTGCTAGTGTGCTTTTTCCTATTCCTGCCGGTCCTGTGAACATTAGGTGTGGCAGATTCATTGATTCTGTTAGTCCTCTTACTCTTTTTACTACTTCTTCTTGACCTACCATTTCTTCGAACGTTGTTGGCCTGTATTTTTCTGTCCAAATGTTGCTTTTAGGAATCATTTTTTGTGCACCTTTTTTTATTTCTCCTTTATATTCTTGTGATATTTTGAGTTATTATAAAGCTTATGATGATGAAAGATATAGATTACTCAAGAATTGCTAATAATCCGTCTACTTGCGAGGATGTTGATTCATCACCATTATCATACCCGCTTATGTATGAGAATAATGCTACTTCGTATAATAATGCTTTTTCTTTAGACTTAAAATTTCCTAGAATTGCTGCTACTTCTACGCTTGACTCATAGTTTCCCCTAACTACACCAGTCGTTTTCGGATTTTCTTCAACATTGTTTCTCGCCCAAGAACCAGCCATGTATCCTTCTGGCAGGATGTTTCTTAAGTACTCTTTTTTTTCTTCACTCAATTTTTCTTTTGCTCCCATAAGCCTCTTCTTAATTGTTACAAATTTTGTGCTTTGAGTTTTAATCTCGAATACCATAGTTATCACTGATGATTGTTCTTTATATAGATTATTTTTCTTTAATATATAGTTGCCAACTAGAACTTTAGAGGTTTTTATGTTCTTCTTTGTTTTCTTTTTCTCTTCTCTTTCTTTAGGCGCTTACGCTGCCATTTCCATCTCATTTGTCTTTTCTTCTTCCATCTTCGTGAACTTCGCTTCATGTTATTAATGTGCTAAGAGGGGTTTAAAAACCTTTATAAAAGTGATTTGTTTAAGTTCTTAATGAGTAAAATAGAGGAAATTTTAGAGTCTCTTAGTCTTGTTGAGCGACAAATACTTCCTTTCGTTAGAGAGGGCATGGATGAAGTCGAAAAACGCTCTGGCCTTGATAATACTTCTATTTTGCGTGCTTTACAATTCTTAGAAAATAAAGGTTTGATTGTTAAGGATGTTAAAAAATCTAAGGTTATTGATCTTGATGATAATGGTAGAATCTATCTGGGTGAGGGTTTGCCTGAGAGAAAACTTTTATCTTTGTTAATTAAGGAAAAATCTTTGACTATTAAGGATGCTAAAGTTGACAGCAAGCTTAATGATCAGGAGTTTAGTGTTGCTTTAGGATCGCTTAAGAATAAGGCTTTGGTTAGGATTGATTCTGGTAATGTGAGTTTTGTTGGTAAGAAGGATGATACGGATAAAAAGTTTTTTGAGGAAGAATTATTGGTTAAGCTTCCTGTAAGCCTTGATTCTTTGGAAGGTCCTTTGAGGCTTGCTTATGAGAATCTTAAGGAGAGGAAGGGTATCATAAAAGTTCGTGATGTTTCTGATTATGTCGTTAAGCTTACAAGTATTGGTGAGGATGTTGCTCGTTGCACTGTTGATTCTTCTTATGATAATATGATTGAACAAGTTACTCCTGACATTATTAATAATGAGTCTTGGAGGGGTAAGAAGTTCCGTCGTTATGATGTTAAGAGTAGGGTTCCAGAGATAAGTGGTGGTAAGAAACATTTTGTTAATCAATCTGTTGATTATGGTAAGAGGATTTGGTCTGATCTTGGCTTTAAGGAAATGACTGGTCTTATGACTCAAACATCTTTTTGGAATTTTGATTCTTTATTCACCCCTCAAGATCACCCCGTTAGAGAAATGCAAGACACATTCTTTATTAAGGACGCCATTGGAAAGCTCCCTAACAAAAAAATAGTTGATGCAGTAAAGTCTTCTCATGAGGGAAAAATAAAAGGTAGTAAAGGTTGGCAATACGAATGGAAAGAAGAGGGAGCAAAGAGGGTTTTGATGAGAACACAAACTACTGGCCTTTCGGCAAAAACTTTAGCTAAGCTTGGAGAATTAAAGAATAGTAATGAGAAAGAGGGGAAATTTTTTGCTTTAGGGATGAATTTTCGTAATGAGACTGTTGATTGGAGTCATGGATTTCAATTTAATCAAACTGAGGGAATAGTAGTAGGAAAAGGATTAAACTTCAAAAACTTGCTATGGTACCTCAGAGAGTTTTTTAAGAAGATGGGTTATGAGAAGGTCAGGTTTAGGCCTGCTTATTTTCCTTATACTGAGCCTAGTGTTGAGATTGAGGTTTGGCATCCAGAAAGAAAAATTTGGTGGGAGTTAGGTGGTGCTGGAATGTTTAGGCCTGAAGTAACAATTCCTTTACTGGGAGAGCATATACCTGTTTTAGCTTGGGGTCCTGGTTTTGATCGTACCATGATGGATTATTACAAAATTACTGATTTGCGAGAGTTTTATGAGAATGATTTGACTAAGTCAAGAAAGAAAAGGATGTGGATGAAGTAATGGCTGGCGTAAAGTTTTCTAGAAAAGAGTTTGAGAAGAGATTGAAGATAACTCCTCAAATTATTGATAGGATTAACATGTTTGGTACTCCTTTTGAAGGAATGACTGATGATGAAGTGGAAATTGAGATATTTCCTAACAGGCCTGACATGTTAAGTATAGAGGGATACTTACGATCTTTAGAAGCATTCCTTGATAAGAGGGGGAAAACTGGGATGAAGCATTATAAGAAGGAGAAGAGTAATTACAAATTATTGGTTGATAAGTCTGTTCCTAAACAGTGGCCTTATGCTATTGCTTGTGTAATAAAAGGGGTTAAGCTTAATAGTGATAGGGTTAAGGACTTAATACAATTACAAGAAAAGCTTGGTTCTACACTTCTTAGAAGGAGAAAGAAGGGTGGTGCAGGACTTTATCCTTTGGGTAAGATAGAGTGGCCTATAAAGTTTGAGGGTAAAAAATTAAGAGAGATTATTTTCCGGCCTTTAGAAATGGATGATTACATAACTGCTGATAAAATCTTGGATTTACACCCAACTGGTAGGAAGTATGCTCATGTTTGCCAGTCGTGGGATAGTATGCCTGTTTTCACTGATAAGAAAGGCAGAGTTATGTCTATGCCTCCAATAATTAATTCTCATGATTTTGGCAGGATTGATGAGAAAACAACTGATATATTTTTGGAAGTAACTGGTAATGATATGAATACTATTCAGAGAACATTAACAATTATTTCTACTGCTTTAGCTGAGATGGGTGGTAAGATTTACGAGGTTGAGTGCGTACAAGTAAATGGTGATAAGACTAATCAACCAATTCTTGATGTTGAGAAGATGAAAATTAATACTAAGAATATTCAGGGCACTTTGGGAATTATTGTTGATGATAAGGATGTTAAGAAGCTTCTTGAGAGGATGGGTTATGATTATGATGAAAAAAAGAAGGAAGTTTCTATACCTTCTTGGAGGATTGATGTAATTGCTGAGTGTGACCTTATTGAGGATGTTGCTATAGCTTATGGTTATGAGAATATAGAGCCTCAAATGCCTCTTGGTGTCACAACTATTGGTCAGGAAAGTAATAAGAGTAAGTTTTGTAGGAAAGTTTCCGAGGCACTTATAGGTTTGGGGTTGTTAGAGGTTTCATCTTATTATTTGCTTAGAGGTTTAGATATTAGGAGAGCTAGGATTAAGCCTTCATTAGAGGTTGAGGATAGCAAAACTGATTATAAGTATCTCAGACCTAGTTTAGTTCCTGGAATTTTGAGAATTCTATCAGAAAATGTTGATTCTGAGTACCCTCAAAAAATCTTTGAGATAGGCACAACTTTTAGAAAGTCTAATAGCAGCCAAACAGGCATTGGTGAGAAGACTAAAATTTGTATTTCTTCTACTCCAGGTAATTATACTGAGTCTAAGCAAGCTCTTGATTATCTTATGAGGATGATTGGTGTTTCTTATGAGGTTGTTGAAGGTAGGAAGAAGGATGGCCTTATAACCGGAAGAGTTGGTGACGTGATTGTTGGCGGGAAAAGAGTTGGTTTTATTGGTGAAGTTCATCCTCAAATTCTTAAAAATTTCCGCCTTAAAGAATCATTAGCTGTTATTGAGTTGAATCTTAAGAGTCTTTATAATTCTATAAAGATTATCTGATTTTTGTTAAGTCGCCTTGAACAATTGTTGGG
This sequence comes from Nanobdellota archaeon, assembly GCA_038045945.1. Taxonomy (GTDB): domain Archaea; phylum Nanobdellota; class Nanobdellia; order Pacearchaeales; family GW2011-AR1; genus JAGVWS01. Next base: position 51,701 of record JBBSXC010000001.1, read on the forward strand.
TTAAAGGCGTTTAGTTCATCTCTTAAGCTGCCATCAGGCAAGTCGTTATAAAAGAATATTTTTTTGTTTAGTTCCCAGGCCTTGAATACTTCTAAAAATGTTGCTCCCCCAACATAATTTTTGTTTCCGCTCTTATCAAAATTTAGCACTAGTATTGCATCATTGTTTATTATCTTTTTTACTTGTAACCTTAGCATTTCCCCTTTCCATTTTGAGTGTTCTCCAGGATTATTTTTTTTCACTTCTTCTTCTTTCATCGGATTACCATAACTGTTCGGTAAGGTTATTATGTGTCCTGCTTGTTCTAACTCATTTTTTATTGGTGGAACCTTATTATAGAAGTGTTTGCTTGAGCAAATAAATATTTTCATAAAAAGATTATGATATCTATTAATAATAAACCTTTCTTTTTTTATGCGAATACTCCAAGGATGATCATTGCGTTCCCTATTGCGTGCGCAATCATTGCTGGTAGTACGTCGCGTTTGTTAATTATGAATAGTAATGAGTATGTTATCCCTATTATTGTTAAGTATATTATTCTTATTGTGTCTGTGTATCCGTGAATCCATACAAATACGAATAGTTGTATTATGAATCCTAGTATTATGAATGCCCATGATGCTTTCTTGTTATCTATTCTTGATGATAAGAAGAATGCTCCCCCTAGTATTAGCCCTCTTATGAATAATTCTTCGAAGAATGGCCCTATTATTATGTATGATAAGAGGGAAAAAATGTTCTTTGCTCCTGCTTCTATTAGGAGTATCCCCGCTGCGAATCGAAATATTGATAATACAACAAATATTGTTATTGTTGGTATTATGAATGTTTTCATAATGCTTTGGTAGTTTAGGCTAAATATTGCGTGGTGGGGTATCATTTTTCTAAGCCAGAAGTATCCTAATAAGAATATTATTCCAACACCGAACCATATCAGGTCCGTGGTTAATAACTGTGATATTAGAGCCATCGTTACTTTTTGTTTATTCCGTAAAGCATTTTAGTGTATCCAGAATTATCAATTGATCCTAGACCCTCACCAATCATCGATATTACTTCTTTAATCAATTTTTTCGCCCCCATTATTTCTTTTCTGGCGTGGCATAAGTATTCTATTTCCATCCAGTACCCTATATTGCTAACTTTGTTTATTTCTATGTGCAGCTTGTTATTCTTTTTGTAAGTGTAAACTTCGCTTATTTTTTTCTTGTGTATCCATTCTTTGAACCCTAAGTCTTTTTGCAGTTCTAAGAAGAATTTTACGTCGCTTTTATGGTTTAGCACTAGTTCGAATTCTTCTTTTACAACTACTTCCTTATCTGATAGGTTATCAGACTTTTTTTTGAAGTTTACAACATACTGGTTTTTTACTTTTCTTATCCTGAAGGACTTTTTTGGGTATCCTTTTATGTGTAATGCGAAATAATCATCATTTTTTGTTTGTTTTTCTTTAAATGTCGCTATTTTTGCTACTTCTTTTTTTATTTTTTTGTAGTCTAAAATTTTTATTTTTGATTCTACTTCGTACCATGACATTATTTATTCACCATTCTTTTATGATTTATTAATGGTTTTTTAGTTTTATAAAACTATTCAGTGCAGAGCAATAGAATTTTTAAAGAAAAAGGTTTCTTTTTTGTGATCAACAGAAATGACTAATACTAAAAAAGAATCTAAAGATAGAAGATTTTTAAGGCAACCTCGCGAATATGGACCGAATGATTTTTTTGAGGGTGAAAGAGTCGTTATATATTTATTTCCAGAACATGGTCTAGAAGCAGACTTGATTAGAGGTACTGTGACGTCAACTGATTCTTATAAAAGATGGTATAACCAGACATTCCCTGCGTTAAGGGTGATAATTGAGGGTTCTGCTTTAACATCTAGTGTAAGAAGTAGAGTGCCAAGAGAGAATTTTTGGTTAAAAACATCTCTACCTTATGAAACACCAATAGCGTATTATAGAATTGCTAGAAAAAATCCTTATGTTCAAGACCAGGCTAAATAAACGTATAATTCTTCAAAGAATAATTTTTGTTTTGCTACTATTTTGAATTTGTATCCTTCTCTTACCAAGATTTTTTCTACGTCTGGTGTCATTGAGCTTGACAAAAATAATATTTTTCCATCTTCTACTAAGAAGTTTTTTGCTCCAATGAGAAATCTTTCTATTATTTCGTTGCCTTTTTCTCCTCCGCTGGTTATTACTGCGCTTTCTTCATCTTCTAATTCTTCTTTTGGTAGGTATGGTGGATTAAATATTATTATGTGGAATTTGTCTGATTCTGGTACGTTATCGAATAAGTCTGATTGTTTTGTTTTTATTCCTAAATTTTTGCAGAATTTTACTGCTTCCTGGTTTATGTCTACTGCGTATACTTCTGCTCCGCACTCTTTTGCTTCTAGTGCTAGTATTCCGCTTCCTGTTCCCACGTCTAATACTTTCATTCCTTCTTTTACGTAGTCGCTTATTTCGTACTTTAGTAAAAACGAGTCTTCTGCTGGTTCGTAAATCATGAAAATTTCCCTCTTCTAATTTTCAGGATGTCGAAATGTACACATTTCTTAATCATAAATTTATTGTAATACTTCCCCATATAAACCTTTTTATGTCAAGAAGATTGTTTTTTTATTATCATAAATTTTTTATGCAGAACTTTAAAAGTTTGTAATCAGAACTTTTATATACTAGTTATGCTATAATGTATTATGTTAGTTATAAGACAGCTTACAACAATGAATTCTATTAAGGCTGGCTGTGCTTATGATAATATTAAGTGCTTCTACTGAAGAGCTCTTAATAAATAACTAAAAATTTCTTAAGAAACATCTTCCAAAACATGACACTTAAATCTATAACCCCTGAACTTGAACATAAGCTGACAGTTAGCAACTTAGTCTTTTTAGCTATTAGTAAGCTTAGTATTAGGCAGCTTGAAATATTGAAGAAGGTTCACAAGTATCATAGTGTTAAGTCTTCTTCTCTTATTCGTGAGGTTGAGAGAAGGCTTGGTTTTTCTAAGAAGAAGACGATTAGTGAGATTGAGGAATTGGGTGAACTAAAACTTCTTGCTCCTAGGATTATTGATAATAGCAGGGAGCTTGAGCTTACTGAGCTTGGTGAACTTATAACTGCTGAAGTTGAAAGAGAAGTATAAAAAATTTTAGTCAAGAATAATTGGTTTTGCTGTATTCAAAATGTTATCAAAGACTTTTTTTACTTTTGTGAAGTTTTTGTTACCTAATGATTTGTGTAGTATCGCTACAGGATGGTAACCCAAGTATTCTCCAACCATCATTTTGTCATTAACAGAATGCATTAATTCTTCATTGTCCACGATTATCATTGGTGCAGCTATTTTTCCAGGATAAGTGTAAACCGATAAGTTTTTTGATTTTCCAGAACGAAGATATATGTCTCTTAAATTTGCTACTGTTGCTAACCATTCATGCATCATGCGGCTGTCTTTAACATTTTTAACAAATTTTTCTTCTGTAAACACTCTTTCTTGAAATTCTTTAGTTGATGAGTCGGCTAATAACACTCTTACTTGCTGGTCTTTTTTTATTAGTTCTATTATTTTTTTACGCCCTTCATGAACAGCTGATAGGCATGTTGATCCTAAAATATCTATTGACTTATTTGCTTTTTCGAAAAAGTTGTACAGGTTTATTTCGTGACGTGAATCAAAAACCTTTTTGTCGCTTAATGCTATTGCCCATAATTTTTCAAAATAACTTTGAAATGATGCTGCTGCGCTTTGAGAGTGGATAACTACTGATATTATTGGTCTTGCATCCCATAAAACCCATGCTACTTTATCTCCATAAACCCATGTGGAGGTTGAGCTTTTGTGAGCGGACTTTAAAAAACGCAGTTCTCCGCTAATATTCTTCATAAATGGTAGTGAGTCTGACAAGTCGTTAAGAATAACTCTTGATTTTACACCAAGCCTCTTTTTTTTCATTTGAGCTGATTTGTAGTAGTCTTCTCCGACGTTACGAACCATTTCGCTACTTCTTCCTATTGCCACGTATTCCTTTTTCGTTTTAGCACACCAGTCTAACATTCCTTCAAAAAATGATTTGAAACCGTTAAATCCTATTAGTGTATCGATTTTTGATTCTTTTTCGGTTTCTCTTAATGATTTAGAACTATCAATTATTTTTTTTATTTTTGCTAGTTCGCTCTTTAGGTTATCTTTTGCTTCCTCACCATATCTTTGCAAGGCCATTATGTTAATAGAATAAACTTTTAGCCCGTTTGTTAGGTTGCATAAAACAAGGCCTTTTTCTTCTAATCTTCTTATAGAGTTGTAAGCTGTTCCTTTGTGAAGTCCTAGATGTTTAATTACGCTACCAAGTGATGTTTCTCCAGCTGTTAAAACTTCGTTAAATATTGATTCTTCTACCTTTGTTAGCTTAAATGTCTTCATAGTAGTCGTATAAGGCGACTAATCTTGTTTAAATATATTGTTATTTTGTTTTATTAATGAATGATTGGAGGAATGACTGATTTATCATGGGGATCTATATACCGTATCCCTCTTCAAATCATACTACATCTGTAAGTGACTTTGTTATAACTACTTTAACTTCTAAATGGCCTTTAACTGCTAAAAAACTCCATTACCATATTAAGTCTTATCAGAATTGTTCTTATCAGGGCGTTCATAAAGCTCTTAAACAACTTTTAGAGTTTCAAGTTGTTGAAAAGGTTGGTAGAGAGTACTTTATCAGTAAGGATTGGTTACGATCCACTGCTAATCATTTGAAGCTTATTGAGCAGCAGTATAATAAGCCTAATAAAGCGGTTAATAACACTTTTATTTTTAATAGTTTAGAAGAAGCTGAGAGGTTTAAGAACGATCTTCATTGGAATCATCTTTATCATGGTGGACCTCAGGTCCTTTATGCTCATGTTTATCATTTAAGGTCTCCTATTATTAATACTGAGAGCATTCTTAAAAAGATTGAGAAGGATAGAGCTTCTAATAATGAGTCTTTTATTATTGTTCATGGCCAGACTAAGCTTGATAAGCATTGTAAGCATTTTTATGAGCAGTCTGGCAAGAATAATGTTGTACTTGGTAAAATTTTAGAAAATGATTGTGAGTTAAGAGTTATGGGTGATACTATAACTCAGATGTATCTTCCTAAAGAGCTTATTAGTCAACTTGACGAGTTTTATGATTCTGCTTCTATTAATAATCTCGAATTATACAAATTGTATGGTTTATTCAAAGAACAACACCAGATCAGGATTACTGTAACTATTAATAAGGAAATGGCTAACTTGTTAAAAAAGCAGATTCTTCAGTCTTTTATATCTTCAAATTGAATACTCTGATGGCATTGCCATGTAATATCAGGTTTTTTTCTTCTTGTGTTAATTCAGATTTTAACACTTTTAGTATTTCTATTTGGTGATCTGAGAATGGTACGTCTGATCCGAACATTATTCTGTCTGCCCCTACTTGTTTTGCTCTTAGTTTTATTATGAATGGTGATGATACTATTGATGTTTCCACGTACACATTGTCGCATGCTTGCATTCTTGAGAAGAATTCGTCTGAGTCTCCAGCAAAATGTCCAAACACGAATGGTATTTTTGGGTAACGTTTAGCTAATGTTAATAATCTTTCTGGATCTGTTGATGATAATCCTTCTTTTCTTGTGTGTATTATTATGGGTTTTGATTTTTCTGATAATATTTTGAAGAACCATGATAATTGTTCATCTAAAGGGTCAAAGTCTTCTCCTCTAGGGTGGAGTTTTATTGCTACAAAATCGTCTAATACTCTAACAAGTATATTACGATCAATCACTTTAGGATTGCATCTTAAGACTGGTAATAAGTCTTGATGTAAATCTCTTAACTCTAAACTATGCTCAAAAACATCTCTCTGAGATTTTAGAGGAAAAACAAGTGATTTAGTCACACCATGTTTTTTCATTGATTCTAACAGTTGTAGTGAGTTAAGACCTGTTTTTCCTTCTCCAACATGTGTATGGACATCAATTATCATAATAATTCTACTCCTATACCAAATGCGTCTCCTCTTTCATATCTTAATACACTATATGTTCTATTTAAGTTGTCATCCTTTGATAATGGACGAGTTTTTGTCAGCATTCGTCCATAACATCCCTCGACTATTTTTCTTGTTATTTTATAATCTTTTATTTTTTCTTCAGATACGCATTCATCTAGTATGTTTCTTAATGAATGTTCAATAATAGGGTTTTGTGTTGTTGTTTTTATATTCCTTAGTTTACGTGATAGTCCTTCATCAACTCTGCACCTCAAAAGGCTATAATAATGACCATTTTTGTGTTTTTCTTCTCTTACTACTGAGCCTGCTAAGTAAAAACTTCCTTCTGATAGGCTCATTGATGAAAAGCCTACAGCCTTCCCACGTTCATAAGTAACAAATACTAATTCTGGTTCCTGTATATGCCTCTTTACTTCTTCTGGGCTCATTCCTGAACCAAAAGTAGCAATTGATAAGTCTACTAGTTCATTCATAACACCTTCTGGTATTGGATTTGTTGATTTTTCGAACTTGTTTATCATAATGGTTCTCCTAAAATTATTCTATTCTCTCTTGATGTTACAGGTAAAAATTTTATTTCGGCTTCGAACCCTTCGCTTTTAACTCTTCTTAATCTTGCTTCATCTATGAAGTGTCCAACTGATTGATAATTCTGAACGCTTTCACCACGCATTAAGTCAGCATATGCCAGAAGATTTCTTTGTGTATGACAACATGTTTGCACAACAAATGGACTTTTGTTTTTTACTGCTGCTGATATTAATTTGTCTGTTAATTCTCCACATAAGTGCAAACCTGTTAGGAATGCATCTGTTGGTATATCCGTATAATCTTCTATTCTGCCTACAAATCTAATAAATGGCTTCTTTATTAGTGCAGAATAATAATCAGCTTTTCTTATTAATGCTGGTTCAACCGTTCTTACTGACTTAACACTGTCATGTCTTGATAGCATGTAAGCTAATTGATGATCACCTGAGCCTACATCAACTATTTCATAACCGCCTGATATAGAATCAAAAAATTTTGTTGCTTCTTTATAAAAAGCGAGAACCTTGTCATCAAGGTTAATCTTTCTCTTAGACATCTCTAGCCACCATTCTACCGACATGGTACAAGTGTTTAATTAATCCATTAACTCTTTCATCTGTATGGTGATTCATTATTTGGACGTATAATCCTCCAAATCCTTCCGCTTTTTCGTTTAGCCCTACTTTTCTTTTTGATTCTTTGTATGCTGCTAAGTCTTCTAGTGTTCTTACTTTCATAGTATCACTGTGGGATATGTAGTATCTTTCTTCGTCTCCTGATTCATTAATCCTGTGATATACTCGATCATTAGCTTTATGTCCCCCTTCTTTCATCTCAAATGGTATTATTGGGCATGCTGAACCAGTTATTAATTTGAACGGGCTTTCTGGGCTTTCTAGTGCTTGTGATAATTTTTTTGTTAGTCCTTGCATCCTTTCTGCTTCTTTCCTTAGACCGCTCATTCCTCTGCTTGTTAAATAAGCCCATAGCATTACCGCGTTATGGCCTGATCTTGATATGAACATTCCGGGTAATTGTCCCATTTCTTCAACAAATTCATAACCTTGGCTTTTATCACTGTGTAAATATGGTGATTCTAGACTTGTCTCGTTCATTAGTTCTGTATCTCTGAACATTACAACTCCTCCCCCGTATACTGCCCCTGGTGTTTTGTGAGGGTCTAAAATTATTGCTTTTACTCCTTCTATCCCAAAGTCCCATTCTTGATGGATTGATTTTTCTCCAATAACAGATGAGAACAAAAATTGTTGTGCTGCATCCACAATTATTGGTGGAGTATTTTTTCCTCCGTATTTTTCTTTTAGTATTTCAAACATCTCACTTACTTTGTCAAGTCTTCCCTTACTAACGTCACCTACTGTTGGAATAACTGCTAGTATATTATCTCCTTGCTTGTGAATTTCATCAATTCTTTCTCTAAAACTTTTAAGGTCTGTTTGATATTTATTATCTAATCCATAGTGTACGACTGAGTCAATACCTAAGCCTAAAACATCTGCTGCTCTCTCAACACATAGATGTGCGTCAACGGGTACAAGAATTTTTGGTTTGTCTCCTAAGAAACTTTGTAAGCCTGAAGCTCTAATTTTTGGTTTATCATGTTTGTTATTGTTTGCGAATGAAAAACCTTCTTTTTCTCTGAAATATTTGTTTCTAAAGGAATAAAGTGCTTGAGTCATTGATTCGCTGCCTCCCGAGGTAAACCAGGCGTTGCATCTTCTAATGTTTGGGTGGTGCATTAATTCGCCAAGCATGCTCATTGTTTCCCTTTCTAACTCAAACATTCCTACAAACATTGCAGGATCAACCAGGTTAGGGTGTATTCTTCCAACTACACTAGCTGCTAGACTATAAGAGAATTGGTCTGGTAAAGTTCCAGGTTTAGCGTCCATTATTCCTTTATCATAACGAACGGCGCATCTTTCAACTGCTTTTTCCACTTCTTCGACTAATAATTCTTTATCAATGCCTTTTTCTGGTATTTTAAAGCATCTTTTTCTTTGTGGAATTATATCAACTAACTTTTTTTTGTTTTGTTGTTTTTCTGAAGAATGATAGCGCTGTATTGGATCAAAAAAATCTGCTGTCATTTCTAATAGTATTTTAGAAGCATTACTTTTCTTACTTCTTCCATAGTTTTGCTTGCTTCCTCCCTTGCTTTTTCTCCTCCTTCTCTTAGTACTGTCTCTATTGTTTTGTCTGATATGCTGTCAAACCTGTTTCTGTATTCTTTGTATGTTGTTGACATTAATGGTGGTAGTTTTTGTTTGCATTCTCCACATCCTAGTATTGCTTGCCTACAACCGTAGTATACTTCAGCGAATTTTTCTTGGTTGTATATTCTGTGAAGGTCGTAAACGCTGCATTCGTCTGGGTTTCCTGCGACTTGCATACTTGTTCTTTTTGGGTCTATTCTCATCTTTGCAACTTTTTCTGATAATGTTTTTCCTGTGTCTTGTGGGCTTATCGTGTTTGCGTAACTCTTTGACATTTTTCTTCCGTCTGTTCCTAGTATTCTTGGCGCGTTACTTGTCAGTATTTCTGGTACTGGGAATATTGGTCCGTATGTTGCGTTGAATCTTTTTGCTAATTCTTGGCATAGTTCTATGTGTGGTTTTTGGTCGTCTCCTACAGGTACATATTTTGCTTTGTGTACTAGTATGTCTGCTGCTTGTAATAATGGGTATCCTAAAAACCCGTAACTTACTTGGTCTGCTTCTAATTTTTTTCTGTTATGTCCTTCTTCTTTCATTATTTGTACGTATTCTGTGAATGTTGGCATTCTCTGAAGTCTTGCTACTGTGTTTAGCATTGATAACGCTACGTGTAACTCTGCGTGTTGTGGTACGTCTGATTGTACAAATATTGTTGATTTTTTTGGGTCTATTCCGAAAGCTAACCAGTCACGAACCATGTCATAAGTGTTTTTTCTTATTTCTTTTGATTCTGTGTTTGTTGTTAGTGCGTGCCAGTCTGCTACGAAGAATTTGCATGCGTATTCTTCTTGTAATTGTAACCATTTTCTTAATACTCCTTCTATGTGCCCTATGTGTAGTCTTCCTGTTGGTCTCATCCCGGATAATACTGTAGGTTTTAATTCATCATTAGTTTTTTCTTCTAAACTCATAATTATTCATTATTAAAAAGAAACGAAATAGCTTTGGTTGAAGCTTATTCTTTTTTTAGTGTTATTATTATAAACTAATAGTTGATTTTTTCCTTTATTACTTTAGTATTATGTAGTTTTTCTTGCACAAAACCTTTTTATAGCTCATTATTCCTTGTTTATTTAATGGAAAGAAGTTTTGGTTCATTAGTCATGGTTTGTAGTATTATGCCTAGATGGACTTATACACCTTCTTCTCATATTTTTGGTTAAGAGGCTAATTTTTTAGCACTTCTTAAAAAAATAAACTTTTTTACCTCTAAACCAAAATGACTAATAAAAATAAATCTAATGCTTTTGAATTTGACTTAGTACTGTCAAGTGTTTTGTCTTTTGTTAAGTGTAAGATTCCTCAGAAACATATTGATGCTCTTAGAATAATTCATCAGGTTGATAGTGAGCTTAATGCTACTTCTCTTATTACTCTTATTTCTGGTAGTTTGTACTGTTCTACTTCTACTTCTTGGAACATTTTAAGGTCTCTTAATAAGCACGGATTTATTGTTTGTGGTACTAAGGATGATAAGGGTAAACTTGTTCGTCTTACAAATTTCGGTATAGTAGTAATAGGAGGTGTTTTTGATGACAAAAAAGTCTTGTCCAAGAATCATAGAAGAATATTTGCTTCATGACCCTTTACTTATTGATGACGGCTTGAAGGGTAGAGAAGTTAGTAAGGGTTTAGATGTTCTCCTTAGTGATGGTATGCAGAACTCTAATAATTCTTATGATGATCTTAGGAGTATTATTGTTCCCGGCTATGATGGAGGTAATAGTTATGGTGGTATGATCTAGTGCTCTTTTAGGATATAATTAGAAATAATAGTTTTTAGTATAGATTTACTTAAAAGAGAACAGAAACTCATTAGGATGATGTTAGCTGGTACATTCTCAAATACTGATATAAGAAAAGCCATAAGTAGCGGGGAGATTATTTCTAGAGCTGAAATAAGTGATGTTCAAGTTCAGCCTTCTTCTCTTGATTTAACTATTGGTAGAAAAATTTGGTGTTTACCTTACTCTTCAATACCTCAGGGGAGAATAGAGGATTACTTGGATGGGAAGAAGTCTGATGTTGAAGATAAAGACGAGACTTATTTGCATAAGAGAGTTTTATACGTTGCTGAAATAAATGAGGAGTTAAGATTACCTGGCGATGTTGAAGGAAAATCTGAGCCTAAGAGTTCAACTGGTAGGATTGATGTTCATGTAAGGCTTCTTACGCAGGGCGGACAAGCTTATGATCAGGTGAGACCTGGTTATAATGGAAAATTGTTTTTAGAAATTTTTTCTAAAACTTTTGATTTAAAAATAAAGTCTGGCACTTCTCTTAACCAGTTAAGATTATCTGATAATGGTTGCGAATTTTTGAGTAAGTCTAGGCTTGAGGAGTTATGCACTGATCAGAGAGTTATTTTTACCGGCGATGGTAAGGCTATTAGCCCTGATGAATTTTTGGAGGATGATTCTATATCTATGACTCTTGATCTTAGTGGTGATAATCCTGGCTATATTGGTAGGGATGATGCTCCCCCTCTTGATCTTTCTCGCTTCGATCATGGTTTACTTAAATATTTTGATGTTCCTAAAGTTTTTGATGAGGGTCTTGTTACTAGGCCTGGTGCTTTTTATTTGCTTAGGTCTAGGGAGAGGGTTAGGATTCCTCGCAGGTATGGTGGTGAAATGGTTAGTATGGAAACAAATCTTGGTGAGTTTAGGGCTCATTATGCTGGTTTTTTTGATCCTGGCTTTAATGCTCGTGCGGTTTTAGAGGTTAGGAATATTGGTGGTTCTCCTTTCTTGTTAAGGCATGGTCAAAGGATTGCTAACCTCAAACTTTTAAGGTTGAAGACTAAGCCTTCAATAATTTATGGTAGGGGCATTGGTAGTAATTATCAGGGTCAGCAATTAAACCCCGGTAAATATTTTAAAGCAATTTAGATATTTGGAGTGTAGGTTTATTAATTTGTAAATCTCTGTTATAATATGTCAAAAAAAGAAATCTCTACTGGTGTAGTTCATGGTGTGCCTGATGATTTGCGTAAGACTCTTGCTTCTTCTTCGCATGCTCTAAAATCTTGGGAGAGTCTTACTCCTCTTGCTCGTAATGAGTGGATTTGTTGGGTTGAGTCTGTTAAAAAGGTTGAGACTAGGAATGATCATCTTAGAAGGCTTCTTCAGGATCTTATTAATGGTAAGCGTCGTCCTTGTTGTTGGGCTGGTTGTATTCATCGATTTAAAAATAAGAGAAATTAGCCATATTTACAAAACGCCCCCACCGCCGAAGGAGTCATCAATGCATCAAGCAGGGATATAAAATTAAGTTTTCTTCTTATCAGAAATTTTTCTTATCCATTGTACATCAATTAATATTATTAAAAATGCTATGCCTATCTTTAACCACCATACTCCCTTAAAACCTTCCAGTAAATCTTGTATCCCTAGGGCTCCTAAACCGCCAGCAGCCATTATTAAGAACTCATCAAAAAGTGTCTGATCCATTTTACTATAAACTACAATCTCTCTCTTTTTTACCATACCTAATGATTAATATCTTAGTTTATAATAATTATCGAGATAGAATATATCAGAGAAAGCTAAATAAACTAATTAAAACTGATAATCTAATAAAAAGGTGATAAAATGAGTATCCCAAAATTTAAAGATAAACATCTCTACGACTCTATGGTTAATCCCGCTAATGCTATGAGCATTATTAACAAAAAATTCAAGAATCTTCCCAAAAAGTATCTCTTTGTTTATGAAAAGTTCGCACTTCGATATTTTTTAAGAAAGTATAAGCCTAAGAAATTGGTTCTTTCAGGGAGAATGACTATTTATCTGCATAAAGATATCGGTTTTGTTAGAATGGAAGGTATCGGTGCTCCTTACACTGTGGGTTTCATGGAAAACCTAATTGGTCTTGGAGGGAAGGTCTTCCTCAATATTGGCTTTGCTGGAGGACTTCATAAAGAGGGAATTATCCTTTGTAAAAAATCTTTAAGGGATGAAGGAACTAGCCATCACTATATCCCTCATGGAGATTATGCTCATCCAGATGAAGAATTAACAAAAAAGCTTGCTAATTTTCTTGATAAGAACAAGGTAGAATATTCTGCTGGAGACTCCTGGACTACAGACTCTTACTTTAGAGAAACTAAAGAAGAAGTTGCAAAGTATTCTAAAGAAGGAATAATAGCTGTAGAAATGGAAAGCTCTGCCTTGTTTACGGTTGGTAAATTCAGAAACGTAAAAGTAGCATCAGCTTTTGTTGTTAGCGATATCTTAAGAGACAAGTGGGAACAAAAAGCTGAACACTATAATGTTAAGGGCGGTCTAAAGAAATTAGTTGATCTGGGAATAAAGTTTTTAGGAAATAACGGAGTTAAATGAATAATGGCTAGAGACAGAGGAATAGAACACGCAGACAGGCAATTTGATCTGATCAAACTGATAAATGATAAGCTCAAACATAAGAGGAAGATAAGAATTCTCGATGCTGGTTGCGGTCATGGAGTAGCTATGATAGAAATAGCAAAAAAGTTTGGAGATAAAGTTGAGATTCATGGATTTTTAGACAATCCTGCTGTTGGAAATCCAAAAATAATTCGTGAAGAGTTTCTTCAGTTACTCTGGTTATGTCATCAATTTTGTAAACTTCTGTTATTTTTCTCATTATCCAAGCAATCCTTGAACGAATATTGTTTAACCTTACAAATCCTCTTGGTCCTTTCTGAGAATTCGATGCCACATTAAGACCCATCTCCATATCAGAAACATAACGCAACAATATATCAGAGTTCTGAGTGCTTAAACCAGGAATGCCTTCTCTGGTCTTTTTCTTCCAATTCTCATACTGTTCCTTATGTTTGTAGGGGTCTATTTTTACCATTTTTTGTTTTTTATACGCTCCGCTAAGTTTTAACCTAAAAGAGCGTTGAAGTCACATGGACTATTAAGTTTAAAAGTCTTGTCGCAAAACAATATATCCGTTCAGAAGCATGGAGTCACGCAAGAATAAAAGTTTAAAGCCCTCTACTTTTCTTGGTTTGATGTGAGGACTTTGCCTAAAGATTTCTTAACTATGTAATCTGAACCTAAACTGCCGGCTAAAAATGCTATTATAGCCCATATCAGATTATCTTTAAACGCCTCTAAAGAAACTTGGTATCGGTCATAAAGAAAGTAAACTAAAGCTCCGCATATAATTATTCTTAGAATCCATTTCCAGATATTTCTCCAGTTTATATTTGGTAAATGAAATCTTATTGTTATATCCTTTTGTAAAAATGGCTTTAATTTCGGATATTTTTCTGATAGGCTATCAAAAAACCTATAAAACATCAGAGAAACTATTCTACTAAAGAACGCAATTGATAGCCCTATAAACATAAAAGAAACTAACATCACTATCAAAGCCCATCCGATATTTCCTTTTTTTATAAGCATTAAAGTTAGGTTAAAAGCTAACAATGAGAATACGCTATAAAAAAATGTATTCTCTATAGTGTAAAGCCGATAGTTATAAGCGATTTCTATTGGTAAAATCTTTAGAAACTCTTGATAGTCTTTTTCCCTAAGTTTTTTTAATTCTTTGTTAAGGTGTTTTTTACCTTCTTCGGTTATAAAAAACATTAGACCCCAATCCTCTTGAGATTCAGCTATATACTTGTCTTTTTGTAGTAAATCTTGAATACTTAATGTAACATGTTTATTAATCTCTGGATATCTTGTTGTCTTACCCCAAATTTCAGACCAATTTGTTCCGCCTCTCTTAGAATAATAGTTTACTAAAAGAAGTACCAATAGCTTAACTTTTTCTTTATCCATGTTCTTTAGTTTTATAAGGAAAATTTATTTTTTCTCTTTTGTTATTGAATCGCTTATTATTTTTATTATTCCTAAAATCGCTGGTGAGATAAGAGCTACTGCGGTTATATGTGTTTGGAAAAAAATCAATGTTAAGGCGATTATAACAATCCAAACTATACTGCCTATCAAATAGTATCTTGCACTACTTGATAACCTGTAGAATAAATCCTTTTTATCTATAGCCAGAGTTATTGCAGTGTTAATTATATTGGATGTGATAAAAATAGCCATAATACTTAGTATAAATCCTGCGATAAATATTTGTAGTGGTGTGATTGTTCCTACTAGGAGCTTGGGTAGAATTGCTGGAACTTTATCTAATACTATGAACCATAATATTGTTATCAAGACGTAAATTACTCCTATTGGACTAGCTTTCCAGTGTTTTATTCTTTCTTTCATAAACTTTTTATGTCTAGAAGGATAATAAATTTCAAAAGAAATTTTATCTTCTATTATGTCTTTATCTTCTTTAAGTTCTTCAATTATCTCATCTATTTCTCCTTCAGAATATTTTTTGCTAAAGCTTTCTTTTATCTTTTTGTCTGTTAAATTTATCAAATCTTTTGATTTTGTTACTTTTTCTATATAGCTAAAAACTTCTTTCTTCTTTTCCTGTTTTATTTTAGTCATTTTAGCTTAAATCTGAAAGCTGTTTTTTAAAATAATAAACTAGGGCAGCTAATAATCCCCCTGAAAATATAATCCATCTAAAAAGTTCGTTAGCTCCTACAAATTGTGTAATTATTACTGAAACAACATAAAGCCCTAGTAAAAATAAGACCGGTAAAATTATGAATCTAAAAACTGCATTATTGTATGCATCCTCAATATCGAATCTAGCCATAAAAACATATAATCCTCTTGATTTTAAACCTTTTTGTATCATCTTATACACTTAGTTTAAATGAGATAAATAGCTCAAATTAAAATTCATATCCCTGAAAGATGCACTGATAGATTCACGCCACAACCGGCAAGTTGCCTATTTTGTGATTTTAAGGGGCGTACTTTTTATCATTTTTTAGCCAAACCCCATAGTAGTCTAGCATATGTTTTAAAAGAATCTGCAACATCTTGGTTTTGTATAACTACGGAAAATGACTTCCCCTTATTAATACCGATAGTAATAGTGTCAGCATATATCTCCATCCACGCATGAGTGATTAACTCTTTTGGCATATAACGAACCTCACTTAATGGATAAGAAGCAGATTCTTTACCAAAAGGATACCGAGCATAATCATTATACAGATAATAACATTTAATTCCCTTTTTGTATCGGCGTTTGTGATAGTCTGAAAAGTATGGAGTTAGCTTATCATAAGGAGTTCTTGCAATTCCTATAATCCACATTTCATCACCTTTTTTCATAATATTTAGGGTTCTTTCTCTAGCCGTTTGAATGCCCTTTAGTCCATCATAAACTTGGGCTGTCTCAGAAGTAAGAGCTGTTTTGTGCTTAGATTCTAACTGAGGAATAATCTCTTGAAGTTCATGTTCTTGTTGTTTAAGTCTGTCTTGCTTTTCTTTATTGTATACTAAGAGTCTTTCGGGGTTAGTGGCTTTGAAACGTTTAATATCGTCCTTGATAATATGAGAAACAAGACCTTTCTTAGCTAAACGACTTAAAATTTGGTACACTTTAGAGAGAGAAACTCCAGATTCTTCAACAATCGGTCCAGAGGTGACTTCTCCTAGGCCTATAAGAGCAAGGTAAACTTTTATTTCTCCCGAAGTAAGACCTAATTCACGTAATGGTTCGATATTCATTATACCCCACTAAGGGGGAAATAGTATTTATATATTTAGTATCTCCTTATAGTAGTAAATAATAACATGAAACAGCAAATCATAAAACTCCTAGACCCAAGGGAAGTGCAAGAGGAGTTCAATTTAAGGGCGAGAAAGAGAAAAGGTATAGCCAAGGTGCTCTCAAATCGTTTCTCAAATTACATTAATGAAAAGTTTGACAGTGATGTGAAAACTCTCCTCAATAAGCACTTCAAAGAATCCCATTTTAAGAATGTTCTAGAAGTAGGAGTCGGGATAGGAAGAATAGCCCCATTCTTTATAGAAAGATCAGAAACGTTCTACGGAGTGGATTTTTCTGAAGGTATGCTTAATGAAGCTTCAAAAAACCTTTCTCCTCATAAAAATATAGAATTAATCTATGGAGATGCTTCAGAGTTAGAATTCAAAAAGGGATTTTTTGACCTTGGAATACTCAGCCTTATACTTAAGCATAACAATGATAAGCAGACAAGAAAGATTATCAAAAATATGAAAAAATGGTGTAAAAAAATACTTCTTATAGAACATGTAATCGGAGGGGCTCTTGGAAGTAAAATAGCAGTTATAAGAACTTTTGATTGGTATAAAAGAGAGTTCTTACCAAAAAGAATAACAATTCATGAATCATTTCACAGAGATAAAGATTGCATTGTCTTCTGTTTTTTTGAATCATCTTTACAAACTTTTTTACTTATAAGACACGGAGTTGTAGAAGTCCCTCATGAAAATTTCATTTATGGTCAAAGACATAACCCTCCTCTATCTATGAAAGGCAAAAGAGAAATGAGGGAGTTAGCTAGAAAGAAAAGTCTTTTTTTTAATTCTATAGATCAAGTTTATTCTAGTGCTCTTCATAGGTCACTTGAGACTGCACATCTACTCTTTAGAAATAAGCCTATTATTCAAGATGAAAGACTTAAAGAAATAGATTTTGGTGCTTATAGTGGCGTAGATATAAGGGATCATCCTAAAGTCTTTTCTTCTAAGTACAAATCTCTACTAAAACATAATCAACCTTTCACTGATGGAGAGAGTATTCTTAGTGTAAAAAAGAGATTAAACCTGTTTAATAAAGAGATTCTTAAGAGTGGAAAATCTTCTTTTTGCATTGTTTCTCATCAATGGCTTCTAAACTGCTACATGAAGCTACTCTTGCATACTAACGAGGAATTTATCTTTGAACAAGGAAAGATAACACAGATTATCTTAGAAGATGGAGAAGTAATTTCCTATAAACACAATGTCTAATGCAGGATAAAAATATCCCCGAAAGATGCACTGATAGGTTCACGCCCCCACCGGGATTCGAACCCGGGTTACAAGCTTGAGAAGCTTGTGTCCTTGGCCTCTAGACGATAAGGGCGTTACTGTGAAAGAAGCTTTTTAAGCATTAAAAAGCTTATGGGATGATGACTGATGAGGTAATAATTGTTAATAAGGAAGATTTTGATAAGAAGGTTTTATCAATGAGTAGGGCCGGCTCTGGTAGTTTGCAGATTATTAGTGATTTTGATAAGACTCTTACTAAGAGTGTTAATATTAAGGGAGACAAAGTTCCATCAATTATTTCTTGGCTTCGTAGGGGTAAGTACCTGAATGATAATTATTCTGATAAAGCTGAAGCTTTATTTTCTAAGTATCATCCTTATGAGTTATCAACTGATATTTCAGATAAGGAAAAGTCTTCTATGATGCATGAGTGGTGGGAGACTCATTTTAGGCTTTTGGCTGATTGTGGTCTTGACACTTTTACTATAAGGAAGGCAACTCAGGAGATGGTTGATAAGGGAGAATTACTTTTAAGGGATGGAGCAGAAGAATTTTTTGTTCGTTTATGGAAAGCTAAAGTTCCTTTAGTTATTATTTCTGCCAGTATTGGTGATATTATTAAGGAATATTTAAAGATTAAAAGTTTTCATTTTGATAATGTTCACATAATTGCTAATATGTTAAAGTATGATAATAATGGAAAATTCTTGGGCGTTATTGAGCCTATTATCCATAGTATGAATAAGAAGGAGATTGAGATTAAGAATCATTCAGAATACAAAAATTTGTCAGGTAAGAATAATATTATTCTTTTGGGTGATGGTTTAGGTGACTTGGGCATGAGCGAAGGTTTACATTACGACAACATTATTAGGGTTGCTTTTTATAATGATGGTGAATCTGACTCTTTAGATTTGTACAAGAAGTCTTTTGATGTTATTATTAAGGGTGAAGCAAGTTTAGAATATGTTAATGATTTGATAGAAAAGATAGAGAATAATTAATAGCCCCACCAGGACTCGAACCTGGATTTGCGGCTCCAGAGGCCACTGTACTTACCAATTATACTATAGGGCTATTGAGATATTGATTCTTTTAGCGCTTTTAAAATTATCTGCTAGGAAAATATATTTAAAGTGGTAAATTCATTGTTTTCTTATAAAGAGATGAATAATTAATGGCTAGTCCTATAATAATAATGATTGGTATCCTTTTAGTGTTGTGGATACTTGTTAAGTTTAAGGAGATGAGGCACAGATTTTTAGGCACTATTCTTCTACTGCTTATACTTTCTTTGTTCCTTTCTGCTACTTATGTTATTAATAAGGAAAATATTGATTTGAAGAGTGGTGATGGTCTTAGTAAGTTTACTAAGTATTATGTTTTTTGGTTAGGTAACATTTTTTCTAATGCTAAGCAAATAACTGGTAGTGTTATTAATCAGGATTGGGCTTTAAATAATACTAATCTTGAGTTGCCAAAGATGGGTAATAGTACTGCACAATGAGGTTTTTTACTATAATCATTGTTTTTTTGCTTGTTGGTGTTTTCTTTATTATTTCTGAGAAGGGCCTTAATGTTGCTTCTTCTTCTGACTTGAAAATTCTTAAGAGTGATTATTCTTCATGGCTCTTGACTACTGCTAAGAATTCTGCTTTTTTTGTTGGTCAGGCAATAAAGATGGAATGGTTGCCTGAAACTAATATGTCCGATTCATCATTAGGGATCATTGAGAGTAACGATAGTAATAAGAGTGAATAATTAGTTTTTTCTCTTAATGGAACAAGTTTTTTTTCTTTAGCTTAATTTTATAAACCTCTCTGGACTTGTTTACTTTATGGTTAAAGAAAATGATTCTAATCCTGTTAAGGAGTCTAAAGAGGGTAAGCTTGATAAGTTTAGAGCTAATTATGAAAAGTTAGCTAAGAAGCATTCTTTACCTTCTTTTGATATGCTTAATAATTATTTTGATATTGAGGAATTGTCTAGTAAGAGTACTGATAGGGTTTTGAGGATTATTAGAAGAAGAATTACTGAGAAGACTAGTTCATACTTGAGATTCATGGAAGTTTTCCTTAATCCTTCACAAGCACCCTTATTTTACATGGTTTTGACTAAGAATATGCCTGATGAGGGTAGGAAGATCATTAATGAGTCTTATTTTGATCTTGGTAGGATTGAGATTGATCATTTGCGTATGGAACTGCAGGATTATGATGAAAAAGCAGAATCTGAATTAATTAAGGATTTTTGTGCTATTTGGTCAACTGTTAAGAAACAAATGAAGGTTTTAGTGGAAATTTTTGATAAGCAGTGGAAGCAGAAAAGGTCTGAGTCGCGAGAGAAAACTTATTTAGGATGATAATTTACAACAGATATTAATATAAATAGATAAATCTGGTTTTATTGATGGCTGGTAGCGTTGATACACTAGTTGATTCTTACGTTGTTTCTCTTGCTAAACATTTTGTTTGTGAGGATGGGGAAAATTTTGATTTTTTGAGAGATGCTTACTTATCAAACTATAATCTTTTAGGAATGATTGCTCACCGAGGTTTGAGAGATGTTAGAGATAGGAAAAGCTTTTGCGATCTATCTGAGATGACCCTTGGTTTGTATGATCTTATGATAACGATGAATGTCGATTACTCTAGGGACAGTTTTTTGTTTGATGAATTAGAAGCTACTAAGGCATTAATGGAAACTGAAGAATTCATTAATGAAGCCCCTGATTCTTATTGGAATGATGATAATAATTGGTCTATTGATTCAAGACCAATAGTTAGATAGATTATTTAAACATTATTCCCTTGCCCTTTTCATGACTGTTGATTTTAATGATTTGATTGATAATTATCTTAAGAAGGAGTCTTATCCTCGTACTATTGGTAGGTATTGGCCTAGTGAGGCTGGTGGATGCTTGAGGAAGAATTGGTATAGTTTCAGGATTCCTAAACCTGTTGATAAGCCTTTATCTAGAATATTTGAGGCTGGTAATATGATTCATGAGTTTGTTGCTGATGTAATTCAGTCTGATAAGAATAGTCATGTTGAACTCCTTGATAAGGAGTTGCCAATTAAGATTCAGAGAGATGGTTATGTTGTTTCTGGTAGGATTGATGACTTAATACTTGTTTTGTTAGAGGGCAGGGAGTACTTGGTTGAGGTTAAGTCTACAAAGTATTTGCCTGTTCAGCCCCGTGTTGAGCATTTGATGCAGTTGCAATTATATATGAGTTCTTTGGGCGTTCACGATGGTATTATGCTTTATATTAAGAAGGATGATTTGCAAACTAAGCAGTTTAGTGTTGATTATGATGAATCGCAAGTTTTGGAGGTTTTGGAAAGGTTTGATAAGTTGCATAAACACTTAGTTAGTGATAAGATCCCAGAGGCTGAGGCTAAAACTGTTTATGACAAAAATTGGATGTGTGCTTTTTGTCCTTATCTTAAGGAGTGTGATGAAGAAGTAATTAGGAGTAAGGTTGTTCGCGACTTGGAAAATTCTAAGAATCAAGAATTAGTTGGCAGTTGAGTTTTTTGCTAGGTTTGTTGATGATCCTATTGTTAGTAGGAATGATTGCACGTTTCTTGATTCCCAATTTTTAGGATAAATAATTTTTGTTTTGTTTCCGAACTTGTTTATTAGCATTATGTTTTGTATTATTCTTGCTAGTGTTTCTGCTCTCATTTTTCCTTCAGTATTTTTTAGTTCTTCCAAATTTATTATGAATGATACTCCTTTTTGTTTTGCTATTTTGCATAATACTTGGTTTAGTCCTGAGTCTCTTTCGTATAATGAGTCGCGTTTGTTGTCAGAGTGGTTTAGTACTAAGAATTTTGTTTTTTTGTTTTCTATTATTTGTCTGTTTTGGTCTGAGTTTCCTCCGTAGAATAATCCTTCTTTTTCTTTCATGACTATATTGTTATTTCTGTGCCTATAAATTCTTTTCCTTCTATTAGGTTAACAAAGTTTTTCACGTCGTTTCCTATGATGAATGTTTTTATTTTTTTGTTCATTACTATTTTTGCTGCTTCTTGGTCTATTACGAAGTGTTGTCCTGGTGTAAACTTCATTTTGTTTGCCATTTTTTTCATTTCTTTAGCGCTTATTTTGCTTATTAGTTTAGCATCCTTGTTTTTTCTTGGGTCGCTTGTGTATAGTCCGTTAACGTTTGTTAGATTGATGAATTCTGCGTTTAGGAAGCTTGCTAGTTTGGCTGATGTTGAGTCGCTTGTTTGTTTATCAGCGTATCTTAATGCTCCGCAGAATACTATGTCGTGTTTGTTCAGTAGTCTGTCTACGTGTTTCATATCGTGGGGTATTCCTTCGTCTGGGTCGTGGTCGAAGAAGTAGCTTACGAATCTTGCGTTTGTTCTGGTTATTGATATTCCCATCAGGCTTTGTAATCGTTCTGATACTCCTGCTTTTTTTAGTGAGTTTATGTATGTTCTTGCTACGCTTCCTCCTCCGCATACTATCACGAACTTGTTTTTTCTTGATAATTTTTTTATTGCTGTTTTTATTTCTGTTAAGAATTCGTTATCAACGCCGCTGCTAGGCACTATTAAGCTGCCGCCAAGACTTAGCACAAAAACCCTCTTCATTTAGTCATCCTCTCTTTAGTCTTAATGTGTACTAACTACTATTTAAATGTTTGAGGATTATTTTATAGTAACAAAAGATCCTTATTTTATTATGAATATTTTGTCGTTGGTTACGTCGAAGAATCCTAGTTTTGATCCTGTGTCTAGCCATCCGTGCGCGTAGTTTAGTGCCGCAAAACAGTTTACTAAATCTTCCTTTTTTTTGAAGTATTCTGCGTCGCTTATGTATCTTGATGCCATATCTAGTATTGTTTCTGCTTCTTCTTTGTGTGATTTGTTTATTGCTTCTTTTGCTTCTTTGAATGCGCTTTTTGATATCTCAAAATATTTTTCTATTTTTTCTGGTGTTATTTTGTCTGATTTTTTCATGTTTATTTGATGTTTTCTCTCCTTATAAATTTAAACCATTTCTTGGCTGATGATACTAAAGTTTATATACGATTTTTGTCCTTTTAGTTATAGCTTAACATGAAAGAAATAAGAGGTGGTAAAGTACTTTTGGGTTTTTTGTTAATAATTGTTTTCTTATTTTCCTTATTTCTTTTTGCTAATAATGGTTCTTATTCTGGTTTAGCTGTTTATAATTTTGGCCCTTTTGATGATAGTAATAGTTTTGGTCTTTGGACTTCTAGTGGTTCTAGTATGGACGGTTCTTACTCTATTGACAATCAAGTTTTTTCTGGTGGTACTGGTAGTTTGAAGGGTTCTACAGCCGGTCATAATAAGTCTTTTGTTGGCGTTACTCTTAGTCAGAAGCTTTCTCCTAATATGACTCAGAATGGTGAATACCTCAATTTTTATTGGCGTAAGTCTTATCAGAATTCTTTATCTGTTACTAATAATATGTCTATTATTCTTTTAAGACCTGATAATAGTAAGGTTGTTTTGTGGAATGATTTGTCTAATAATTATGATTCTTGGTCTGGTGAATCTGTTCAGATTAATTCTTTTAATCAACAGGGGGATTATTATCTGGTTTTGGGTTGTGATTTGAAAACTGGTGAACTTTCTGATAATTCTTCTTCTACTTCTTGTTATTTTGATGAGGTAGTTATTGATACTCAGGGGAGTCCTTCTTCGCCCATTAGCCCTTTCTTTTATTCTTATCAGCAAACTCCTTCTAGTGGTGTTTCTTATAATGTTTCTACGGTTTATGATTTTAGGGTTTCTGTTTCTAATTCTGATGGTAAACCTTGGATTGATTTGGATAGTGCTAATAGGAGTCTTTCTCAAGTTTCTGGTAATACTTATCGTTTATTGGCCAGTAATTTGAGTGCTGGTACGCATTCTTTTTATTATTGGAGTTGGAATAATGGCGGTATTGCTAGTAGAGCTAGGAATTCTTCTCCTGTTATGACTTATCAGGTAACTAAAGGTTTTGGGGAGCTTAAGACTATTATTAATGGTTATAGGGGCGATTACACTGTTTCTAACAACACTGTTATTTGTTTTTCTGTTATTGCTCCAGATTCTGCTGATGGTTTGAGAACTATTTCTGTTAATGGTAAGTTGTTTGGTAAGCACGATAGTAACTTTCAGAATTGTACTTCTTTCTCTACCCCTCAGGTTGTTAATATTAGTTCTTATTGGGATGGCGGTACTAACTACTTTTCTGATTCTGAGTCATGGCAACTTAGAGTTATTAAGGAGTCTGAAATAGTTAATTATAATGAGACTGTGATTAAGGTTCTTTCACCTTTCAATATAGATTATTCTTCTGATACTAAATTTTTAGATTTCTCTCTTGTTTCTAATACTGATCTTCGTGAGTGTCGTTATTCCTTAAACGGTTTAGAATCAGTACTTATGGATAAGGCTAATGGTACTTCTTTCTCTAAAAACGTTATTACAACTCCTGGCTCTCACCAATTGTTCTTTATATGTAAGGATAATCTTGGTACTGTTTTTAATGTTCAACCAGTTATTAATTTTAATGTTAAGGATCAGCCTAAAGTTGGTGTTATTAAGTCTAATTTGAATTTTTCTTCAGTTAATGATTCTTGTACTCCTTCTTGGAAGTGTTCAGAGTGGTCTGATTGTTCTGCTGTTTCTTATGATCCTAGTGAAATAATTAGTGGTAAGATTGATGTTAGGGGTGAGCAGAGGAGGATTTGTTATGATACTACTATTTGTAAGAATGCGGTTATTGAGAAGCAGGTTTGTGATGTTAGGATCCCTGTTAGGGCTGAGGCTAAGTTTTGGTGTGAACAAAACTATATTGAGATTTATGATTTAGTTACTAACCAGTTAGTTAGTAGGATTAAGGAGAGGGATATTGGCAATACTAAGACTGCTGATATTGGTTTTGTTATGAGTGAATTTGGTGATTATTGTGATTATTGTTATAATGATGCTCGTGATTTTGATGAAGCTGGTATTGATTGTGGTGGTAAAAATTGTCCTGCTTGTTACAATAAGAGTTCGCAGAAGGCTCTTTCTTCTAATGCTTTAAGGTTTTCTTTAACTATTATTGAAGTTTTAGTTTTGGGTAGCATTATTTCTTACTTGTTTTATTGGTTGATTGTTAAAAGGTTGTGGGCTGGTGAAGAGTCTGAAGAGTTGGTTAGTCCTGCGATGTCGCTTGTTAAGCAGGCTATGAAGAGGGGTTATTCTAAGGACCAAATTTATGAATTGTTCAAGAAGAAGGGTTGGAAGGATAGGGATATTGATCAGTTAATAAGGGAATCGCAAAAAAAGTTTGATTAAAATCTTTAACCTATTAGTGTTTTTATGCTGAGAAAACTTTTAAGTTTTCGAGGCAATCAAGAAGCACTTATAAGCTTCTTTATGTCTAAGTACTTTGTTATTATGAATCTGCTTCCGGCTAGGTCTGATAGTACTGCTGTTATAGAATAATTTTTGTAAGCGGCATTGAATACTCCTTCTGTTGGGTATGTTTTTGCTAGGTTTGCGAAGTCTGCTATTACTCTTTTTATTTCATCTTCCGATAATGTTACTGCTGTTGTTTCTTCTCCACCTGGCTTCTTTATCACTAATGGCTTTTCTGGCCCCTGGCATTCTACTACGTATACGTCTCCTCCTATAACCTCGCTTACTTTTCCTAAATCTATTTTTTCTTCTTGATAAAACTTCTTGTTAGTTAAAGGAGTTGTTATTGTTTTGTTTTCTGTTTGTGGTGTTACAGTGGCGAATTTTACTTTTGGTAAGTCTTGCGGATTAATTCTTTCGTTTATTTCTTTTAGTATGTAATCTTTGTTTTTTATTACTTCTTTTAGTCTTCCTTTTATTTCTCTTCTTATTTCTTCACGGAACTTGTTAGAATTAATGTTTACTAGTATTTCTCTTGTGAATTCTCTTAGGAAGAACCATGATTGTTCGTCACTGCTTAGCATTATTACACCTTTGGTTCTTCTTTGACTTGGAATCTTGTTGGTCCTAAATCTATTCTTTCCATTCTTTGTCTAGTTATTTGAGGTATTGTTGGTTGTGGAAATGATCTATTGTTTTGTGATCCTGGTGCCGGAGTCTCTCCGTACAATTTTTCTTTTAGGTCGTCTCCTAATAATGATAATCCTTTTGCTATTGTTTTGTTTTGGTCTAGTAGTGTGTTTAGTTTTCCTAAGAATTCTGCTTCTTTTTGTAAGTCTCCGCTTCCTACTGCTCCGCTAGGCCTAAAGTTTTTTTCTGCGAAGCTTCTTGCTGATACTTCGAATATTTGCAGTAGTTTGCTTATGTTCATTGTTAATAAGTCCATTTTTTCAGCGTTTGTTACTAGCACTTTTTGCAGCCTTACAAAGTTGTCTATTAGTACTTGGTTTAGGTGTTCTGATCCTGATGTAGAAAATCCGCTTCTGTTTGATTCTTTGTGGCCGCTCACCCTTTTCTTAACCATAAAATATTCGAGGTTTAGCATATTTATAAAGGTTATGCAGAGACTATGTGCTTTTGAGGAGATAAATCCTTAAAAGTGTCTTTTACTCTTTTTTTGTCGTGACTTGGATGTTGTTTAACTCTTTGCAGTTTTTGGTGTTTTTCTTAGTTGTTGTTTCATTATACTTTATTCTTCCTCATAAGTATCGTTGGTTTTTGTTGCTTGTTTCTAGTTACTATTTTTATATGAGTTATCTTCCAGAGTACGTTCTTGTTTTGTTGTTTGCTACAGTCATGGACTATTTTTTGGCTATTAGGATAGCTTCAATTAAGGATTATACTAAGAGAAAGTTATTCCTTGTTTTTAGTATTTTTTCTAATCTTGGTTTATTGTTTGTTTTTAAGTACTTTAATTTTTTTGGTGATTCTTTAAGGTCTCTTCTTAGTTTGGCTTCTTTGGATGTTAGTATTCCTTATAGCTCTTTGATTCTTCCTTTGGGTTTGTCTTTTCATACTTTTCAGAGTTTGGGTTATATGATCGAGGTTTATAGGGGTGAGATTAAACCTCAGAAGCATTTTGGTATTTTTGCTTTGTATATTGCTTTTTTTCCTCAGCTTGTTGCTGGGCCTATTGAGAGGGCTAAGAATCTTATTCCTCAGTTTTATGTGAGTCACAAATTTGATTTTTTGAGAATTGTTGGTGGTCTTAAGATTGTTCTTTGGGGTTTTTTCTTAAAGGCTGTTCTTGCTGACCGTTTGGCTGTTCCTGTTGATTATGCTTTCACTCATCCTTCTTGGCCTGGTGGTATTTCTCTTCTTTTGGCTACAATATTTTTTGCTTTCCAAATCTATGGCGATTTTGCTGGTTATACTTTCATTGCTATTGGTACTGCTAAAATTATGGGTTTTTCTTTAATGGATAATTTTCGCAGGCCTTACTTGTCTGGGTCTTTCGTTGATTTTTGGCGTAGGTGGCATATTTCTTTGTCTTCTTGGTTTAGGGATTACTTGTATATTCCTCTAGGTGGTAGTAAGAAGGGTTTTGTTAGGACTCTTGTTAATTTGTTTATTGTTTTCTTACTTAGTGGTTTGTGGCATGGTGCTGCTTGGACTTTCGTTATTTGGGGTATTATTCACGGATTATTAGTAATTGGTAATACTTTAGTTATCAAGCTTAGTGGTAAGAAAAAGAAGGTTAAGCATAATTTTGGTACAGGCATTATTAATTTCTTTAAGTCTGTCTTTGTTTTCTCTTTTGTTTGTTTTGCTTGGATTTTTTTCCGTGCTAATTCTGTTTCTGATGCTTTAATAATCATTAAAAGGATTTTTTCTTGGACTGCTCCTAAAATTATTACTTTGAGTTTGACTTCTATTGATTTGTCTATTGCTGTTTTCTTAATTTTGTTTGTTATGATTGTTGATTTCTTTACTGAGAAAAGGTTTTTTGGCGATAAGACTCCTTGGTGGGCAGAATTATTGTTTTATCTTTTGGTTTTTTGGTTTATTATTATTTTAGGCTCCTTTGGGGGTAGGGAGTTTATTTACTTCCAATTTTAGTATGGACAAAAGAATGTTTTTCTTATCGGTAATTGTTGTTTTGTTATTTTTAATGCCTTTGATTGTTCAGTTACTTTTGCCTTTTGGTTATGATAGTTTTCGCATTTGGGATTCTGTTTCTAGGGCTTTTATTAATTCTGATAAGCCTTTTTATTCTAATATTAACATTAGTAGGGTCGAGGTTGGTGATTTGGCTCATGGTACCGAGTTTGAGGTTAATAGGTCTGTTACTTGGTTTACTGATAGTAGAGGTTTTAGGACGCAAGAGTCTATTGATGATTTTTATGATGTTGTTATTCTTGGTGACTCTACTATTGCTGGTGCTGGTTTGAGTCAGGAGGATATGCTTTATTCTGTTATTAGTAATAAGACTGGTTTGAGGGTTTATTCTATGGGTCAGGTTGGTATTAATCGTTTTTTGAGTGATTCTCGTTTTGTTCTTAATCCTCCTAAAGTTTTGGTTTTTGGTGTTCTTGAGAGGAATATGAATAATATTGATGTGTTGAATAAAAGTGTTATTGTGAGGAGTAAATACTTTTTTCCTATTAAGGAGAGGCTTGTTGATTTGCTTGATCGTTCTTTAAAACTTAATTTTATTAGAAAGAAGATTTCTCCTTCTATTTCTTCTGATAATTTAGCTGTTAATAATAGTACTAGGATGGTTTTTTATGATGTTTCTCTTACTCAACAATTAACTAATTCTTTTGTTGTTACACAGTTGGTTGATGAAATTTCTTCTTATAATGATTTGTTAGCTGATCGTAATATTACTTTGATATTTTTGCCTGTTCCTAATAAGGAGACTGTTTATTATGATGATTTGCCTCAGAATTTTAAGAATAGGTATTCTAAGTCTAATTTTACTTCTCATATTTCTTTCTTAACTAATAATGCTGGTGTTAAAACTGTTGATTTATTACCTATTTATAATAAAGAAAAATCTCAGAGTTTTTTGTATCAGTTGGATGATACTCATTGGAATAGGGATGGTGTTTTGATTGCTGCTGATGAGGTTATTAAACTGATGAATGTTTCCGACATTAATCACTCTGTTTTTAAGAAGCCTATTGTTAGTGATTTGGTTTTTGAGTTGTTAGTTTATGAGGCTTTTTTCTTACTTTTCGTTCTTGCTTTTCTTCTTAGAATTTTTGATCGTAAATGATTATGGGTCCGGAGAGATTCGAACTCTCATCCTTCGCTCTGGAGGCGAAGAGACTAACCGTTATCCTACGGGCCCTTTGCTAGTTATTGTTTGGAATGAAATGCTTAAAAATGTTGCTAACTAAGAATTATCATGGTTGAAGTATTACTTGACACTAATTTTTTGATTAGTTGTGTTAAGCAAAAGATTCATTTTGTTGATGCTATTAAGGAGTTATTATCTGACTCCGAGATAGTTGTGCCTGCGCAGGTTGTTTCTGAGCTCCAGAGGATTTCTACCGATCATGATCGTAAGTATCGTTTGGAGGATCGTGAGCATGCTAGTCTAGCTCTTCAACTTATTGTTAAGTATCGTGTTATTAAGGGTAAGGGCAAGTATGCTGATAAGGCCATTATTGGTTATGTTCATGAGAAGAATTATCGTAGTGAGCAAGTTATTGTTGCTACTATTGATTCTGGTCTTGTGTCAAAGGTTAGGAATGTTTCTAGAGTAATTAAGATTAGGGGTCTTAAGCGTTTAGTTATCGAATAAAAAACCTATTTTTTATTTGTAGTAACCTTTAAAAACATCGAAATTTTCGGAAAAAATTTCGTGGCTTAAAAAGCTGCACTCCAAAGCTTTTTAAACTAACTTTTTCTAACATTTTGATGTTCTACTTAGCAGAAGTTGAAGATTATATTAGAGTTGAACCTAAATTATTTGGGCTTGATACTCGCGAGGCTGTTAAAGAACAACTTAAGACTGCTTATAGCGGTTTTGTTAGTAAGGAATTAGGTTATGTTGTTTCCGTTTTGGATGTTTTGACTGTTCAGGAAGGAGTTGTTATTCCAGGGGACGGTGCTGTTTATTATAATTCACGATTCAAACTTTTAGTTTGGAAGGCTGAACTTGGAGAGCTTGTTTATTGTATGGTTAAGGAAGTTGCTAACTTTGGTGCTTTCATGAGTTTGGGTATTACTGATGGTCTTATTCATGTTACTCAGGTTACTGATGATTATGTTAGTTTTTCCAAAACTGGTACTTTGGTTTCCAAGTCTGGTAAGAAAAGCCTTAAGAAGGGCGATTTATGTTTAGCTAGAATAGTTGCTGTCTCTTATAAGGCTGGAGAACCTAAGATGAGTTTAACTATGAGACAGCCAGGTCTTGGTAAGATTGAGTGGATTAAGGATGATAAGAGAAAGTCTAAAGTTAAGGGTAGGGGCGAAAGTGAAGAGAAAGAATCTAAACCTAAAAAGTCTAAGAAAGAATAATGGGTAACAAAAAAGCTTGCAAATTATGCAAAAGAATATATGAAGAAGGGAATTGTCCTAGTTGTGGAAGTAACGAATACGTGAAAGATTACAAGGGAATTCTTGTTGTTTTCGACCCTGTAAATTCTGATATTGCTAAAAGTATGAAAATAAACAATGCTGGAGAATACGCTGTTAAGGTTAAATAATTATCATGGAACATCATAATATACTCAGTGATAAGGATAACAAAACTTTAGGTTTTAGAGAGGTTGAAATATTGATGCCTTTCTCTAAGACACCAACAACTGTTGAAATAACTAAAATAATTGCTGATAAGTATAAGGCATCTGAGGATTCTTGTTCTATTCAGATGATTAAGGGTAGTTTTGGTAAAAACCTTTTTTCTATTAAGGCTAGAATTTATGCTAATAAGGAAAATAAGGATAAGATTGAACATAAGAATAAGAAACCTAAAAAGGCTCCTGGAGCCGCTGTCGGAGGTAAGAAGAAATAATGGCTGGTGACAAAGGCAGTAAAGGTAAAAGGAAGAGGAAAAAACACCCTTCTTCTAAGAGATACAAAATGTATACTGTTAGCGGTGATAAAATTACTTCTAGGAAGAGAATGTGCCCAAGATGCGGCCCTGGAATATTCTTAGCAGTTGCACCTAACAGAGTATTCTGTGGTAAGTGCGCTTACACAGAATTTGCAGCAAGCACAACATTGAAAGCACAAGAAAAGAAAAAGTAAAAATTTTATAAAAAATTATCTCTTAGTTTCAACACTATCAAAGAGAGCACTCAAACTATCACCCTTAATTGTTCTGTAAATAGCTTCACCAAATAATGGAATCAGAGATATGGTTTCAAGATTGGGACTTCCACTGTTTACTAGGGTATCAGAAACAAATAGTTTGTCTAGTGTAGAAAATCTTTCTAGTCCTGCGCTGAATAGTCCGTGAGTTCCATAAGCATAAACGCTTTTAGCCCCATTCTCTCTCAAAGATGCTTCAGTCATGGCTATAGTCCCACCAGTATCAATCATGTCATCAACAATTAGACAATTCCTGTCTTTAACATCACCTATTATTACAACTTTATCAACAACATTATCTTTAAGTCTAATTTTGTCACCTATAGCAACATTCACTTCTAGACCGCTGGCCCTTAGCCTCTTAGCAAGACTTCTAACTCTTTTAGCCCCACCCATGTCCGGTGAAACAACAGCTAAATCCTCAAAAATTAATGGGTGTTTACTTCCCAGATAATCGATTAGTGTTGGAAAAGAATAAAGATTATCAAAAGGAATATCAAAAAATCCTTGCATTGCAGGGTTATGAAGATCAACGGTCATTGCTCTGTCAGCATAAGTAGAGATCATCTTAGCAAGAGCTTTAGCATTAACACTAACCCTACTTTCATCCTTTCTTTCTTGACGAGCGAAACGAGTATAAGGAAGAACAACATTTATTTCTTCAGGCGAAGAGAACTTTAGTGCATCAAGGACAAAGTTAAGTTCTGTGTACCAGTCTGATGGGGACTTGTTAGAATCATGAATTAGATAACATTGCCTTCTGCGAACGTTCTTAGCAATACGAAGTTTGAATTCTCCATCCTTAAAGTCTTCTCTTTTGACAGTGACTAAGTCTACCTCAAAATCTCTTTTTGGCTTATATAGAAGGTGATTATAAACACCGATAGCAAAATCGTAACCTTTACTGTTAGGATCGGCAATTATTGCAGCATCACCATTTTCCATAAAATCTTTTGCCGTGTTAGCTATTTAAGGATTATTGGTATAGAAAAATAAATGTATGATTATGAAAACACGGTGCATCTTATATAAATAACTGCTTTCTTTCTCCGTGAAAAGCGGAATGCTTTTTTTTTTGTTTGAATATGAAATTCTTTGCTGTAATTAACTTCTAAATCAAGCTTGTACCATATTTTAGAATGGTTTGCTTTCTAGTTAATAATTCTGCAAAGAATCATTTTTGCTTTTAGGATAAGCGGCTATATCAAGTTTGTACCCTGTTTTAGAAGGGTTTACTTTCTAGCTTATCACTTAAAGCTTCAAGAATGTTAATTCTTGAGACCCAAAAATCTTATAGATTTTTGAGTTTTTTTTTATCAAGTCGAGTTGATTATTATTTTAAGAATTCTTTATGAGGACTTCTTTGTTAACTTTTAGATATAGAAAATCTTTCTTATCCTTACTGTATAAATTATTTGTCCTAGAATTCTTGTCTGAAATCTAACTTTTCTTTACTTCTTATCTAAGTACCAGTAGTACTTAAACTTATCTATTGATCACCCTTTACCATCTTTTTGCCACCCTCAATCCTCTAATTACTCAGATTTGTATTGGTGAAAGTGAAAGGTGATGATCTTTTGATTATAAAACCCTGGAAGAGGCTTTTATGCACTTAAATTAGGTTGCACTAAGCCTCTTCTGGGTAAAAAGAGGTGATATAATATGTAGGCAAAAGACCTATTTAAACCTTTCGATATTGTTATCATTACACAATGACAATATCTGCTCTTTATTTTTGACCCGTGGGTTTATAATATTTGTTTGTTTGTGTTTTATTGATGGATGATCAGCCCAAAATTGAGGTGAATAAAGTAGAGGTGAGTAGTACTGTTCTTGATAGTATGAATCAGGACGAGGTTTACGGTCTTCTTCTTGATAATGAGGTTGGTTGGCAGGCTATTCTTTATGATTTGATTAATACTGAGCGGCTTGATCCTTGGAATCTTGATCTTGTTGCTCTTACTCAGAAGTATTTGGAGAAGGTTAGGATTCTTGAGGAGGCTAACTTCTTTATTTCTTCTAATATTATTCTTGCTGCTTCTTTGCTTCTTAGGATTAAGTCTGAGATTCTTCTTGACCATTATATTCCTTCTCTTGATGCTATTCTTTATGGTAAGAAGGATGAGGAGAAGAAGTCTTTGGAGAGGATTCATATTGATGAGTCGCAGCTTCCTTTGATTTATCCTAGGAGTCCTATGCCTAGGAACCGTCAGGTTACTCTTTCTGAGCTTGTTAGTGCTCTTTCTCATGCTATTAAGACTGAGAATAGGCGTATTCGTAAGGAGCTTATTATTAGGTCTGCTAGGCGTGAAACTGATATTGTTTTTCCTAAGATGAAGATTCGTATTCAGGATCGTATTAGGCAGATTTATGCTAAGATTCTTTCTAAATTCCAACAAAAGAAGGAGCGTATTCCTTATTCTGATATTGCTTCTGGTCGTGAGGATCGTATTGCTGGTTTTTTGCCTGTTCTTCATCTTGATAACCAACAGAAGGTTTTTTTGCAGCAGGAGGCTCATTATGAGGAGATTTATGTTTGGGTTTACAAGCATTATAAGGAATTGAATCCTCATGTTGTTTCTGCCGAATTAGAAGAGGTTGATTCTTCTGAGATTGCTAATCACGAGCAACTTGAAAATTTTGATGCTCAGGAGCAGGAAATTATTGATGAACTAAACAAGTCTAGCAAGCTTTCTGATAAGACTGGTTTTGATAATCCTTTAGGTAATTTGCTTAGTGAATCGGGTGCAGAATAATTTTTTATTCTAATAATTCTTTTTCTCCTACTTTTTCTTCTTTTCCGCTTGTTAGGTCTTTTATTGTGAACTTTTTTTCTTTTATTTCCTTTTCACCTATGAATACTGCTTTGTTTATACTGTAGGAATTTGCGTATTCTAGTGCTTTGCTTGGTTTTCCGTAGAATATTACGCATGATTTTCCTTGTGATCTTAATTTTTTTGTTATTTCTATTGTTTTTTCGTCTTGGTTTAGTGATACTACTAAGTATTGTGTTTTTGGTAATGGGATTTCTGCTAATACGCTTAGTCTTTCTATGCTTGTTCCAAAGCCGATGCCTTCAATATTGCCTATGATGTATCTTCCGCCGCCTAGTATTGTTTGTTTCATAACTTTAGATTTTATTTCAAAAATTGTTCCTGTGTAATAGCTAAGTCCTCTGGCTAGTGATGGGAGGAATTGTACTTCGAATCCGAATTGCTTGCAATATTCTTTTACTTCTTTTATTTCAGAGTAGTTTTTGTATTTTTCAAAGTAACTTTCTGGTTTGCTAAATATTTTTATTAATGATTCAGCACCGAATTTTTTAAGGTTTTTTGTTACTTCTTCGTCTGTTAGTTTGTCTAATTTGTCTATTTCTCTTATTACTTGTTTTCTGTCTTCTTCTTTTATTCCCTCTCCTGAGAGTATTTCGTCAATTAGTTTTCTATTGTTAAAGTATATGTTTACTTCCCCTAAATTAAGTTTTTTTGTTATTTGGTTTGCCACGGATAATATTTCTGCGTCGCTTTTTATGTTAGAGTCTATTATGTCTACTTCGCATGTTGTAAACTGTCTAGTCCTGTTTTCTGCTACAGGTTCATCTCGGAATACTGGCCCTATTTGGTATCTTCTGTAAGGTAATTTTTTTCCTTGGGCTATTCTTTTAAGTTGGAATGTGAACTCGTATCTTAATGCTAGTTTTCTTTTCCCTTTGTCTGTAAGTTTGTATGTGTCGCTTACTGCTTCATCCGATGGGTTGTCTCCTCTCACGAATTCTTCATCCTCAATTATTGGTGTTTCTGCTGGTTCGAATCCGTAACTTCTAAAGATGTCCTCAACGATTCTTTGTGTTTCTTGACGCTTAAGAGCTTCTAGGCCAGTATAGTCTCTAAATCCTTTAACTGGTTCTTTTATGTTTGTCATTTTTTCACCTTTTTTGTGATTTTGAAAGCGGAAGGAGGGAGTTGAACCCTCGTCTCGAGAGCCACAGTCTCGCATACTACCGTTGTACTACAACCGCCATATTTATTACACTTACGAGTAAGTGATTGTGAGGGTATAAAAGAATTGCTATTTGTTATGAAGTTGAAACTAGGGTTTTCTTTACTGCGAACAATGATTAAACTCCTGTAGTTTTGTGTTCATAGTATTGTTAGTGTTTTATCAGTTTATAAAATTATTGTTTGGAAATTCTTGTAGATTTTCAAGCCACAAAATTCAAAGAATTTTGATGTTTAGTAATGTTTGTAGTTGTTGTTTCTAATAATAAGAGTTTTTCACCTTTGGGCACTTGTTTTATTTTGTATTCTAGTTTTGATGCTTCTGATCTGTTTCCTGCTGTTTTTACCAGTAATAGTTTTCCGTACCCTTTTCTTTTTACATATTTGCTTCCGCGTCCGTTTATGTGTGCTTTCATTCTTTTTTCCAGGTTATTTGTTATTCCTGTATAATAAGTCCCATCTAAGCATTCTATTATGTAAACGCACCAATCTTTTTTTATCATTTATTTAGTCGATTTTTTTGATGATGCTGCTATTACTCTTTTCTTTGCTTTTTTTACTCCACGCATTCTTCTTGTCATGGATCTGTGTTTGTGTGCTGCGTATCTTCTTCCCATGTTTTTTCTTAAGAAATGGTGCCTTATAAAGTTTTAGAAGAGGGATCCAGAGTTTTTTTATGTTGTTATTATTGTTTGGTTTGCTAGCTTGTTTATTACTGGTACGAAGTATTCTGCTGGTAGTGCGAACCCTATGTTTTCTGCTTCTCCTACTTTGAAGTTGTTTATTCCTACTACTTTTCCGTCTTGGTCTATTAGCGGTCCTCCCGAGTTTCCCGGGTTTAGTGCTACGTCTGTTTGTATATATCTTGCTGGGCTTGAGCTTACTTGTCTGTCTAGCGAGCTTATTATTCCTTGTGTTACTGAGAATGATAATCCTAATGGGTTTCCTATTGCTATTACTTTTTCTCCTACTTTTGGTTCCTTGTTTAGTTCAAGTGGTTCGTAAGTTGTTTGTACTCTTAGTAGTGCTACATCCATTTTTTGGTCGTACCCTACTAGTTCTGCGTATTCTGAGTTTTTGTTTGAGTCTATTATTTGTGTGTATCTTCCCCCTTCTAGTACGTGCGCGTTTGTTACTATGTAGCTTTCTCCGTTCACCTTAGCTATTACAAATCCTGTTCCTTGCCCTACGTCTGTTTTTATGCTTAGTACACTCACGATTGATTGTTCTATTACTCCTGAGAAGTCATCTGTTGTGTGTGCTTTTAGTATGTTTATTTCTGCTTTTATTGTTGATTGTGTTTGTACTAGCGCGTTTGATAAATCGCTTATTTTTGTTTGTGCGTCTAGACTGTTCGTCGCTATTGTTTTCTTTATTTCGTTTATGCTTTCGTTTAATGCGTTGCTTATTTGTTTGTTGTTTTGGTAGAAGTATGTGAATGTTACTATTTGTGTTATTAGTAGTACACCGATTATTGTGTATAGTAATATTATGTGTGTGTTTTTATTATAAGCCATAAGCATTTTTTGTTGTTTTTGCTTTAAAAGAGTTATGAAGATAGAATACTTTCAAAAAAATTCTTTATTTGAACATTTTCTTCAAAGTTTTAGAAATTTTATTATTATAAGACTTGAGCATAATCCTTTTTTTTATATTCCTAAATCCTTTGCTATTTTGTCTGCCGCGATTATTTCCGGTATTGTTACTATTTCTGCTCCCGCTCTTTTTAGTTTTGATACCATCCCCGGACTTTCGCATCTTGAGTGTACTTCTATTTTTGGGTTTAGTTCTTTTGCTGTTAGCGTTAGTAGTATGTTTGTTTCTGTTTTTGGTAGTGTTAGTATTATTTTTGCTGCTTTTTCTATATTTGCTGCCTTTAGTGCTTCGTCGTTTTGTGCGTCTCCTTTAACAACCAAGTATTTTTTCTTTCTTAGTTGCGATACCATTTTTTGTTCCGATTCTATGATTAAGAAGTCTCTATTCTTTGTTTTTAGTACTCTTGCTATTTCTTCTCCCACTCTCCCACCCCCCACTATTATTATGTGGTTTTTCATCTTCATCACTTTTGATATGGATATTCTTCTTTTTAAATACTCTCTGACCTTTCCCTCGAGGATTAAGTCTGCTATGCTCCATAATACCCACCACACTAAGAATACTCCTACTATTGCTAGTGTCATCTCCATGAATCTTTCTGGTATTGTGCTATCATCATTGAACATGAATGCTAATGTGTGCGTTGTTCTGTATAATGATGCACTTATTGTTTCTTCTGATGTTACTCTAAAACCTATTGTTCCAAAAACGAATAAGAATAGTATCACCCAAAAAAATATTCTTAATCTTTTTGGTAATTCTTCTATTTCTTTTATTCCTGCCCCTTTTGACATGTTATTGCTATTTTTTCCCCTCCTTCTAAATTAACTAAAACCTCCATAGTTTAAAAGCCCTTTTATAAAAAATAGAACAAATAAATAATATAGAACGCCCCCACCGGGATTCGAACCCGGGTTACCAGCTCGAAAGGCTAGTGTCCTTGGCCTCTAGACGATAAGGGCATTAAAGAGATAATAAGAAATACGTTTTTAAAGGTTTGGAGTGATAAATTTTTTTATTTTGTTTGAACTTTTTCTGTGTAAGCTACAGATGCTACATTTCCTGATACTACTTTATTAAATGTTGATGCAATTAGTTCTAACTCTTCTCTTTGGCCGTTTATTAATGCTAAAGGTGATTTGTTTAGGTATAATAATCCAGAGTATCTTTCTAAGTCTCCTTCTATTGAGGGATTTAGTGGTAGTTCTGTGTATGATTCTGCTTTTAGTTCTAATGATCTCATTGAGTTTACACCTCTTATTTCTACACTTTCAACCCACGAGTCTTCTTTTCTATGCTCGCCTTTATAGAATTCTTCTGTTCTTCTTCCAGAAATTCTTACTTCTCTATTATTAACTCTTGCAAGACGACTAAGAGAATCTGTAAGTTGTCTTCTTGTGATGCCATATGAGAAATTAATCCTTGCTACTACTTCTGATGGATTTTTCATAATGAATAATTATAATAATCCTTTTTTAAGATTAGTGGTGACTGTTTTCTACTGTTTATAGCTTCATCATTTTTGCGAATTTTCCTACTATTGGTACATTTCTGTATTCGCCTTTTATTGCGTAGAACCAGCTCAAGACCCACAGTAGTACTGCTATAACGTATACTATTGGTCCGATGATCCATCCGAATCCAGGTATGCTTACAGCTACTGCTGATATTAGGTATACTATGAATATCATTAGTGATTGTTTAGCGTAGAACATTACGTAGTGGTCTCTTCTTCTTACTAGTAGTGCTATGAAGAATCCTACTATGCTGAAGAATGTTGCTATGAATGCGAATAGTTTGCTGTCATCGTTAAGCACCAGGTTTATTCTTGATTCAATTCCTGCTAAACCTTTTTCTTCCTTCTTTTTTGTGTTTCTTCTTTTTGCCATTGTTTATTATTTTTTGTGTGTTTCTCTTATTAGTTTAATTCCTGTTACTATTCCCCATATCCATGCTGCTGTTGGTGCTATAATTATTATTGGCACTCCTAGGGCTATTCCTACTCCGCTGATTATTAGCATTGTTCCTAAAAGTAGTCCTCCGAGGATTATTGCTATTTGCCATACTCCTTCTTTTATTTTTCCAGCTATTAGGCTTCCTAATCCTGGTAAGATTATTATGTTAAGTATTAGTGCTAGAATTGCTATGCTTTGTTCGTGATTAGCGTTGTTAATAGATTCTTTACCACCACTCTTTTTCTTTGCAGTCATGAAAATTGTAAGATTTAGTAGTATTTAAATATTAATACTGAAGAAAAATTGTTATTTTTTTATAAGAAATTAGAATGAGCCTATGCGGATTTGAACCGCAGACCTCCGGCTTTCTTAGCACGTATATGCCACTAAAGCATTAGTTCGCTCAAGTTGCTTGAGAGAACAACGTCTTATAAGACCGGCGTTCTAACCGGGCTGAACTATAGGCTCATTCCCTAAAACCCATATCGCTACTAGCTAAAAAAGTGAAGTAAAAAACTCTATTTAAAGGTATTGTCCAGGTTCTTCACTTAACCTTTTCCCAATCCTCAATTCTGCCCTTAACAACTGCAAATAAGGTGTTATTTTCAGGTATGAAGAACTTTTTTGTTATTTTTTCTTTAAGGAAACCTTTATTTTTTATCAATAAATTTTGAGAATTCTCTAACTACTTTTCTAAACTTTTTTGTGTGCCCTCTTTTAGAGCCGCTTATTTGTCTGCTGTAGGCGTGGGCTAATTCATGTATTAATGTATTTATTTGTGATAATAAAGAGTTATTCTCTCCTATTGATATTATCCTTTTTTTTATTTTGTAGTATCCCTTAACTTCTCTTTTTTTGTGGAATCCGTCAAAAAGGTTTATTTCTTTTATTACTAGTTTTCCTTTACAAAATTTTTTGTTAATTAGAAGTGTTATCTTCTTAAAAAGTAAGATTTTTTCTTTATTCTCCATTGTTATTGTAATGTTTTTCTCGTATAAAAGGGCTTTTGTTGGACCGTTTTTTTAATTGATAATGAGTTATAGGATAGTTTTTAATACTAAGATTAAGAAATAATTTTATGTTAATAGGACTTGTTGGTGCCCCTAATGTTGGTAAAAGTACTTTTTTTAAGGCTGCTACTTTAGCTGATGTTTTAATAGCTAATTATCCTTTTGCTACTATAAAGCCTAATCATGGAGTAGCTTATGTTCGTATTGATTGTATTGATAAAGAATTAGGCGCTAAGTGTAATCCTCGTGAGGGTTATTGTGTTGATGGTCAACGTTTTGTTCCTTGTGAATTAATGGATGTTGCTGGTTTAGTTCCTGATGCTTCTAAGGGTAAGGGTTTGGGTAATCAGTTTTTAGATGATTTGCGTCAGGCTGATGCTTTTATTCAAATTGTTGATTTGTCTGGTAAGAATAATGAAGAAGGTAAGGCTGTTGATGATTATTATCCTGGTAACAGTATTGCTTTTTTGGAGAAGGAGTTAGATTTGTGGTATTTGGGAATTCTCAAAAAGGTTTGGCCTGTTTTTGTTCGTACTGCTGAGATGCAAAAGCAGAATTTTGCTCAGGCTGTAACAAAACAGTTTTCAGGGCTGAAAGTAACTGAGGATGATGTTAAGAAAGTTTTGTTAAAGACGGGTTTAGACCCCCTTCATCCAACTAAGTGGTCTGATGATGAATTAATGAAGTTTTCAAACATGCTTCGGTCTTTGACTAAGCCTATGATTATTGTTGGTAACAAGATTGATTCAGCTAAGGGTAAGGAGAATTATGATAAGATTAAGAAGGATTTTTCTTATGAGGTTATTCCAGTATCAGCTGAGAGTGAATTAGCTTTGCGTGAAGCATCAAAGAATGGAATAATAGATTATGTTCCTGGCGATAAGGACTTTATTATAAAAGATGAGTCTAAACTTACTGATAAGCAAAGAATGGCTCTAAAGTTTGTTAAAGAAAAAATTCTTGACGTTTATGGCTCGACCGGTGTTCAAAAAGTTCTTAACATGGTAGTTTTTGATTTGTTAAAGTATATCGCTGTTTTCCCTGCTGGTACAAAAAAGTTAGCTGATAGTAAAGGAAATATTTTACCAGATTGTTATTTGATTCCTTCAGGTAGTACTGCTTTAGATTTTGCTTTTAAGCTTCATACTGATTTAGGTAAAAACTTTATTAGAGCAATTGACGTTAGAACTAAACAAACTGTTGGTAAAGATCACAAACTTAAAAATCGTGATGGTATTGAGATAGTAACTTAAGAATTCTTCTTTAGTTTCTTTTGCACATAAATCTTTTAATACGTATTAATCATTATCCTAATTATGAGTTTTGATGAAAAGTTAGATCATTATGTTAATGGTATGGTTGATTCTTATTCTAGTGAGTTGTGTGATTTGGTTAATATTCCAAGCGTATCAAACGATCCTACAAAG
Source organism: Nanobdellota archaeon (assembly GCA_038045945.1). Lineage (GTDB taxonomy): Archaea > Nanobdellota > Nanobdellia > Pacearchaeales > GW2011-AR1 > JAGVWS01. The sequence continues at coordinate 92,602 of JBBSXC010000001.1, forward strand.
AAGGATGATTTACAAAGAATTTTGTTAAGAGTTAGTGAAATCGTTCAGCCTATTGGTTTTGTTACCCAAATTGTTCCAACAAAGGGTAATCCTGCTATGATAGCAACACTAAAAATTAGTGATGATAAACCCTGGCTTATGATTTATAATCATATGGATGTTCAGCCTGCTAATGAGCCTGAGTGGAAGACTCAAGCGTTCACCGCTACTATTACTAACGGTAAAATTATTGGTAGAGGTAGTACTGATGATAAGGGTCCTGCTCTTTCAGTTATTCATGCTATAAAGTTTTTGAAAGATAATAATCATGATTTGCCTAATATTCAACTGGTTTATGAAACTGAGGAAGAAATTGGTTCTCCCAATTTTGGTTCTTTTATTGAAGAAAACCTTAAGATTGGTAAACTCATGATTCCTTCATCAATTCTTGTTTCTGATACTATTTTTGAGGGTGATAGTCCTAGTATTTCTTATAAGCTTAGGGGTGTTGTTAGGGCTTTTGTTACTCTTCAGACTGCTGATAAGGAAGTTCATTCTGGAATGGCTGGTGGTATTGCTAAGAATCCACTTAAGATTTTGATTAAGGCTCTTAATTCTTGTTATGAGGAAAATAATATTTTGATTCCTGGTTGGCATGATGGGATAATACCATTAACTGATAAGGAGAAGGAATCAACGAAGAAGGCTTCAACATCGCTAATTATTGAGAAGTTTAAGAGTGATTTAGGATTGCTTGAAACTCATACTGATAACTCGCAAGAGGCTATTATGAGGCTTTGGCATCAGCCTACTTTTGAGGTTCATGGCTTTGAGGGTGCTCAGCATTTGCCTGGTTCTATTAAGACTGCTATTCCTAAGTCTGTTACTGCTAAACTCACCATGAGGATTGTTCCAGGTCAAGATGTTGATAACTTGTTATTTCTCTTAGGCGAGCATTTGAGGAATACTCATCCTGGAATAATTGTTAGAGGTGATGGTCTTCCAGCATCAATTACTGATATTAATAATCCTTTTGTTAAGAGGGCTGAGCAAGCATGTCTTTACGGTTTTGGTAAGGAGCCTTTGTTTGTTGGTTGTGGTGGCTCTATTGGTGCTGTTACAGAATTTCAGAGATTACTTGAGGGTGTTCCAGTTGTCTTAATCGCTCAATCTCTTCTTTCTGATGGTTATCATGCTCCTAATGAAGAATTTCGTTTAACTCAGGCTCAGGCTGGTTGTAAAACAATGGCTAAGTATATTAGTAGTATTGCGTTAATGAGGTAATTACAATAATTTTTATAAAGTGAAACAATCATTTTTTTGTTATGGATTCTAAACAAGCTGATTCTTTTTTGGGTTTTACTTATTTAAGTCTTGATGCTTTGCAACAATTCTTAAGTGTTGATATTCCAAAGGCGAGGGATCCTTCTGTTCGTTTTCCTTCTTTAAGGCTTGATGATATAAGAGTTGTTGGTGTTGGCTCTTCTCATGATGGAACTAAGGCAGTTAGAGCTACTATTAGGGATTATTTTAGTTCTAGGAACGGAGATGTTTCTGGTAAGATAGTTTATGGCAAGGTTTTAGCTACTATGTCTGATGATCATAAAGGGGTTGTTGAGGCTGTAAGGTTTAGGCTCGATAGAGAAATACCTTTGATTAATCCTAGAAGTGGTGGTAGGCGTTGTAATTTTGCTCCTGAAACTAGTATTAGTCCTTGTAATACGAAAGTTTTAGCTCTTCATAATAAGGATAATTTTAGGTTGATGTTTGGTGCTGGTACTCTTAGTTTTTCTCAGGATTATTTTATTTCTGAGAAAGGTCTTGATCTTATGTATTCTTTCTAAAAAAAAAGTTTTTTAGTGGTATTCGTTTCTTGCTTTGAATGAGTCTATGAATTTGCTGTTGTCGTCTCTGTTTACTACGCTGTTTAGTTCGTATGCTTCTGTGTCTCCTTTAACTATCTTTTTGACTTTTGTTGCTGATGCTACTCTTCTTTGCATTTGTTGTGATAGTAATACTTCGCTTGTTGCTCCGTCTGCTAATTTTTTTGCTAGGCTTAGTGTTTGTCCTAGGCTTGTGAATTTTAGTTTTTTTGTTTGTTTGTCTATTTCTACTACTAGGTCTCCGTGGTTTATTCCTATTCCGAATTCTATTTTGTTTGCTGGGTTTGATTTTGAGTTGTGTAGTGTTAGTACGGATTTTATTTCTTGTGCTATTATTAGGCTTGTGTTTTCTGTTTTGTATGTTTTCGTTGCGCTTGGTGCTAGTATTCCTATGATGAATTCTTCTGCTTGGTATACTGATCCTTTAACTTTTGTTATTTGTGCTATTATTGTTTCTAGTGCTGTTTTGTAGTAGTCTTGTTTTTCTATTTTTTGTTTGTTTTTTATTTTTATTGCTATTATTGAGCATGGTTCTTTAACTCCCCTTATTACTAGTGAGTGTTCTGCTTCTTTTGGTGTTACTCTTCCTATTGTTACGTCTGAGCTTCTTATTGTGCTTATGTTTGGTGCTTCGTAGTTTGTGTTTCCGTACTTGTTTCCTTTTACAAGCCTACTTAATGCTGCCAGTGAAGGCATGTAGTGTATGAATTTTTGTTTTCCTAAGCCTTTTGATACTCCGAATATGAATAGTCCTAATACGCCTAGTATGAATAGCCATACTAGCGAGTATCTTGTTATTATTGATGTGCTGTCTGCTACGTCGATAAGTCTTACTGCATTACCTGTTAGTGATATTCCTGATGCTGAGAATTTTCCTACCCCATCTGTTGCTGATACGTCGTAACTTCCGTCTGGTGCTTGTAAACTGTATATTGCGCTTTCACCAACTCCTAATTCTAAGTCTATTATTTCTTTGTTTGGTCCTATTCCTACCTCAACGCTTTTTTTGTATGGTACGTTTCCCGTATTTGCTATTTTTAGTGTTGTGTTGACTATTTCGAATGTTACTTTTTCTACTTCTGGTACGTAGAAGAATCGTTTGTTGCTTAGTGATTCTACTTTTACTACTATTGTTCTGTATCCTGGTGTTTCGTTTATTGGTAAATCAATCATTATGTCTTCTCCCGAGTTTACTATTTGGTCGTTTATTTTTGTGTCTTCTCCGTTTAGTAATGAGTATCTTGCTTGTGTTGTTATTTCTTTATCTGTTTGGTCGTATACTAATATTTTGAATTTGTATGGTGTTCCTGGTGTTGCTTCTTGGTTTTCTATTGATACTTCTATTTTTCTTGCTTCTTGTTTTACGAATATGTTGCTTTCTAGGTTTGCGTCGTTTATTATGTTTCCTTGTTTGTCTTTTTCGTAAACTTTTGTTTTTATTGAGTATGTTCCTGATGCCATGTTTTGTGGTAGGCTGAAGTTGTATACTGCTACTCCGTTAATTACTGGTAAGTCTAGTGATATTCCTGCTTCTGCGAATGTTACTGATGCGAATCCGTTTATTGCTTTTCCGTTTGCTTTTGTTGCGCTTATTCTTATGATTATGCTTTCGCTAGGCCCTACTTCTTTTTTGTCTATTTCTGCGTATGCGTCGGTGTGGTCGCTTATTGTGAATGTTTGGCTTTGAACTGATGATGTTCCGTATGTTGCTGCTATGAAGCATGATCCTTTTAGTGGTCCTATGAATGAGTTTGATAAAGTGAATGATTTTCTTACAATTGTTGATGATAATATGTCGTGTGTTATTACTACTTTGTTTTGTTCGCAGTTAAGACTCATATCGAAGAAGTTGTCTGATAAGCTGTCCACTGTTGCTGCTAGTGTTATTTCGTCGCCTAAGTTGTAAATTGCTGCTGGTTGTTCTAAGAATACTTCAGCTCGCACAGCGCTAACTGTTAGTAATAATGTTACTGCTAAAACTATTAATAATACTGTTGATGACTTCACCATTTTTCTTCTATAGTGTTATCGAGCAAATAATGTATATAAATGTTATGAGGAAGAGAAACATACAATAAAGATAGTTATTTATCAGCAATCTCTGCAGACAAAGTTTATATAATTAGGATTATGACTGTTTTTATGGTAAAGGGTGAATCAATGAAGGTTACTCCTTATGAAGCAAAAGGGGAAATAGACTATGATCAATTAGTAAAACAGTTCGGTGTTGAGAGGATTGATCAAGATTTAATGAAGAGGATAGAAAAGAAGGCAGGTGAGCTACATTTCATGCTTCGCAGAGGAGTCTTTTTTGCGCATAGAGACTTAAAATTTGTACTTGAAGAGTACGATAAGGGAAACAAGTTTTATCTTTACACTGGGAGAGCTCCAAGTGGACCAATACATTTAGGGCATCTACAACCTTGGATTTTTACTAAGTGGTTACAGGATACTTTTGGTGTAGAGTTATGGTTTCAATTCCCTGATGAAGAAAAATTTTTGTTTAAACCAGAGATGAGTTTTGAGGATGGACAAAAATATCTTAATGATAATATGTTGGACATTATAGCTTTAGGTTTTGATCCTAAAAAGACTCACTTCTTGATAGATACTAAGCATGCAAATGCTATGTACAAAGAAGCATGTAAAGTAGCAAAAAAGATTACTTTTAACATGGTAAGGTCATCATTCGGATTTGATGAAAGTGATAATATAGGATTAATATTTTACACTAGTATGCAAGCTGTTCCAGCATTTTTGCCTTCGGTAATCGCAAAAAAGAATATTCCTTGTTTGATTCCTCACGCAGTTGACCAAGACGTCCACTTTAGGTTAACTAGGGATATTTTGCCAAAACTAGGTTATTATAAACCTGCAAGTATTCAATGCGTATTTTTGCCGCCTTTACAGGGGGTTGCTGGAAAGATGAGTTCATCACAAAGCAGTGAAGCAATACTAACTACTGATACACCAAAGGAAGTTGAGCGTAAGATTAACAGGTACGCTTTTAGTGGGGGAAGAGATACCATTGAGGAGCATCGTAAACTTGGAGGAAATCCTGATGTTGATGTTTCTTACCAATATTTGAGGATGCTATTAGAAGATGATGATAAGAAACTAAAAAAGATTCATGATGATTATAAGAGTGGAAAGATGACAACAGGCGAATTAAAGAAATATACTATTGATAAAATTAATTCTTTTTTAGCAGTTCATCAAAAGAAGCGCGAAGAAGCAAAAAAGGTTGTTGACAAATTTATTTGGAAAGAATGAATTATTTTTCTTTATAAAAGACGTGTTTGAATTCTTTAGCATTTTTTATTTCATCAAAAGTTTTTCTTTCCATTAGTTTTGAGCCAGCCCATTTAGGACTAATAGCTAAAGTGTGATAATGAGTTTGTCCAAGATTATAAGAATTGGAATTTTCTCCTAAGACAGTATCTGCAGCTGTTAAGCATTCTTCCCATGATTTCGAGTCATATCTTTGTGGGTCCATAAGTTTTTTCTTATTAGGATCATTATCGTTAAAGCATGAGTATTGCCACTCTTTAAGTATAGAATCCTTTATTGTTTCCCCATTCCACTTTTTCCCATCTTTAGCTCTATTAATTGCCGTGTAAGCAATAACCCTTTTTTCTTCTCTAGAACAGTTTCTTGCTTCTCCAAAAAGCATTCTAGCAATTATTACTTTATCACTATCATTTTTAAAATCATTAGTGCTATAATCTACTTGTTTGGCTTTTTGTTTATCACTTTTTGGTAAATCAAATAATTCTAAGCGTTCTTCTAGTTGCGAGTTATTTGTTATTCCCTTAGGATTTTCTTCAGTATAAGTTTGGCTTTTATCAAAATAGTATATAAGCGCACTTAGACCTATTATTCCCCCAGCAACTATTTTTTGTCTAGTGTTCATTTTTGTCTAAGCTTATAGATGCGCTGCCTCCATTCTTCTATGCAATTTTTCTTTAGTTAATCCTAAATTTATTGCTTCGTCTAATAATTTTTCGTCAGCTAGGATAATAGCAGCAGCTAATTCTTTACCCTCAGGAGAATAATTATTACCTGCATTATTAGAGAAGTCTGTTCTTAGTGCTTCAAGGTCTATACTTCTTTGAGCGATTATTAAAGCGTACTGAGGTTTTTCTTTTAGTTTAGAGAAGTATTCTGGTTCCATTATTGATTGCTCCCTTCATAATTTTCTTCGTTAATTTTTCCAATAGGTTTGCATTCGTCAAAAACTATTTCTTCAGCTTCAAGAACGCCTAAATCACTAGCTAAAGCAACAACTCCCCTTTCTCTTCTTTCAAGTTCTCTTGTAAGCATCCTGCTCTTATGGTGATTCAAAACTCCTGAACGGTAGCGTCCTTCAACTTGGTTATTAGCTACTTCAGCTGCATTGACGACAGGTCTAAATGCAGCAGCAGCATACAAGACTTCTTTATAGTCAACTCTCATAAAAACTACAGGAAAAAGAACTATATAAATCTTACTGATAGTGTATCTTAGTAGTAGTAACAAAAGGAAGATTTATATAGTATTGATGAATCAATGATTTATGGTTAAAAAAGAAGTTTTTGATTGTGGATGTTACAGAGTATCGGGAAACTTTTATGATGACAATGACGAAACTATAGCAACAGCTGTGGCTAGTGCTGCAAGGGAAGCTGAAGTAGCATCAAGAAATGCTAGTCAAAGACCAAAAGATTTGGACTTAATAGCGGGTAGTTTAGATGTCAGATTCAGAATTAGAGGATTTAGGGGGGAAGGAAGTCCTAGGGAATGGAGAACTGCTCCATTGAGTAATTTATCACATGCAGCCGGTTTTACTCGTGAGAAAGCAATAAGAGACTTTGGAAGAGCAAACTACCAGTTATTGGAAGATCCATTAATGCCACTACAAGAACACATATATGGGGACGGGATGTACAGAGCTACTCTAGAAAAAGCGCAATTAGCTGTAAAGTTAGAAGAAATGAGATAAAAAGTGAGAAAAATTATTATTATCTAATTAAAACTTTTATAAACTCTTCTTTTGTTGTTATTGTATGGCTGATTTTAAGTTTAATTTTGGTGATTTTGTTAAGATTAAGGATAATAATGAATTTTTAGAGGGCGTTATACTTGAGAGTCCTGATAGCGAGTTTTATTTGTTGAAGCTTAATAGTGGTTATAATATTGGTGTTAGAAAAGAGAATATTGTTTCAATAGAGGTCGTTAATAGGAGGGTTGTGGAAAAAGTTGTTGATGTTAAGAAAAGTGTTGATAGTGGTCTTCCTAAAGTTGATATTATTATGACAGGTGGCACTATTAGTAGTCGTCTTGATTATAGAACTGGTGGTGTTACTAGTCTTACAAGCCCAGAGGACTTTTTTCGTTTTTACCCAGAAATTTTTAAGATTGCGAGCGTTAATAGGGTTGTTGTTCCTTTCATGAAGTTGTCAGAGAACATGGAGATTAAAGATTGGAAGATTATTGGTGAAGAAGTTGAGAAGAGTATGAATAATCCTGAGGTTGATGGTGTTATTGTTACTCATGGTACTGATATTTTACATTATACTTCTTCTGCTTTATCTTTTTTCTTTCCTAAGCCTAATAAGCCTGTAGTTTTGACTTTTAGTCAGAAGAGTACTGATAGGGCTTCTTCTGATGCTTCTTTGAATTTGCAGTGTGCTGCTAGACTTGCAGTATCAAATATTGCCGAGGTTGTTATTGTTGGTCATTCTAGTACTAATGATGATTTTTGTTATGCTCTTCTGGGAACTAAGGTTAGGAAGATGCATTCTACTTCTAGAGATGCTTTCAAACCTGTGAATATTGATCCTTTAGTTAAGGTTTATTCTGATAGGATTGAGAAGTTGAATTATTTTAGAGAGAGACCTTCTAAGTCTGATAAGAGTGAAAAATTAAAGGGCGATATATTTATTAGTGAAAAGGTTGGCCTAATAAAGTTTTATCCTGGTCAAAGTTTTGAGATACTTGATTATTATTCTAAGATTTGTGAAGCTTTAATAATTGAAGGTGTTGGCGTTGGTAATGTTCCTGTTGAGGGTAATAATTCTTGGATTCCTTCTATTAAGAAGGCTATTAATAATGGTATGATGATTTTTATGACTTCTCAGACTGTTTTTGGTAGGACAGAGCCTTATGTTTATTCTACGGCTAGAGATTTGCAAAAAGCTGGCGTGATTTTTTTAGAGGATATGTTGAGTGAGGCTGCTTTTGTTAAGCTTTCTTGGGTTCTTGGTAATAAGAATTGGAATAAGGATAAAGAAACTATTAAGAAGAAGATGCTTGAGAATGTTAGTGGTGAGATTAATAATAGATTGCAGTTAAGGGGGGATTAGTTATGTCTGTTAAGATTACTTATTTTGTTCATGGTACAACCACGGATAATGAGGAGGGGCTTTCTACTGGCCAAAATGATGGAGAGTTATCTGAACTTGGAGTAAAACAATCAAAGGATTTGCCAGGACAAGTAAAAGATAAGTCTTTTGTTGAAGTATTCTCCTCTGATTTAAGGAGGGCTATTGATTCTTCAGAGATTTCTTTTGGTGAGAATCGCCAGATAAGAATTGATGTGAGATTAAGAGAGTGTGATTATGGCAAGCTTAATGGGTCTAAGGAAGAAAAAGTTGATTATTCAGAACACATTGATAACCCATTTCCTGATGGAGAATGCTTAAAGGATGTTGAGGAAAGAATGAGGAACTTTTTAAAATTCTTGAAAAGAAATTATTCTGGTAAACATATAGCGATTGTAGCTCATAAGGCACCACAATTAGCTTTGGAAGTTTTAACAAATAATAAGACCTGGAAGGAAGCCATTGAGCAAGATTGGAGAAAAGTTGGTAAGTGGCAACCAGGATGGATTTATACTGTTAAATAATTTTATTAGATTTTAAGCTAAGGGCGTTATTGTTTTTCCAGCGAACATTACTAAGAATATTACTGCTAATACTAATAATGCTAGCGGTATTATTATTAGTGCTAGGAATGCTTTCATCTTGGTCATTTTTTGGTATTTTGCTAGTGCTGCTATTTCGAAGTAGAATACGTGTATTATTTGTATTATGAAAACTATCATTAGTCCTATGTATTCTGGACTTGTGTATGCGTCTGTTATTTGGCTTGACCCTACTCTTAGTATTAGTGCTGCGCTTAGTATTGATGTTATTATTCCATAAGGCATCCCTAAAACCGCTCCGTACGTTGATGGTTTGTATGTGTTAAAGTATCCTTGTTTTCCTCCAAATATTAGTACCCCTAAGTGTATTATTCCTGCGAATATGAATGGTGTTACAAATGAGAATATTAATCCTGATAATAAATTGAGTATCATTCCGCCTGTGCTTGTTGGGTTATTGCTTCTTAGTATCAGTGCTGTTATTATCGTGCTTAGTATTGTTATCCACACGTATGTTTTTACGTAGAAGAACATTATTCCCTGGTAGTCTTTTTCTTCGTTCATTGATTCAGCGAACTTTTTAGGGTGGAAGAATAATTTTGAGAATTTAGAAAAGTATCCACTTATGCCTTTAGCACCTTGGACTTTATTGCCTCTTTCTTTAGCCATTAAAAGAGTCACACAAAAAGCATTAATAAAGGTTATCAGAGAAACAATAAGCGTAGTAACTACTTATTAGTTACAAAAAGAAAGGTTTTTAAAGGAAAATGCCTGTTTATTTTAATGACAGACCTAAATAAAAGCCATAGGATTATGGGCACGATTATATATGGACTTGAAAGAGGAGTGGAAGGTAAAGAAGGATTCGAAGCATCTTTATCAAGACTTCATCTAGCCTTACTGAGCGGCCATAAACCCGAGTATAGCTCCAAATCAGATTTTGTTAATGGAATTGTTGCTGACATGGAAAAATATTGTGGACTAGTTAAGGCTAGAAGAAATATCGTTGTTGAGGGCTCTAGCAGAGAGATGGCTACTGAAACTGAAGCACTAGAAAGCTTGAAGTATGCTGTTAAGATCGCTAAAGATTACTTAACGCCTTTTATGAGAAGGAGATTTGATTTTTCTGATAAGGTTTTTCACGATATCCATGACCTGGGAATAGCCTATGTAAACGCTGTAACTGACAGTGCTTCAGAAGAGTATATTCCTCGTGAAGCAACTGTTGATGCTAAATTAAGATCAACTAATCTTGCTAAGCAAGCTTCAAGAACGAGGAGAACTTATGCAGCAGACCATGTAAAGAAGGCAGATTTAGAAGACACATTGTCAGTTTTGTCTGATTCAGTTTCAAAGAATACCACTGAATCTTATATGAGGCCTTATGAAAATGTTGTTGTTACTCCTAAGAAAGTTTCTAAAAAAAGAAAGTTTACTGATAGGTTGATTGATGGACTAACTACAAGCTTAGGTACCGCTGAGAAATTAGAGTTTGTTCCAGATGTTATATTCCCTATAGCTACAGGTGGCGTGGAGTTAGGTATCGATGTCGCCATTGTTTATGAAAATTTTGGTTTTGACCCAATTGTTTATCCTGTAATGTTCTCTATGAAAACTAGAAAGCATAGGCACCCTTGGACTGCAAATGATGAAGAATTTTTAAGAACTAGAAATCATGAGGGAGAAAAGTTTTTAATAACTGAAGACTGGGTTACAACTGGTAACACTGTTAGAGGAGTAATAAACGAATTAGAATCCAGTTTTCCTAAAGAAATAAGAGTGGCTACAATAAAGAGAGATCCAAAAATATCTAGAATGCCTATACTTGATAAATACAGATTCTATGTTGGCCAGTGGATCCCTTATAGAGGAAGCAAAACCGATTCAATAGCGGATCAGGCAGCACCTGAAAGTAAGTCTGAGTAGACTTTAGTTTTTCCTCTTTTACTAAACCTTTAATAATCTCTTTGTTTTCTTTTTTTTATGTCTAAAAAAGTTCCGAAGGATAAGAAGGTTTTAGAAGAAGCTGAGGAGAAAAAAGTTTTTGATAATGATGACTTAGTTCTTGATATGAAGTGTGGTATTGAGATTCATCAGCAGCTTAATACTAATAAATTGTTTTGCAATTGTCCTTCTGTTCTTCGTGCGGATAATCCTGATTTTAAAGTTATGAGGAAGTTACACTTGGTTGCTGGTGAGGGTGGCGTTGTTGATGCTGCTGCTGTTCATGAATCCAGTAAAGAAAAAACTTTTTTTTATGAGGGTTATAAGGATAATACTTGTCTTGTTGATTTGGATGAGGAGCCCCCTCATGATATTAATAAGGATGCTCTTAAGACTGGAGTACAAGTTGCACTCATGCTTAATTGTGAAATTTTACCTTTAACTCAGATTATGCGTAAGACTGTTATTGATGGTAGTAATACTAGCGGTTTTCAAAGGACTGTTCTTATTGCTAGAAATGGTTATGTTCAGACTGATAGCGGCAAGGTTAGGATTGATTCTGTTTGTTTAGAGGAGGATTCTTCAAGAACTATTAGCGAGGATAAGGGTGTTAAGATTTATCGTCTTGATAGGTTAGGCATTCCGCTTGTTGAGATTGCTACAGCTCCTGATATTAAGTCTCCAGAACAGGCTAAGGAAGTTGCTTTGTTTATTGGTGATATTTTGCGTTCTTCTAATGTTAAGCGAGGTATCGGTACTATTCGTCAGGATGTTAATGTTTCTGCTTGTGTTAATGGTTTGTGGGGTAGTCGTGTTGAGATTAAGGGTGTTCAGGATCCTTCACTTATAGAAAAATCTGCGAGTATTGAGGTTGATAGACAGAAGACTTTGATTCTTGAGGGAAAATCTGTTGGTGAGGTAAGGAAAGCTAATGAGGATGGTACTAGTGATTTTTTAAGGCCTATGCCAGGTGCTGCTAGGATGTATCCTGAAACTGATCTTCCTCTTTTAAGGATTACTAGAGAAGAAATTAATGATTCTAAGAAGACTCTTCCTAAGCTTAAGTCTGCTATTAAGGGTGAACTTAGTAGTGCTGGTCTTAGTGATGAGATGATTAAGCTCGTTCTTGATAATAATAAGATTTCTGATTTGCAAGAATTACTTAAGGTTTATCAGAATCCTAATCTTATTGCTAAAATGCTTGTTTTGTGGCCTAGTGAAATTAGTAAGAAGACTAACGAAAAGTTAGATTCTTTGGATAAGAAGTTAACTCTTGATGTTTTAGAAACTGTTCTTTTTGCTATTAATACTAAGAAGCTTGATGAGAGTAACGCTAAAGAAGCCATTAGTAGGATTGTTTCGGGTATTCCTGTTAAGGATGCTATAATTTTCCATAAGACTGAGAACTTGGAAGAGTTGATTATGAAAATTGTTAATTCTAAGCCAGGTCTTTCTAAGCAAGGTTATATGGGTTTGGTTATGGCTCAGCTTAGGGGTAAGGCTTCTGGTAAAGAAGTTATGGATGTTCTTAACACTTTAATAAAAGATTAAACAACACCCAACTATTTTTTTAGTGAAGTGTTGTTGAAAGAAAATAAGATACTAAGAACACTAACATCCCTAGTATTATAAGTGCTGATGCTATAGTTTTTGCTGTGAAGAAGCGAAATTCTTTTTGACTCATAAATTAGTAATGTTTAAACTTCTATAAAAATAGTTGTGGTCTAAAAAAATACAAAAATTGAAACGTAACAAAAATACTTTTTTTTGAGATACAACAAAGATTAATAAATATGGTTCACTAATATTTTTTTATGCCTAAGCTTAATCGACCTATTCATTTTGAGATTCAGGGTGAGAATCCTGAAAAACTTGCTAAGTTTTATTCTGATGTTTTTGGTTGGGTTATTAAGAAGTGGGATAGTCCTGATATGGATTATTGGATGATTATGACTGATGATAAGGATAGTAATAATCCTGGTATTAATGGCGGTCTTCTTAAGAGGCCTTGTCCTGCTCCTGCTTTAGAACAAGGCACTAATGCTTTTACTTGTACTATGAATGTTGAAAGCGTTGATGATATGATTAAGAAGGTCGTTAAGCATGGTGGTAAGATTGCTATGCCTAAGTTTGCTATTGCTGATATGGCCTGGCAAGCTTACTGTGTTGATCCGGAGAATAATGTTTTTGGTCTTCATGAAGAATTCAAAAAGGTTAAGTGATTCTGCTACAATAATATTTTTAAGCTAGCTTTGCAGTGATTAATTATGATAGCGCTTTATGATCCTTTGAAGAAGGAGTTAGGATTCTATATTGATGAAAAAAGAGAATCTGCCAGGTCATATCTTGAGGGTCCATTAATTGTTAAAGGAATGGAGAATGATGGAGTTTTAAGAAGAGCCGCAATAAGTTTTCCTCGTGATGCTATGTATAGCGAATTTCAAACTAATTCAGAATTTTTTTCTGACAAGCCTCGCGAACTAACTCAGGTAAGTCTTACATTAACTCCTTGGGCTAGAACAAGACTTGATGAAAAAAAGGCGATTATTCCAGTGAAAAATCCGGGTATAGAGGTGATTGTTAGTTTAGAGCCTGATATGAGTTTATTATCATCATCTGCCGCTTAAGGGGCAGGCTAGTAATAATTCTTAAATCATAATCTTAATAAACCCGTTCTTGTAATATTATAACTATGGAAAGAAAAATGATTAGCGATTTGAAGGAGGGCGAGCATTCTTTGATTAAGGGTTGGGTTCATGAAATTCGTGATTTGTCTAAGATGAAGTTTATTCTACTTAGGGATTCTTCGGGTATTGTCCAGTGCATTATTAAGGATGATAAGTTGATGAAGGATTCTTCTAGCATTAGTTTGGAGAGCGTTATTGAGATTGAAGGAGCGGTGAATAAGGCTTCTGTTAAGGCTGATCTTGCTCGTAAAGATGTTGAACTTCATGCTAAGTCTATTAAGATTCTTAGTTTGGCTGAAACTTTACCTATTCAAGTTAATGAAAAAACAATAACTACTGAATTACCAACAAGGCTTGATCATCGTTCTTTAGATGTTAGGAAGCCTAAAATTTCAGCTATTTTTAAGATTCAGAGTGAAATAGCTAATTCTTTCAGAAAGTTTTTTTATAAGAATGGTTTTACTGAGATTCAACCACCTTTTATTATTGGAGCAGCAAGCGAGGGTGGAAGTGAAGTTTTTGAGGTTAAATATTTTGATAAGAAGGCTTACTTAGCTCAAAGTCCTCAATTGTATAAACAAATGATGGCTTGTGCTTTTGAGAAAGTTTTTGCTTTAGGCCCTGCTTGGAGAGCAGAGAAGCATAATACTACTAGACACATTAATGAGATAAGGCAAATGGATGTAGAAGTAGCCTTCACCGACCAAATGCAAATAATGAAGTTGCAAGAGGAGGTTTTACAATTCATAATTCAGAACGTTAAAGAAAGATGTTCAAGAGAACTAGAAATATTGGGAAGAAGTGATATAAAAGCTCCTAAGGGTGTATACTTACATTATGAGGATGCTATTAAGAAGTCTGGTGGAAAAATTGGTGAGGATTTTACTCCTGAACAGGAAAGGAAGCTTTGTGACATGTACCCTGGGGACATAGTGTTTACTCATTCTTGGCCTACAAGCATTAAAGTTTTTTATATAATGCCTAAGGATGGTAAGAAGAATGCTACTGAAAGTTGTGGTTTTGATTCTTTGTATGGCGGCGTTGAGATTTCTAGTGGTGGTCAACGTATTCACATTCCAGAATTATTAATTGATAGGATTAAAGCTAAGGGTTTGAACCCTAAAGATTTTAAAACTTATATTGATAGTTTCCGTTACGGTGCTCCACCTCATAGCGGTTGGGCTTTAGGTCTTGAAAGACTTACCCAAATGATTTGCGGTCTTGATAATATTAAAGAAGCAACATTATTCCCTAGAGACAGGGATAGGTTGACACCTTAGAACCATGGTTAAAAAAGTAGAAAAAGTTTCTGTTGATACTCACAGCGAATCATTCATTAGTATTTCTGATGCTATCAAGCAAGGTTCTGGTCGTGTTTCTATTAGAGGTTGGGTTTATCGTGAGAGGGATGGAAAAGAATTAAGATTCATAGTCCTAAGAGACTCAAGTAATATAATACAGTGCGTGTTGAAAAAGGAAAAGTTTGAAAAACAATGGGGAGAGATAAGTAAAATAGGAATTGAAAGCTCACTAGAAATAGTTGGGGAAATAAAAGCAGACGCTCGAGCACCAACAGGTTACGAAATATCAGCAGAAAAAATAATAATAGTGCAAATAGCTGAGGATTTCCCCATTAACAAAGATTTGAACGAGGAGTTGCTTGGAGACAGAAGGCATTTGTGGCTTCGTAGTAGAAAGATGACTTCTATTATGAAGATTAGAAGCAGGTATATACAGGCTAGAGAAGCATTCTTTCATAAAGAGGGATTTTATCGTTTTGATACTCCTATACTTCAACCAACACAAAGCGAAGGTGGAAGTACAGTTTTTGAAGTAAAATATTATGATAAAAAAACGTTTTTAGCCCAAACATGGCAGTTATACGGCGAATCAGCAATTTTCGCTCTTGAAAAAGTTTACAATATGGGTCCAACTTTCAGGGCTGAGAAGAGTAATACTTCAAGACATTTATCTGAATTTTGGATGGCAGAAGTAGAAGTGGCCTGGTGGGGTCTTAAAGAAATATCTGAGTTTGCAAAAAAAGAATTAAAACATTGTATAAGCATAGTGGTAAAAGAATGTGAGGAAGAGTTTAAGATATTAGGAGTGGATGCAAAAAAATTGTTAGAGATGACAAAGAAAGAGTGGCCTACAATTAAGTATCGTGATGCACTAAAATTAATAAAAGAAAAAGATGGGATGACAGTACCGTTCGGCAAGGATTTAAGGACAATTGAAGAACAAACAATAATGAAACATTTTGATACTCCTGTTGTTGTTACTCATTATCCTAAAGAAATAATGGCTTTTTATAAGCCGAGTGACCCAAAAAGTCCTGATGAAGCATTATGCTTTGATATGTTAGCTCCACAGATAGGCATAGAGATAGTTGGAGGAAGCCAAAGAGACTTGAATGTTGAGGAGATGTCAAAAAAACTAAAAGCTGATGGTGAAGACCCAAAAAATTATCAGTTTTATTTTGATACTAGGAAGTATGGAAGTGTGCCTCATTCAGGATACGGAGTAGGAATCGAGAGGGTAATACAGTGGATTTGTGGTCTTGAAAGTATTAAGGATGCTATTGCCTTCCCTAGGACTATGAATAGGACAACTCCTTAAATAATTGCGATAATTACTAAAAAGATTATGAGTGCGCCTTAATGATTGATCAGTATAGTTTGTTTCAGCAATTCTTAAATAACGTTCTAACAACTAATTTTTTATGAAGAGACGTTATTTTCCTTTGACTCGTGGTAAAAGGTTGAGGGAAGCAAATTTTGATTCCACTTGGGATAGTTATCTTAAAGGTAGAAGCGATTATGATCGTAATGCTTTGGTAGAGCATTATATGCCTTTAGTTGATGATGTTATTAATTCTTTAATTAGGACTTTGCCCCCTTATATTGATGTTCAAGAGTTGTCAGGTCCTGGGAATATGGGTCTTCTTCAAGCAGTTATTAATTGTGATTCTAAAAAACTAACAGTTTTTGATCATTATGCTAGGAAGAGAATAAAGGGTTCTGTTCTTGATCATTTGAGAAGTTTAGACTTTATGCCTAGGACTAGAAGAATATTTTTGAAGAAGTCAAAGAAGGCTGAGTTAAATCTCAATAATAAGCTTGGTAGAAAATGCACTGATGAGGAATTATGTAAATATATGGGTATGAGTTATGATGATTATTATAAGAAGATGTCTGAGGCTCGCGAAGTTGAGAGTTTGGAGTATGATGATTTTGGTACAGAAACAGCCTCTAATGATTTGAGAAGAAGGAGACTTTTATTAGAAGATTTAGATTTAGATCCTCAAATAGCAACTACTCTAAGAGAAGTTTCTAGTATAGCCAGGGATAATCTTTCTGATGAAGATTATAAGATGCTAACTTTAAGAATGGAGAATAGAGGTAATGAGGAGATAGGTATAAGTATTCGTGGTTTAGCTCCTTCCACAATTTGTGCTAGATTAAGAAAAGCGGTTTATCCTTGTATTAAGGAGAAATTGGGTGAAGGTTATGAAGAAGCAGCATAAATTAGGAGTTTTTCTTGAAGGTGGTGGCATTAAGACTTTTTATGGAGGTGGAGTTATTGATCAATTAAAGGCTTTTGGGATAAAGCCCGATTATTATGCTGGCATAAGTGCTTCTGCTGGTACAATATTTGGTAACATTTTTTCTTGTAGTGAAGAAATAATTGATATTTTTGGTAAGAGGTGTGATAATAATAAGAAAAACTTTTATTTCTTTAGAAAGCCTCACTTTCCTCATAACCATATGATGGAGAATTCTCTTATAAAAATTTTTGATAAGCACATAAAGAATCCTAATTCTAAATCAGAATTCAAAATTATTGCCGGAATAACGAATAATAACTATTCTTGGGTTAAGACCCATTTGGTTCTTTATTTGATGATAATGAAAAATCTTCTTCGCATAAACCTCTTTGATTATTTCAGAAAAATGTTTTCTGTTAAAGAATCAAGTATTACCTCTGATGATAACTTAGATAAAAAAGTTATTGTTAATTTTATTATGGGTTCTTCAAGCATCTATCCTTTCATCAAACCCCATTATCATGATGGTAAACTCTTGCTCGAGGCTAATTGTTTAGATCTAGATTACCAGAATTGTCTAAGTAATTGTGATAAAGGTATAATAATTCATAATTCTACTGGTAAAAGTTTTGTTAATGGTAAATTTTTACATGTTTATTCTTCTACTAGTTTGCCCAGTAACATTTTAGATTATACTAGCAAAGAAAAGCTTGTTAGTTTAAGAAAAGTTGGTATGCTAGAGGTAAAAAAGCAGAAATTTTTTGTTGAAAAGTTTATTTCTTCTTAATTTTCTCTTCGTTCTTGTCAACTTCTTGTATCTTTTAAGTGGTAATGTACAGTTTATTAAAAAAAGTGTCGTCGATTTATCGACGATAAAACAACGTAGCTATAGGGTAAAAATATATAAAGAAGAAGTGCTTCGTGTTTGTATTAATTTGACCCGCCAAGATTAAATTAATACCGTTCGTTTAATGAAGAGTATTTCTTAAGAGTTATTTGTAACTCTTTTTATTAATAGGATAAAGAACAAACAAGTATTTAAACTTGCCGTTTTATATTCTATCTAACAACACAAAAAGGAGGATACAAAAAAAGAAAATGTTAAATTTTGCGGAAGAGGCGATTAAGAATTCTGCTGCTTACAGCATCAACTTTGATGAACTTAAAGCCGGAAAAG
Organism: Nanobdellota archaeon; assembly: GCA_038045945.1. Taxonomy (GTDB): domain Archaea; phylum Nanobdellota; class Nanobdellia; order Pacearchaeales; family GW2011-AR1; genus JAGVWS01. Next base: position 110,723 of record JBBSXC010000001.1, read on the forward strand.
CCAATATCAAGGTTTTCGGTTGTGGTGGAGCTGGTTGTAATATGATTACATGGCTCTTCAATAAGGGTATCAATGGTGCTACTGTTTATGGTTTGAACACTGATGCACTTCACCTTAGTATTACTAAGGCTGATGAAAAAATCTTAATAGGTAAGGAACTTACTAGAGGTCTTGGATGTGGTGGTTTTCCTGCTAAAGGAAGAGAAGCTGCTAAAGAGTCAATCTCTGATATTAAGAAGGGTGTTAGTGGTGCAGACATGGTCTTCGTTCTTGCTGGTATGGGTGGAGGTACAGGTACTGGTTCAGCACCTGTTGTTGCTCAACTTGCTAAGGAAGCTGGCTCAGTAGTTATTGGTGTTGTCACTATGCCTTGGGAGATGGAGAAGGCTAGAATTGACAAAGCAGAATTTGGACTTCAGGAGCTTAGAGATGCAACGGACACTACAATTGTCCTTGACAATAACAGGCTTACTGATATTGCTGGTAATTTGCCTATTGAGCAAGCATTCGCTGTTGCTAATGAACTGGTTAGTACAATGATTAAGGGAATAGTGGAAACTATTACTCTCCCATCATTAATCAACCTGGACTATGCAGACGTTTCGGCCATCATGAAGGGTGGTGACGTTGCTGTCATTGGTATTGGTGAAAGCGACACTCAGAATAGAGTAGATGAAGCTGTTCGTCAAGCATTGACTCACCCATTACTGGATGTTGACTATAGGGGCGCTACTGGTGCTCTTGTTCACATTAGTGGTGGTACTGACTTAAAGCTTGAAGAATTTAGTAATATTGGTATGTTAGTTACTGAAAACCTTTCACCAGATGCTCAAGTGATCATCGGTGCGAGAATCAACAAGGATTTTGCAGGTAAAGTAAGAGTTATTACCATCATGACTGGTGTTAAGAGCCCTTATGTTCTTGGCAAACAAAGAACTAACTCCTATGAGTCTAGCTCAGAGATGTCAGAGCTTGGAATAGAGGTTTTAAGATAATAGTTTCCAAATTATTATCATACTCCAGTATTCGGCAAGCTCATGATTTGTTTTTTTGAGGATCCGCCCATAAGGGAAGCGTTTCGCGACGCGTCCTAAGGGATTGGGCGGCCTCCATTTTTTTATGTTTTATGGCTGCAAGTATGAAAGGTTTTTTAGGCTACTAGTCTTTTTTTTAGAATATTTTTATTAATGTGTTGCTGAAGTATCCTGTGTTTGAGCAGTGGTATACTTTGTGTGTTACTTGATTTAGATTTCCGTAATAGATTAAGTTGTTTTTTTCTAATAATTCATCGTTTTCTTTTGCGTATTTTACTTGTGGTGGTTTGAACTTTTCTGGTTTGTAGCCTAAACATTCTTGGAATGCTTTTATTCCTTCATTCATTTCTTCTTGTGTTCTTTGTGTTTCGAATTCTCTATAAGTATGGCGTATTCCGTGCAGCCCTAATGTTTTATTGAAGCTTTTAATGTAGTTGCACCATTGTGTGTTATTTGCTATTGACTGGTTTTGGTATAGTGGTATAATCCATAAAACATCGCTTTTTCTTATTAGTTCTTCATCGCATTGTATTAGTGGGTTTAGATCGTCTAACTCTGCTCGGTTTATTAGTCTGATTGTAAATAATGCTAATATCAGTATTAGTATAGTAGCTGTTGTTATTATCAATCCCTTTTTTGTTTTGTTCATTAGAAAGAATTTATTGTCTTTTGTTCTTATCCCATTCTTCAAAGTATAGTGTGTCTTCTATTTTTGGTTTCGCTGTCGCTTTTTTTCTGTCTCCTAACTTTACTGGTGCTTCGTAACCTATTGGTATTATTGCTTCCACTTCTACTTCTTTTGGTATTTTTAGTAATCTTTTTATTATTCTGTCTGAGAAGTGTCCTATCCAACAACTTGCCATTCCTGCTTCACTTATTGCTAGTAGCATGTTGTTTATTGCTGCTCCTGCTTCTTGGTGTGCGAACATTTCTCCTTTTTTTTCAAAGTTTCTTAATAGTTGTTCTTTTCGCGAGCATACGACTATTATTGCTGATACATCTGCCAGGAATCCTTGTTGGCATGCGTCTGCTATTTGCATAATCTTTTTTTGTTCGCTTACTATTATGTAGTTTAGTGTTGGTATGTTTCCTGCTAGTGGTACTTGGTTTGCGTAGTCTATTATTTCTGCTACTTCTTTCCAACTCACAGTTTTTTCTTTTATGTATGATCTTACTGATTTTCTCTTTTTTAATAAGTCGTAAAAATTCATATAATGAGTATGTTTGGCAGGTATAAAAACTTTGAGATGCATTTTGTTAAGCACTTCTAAACCTCAAGAACTTTTTTTATAATATGTCGGCTCTGTCTATTTGTTCAAGAGTACTTTTAAGTGTTGCATCCAGGTCTTTTGCGTTAACACGGTTATTTCTAACAATCAACTTTTTTGCTTCTGCAAGGTTTCTTTCTGCTTCTTTCCATAAGCCTTTACTTAGTGATGCGCCTTCAAATGTTCCTACGTAGAAGTCTCTTCTGAGCCCGCCAGTCATACCCCTTCTTCTTTCTACTTCTGTTACAACAACGTTTGTGTTAGTTCCCTCATAGTTTGCTATGTAGAAGTTATGGTTTGCGTCATCATCACTTATAGTCATATTCGGTTCTTCACCATTAATTCCTGCTCTTCTCAGCGTTTCTGCCTTAGCGTATCCTGTTAGTGTCATGATTATCTAGGGTTATTTGGTATTAAAAGCATTGTTGTTTTTAGGAGGATACTATTCCACCACCTATTACTTCGTAGCTTTTTGGTTTGTATATTACGCTTGCTTGCCCTTGACTTATTCCTGTTGCTCCTTCTTTTAGTGTTATTGTGAAACTTTTCTTTTTTGTTTCGTATTTCATTTTTGCTGGTAATAATTCTCCTACTTTTCTTATTCTAACGTCCACCGTCATTTTTTTCTTTTTTGTTTCCTTAATGTCTTCTGTTATTAGGTGTAAATTTTTTATTGTGAAGTATTTTTTCAGTAATATTGGGTGTCCTTTTGGTGCTGCTACTATTATGTTTTTCTTTACGTCTTTTTTTGCTACGTACCACCTTTGTGAATTAATCCTGTCGCGCACGCCAGGATTAATGTCAATACCAAAACGCGGGCCTATTCTTTGTCCTATTGTGTAGTAGAACACTCCGTCATGTTCTCCTATGATTTTTCCTTCTGGCGAGAGTATTTTTCCTTTTTTTTGTTTTATTTTCTTTTTTAAGAATTCTTTCAGATTTACCTTTCCTATGAAGCATATTCCTTTTGTTGATTCTCTGTCATGGTTTGGTAATTCTAGTTTTTTTGCTATGTTTCTTATTTCTTTTTTTGTGTATTCTCCTATTGGGAATAGTGTGTGGCTTAAGTCTTCTTGACTTAGTCTGTATAGGAAGTATGATTGATCTTTTAGGTCTTCTTTTCCTCTAAGTAAATAATACTTGTTTTTTTTCTTTTTTATTCTTGCGTAATGTCCCGTTACTATGTACTGGCACCCTAATTTTTTTGCTGCTTTCCATAATAATGGGAATTTTACTAGTTGGTTGCAGTCTACGTCAGGGTTTGGTGTTATTCCTTCTTTGTATTGTTTGAACATTTCTTCTACTACACTTTTGCGGTATTCTTTTTCGAAATCTAGGGTTATTAGCGGTAGGTTTAGTTTTGCTGTTACACGTCTTGCCATTCTTCTGTCTTCGCGCCAGGAGCATTCTCCCATATCGTTTTTTGTGTCACTCCAATTTTTCATGAATGCACAAATAACTTCGTGTCCTTCTTTATTCATTAAGTATGCTGCAATACTTGAGTCTACTCCACCCGATAACGCTACTAGTACTTTAGTTTTTTTCTTTTCCATGATGTTTTTTAGAAATGTTTTGTTAAAAGTTTTTATTTGCTCATCTTTTTTAGTAATTCTACCACTATTGGTAATTCTTTTGTGCTGGCTGTTTCTTCGTCAAAGTGTCCCATTCCGGATAGCATTATTATTTCGCTGTCTAGGTTGCTTTGGTATAGTGTTACGTTGTTCATTGGTACGTATGGGTCGTTGTCCGAGAATATTGCTACAAACTTCTTTGCTCTAGTTTTTATTTTTTCAAAGTTTGTTTTCATTTCCAGCCATGGTTTAGCTGTTAGCTTCATTTGAGGCTCAGGCGTTGCTTCTTTGCTTAGTGAGAACCATCCTCCTACGAATATTACTCCTCCGCATACGTCTCCATCTGCTACTTCTCCTTCTAAATATTTCATTACTGCTTTGCATCCTATGCTGTGGCATATGAAGTATGTTTCTTCGTCTACTTCTCCTACAATTTTTACTAGTTTTTCTACCCATTCCCTAATTACTGGTGAATGTGTGTCTGGCATTTCTGGTATTTCTACTTTGAATCCTTCTTTTTCGAGTGTTCTGGCTACACTTTCGTACCAGTTCATTTTTGGGTTAAAATCCCATCCGTGAATAATGAATACTCTCTTCATAGCAATAATTTAGGGTTTTTTGTCATATATTAATCTTGCTAATAAGTTTGTTATAGTTAAGCTTATAAATTAGGAAAATTGGTTTTATTTTATGAGTAGGGCTTTGGAGTTTTTTAGACGAATCGATTTAAAATCATTAGCTAATGCTGCTGGCCAAGTAGTCGTTCCCGGTTATTCCACGGCTCATTATGTTTATTTTGATAGGTACGCCGCTAACCCTCAAACTGATGGAAAAGTTTATGTTTTTGAGCAGAGAGCTAAAAGGTTTGGTTTAGATCTTGTTAAAGGCTTGGCTTGGTACGGTCTTTATGAGATTGTTAAATAACATTTTTTTATTCTATTTTTAGCCCTGGGAATAGTTTTCTTTCTTCTTGTAATTCTGCCTTTCTTTCGCTCATTTTCCAGCCTAAGTCTAATAATTGGTCTTTTCCCATTGCTTTTCTTGCTTTTGGGAACATTTCTGATTCTTCTTCATGGGCGTGATGCCCTACTAACTCTTTTAGTATTTTAGCTTTTGCTGAGAATACGTCTTGGTTTTTTTCTCCTCCCATTTTTGATATTAGGTAGTCTACTAGCTCTTGCTCTTCGTGTGCTTCATAGAATAATTCTCTTCCTTCTTGTGTATTAACTGCGTTTTTGAATGCTGGATAAAATATTTCTTCTTCTATTTTAGTGTGTATAGTTAGTTCTTTCTTTATTTTTTTAAATAATTCTTCATTAATGATTTTTGATGCTGTTAGTCTTTTTAATAATTCTCTAACTGTTTTATGATCATCTTTCAATAATTTAATTGCGTCCATTCTCTTAGCCATTATACTTAGAGTTCAATGACCCATAAAAAGCCGTGCAGTATGAAAGATAACGACTAAAATATAGAATTCTCCCATCCTTTAATGCTAGTTTTAGTGTTCTTTATCTAGCGTGTGTACGTCCCGGGGAGGATTTGAACCTCCGACCCCCTGATTAACAGTCAGGTGCTCTAACCGGACTGAGCTACCGAGACACAAAACAAACAAGAAAATACGCGTATTTAAGTTTAATTGTTAATAGGATGAATCCTGCGTTCTAGTATAGAAGTGTTTAAATTGTTCTTAGTCATGATACACTCCATGGATTCTAGACCTATTCCTGAAAGAATAAGTGAAAGAGTTTATAATGGTAGGAGTTTAGCTGAGATGCTCAATTTTTCTAGGGATTATGGTGCTAGTGATATTAAGTTTGTTGTTGGTTTGCCACCTTATTTTAGAAGGGGTGAAGGATTAGTTCATAATCTTGGTGATGGTAAGGGCGCTTTTGAGCCAGTAAATCTTGAAACTATGAATAAGTTTGTTGATTGTTTAACAACACAAAAGCAGAGGGACAAGTTATTATCTGGAGAGGAGGATTTAGATATGTCAGTGATAATGCCAGAGAATGACGGGGCAAGATCTTATAGACTAAACTTGGCTATGCAGAAAGGAACGCCAATGATAATGATAAGAGTAGTTCCAGATAAAATAAGGCCTTTATCAGATCTTGGACTTCCAAAAACTATAATTGACTATTTTAGGACTTTACAAAGGGGTATTGTTTTGGTTACTGGGGCTACTGGTGCTGGTAAGTCTTCAACTTTAGCTGCGATGGTGGATGATATAAGAGTTAGGAATAGTGATGAGATAATAACTATTGAAGACCCTATAGAGTATGTTCATAATTCTGATTCATCATTAATAATTCAGAGGGAGTTAAGAAGGGATACTCAGTCATATAGTTCGGCATTGAAGTCTGCTATGAGACAAGACCCTGACGTTATAGCTATAGGAGAAATAAGGGATACTGAAACCGTGAGAGCATGCTTAGAATCATCTTATACCGGTCACTTAGTCTTAGGAACTTTACACACTGCTGATGCTATACAAAGTGTTAATAGAATGATCGATTTGTTTCCTGAAAGTTTACAAAGAGATATATCGTCTCAGCTTTCCGATACTTTAAGAATTGTTATTTCTCAGTCTTTAGTTCCAACAATTAATGGTGGTAGAAAACTTGTGGCTGAGATTTTGAGGAATGACCCTTTTTCTGCTATATCTAAACAAATCCGTGATAGGGATCCTCCTGGAAAAATTTTGTCTAGTATGCAAACAGGTAAGAGGTATGGGATGGTAGTTATGGAAGACGCATTGTTTGACGCTTATCAGGCAAATCTTATCGATAAAGTAACAGCTTTTGGTTATGCTATAAGAAAAGATGAGATGAAAAGAAAACTAGATTTTGGCGAGTTAGGCAAATAATCATTTTTTTAGTCTTCTAGTTCTAGTCCTTCGTCTTGTGGGTCTTGTAAGTTTTTTATTCCTTTTGTTAGTTCGTCATTCGATATTTCTGGTGATGCTTTTTTCTTCATTGGTTTCATTGTTGCTTTTTTGTTACCGTTATTGTTTTCTTCGTCCATTTCTTGGTCAAAATCATCATCTTCATCGTATAATTCTGGCCTTGATCTTTTTAGGTTGTTGTCTTCGTCTTTCTTTCTCATTAGTGGTTTTTTCTTGAACTTTTTCACTTTTGGTTGCTTACCTTGTACTTTTACTCCGTTGTCGTATTTGTGTTGTGTTCTTGACCTTTCTAAGAAGCCGTATACTTTTCCTTGTGCGCTTCCTCTAATGAGTTTTTCTACTGCTGTCATTGTTGCTCTTATTTCTTCTGCTATTCCTATTATGTATATTGTGTTTCCTTTGATTTTCATTACTGAGTCTGATAACTTTTCCATTAGCTTTTTTGTTTTTCCTTTAGTTCCTATGATTCTTGCTCTTACGTCTGCTATGTTTGTTCTTCTAGAATAATCTCTTATGTGCATTGTTTCCATTAAGTATTCTGGGTTTGCTAATAGCAATGCTATTTGTATTTCGTAGTCTGCTTCTAATGCTTCAAACACTTTTTCGCAATCATAAATGTTTTCTTCTTTTCCGTTAATTGTTACTTGGTTTGCTGATACTTCTAAGCCTACGCCTAAAGTTTTTTGTAGTATTGGTAGGTTGTTAATTACTGATCTTATGTTTCGAACAAATACTGTTTTCATAAAATTATTATGTTAAAGAGTCGTTATTAAAGTTTCTGTTGTGTTTTTTTATCCTAATTCGCCTTTTAGTAGTCCGCTTCTTTTTAGCCATTCTGATTCTGCTGGCGTGTATTTGAATATTACGTCTCCTTTTATGTCTCCTTCGAATTCCCATGGTTCTATTAGTACTATGTTTCCCTCTCTTAACCATAGTTTTCTTTTCATTCTTCCCGGTACTCTGCAATTTCTGTCTTTTCCGTCAGAGCATTTTACTAACATTTTTGCTCCACCGTATCTTTGCTCTACTCTTCCTATTACTTGTCTTCCTTTTGGTACTCTTGCTCTTGCTACAAATGTTGGTTGTCCTTCAGGTGAGTCGCGAGTGAATACTTCTTTTTTCTTGTATTTTACTTCTTTGTTTGCGTTAGAATTCTCTATGTTTTCGTAATCATCGCTTGAATTTTCATCATCTGCCATTATTTATCGTTAATAAATCAGCGTTTATAAACTTTGAGATGCTTTTTTTGCGCATCTCGAGGCCTAAAAAATCTAGAACCGAAGATTTTTTAAGGTTAATCTAATTTTTTAGAAAGCGTTTATTTTTTTTATTCTGCTACTTCTTCTTCGTCTTCTTTCTTTTGTTTCTTTTCTTTTTTTGCGTTGTCTCCGCTTAGGCTTCCGCTTATTTTTACTAGTAGTCCTGGTAGTCCTGTTCCTAATGGTACTGGTTGGTTTAGTATAATATTTTCTACTACGCTTGATAGTTTGTCTCTTGTTCCTGCTACTGTTGCGCTAACGAAGTGTTTTATTGGTGTTTCGAATGATGCACGAGCTAGAATTGATGATTTTTCTCCTATGATCCCCATTCTTGTTACTCCCTTAACTATTCCTGAAGTGCACATAGTATCAGCTATTAGTTCTACGTGTCTGTGATCAACATCGATACCTTGGTTTTCTAGTATCATTTTAACTTCTTTTATTACTACGTTTCTTGCTGCTTCAATTCCTAATACTTCCGATATTTCGCTTGCGTTATTAGAAGTTGTTTTTGATTTTGATACTCCGTCTACTCCTAGTATTTCTCTTAGGTTTGAACCAGAAGTTAGTATAACGTAGTTTGCGTCTCTCTTAACTACTAATACTTGGTGTACTCCTTCAATTCCTGCTACTACTAGTCCTTTCAGTTTTTCTTTTATTTTGTATACTGTTTTGAAGTCGCTTTCTTCTCCTGCGTTGATTATTATTCTTGAGTCTTTTGCTTTTGCCTTGTATCCTCTTTCTTCTAGTCTTTTCACTACTGTTGCTATGCTCATGTGTGCGTCTTTTAGTGCTTGGCTTGATATTTCTACGTCTATTACTTTGTCTGTGAAGTTTATGTCTATTGAGCTTGTTATTTCTTTTAGTTTTGTTTCCTTTATTTTTTCTGCTAATACTTTTGCGTCTTTTTCGTTATTTTTCTCTTTTTCTAGGTGTATTTCCATTGTTGGAGTGGATGGTATTTTTCTTGCGTTGAATATTTCAATTAGTCTTGGTAGACCCTGTGTTACCTGCATTTCTTGTACTCCTGCGAAGTGGAATACGTTCAGTGTCATCTGTGTTGAAGGTTCTCCAAAGCTTTGTGCTGTTATTACCCCTATTCCTTCTCCTGGTGCTATTCTAGCGTCTTTTAGGTGTAGTTTGCTTACGTCATATCCGTCGTTTCCGTATATGAATTGTACTATGTTTTCTGATGCGTCTCTTATTGTGTAGTCGTATTCTACTTTTAGGTCTTGTAGTGCGTTTGCTAGTCTTCTGTATAAGTATCCGGATTTTGGTGTTCTCAGGGCTAAGTCCATCAGTGAGTCTCTTCCTGTTATTGCTCCGAAGAAGAATTCGTGTGGTTTTAGCCCGTTTGCGTATGATGAGTATATGAATCCGTGTGCTAGCGGTGATAAGTCGTGTTTTTTGAAGAATGGTAGTGTTCTGTGGTTGTATCCTATTTCTATTCTCTTAGTCCATAGTGATTGTTGTCCTACGGAACATGATGATTGAGTAATGTTAAGTAAGTTTCCGCCCGATCCTGAATTAATCATTGATCTAACTGAGCTTTCTTCTGAGAATTCTTCGTCAACTACTCTTCCGATTTTTGTTCTTACTGAGTTTAGTGTTTGTAAGATTTTTATTTCTCTGCTTTCTTCTTTTGTTCTTCCTGGTATTTGTTCTATTGTTCCTGCTTTGTATGTTTCTATAACTGCGTTTGTTTCTTTTTCTGAGTCTTTGAATATTTCTGCTACTTTTTGTTTTACTTTTTCGTTAACGCTTAAGTCTTTTAGTGATATTGTCATTCCGTTTCTTGATAAGAATCCTACTCCTAGTGCGAATACTTTTTGTAGAACGTCCATAGTCTTTTCTTTTCCATGAGTTCTATCTAGCTCCTTTAGTAATGCTCCTTCTTCTATTCCGAATAATTTGCTATCAATTTTTTTGAATGTTCTGTCTTGCATTTCTTTTGGTAGTAGGTATGAGAATACTTCCATTCCGCTTAATGTTTTCTTACTTATTTCTACTTTCATTCCTGCTCTGTATAGTAGTTGCATTGCGTCTTCTCTGCTTACTGTTGATCCACCTAGTAAATAGTTTCCCGTTACTGCATCTGCTATGCATCCTAATAGGTTAGTATTATTTTTTGGTGATATCAAGTTTTTCTTAACGTCCAGCAGTATTCTTGCTTCTGCTTTTGCTTCTTCTGTTTGTGGTGAGTGAATGTTCATTTCGTCTCCATCGAAGTCTGCGTTGTATGGGAATGCTGCTGCTGGGTGGAATCTGAATGTTTTGTATGGTAACACTTTTACGTAATGCGCCATTAAGCTTGCTCTGTGTAGTGAAGGGTGTCTGTTGAATAATACTACGTCTCCTTCCATTAGGTGTCTTTCAACTTTGTATCCTGGTGTTAATTCTGAGATTATTTCTTGTCTTAGGTCGTTTGTTATTCTTTTCTTTTTTCCGTCTGGTCTTATTATGTAGTTTGCTCCAGGGTATTGTTCGCTTGCTACTAATTTTTTTAGCATGTCTATGTTTAGTGTTGTTACTGATTCTGCTACTGTTATTATTCTTGCTACGTCTAGTGGTATTCCTATCTCGTTTATTTTTAGTGATGGGTCTGGGCTTATTACTGTACGTGATGAAAAATTAACTCTTTTTCCTGCTAAGTTTTTTCTTATTCTTCCTTGTTTTCCTTTTATTCTTTCTGTTATTGTTTTTAGTGGCTGTCCGCTTCTGTGTCTTGCTGGCGGTATTCTTGCTACGTCGTTGTCGAAGAATGTTGTTACGTGGTATTGTAATAAGTCCCATAAGTCTTCTATTATTACTTCTGGTGCTCCTGCGTTAAGGTTTTCCCATAATCTTTGGTTTGCTCTAACTATGTCTGATAATTTGTGTGTAAGGTCGTCCTCGCTTCTTTCTCCGTTTTCTAGTGTTATTGATGGTCTTACTGTTACTGGCGGTACTAATAATACTGACATTACTGCCCATTCTGGTCTGAAAACCTTTGGGTTTACTCCTAATAGTCTTATGTCTTCGTCTGATATTTTTGCTAGCATTTCTCTTACTTCTGTTGGGAATAATCTTTTCTTTCCCATTACGAAATTGTATGGTTTTTCTAGTCTAATTTTTTCTTGTGGTGAGTTGCAGAATGTGCATTTTTTTGCGTCTTTTGCTTTTTTTACTTGGTCTTTGCTTGAATATTTTTCTTTTTGGTCTTGTGATATTAGTGCTTTGTTACAGTTTTGGCATGTGCTTCGGAGGAATTTTTCTATTATTGGTAAGTATTTTATGTGTACTACTGGCCTTGCTAGTTCTATGCTTCCTGGGTGTCCTAAGCATTCTTTTAGTCCTCCTCCGCATGTTCGACAGCGAACTCCTGGGTCTATTGCTCCTAGTCTTAAGTCCATTAGTCCTCCGTCTACTGGGTATCCATCTACGTCGTATAGTTCTGGCGATACTACTTTTGCGCTTGATATCTTTTTTAGTGTATCAGGATTAAGTAAGCTGAACTTTAATCCTTTTACTTTTTTTCTTATTATTTCCATGATTAATTCTTACTTATGAATAATTTAATTGAGTAAATAATTCCTAGTGCTCCAATTACTATGAATAATAACCCACCAACACCTGGCAAGTTTTTCCAACTCCCAGATAAAGCTGATAATGAATAGAAGAATACTCCTACAAGTGTAACTACAAGTGAAGCGGCTAACGTTAAAAGTTTACTGTTCAAGTTATTGTGATTATTTTCTTTTGCCATTGTTTTTTTATTCGTATTTGTTTCCTAGTTCGAATTGTGTTTTAATGTGTAGTCCTTGTAGTTCGTCTACTAGTAGTTTGAATGCGTATGATACTTCTATTTTTTCTATTTCGTTGCTTGAGCATGCTGGGCATGTTATTTTGTTTCTTATTCTGTCGTCTACTGCTAAATATCCGCACTTAGCGCATATTGGTAGTACTACTCTGTCGCTGTCGTATCTTTCTTTTAGTAATAATGATGCTCCATGAGCAACAAGAGCTTCTTGTTCCATTTCTCCTAGTCTTAATGCTCCTCCCATGCTTCTTCCTTCTATTGGTTGTCTTGTTAATAGTTGTACTTTACCACTTGCTCTTGCGTGTAGTTTGTTAGCTACCATATATTTTAGTCTTAAGTAGTACATTTCTCCAATGTATATTTTTGCTTTCATTACTCTTCCTGTTATTCCGTCGTACATTGTTTCTTTACCATCGTATCTGAATCCTATGCTTTTTAGTTCTTCTTCTAGTTCATCTCTGCTTTCACCTGAGAATGCTGTTCCGTCAATTATTCTTCCTGAGTTGCTTCCTACTTTTCCTCCCATTAGTTCAATTAGGTATCCCATAGTCATACGTGATGGGATTCCGTGTGGGTTGAACATTACGTCTGGTTTCATACCACGCGAAGTGAATGGTATGTCATTTTCTGGTACTATCATTCCAACTACTCCTTTTTGCCCGTAAGGTGTTGAGAATTTGTCTCCTAATTCTGGTATTCTTTGGTCCCTCATTCTTACTTGTACTAGTCTGTTTCCTTCGTTGTCGATTGTTAAGAATACTGCGTCAACTATTCCTTTTTCTTCTTGCCTCATTGCTGAAGATGATTCTTTTCTTGTTCTAACACTAATTTCTCTTGCTTCTGATAAGAATTTTGGTGGTGAAGTTTTTCCTATGATTACGTCTTCTTCGTGCATGTCTGCTTCAACGTATGCTATTCCGTCGTCTTCTAAGAATTTGTAGCTGTCTTGTGTTCTGTATCTTGATGTGTCTTTTTCTGGTATTTCTATTTTGTCAGCTAGTCCTCCAGCGTAATGTATTTCTTCTGTTACGTAAGGTCTAAAGTATGTGCTTCTTCCCATTCCTCTTTGTACGCTTCCTCTGTTTAGCACTATTGCGTCTTCCATGTTGTATCCTTCGTGTGTCATTACTGCTACTACTAAGTTTTGTCCGCTTGGGTAAATGTTTAAAGTGTCATAAACGAAACTTCGAACGATTGGTTTTTGTGGGTAGTGTAGTACTGATACGTCTGTGTCTACTCTTACTGGGTAGTTTGCTGCGTATATTCCTAATGCCTGTTTTTGTGTTTTTGATCCTCTGTTAAGACGGGAAGCTTGGTTGTGGTTTGCGTATGGTACTAAGCTTGTTACTAGGCCTAGCAAATCTATGTGGTCTATTTCTAGGTGTGTGTGTTCGCTTGTTAGTTCGTCTTTGTTTAGGCATACTAGTGAGTTTTCTTCTTCTCTTGCGTCTAAGTATTCTACTATTCCTTGTTTTAGTAAGTCGTTCCAGTTCATTTCTCCGGCTGCTAGTGAAGCTTCGTGGTCTTCTGTGAATCTGCTTACTCCGTTGTCAACTATTATTATTGGTCTTAGTACTCTTCCTGTTTCGCTTGATATTATTATTGTTTTTAGTTCGTCGTTTAGTCCTATGCTTAATTCCATTGGTAGTTTGTCTCCTCTTCTCATTTCTTTTACTTTTCCTATGAATTCTTTTTCGTCGTCTACTGATCCTACGAATCTTCCGTTGAAGAATACGTCATGGTTGTATCCTTCTTCTGTTTTTGTGTTTGGGCTCATTCCTAATGCTTCTAGTGTTTCAACAAACTTTTTTTCTTCTATGTTTGATCTTGTTGCTATTCTGCACATTATTGCTAAATTCTTTTTCAGTCCTATTTCTGTTCCTTCTGGTGTTTCTACTGGGCAGAATCTTCCGTAGTGTGTTGGGTGTAAAGTTCTAGCCATGAAGTTTTCTTGTTCTCCTGGTAGTTGGCTTGACACTTTTTGTAGTTGTGATAGTATTGCTAAGTAGTTTGTTTTGTCCATGTTTTGTGTTACTCCGCTTGTTTCTCCAATCCAGCTTCCTGTTGCTATTGCTGATTCCATTCTGTGTGAGAATAGTGTTGATTTTGCTATTGTTTTTACTGAATAAAACTTTTTTCTTTTTGCTATTTTTTGCAATGAGTATTGTATGTCTCTTATTAGTATGTTCATGTTAACTCTGAATAGGTCTGCTAGTAAGTCTCCGCTTAGTCTTACTCTTTTGTTTGCGTAGTGGTCTTTGTTTGTGACTATTGATGAGTCGTCTTTTGCTGCGTAGAATTGTTTTATTAGCTTACATAGTGTTACTGCTTTTTCTCCTCTGTCATCTTTTCCTAGGCCTATGTGTGGCATTAAGTATGAGTCTAATCTTTGTTTTACTCTGTCTACCATTTCTTTTTTTGTTCCTTGTAATGATGTTTTTTCTGCTATGTACACCATTGCGTCGTCTGCTGTGTGAATGTTAGCGAATTCGTAAAGGTTTACTATGAATGAGTCGCTTTCTCTACCTACAAAACGAGCTATGTCGCTTTCTTTTGTCATTCCTAATGCTTTTAGTACTACTACTGTTGGTATGTTTTTGAATCTTGAGAATGATGTTTCTAGTATTCCTTCACTTGTTTCTGTTATTGATACTGGTATTCTGTATGATCCTCTTAGGCTGAATAATCTTAAAGTTAGTTTTCCTCTTGATATTCCTATGAATGGTTGGTTTGGTGCTAAGTCTTCTATCATTACTATTACTCTTTCGTTTCCGTTAACTATGAAGTATCCTCCCGGGTCTAATGGGTCCATGTAGTTTTCTTCTAATTGTTCTTTATTCATTCCGTAAGTGTTACAAATATTACTTCTTACGATTACTGGTATTTTTCCTATTTCGAAGTTGTGGCTTTCTATGTTGCTTCCTTGTTTTACGCTTATTTCTACAAATACTGGTGCTGAGTATGTTAGGTTTCTTAGGCGTGCTTCTGTTGGTGTTAGAACGCTTGTGCTTCCGTCTGCTTCCACGACTACTGGTTTTTGCACGCTTACTTTTCCTAGTTTTATTTCGAAGTCGTCTGATATTAACCCGTCTGATATTTCGTCAACTATTTCTTGCATTCTTTTATCTAAGAAGTTGTTGAATGATACAATGTTTGATTCTACTAGTGAATGATTGGCTAAATAGTTTTTTAGTATTACGTGCTTTTTATCAACTACCATTTTTTTTATACCACCACCCTGTAATACATAAATGTTTTTTCTTCGAATTTTCTTTCTATTTTGATAACGTCTCCTTTACTACACCCTTCAGGTAATCCTGGATCAGTTATGCTTATTTTTGGTAATTGGTATGTTGATACGTTAAACTTTTCTAATAGTTCGTTAACTTCATCTTTTTTTATTTTCGTGTGTTTTGGCTGTAATGCGTGCATCTTTTAGAATATTTTAGGGGTTTAGGTTTTTATTGGAAAATTGCTAGCACAACTTAACAATAATAAAAACCAGCAAAAATGCCTTTTTAAACCTTTCTAAGACTTATGTATTCTGAGCCCTAAAACCTTAAAGACGGGCTTTTTAGGTCCTAAAAACTATTTTTTATTGTCAAAAACTCCGAGTTTTTTTCTTTTAGGTGTTTACTTAGTAGCTCCTTCTTTGTTTTCTTAGCTAATCAGAGGATTTTTAAACGATTAATTGTAGTTATTTGTATATGGCTCCGTAGCTCAGCCTGGATAGAGTACTTGGCTTTTAACCAAGGTGTCGCGGGTTCAAATCCCGTCGGAGCCAT
Source organism: Nanobdellota archaeon (assembly GCA_038045945.1). Taxonomy (GTDB): domain Archaea; phylum Nanobdellota; class Nanobdellia; order Pacearchaeales; family GW2011-AR1; genus JAGVWS01. Next base: position 126,347 of record JBBSXC010000001.1, read on the forward strand.
TAACTTTTTTTAGAATTATTATTTTATGTAGCTCGTTATTTTTTCAATTAGTGTTTCTTCGCTTACTGCTCCTATTATTCTTCCTACTTCTTTTCCTGCCTTTAGTATTATCATTGTTGGTATGCTCATAACACCATATTTTTCTGCTATTTCTCCGTATTCGTCTACGTTTACTTTTGTGAAGTGTACTTTTTTCTGGAATTTTTTTATTGCTACTTCGTCTATTATTGGCCCCATCATTACGCATGGCATGCACCATTCTGCGTAGAAATCTACAAATGCGTATTCTGCTTTTAGTGCATTATCAAATTCTTTTATGTTGCTTATTTCTTCTACCATGAAAAGTGTTTAGAAACAGGACTATAAAAAGCTGACGGGGATAGACAGATGTTCAGCAGAGTCATTATTTTGTTATTTTTGTTTCTTTAATTTGAATCTCGCAATGGTCATTACTGCAGAATTTTTCTTCTTCTTTTTCTATAACTCCCATTTTTGAGAAGTCTGCTTCTTTTATTTCGCTTCTTCTTTTTTCGTATTCTGTTTTTGTTATTTCTTCGTATGGCATTTGTTCGAATGCTCCTTCTTCTGTTCTTGGCAAGAAGCTTATTGCTTTTAGTTTGTATTGCATTACGTCTAATACTCTTACTATTTCTTTTGCTTCTGTTTTTGGATCGAAGCTTGCTGTGCAGCTTACTTGGTTGTCTGCCCAGTGTTCTTGCATGAATGCTGCTAGGTTTACTTGTTCCCATAATGAAACTTGTTTTATTGTTCTCATTGATCCTACGTGTACTGGTATTTCTACAACTATTGATGATTTGTCGTCTTTTGAGTCTTCTATTTTGTATCCTGCTTCTTGTAGTATTGGTATCATTTCGCTTCCTTTTCCTAGTCTTATTCTTCTTATGTAGTATTCTGATTCTGGGTAGTGTATTCCTGGTGTTGCTCCTGCTAGTAGGCTTACGCTTCCTGATGGTTTTACTGATGTTGTTTTTATTGATTTTGGTACTGTTAACCAGTCGCTATAAACTCCGTCGTAGTGTTGTATTGTGTCATAACCGTCTCTTGACCATTCTCTTAAATTTTTTATTCCCCTTGATGTTAAGAATTGTGCAATTCCGCTCATTGATGCTCCTATTCTTCTGTTTCTTAGTAGTACTCTGTTTGTTTCTGGCCAGTGGCTTTCTCCCAGCGCTACAGTTTTTGCGTATAAGTATGCGAATTTTAGTGTTCTTAAGAAGTCTTCTTTTGTTTGGTGTCTTTCTGGGAATGTTTCTACTAGGTTGCATAATTCGTAGCTTTCTAGGCTTTGTTCTACGCATGGGTTTGCTCCTTTAACTCTTCTGTCTTTGTGGTTTGGTGGGTCGCTCATTCTTCCAAAGGCTCTCATGTTTTCCAGCCATGCGTATCCTGGTTCTCCGTTTATTGCTGTTCTTTTTGCTGGTTCACTATAGTCCATTCCTAGCCTAGCAAATATTGAGTTATTACTTACCCATCCGAAATCTTTTCTTTCTGGGTGTCTGTCATAATTTTTTAGGTCTAAGAATTCTTCGTCTTCCGGCTCTCCTAATGCTAGTTCTGCGCTTCTTCTAACGTTTCCTGCTACTACGCATCTTCCAATCATGTTTTCTAGATCTGTTATGACTCTGGAAGTTATTGGTCTTCCTCTAGCTTTTTCTAAAGTGTGTATTATTCCTTCGTGAAGTTCTACTAATGGTTCTGGACCTGATGATTTTCCTCCGAAACCATTAATGTGTGATCCTAAACCTCTTATTTTGTCGTAAACAAAGTCTACTGGTGCTATTCCTAAAAAGTTGCTTTCTATTAGCATTCTAACACTTTCAACCCATCCGTCGCGGGTGTCAGGTATAACAAATTTTTCGTGCGATCTTCTTTTATCAGGTCCTTTGACTAGCATTGTTCCTGCTCCTTTTGTGTCAAATCCTACACCTACTCCTAACATTGACATGTCCATTAGGAAGGTGAATGGTTTTGCTAAGTCGTCTTTTATGTTGTCTGTTGAAACAAAGCCGCAATTATTTAGTGCAGCGTATAGTCCTCTTTCTTCAGTTGGTTCAGCGCCCATAGCCCACAGCCCTCTTCCTGGAGGTAAAAATTTCATACTCCAAATTCTTTCATACATTTCTTGTGCGCTTTCTTGAGCTTTGTGATCGCTCCATTCTAGTCCTCTTTCTGTAACCCAACGTTTTTGAAGATTGTAAGTTCCAGTTACTACTCTTGCTACGGTTTCATGCCAACGCTCGTTTTTTCCGTCAGGCTTCGGTCTTGAATAAGTACGTAAATAAGTTATTTCTCCTAAACCGTTGAATCCAAAATCTGCTTTTCTATCAGAGTATTTAGCAACGAATGCGCAGTCAATTGCGAATGGTTCGTAAGATGGATCATGAAGCCTAGTAATTATTTTTCTTTGAATAGGCCCCATGTACCTATTTTCTTTTAGTTCTCTCTTCCAATCCCATTTTCCGTTCGAGTTTTCAGAGTTTTTTCTATTTGACATTGTTTTTTTCTCCTTTTGATTATGAAAGTTACCACTAACTTTGATGATTCGTAATTTTTTTAAAGTTCCAACTAAGTTGTAATTTCTTAGTCTTTTACAGCACCAGCTAATCTTATTATTTTAGTGCTGGAAAATTATGGCTATCGCTAAGTCTTTATTTTTGTTTGTTTGAGTATGAATTTTTGATTAGTGATTTTTTCTTGATTGGACTTCTTTTAATTCTTTTTTGAAGTCGCTTATGTCTTGGAATTCTTTGTAAACTGAGGCGAATCTAACGTATGCTACCTGGTCTAATTTTTTTAGCGCGTTCATTACTAATTCTCCGATAAAAGTGCTTTTTATTTCTTTATTGTTTTTTTTGCGGATTTTGCTTTCTATTTCATTAACAATTTTTTCTATGTCTGCGTGCGAAACTGGTCTTTTTTCACATGCTTTAACAATCCCCATCGTTATTTTATCTCTTATGAATGGGACGCGCCTTCCGTCTTTTTTCACAACCATGAATTCTTTGTCTTCAGGTTTTTCGTGAGTTGTAAATCTTTTACCGCACTTTAAACATTCTCTTCTTCTGCGAACCAGGCCCTCACTGTCACGCTTATTAGTAACTTTAGTTTCGCTCTTACCACAGAAAGGACATCTCATTTTTTATTTCATCACCATTTTTTGTTTAATTTTTAAGGTACAATTAGTTGTACTTGCTTATTATGCTAAATACTCTTAATTGTACTTAAACTGGTATTTACTTGTTTCTAAGTATTTAAACATTGCTGCATTAATGTAAATACAATTATCTTAAAAAATATTTTTCTTTCGAAACTCTTTAGGAGTTATTAACTATAATTTTTTGTTGTTGGTTTGTTCATAAACATTTAAAAACAAACACGGGTTATTGTTTTTATGGACATACAATCTTTTGCTCAAAATCTTGCGAGTATTCCGCAGTGGATTATTGTTCTTGTTGCTGCTTGGTCTATCGCTTGGAAGGGTTTTGCTATGTGGCGTGCTTCTAAGAATAATAGTCCTTATTGGTTTGTTGCTTTACTTATCTTCAACACTATGGGTATTCTTGAAATTCTTTATCTGTTCTTATTCTCTAAGATTAATTTGAACAAGTCTGAGGTTAAGAGGGTTAGGTCTTCTTCCAGGTCTAAGAAAAAGTAATCTTTTTTTTGTTTTAGTATTATTCTTGCATTTCGTATGTTTGTTTGTATAATGAGTGGTTTGATTTGCATCTTTCTATTACTCCTTTGTTAAACTTTTTGCACGCTTTGCATCCTACTCCTTGTATTTTGCATATTTTTAGTAGTTTCATTATTTCGTGAAATGCGTCTGTTCTTTTTTCTTTAATGTTTTTTGCTGAAGTTTTTATTTCTTCTAGAACTGCCTTTGGCATCTTTATTGATTTCCCTCTTTTCTTGCTCATGTATTGACTTACTGCTGCTTTGCTTACTCCTATTGCTTTTCCTGCTTCTTCTAGTGTCATTCCGTGTTTCTTTACTAATTCTTTTGATAACTCTTTTCTTATTGCTGGTATAATGTACCATACTTCTATTTCTTGTGGTAAGTAATACATAATTAATGTTAACCATTGTTAACTTATAAACTTTAACTATTGTAACAGTGGTTTTTTGTGATAATAGTCTTTATATATCTAAAATCACTGTTTTTTTTAGCAGGTTTTTGTTTTATGAATAATAAAAAGAGGGCGCTTAAGAATAAGAATAATTTTTTGTTAGTTTCGCTAATTGTTTTCTTAATAATTTTGTTATCAATAACTATTTTACGGCTAAGTTATCAAACTATTACTGGTGAAGCTCAAAAATCTGATAAGAATGGAGGGTTAGAATTAAGTCCTGGGATTACTCAGTGTAATGATGGTGTTGATAATGATAATGATGGTTTAGTGGATTATGGTTATGATTTGTCCTGTGTTAGCGAATCTGATAATTCTGAGATTGGTGTTAGTGGTCAGTTGGAGGATGGTTGGACTAATTTTGAGCCTTCTGTTGATACTAGGGTTGTTTATGTTAGTTCTAGTACTGGTGATGATTCTTATGATGGTTTAACACCTTCTACTGCTAAGAGGACTTTAGCTAGTGGATGGTCGCTTATGCGTGATACTTATCCTGATTGGTTATTGCTCAAAAAAGGAGACACTTGGTATAGTGAAGCTATAGCTGAAGTACCTTTTGGGTACTCTGGGCGTTCAGAATCAGAAAGAACAATTGTAGCTTCTTACGGGCAGGGAGAAAGGCCGAGGTTAGTTAATGGGTTTTTTCGTGGTGATCGTATAAATAATATCGCATTCGTTGATATAAAATTTGATGTTTATGACCCTAACACTTGGGCTCCTAATACTATGACCCTTGGTAATGGTGCTAATTACCTTATTGAGGGTTGTTATTTTGCTCGTGGCGGAATTAATATTCAAAATAAGGTTACTAATGTTAAGATTCGTAATAGTATGCTTGTTGATTCTATCAGCTTCCTTGATGGGGGAGTAAAAGTTGGTGGTATGGGTGCTTTTTTACATGATATTACTGGACTCTTAATGGAGAATAATGTTGTTGATTATAATGGTTGGCGCGATCCTGATATTCCTAGAAGTGTTTTCACTCATAACATTTATAGTCAATACACAAATAGGGATGTAACTTCGAGAAATAATATTTTTGCTAGAGGATCAGGGGAAAACGAGATGCAGCGATCTGGTGGTGACATGATAAATAATTTGTACTTAAGGGGCCCTTTTGGTCTTAGTTATAGTGATGATAAAAATCTTGATCCAAGTGGATTAATAAAAGATAATGTTGTTCTTGATGGTGATGATCTTTGGCCTACGAATGGGGGACGAGGTTTTGGTATAGAACTTAAGTATGTTAATGATGTTGAGGTAAGTGGAAACATTATTGCTCATAATGTTCGTGGTAGTTGGGGATTTGGTATTTCTTTTGGCGGGGATGCTTCAAATATTAATCTTCATGATAATATTGTTTATGATTGGGTTGGTAAGGATGATGGTGGTTGGGCAACTGTTGGGATTTCTGCAGCAGCAGCGTTTTCAGGAAATAACTATTTTACTAATAACCAGATTAATCTAGCTAAGGGTTGGCTTATTGATTCATGGGCTGGTAACCCAATCACTTATTCTGGTAATACTTATTATCGTGGTGGCGCAGTTAATGATCACTTCCAGAGAAGTTCTCCTATGGGCGATTCAGAGTGGCCTGCCTTTTCTGGTGAGACTAACGCTCAGTTTAAACAACTCAATTATTTAGATCCTAATCGTGATATTTCAACATATATGGCAAGTTTGGGAATGACACCTACTCTTGAAGCATTCTTAGCCGAGGCTAGAAAGAATACTAAGGATAATTGGGACGTCCGATTTACTTCTAATGCGGTTAATGATTATATTAGGGAGGGTTTTCAAGTTGTTGAAGAGAAAAAAGATGATAAAATGTTAGTTCCTGGTTCAGGATTCTCTGGAGAAACTCCCCAGCCTGCAACCTTGGGTGCTGGTCCTGGTTCTGATGCTAAGGCTATTGCTAGGTGGGATGTTGTTCCTTTTCAAACTATTACTAATAAGTTGAATGTTGGTGTTTTGGCTTATCACATAAATGATATTAAGAGTGTTGATTTTTCTTTAGATAGTGGCCCTTGGATTAGTGTTACAGAAACTTCTATTAATCCTGATACTAATGTTGATGAATACTTTGTTACCTTTGATGCAAAGGGATTGTCTGATGGTTTACATGAGATTCGTGCTATCGCCTATCCTAATGTTGGCATTCCTAGAGTTCTTTCTGGTGATTTTGCTAGTCATAGTGGTTCTTTATTTTTGAATTCTAATTCTAAGGGTACTTTGAGAGAAGTTTTTATGTGGGTTGCTCCCGAGGGAAATGATGGTAATCCTTGTACTGAAGCTTTGCCTTGTGCTTCTCCTTTTAGAGTTGCTCAAAGAGGTGCTGACTTGAATAATAATGCTGATGGTGTGACTGTTTATATGAAAAAGTCTGCTGATGGAACCCCTGGCAGGTATGCTTGGCCTAGGACTTATTGGCCTGCTCCTTATACTTATACTCGTTTCTTAACTATTAGTTCTGCTCCAGGACTTGATAGGAGTGAAGTTATTTTTGATCGTGGTGTTGCCCCTAATTCTGATGGCGCTTATGATCAAGCTGGTGGTTTTGGCACGAGTAAGGTTCATATGAAGGACCTTACTTTTGAGCGAACAGCAGCTAATACTGATAATTCTGGTAATCGAGGTAATCCTTATGGTGGTGCTTGGCTTTGGCTCCAGAATGTTCATTTTGATGGTAAAGGTTCTGGCCTTGGAAGGCCTCACTCAGGGTGGGATGGTATTTGGGCTACTGATGGTAGTAGTGTTGATAGTTATGAATGGGCTTTTTATGGTGCTCTGTTATTAAGGGGTGTGCGTATAACTAAGATTAGTTCTCAGGGTTGGCAAGATGTTGGAGGAATTTTTTATAGCACTATTGATGTTATTGACCCTTCACTTTATCCAGAGAGAGGTGTCCATCCTGATCTTGAGTATTGGTGGGGCATGAGTGGCGATGTTAATGCTATTAGAAAAAATTTGAGGGTTTATGATTCGTCAGCCCAAACAATTTTTATTAAGAATGGTGTTCCTATCTCTAACGTTGTTTGGGATAATGTTCTTTATGATTCTGCTAATAGTGATATTAATGCTCAAAATATTGACCACTTTATTATTAAGGATTCTACTTTCTCTGGCGGTGCTTGGTATAGTACTGCTGCCGGTTTAGATCCTTCTTACACTATGACTTGGAAGAATGTTTTGATAAAAAATAGTATTTTTAATTTGTGGGCTTTGAGTATTGGTGGCGAAAACGTTAACATTTTTAGCAATCATTATATTCTTTCTCCACCAACGTGGGGTGCTCAAACTCCAGGTACTGATTTCACAACTGGCGATCCTGGTTTTGTTGATCAAGGCAGTAATGATTTTACTCCTAAGAGCGATAGTGTTCTTTGCAGGTCTAACGGTATTACTGTTGGTGCTATTCTTTGCCAGGGTAAGACTCCTGTAGTTGTTTGTGGTAACTCTAAGGTTGAATCTGGAGAATTATGTGATAGCACTTCACAATCATGTACTATTGATGGTTCTTCCGGTACTCAAACTTGTAAAAGTAACTGTAAGGGTTATGATTCATGCCAGATTATTCCTAAGAGTAAAGTTGATGAATTGAAAGAGAAGTTTGATGGATCTCAAACAATTAAGCTAGATGAGGTTAGTGATTTAAGAAAAGTTAGTAATTTAGAGTTGGTTAAGAATGGTATAGGAAGAATATTGTTTTCTAAGGAGATTGATTTAAAGAAGTATGATAGTAGTTTAACTGTTGAAAATATTGCTAAGAAGATTAGTGATTATGTTAACATTTATGATAAGACCGTGGTTATTGATTCTGCGAACTTACCAGAGTTAAATGAGCCTGCATCAATAACGCTTAATATAGGTGTTGGTAAGAAAGAAAGCGATTTAGTTATACATCAAGATGGAGTTAAATGCCCAGCAGATGTATGCTCTAGCCCAGTTTATAATTCTTTAACTGGGGAATTATCATTCTCAGTTACTCACTGGACTAATTATACTATTATTGAGTCTAACTCTAGTGATAACTCAACAGAGAATAACAGTTCTAATAATGGCAGTATTAGTAATCAAACAGGCAATGATAGTGCAGGATCTGGTTCTGGAGGTAGTAGCGGAGGGTATATCGGAGGTGGAGGAGGCGGTGGAGGTTATAGCGCTCCAGCAGTTAAGAATAATACTAATGCAAGTGTCAATAAGAGTCCAAGTATTAGTCCTGTTGATAAAATTAAAGAGTTATTTAGTGTTCCTAAGGTTACTAATGATAACCCTTCTGATATTAGGGTTATTTCAAAATCAGAAATAATAATTATTTCTTTGTTAGTAATTATTGGACTTGTATTAATAGCTATAATAATTAGGTTATTAATGAATCGTTTTAGGAGTCAACCTGTTACTGTTCCTTCTCAATTATGATTAGTCTTTAATAACGTTTATAAATAGATTTCATGTCATTATTTTATGGTTTTGTTCATATGGATAATACTAGCAGTTGTTGCTTTTATTGTCTTAATGTTTGTTACTTATTATAACAAGTTTGTTGTTTTAGGTAATCGCATTGATAATTCTTTGGCTCAGATTGATGTTCAGTTAAGAAAGAGAGGGGAACTTGTTCCTAACCTTATCGAGACTGTTAAGGGTTATGTTAAGCATGAGAAGAGGATTATTGATTCTGTTACTAGTGCTAGGAAGGCTTTTGTTGGTGCGGCTACTTTTGAAGGTCGTTTAGCTGCTGGTAAACAACTGCAGCAGGCTATTGGCGGACTTTTCGCTATCGCTGAGAATTATCCTAATCTTAAAGCTAACGAAAACTTTTTACAACTTCAACAAGAACTTGCTTCAATAGAGGATAAAATTGCTTATTCTAGACAGTTCTATAATGACTCAATTCTAGATTATAATAATTCTGTTCAGGCTTTCCCAGGCGTTATTTTTGCTAAGATTTATAATAGGCATCAAAAGGCTTACTTGCAGATACCAGAGGAAACAAAAGCCGTTCCTAAAATAAAGTTTGAATAAAAAATCATTTAATTCTCAAAATGGCAAATATTAAACCTAACAATTATGCTCAAGACTTAGCAAAAGCTAAAGAACTTAGAGATAGGGTTTTTAGAACAGCAAGAAGTCAGGATTATGTTTTAGAATTAGACCCATCAAGGAGTATTAGTTCTAAGATGGAAGTTTATAAGACTAGAAGAGGAGACTTACCTAATAGTGATGTTATAGACATGTCTGTTGAGTATGGAGATAGAGGTTATATTAGTAGGATAGTTATTAATTGTCTTTCTTCAGATATAGAGGTTTTTGGAAGGTTGGCTTGGTATTTACAGACTGAAGCTTTAGCTGAGAGATGGAAGTATCCTAATACTGTGGAGCTTGTCCAACCCTTTACTGAAGAACAGTTTGAGAAAAGAAGAAGAGAGAAGCTTTTACAAACTCCTGAGGGTAGGAGAATAATGAGCGCTTACGAGGATAGACAAAGAGAAAATGAGGGATTAGAAAGAAGGAAAGAATTGGCGGGTCAGTTTCCTACTAATAGTATGGGTTTTAAGAAAGTCCTTGAAAGACCAGATTATACTGCTTTCTAATTGTTTATTCTTTCTTTTTTAGTAGAAAGACGTTTATTAGTCTTAACTTGTTATCGTAAGTTGTTGTTTGTTGTTCTTGTGTGATTATCTCAAAATATTTAGAGAAGACTTCTGATAATTCTTCCATCGTGTAACAATTGATGTTTTTATTTTCTGCGTTATCAGAGAGTGATGATGACAAATAAAGTCCTTTATGGTTCATTAGTCTGTTTATTCTTGAAACATGATTATCAAAAAACTTTTTTTCTAAGTGGTTTATTAATAACCATTCAAGAACAAAATCGAAAGTTTCGTTCATTTGACCAATATTTAATGCATCCATAACTTTGAAGTTTACCTTTGTTCCAGACCTTGTCGAGTTTTCTTTTGAATAATTGATTGCTTTTCTTGAAAAGTCTATTCCTGTAACATCAAAACCATGTTTAGCTAGAAAAATGCTGTTGTAACCTTCACCGCAACCAACATCTAAGGCTTTACAAGGCTTTATTATTCCGCCGGCTATAAGGCCTTTTAATAGCCCGGGCGGGCTAGTGCTAGTCCATGGAGCGTTAGTTTTAGAATATGCGTCATCAAATTCTTCTTTACTTATCATGCTAATGAACAGAATAAATGGCTATTTAAAACAATTAGTAAGCTATTCGTATTTTCCTACGGCTGATTCATATTCTCCAGGTTGGTTAGATCCGTATTTTCCTACAGTGTTATCGTACACAGCCCCAGTTCCAGAGTTTGCTAGGTTATAACCTACTGATAAGCTTTTAGCAGAATAGCTTCCAGTACCTATAGTTTTTGATGATAAATCATAAGAAACAGTTTGGCTTTCCCCAGCGTTGTCTGATCTTGATGCCTCTGAGTATGAATCAAACATGCTTGATGTTCTTGAGTATTTTCTGCTTGCTTCATCGTTTTCTATCATTGATACTTCTGATGATTTATGGTTGTGAGATTCGCTATCAGTAGTACAGTCAATAGAGTGTCCTCTACTTCTTCTCTCTATTTCAATTCGCAATGCTCCTCCGAACATACCCGCTCTAATGTTGCAGCACATAATAATGATTAGTATTTTGAGTATAAAAACCTTGTTAAAAGTCACTTAGTAGTGGTATCTAGTGTTGTGTATGATATTTCTATTACGTAACCGTCAGGGTCTTTGAAGTCAATGTGGTATGATTTTCTTCCACTATATTCTGACTCTAACGGCCCACGAATTATTTTTGCGTTAGCAAAAATCAAGTATTCGTGTGCTTTGTTTACTATTTCTCTTGATAATGCTCGCAGGCATACGTGTCTTGGTCCTACCGTGTCTATTTTTGTTACGTTGTTTTCTACAAAGTATATTTTTGTTCCGCTTCCTGGTGCTCGAAAGCCATTATTTGCGTATTGTGCCCACCCTAATAGGAAGAATAGTGGTTGGTAGAATGTTAATGCTTTGTCTAGGTTGCTAACCCAAAATTCTAAGTGTTTAATTCCAGGAACTAATGAGTCCATTAATAAGCATAAGTGATAGAGGTATAATTACTTATCTATCAGTAAAACTATTATTGAGGTTTGAGGGAAAAAGTTTAATAAGAGTAATTTTGTAGTGGTTACATGGCGAATGTTGATTTTAAGAATTATGGTGGCGCTATTGGTTTTCAGGATTCTTGGATGAGAATTCAAGGTATTGGTGAGAGGCACGGTCTTCTTAAAAAACTTGTTGATTCTGCTATTGATAAAGGTGTTAATGTAGTTGTTGTTCCTTCAGCTTATAATAGTGAAGTTGAGCCAGGTTCTATTCATGATAGGTGGGGCATTCTTAGGGGTCAGGCTCAGAGTCTTCCTTCGAGCGATTATTATTATAAAATTTTAGGTAGTGAAAGAAAAGCTTTTGAGGTTTCTAAAGGCAAAACAGGTATTGATGGTCGCGTCATTGTTGTTAATGCTCAGTTTGTTAAGACTGATCTTTGTAGTGATAGTGTATTGAGGCCTTTGCTTGTTATTGGGGGTAATAATCTTCCTCCTTTTCTTCATCCTACAGATGTTTCAATGCGTTCTCATGATGAGGGTTTTATTACTCTTGTTGATCAACCTTTCTTGGATCAGCGCGGTAAAGGATGGGTTGAAGATAATAGAGATCGTGTTGATGGTGTTGTTGGCCATTATGGTCTTGCTCGATTTAATAAGGATATTAATTATGATTCTCAAACTTTTGCTTATAGTTTGAGTCTTCCTTGGGTTAGTGGTTCTGGTGGTAAGCTTCCTGGACAAATTGTTGCTTATTCTAGACTTGCTTATGATGCGAGACATAATTCTAATGAGGTTTCTTTGTTATCTAATATGCGAGGTGCTCTTAGAAATGGTCCTGTAGGTAACCATCAAGGTTATGCTTCTTGGTCTGATCTTGCAAAGCTCGCTATTGCAGAGTTTAGAGGTAATAGGGCTAGGGCTCGTGGCGATAATACGATATAAATTTTTTAACTGTTTTTTATGAAAGATTATGATTTGATGATTGTTCTTGGTAAGAATTGGAGTAATCCTGGAGGTGTTTGGTTTAGAGGTGAAGAGCCGACTTTGAGTGTTGATTCTAAACTTTGTTCTATAGCATCAGGTTTACTTTATTCTAGGGGTATTACTGATAATGTGCTTTTTTGTGGCGGGAAGACTCTTGGTCGACAGTACCCTGGTGAATCAGAGGAAATGTTTTCTTTCATGTTAGAATGCGGATTCTTTGCTAATTCTAATAATGTTTTTTTTGAGAGGGAATCTTTTGATACTCATGGTAATGCTCAAGGAGTAAAGAAGTTTTTATGGCATCATGATTTTAGTCGTCTTGCTCTGGTTGCAACCCAGCCCCACATTGCTCGAGCAAAGAAGGTTTTTGATTATCATGATATCTCTACTGATACTTTAACTGTTGAAAAAGTCATTGAGGAAGAAAGAGGTTTATCTAGCTACATCCAAGATTACAGAAGAAGTATTCATTATAGGAGTGATATTATGAGAGAACAGGTTCTTAATTTTGTTCAGGATATTAATCCTTCTGGAAGTTTTCTCAGATTTGCTGCTAAAGCGCTTCCTACGAGAAAGCACTAGTTTTAAACATCAAAAACCTGCAGTTTTTGTGGTCTCAAGAATATTAATTCTTGACGACTGTCAAAAAAAGACTTTTCTGAAGCTTAAAATCTTTTAGAAGATTTTAAATATTCTTTATTATTTGTTTGTTAAAGTGGTGGTTGATTATGCCTGAGGCAGTTACTCATTTTTTGATAGCAGCGATTGTTGTTAATCTTATTAGGGATTTTCTTATTAAGAATAAGTCTGCCTTTCCCCTTCATTTAGTTCTTATTGGCGGTCTTGCAGGTTTACTTCCCGATTTTGACATTGGTGTTTATTGGGTTTTAGGTTTTTTTGGTTTTTCTGTTAGCCAGGTTCATAGAACTTTTTCTCATACGCTTTGGGTTCCAATACTATTTTTTGTTCTTAGTTTTGTTTTTTGGAAATATAAAAGTTCAGCCCTATCTAGGAGGAAGCTTTCTTGGAGTAATGTCCTGTTCGTTTTAGGTGTTGGCACTTTCATCCATATTATTCTTGATGCTGTCTTCATTGGCAGTGTTA
>JBBSXC010000002.1:0-16171 GCA_038045945.1 Nanobdellota archaeon
GCTATAGTTTTGTTATTGCTAGTTGCGTTCTTCTTAACTATTGATCCTCCTCCGCCTCCGCTACCCCCTCCGTTTCCCCCTGATGCTGGTGGTGTATAACTGTTATTTGTTTCGTTGTTTTCTACTACCGTGTAGTTTGTGAAGTGTTCTACTAAGAATACTAATTCTCCTGTTGTTGAGTCGTAGCTTTCTACTGTGCATAAGGGTTTTTCGCAGTCAATTCCGTCTCTTTGCACTTTTAGGAGATTAATGTTTTTTCCTCCTCCTATGTTTATTGTTACTGTTGCTGGTTCGTTTGATAATTCTTTTAGTGCTTGCTCTCCTGTGTCTACTGATACTGTTCCTAGTATGTTTCCTGATTTTTCGTTAAAGATTTTTATGTAATCATTTATTTTTTGTAATATTTGGTTTACTGTTTTTGTTTGGTCGTATTTTTTGAAGTCTATTATGTTTGTGAATTCTATAACTCCCATACCATTTCTTTCAAGAGTTAAAGGTACTTTGCTTAAGTCTTCTTCTTTTTCTAAATCTGTTGTTTTTCCCCCATCAAAGTTTTCTTTATATTTTTCGGAATCGGTTTTTGGTATAGTACAAGCGTCGCATACTAATCCTCCGCAATCAATTCCTGTTTCATCGCCATTCATTATTTTATCGTTACATTTTGGTGTCTGTGGCGTATTAGTTAAGCACTGGTTTGTACAAGAATCAGCATTGTTATTATTGTTCCCATCATCGCATTCTTCTCCTGTTTCTACTTTGCCGTTTCCACAGATTGTTGTTATTTGGCATGAGTTATATCCGCTACAATCTCCTTTACATGATTGTATTCCGCTTTCTTCTCCTACAAAACATGCTTGTGTTGATTTGTCGCAAATTTCTCCTCCCTCTTTTATTCCATTACCACATACTGATGCCCCGTTTTCTACTCCGTTCATGTCATTAATTATTTCTTGTTCTGTTAATGCCCTATTAAATATTTTTAGTTCATCAATTTTACCGTAGAATTGTCCATCGTAATTTCTTTCGTCGCTTCCGAATGCCCCTATTGTTATGTCTCCTGGCCCGTTTCCTACTGCTCCTACATTGTTTCCTGGTATGTCCGTACATCTTTCTCCGTCGAGGTATAATTCTGCATTATTTCCTATTTGTCTTATTGCTACGTGTGTCCATTGCCCGTTTACTGGCTTTGTTGTGCACCTTGCTGTTCCCAGCCCTAGTGCTGATCCTCTCCATGCTAAAGCGTCTCCATTCATCATGAATGTCCATTCGTAATTAATAGGATTTTTTACTATTATTTCTCCTCCTCTTTCAAAGTTTTCTGAATAAATCCATCCTGTTATTGTTACTGATCCTGGTATTGATAATGGGCCTTTTATTCTTACATAGTCGTTTATTCCGTCTAGTTCTAATGCTTGTCCTATTTTTCCTGTTCCGAATTTTGGTTCGTTTTGAGGTATTCCATCTTTTCCCTTATTTTCTCCGCTATTTTTTAGGTCTCCATCAAAGTTGTAGTATACTATTGGTTCTGCTATTGGGTAAGAGTTCTCTTCAAGTTGTTTTGGTATTGCTTCGCCAACTATTGAAACTTTATCTCTTATGAAGTTGTTTATTGCATCTGCTGTGAAACGTTCGTCCCATTTTCCTCTTCTATTCTTTATTGCTTCAAGTGTGAATGACTTTCTGTTTTGTTTTTCTGGGGGAAAACCTAAGCTTTCCATGTATGCTGCTATTGTTGCTTTTTCCGGGTCCTTAAATTGTGTTTTTGCAAACTTTGCGTCGGGTTCAATGTTGCTTATCCATGCAGCATCACTTATGCTTCCATAATTGAAATGTTGTGTTGGAAATCCGTATCTTCCCTCGAGCCCTGTGTTGTAGTATGTGTTTGATGAGAATGATAATTTTTCGCTTGGCCAACCGTTTACTGATACTCCTTTTGATTGTTCTATTATGTTGTTACGAACGTAGCTTGTTCCTGGTTCTCCAGTAAGTTGCATTCCAAGATTTATCCCTATGTTGTCTTCAATTCCGGTTCCTGACCCTTCAAAATTGTATATTTTATTGCCTTCTATTATTAATTCCTCAACAGATCCTGATACTCCTATTGCTTGTCCTAAACCTGCTTTCCACTTTAGTGCTATTATGTTGTTAGTTATTTCTAGTCTTCCAAATCCTGGTTTTTGACCGTTTGCTGCTAGATGGCTTGCTGTTATTCCACTTCCTCTAATGTTCCACCCTCCGTCTCCTTCAAGATCAACTGCTTCTAAAATAACGTTTCTATCTACTTTTGAGTTTATAGAAGGCCAATCAAAGTTTGGTGCTGTGTATCCTAAAGTTATTCCCATTGGGTTTCCTGCTAAAAAATTGTTTTCAACTAAGTTTTTCCCCACTTCTCCAGCAGCTCTGTCCATTAGTCCTTCTCCTGCACCATCTGATAATATGTTTTCTCTTACAATAACATTCCAGTTGTTTGCTTGATTGTAAAAATTGTGTAAGAACCATGTTGCAACTTTTGGATCATTTGCAGTCCTTTCACCGCTTGGCCCCATTTTCAGACCGTTAGAATAATAAACATTTCCTTCATTTAGTAGCTCATCAATTTGTTCAGTGTATGCTCCAAGGTTTGCTGTTATCTTACCGTTACCATCTGTTACCCATCCGTCATAAACGCTATTTCTTCTGAATTCTAAGTTTGTGTATCCTTGAACGTTTAGTGCTCCTCCGCTTGGGAAATTATTTCCTTCAACTATTAAGTTTGAGAATTGTTTTCCCCCTCCACCGCTTATTATTGATCCCCCACAATGATTCTCTTCACTATAAACAGCAAAGTCTAAATCTCTTATTACAACATTGTTAGACCTCCTTGTTGCATAGCTTCCACATACTAATGCTGGTCTTTCTTCTAACGTTTCTCCCGTACTGTAACCTCCAAGAATCAATCTTTCTTTATCGCTCCTTCCTGATGTTCCTTGATTTGCTGGATTCCCAAAGCTTTCCCAGTACCATTTGTCTCCAAATCTCATTAATAACCAGTCTGGGTATCCTTCACGTAATTGTGAGTGTCCTGCTGCCAAAGTCTTTTTTGGTCCGCAAAGACTTTCATCAGTCGGTGCTATAGGGCACCTGCCCGTCCACTCATCTTTTCCTAAGCTTGAACTAACATATGTTATTATTGTGTCCGAGCTTGGATCAAAAGTTGTCCAACCATCCTCATCTGCTCTTGGCTCTGCTATTTCTTTATCATCCTCTGAAGACCAGCATCCCAAATCTAGTTGCCAGTCTAATAATCCATCTCCATCGTTGTCTATTCCATCGTTACACTCAGTTACTATTGGGCTTAATTCCACATCCTTTCCTCCTTTTCCTGCTTCACCAGTTAGTGTTTGCGAACTTAGTCGCAAGATCGTTATTGATAACAAAGCAATTATTATAATTATTAAGAATATTATTCTTTCATCATACTTTTTCACCAAACCTTTTTTCACGAATTATGAAAGAACTATAAGCTATTTAAGTATTATTAAGAAGCTTTTTATGGTATTCCGCTGTATTTGAAGTTTATTAGTACGAATATTATTATGAACATTATTGTGCTTATGAAGAATAATGGGTATGTCATGTCCAAATTTACTTTTCTTCTTGATAATTTTAGCATTTCTAGCATTGATGCTTTTAGTTCTTCGTTGTTGTTTACTAGTGAGAATTGTCCTGCTGTTTCGTAAGCCATTGCTTTTAGTGCTTCTTCGTCTAGTTTTGATACGTATCCTAATATGTTTTCTGCCCCTTTTGTTGTTCCTACTCCTAGCGTGTTTATAACTATCTCGTTTTGTTTAGCGTACTTTATTATTGCTTCTACTGTGTCTACGTTTATTTCTCCGTCACTTAGGACTATTATTGCTTTTGTGTCTTCTTCTTTGTACATTGTGCTTGCTGCTATCATTGCATTCATTATGTTTGTTCCTCCTACTCTGTTTACTCTTATGTTTCTTATTGCTTCTCTCATTGGTTCTTTGTTTGCTGTTATTTCTTGTTCTATGAACGGTACTCCTGAGAATGACATTACTCCTATTCTTGTGCTTACTGGTGCGTTGTTTACGAATTCTGTTGCTGCTGTTTTTGCCGCTTCTATTCTGCTCGGTGATAAATCTGTTGTTTCCATGCTTTGTGATGTGTCTATTGCTATTACGAATGAGAATGTGCTTGCGCTTTTTGTTACGCTCATGTGCATTCCTGCGCTTGCTAGCGACATTATTGCAACTAGGATTATACTTAAATAAAGAACCGTCAGGTTCTTTGAAAAGAATTGTATTCCGCTTATTCTGCTTATTGCGTCGAAATTTGCGAATTTTAGTGCTCTCATGTCATGTCTTTTTAATGAGTAGAAGTGTATGAATATTAGTGCTGGTATTATTAGTATTATTGCTAAATATTTTGGGTTTGTGAATGTGAATATTGCCATAGTTTGTTTTTTTGTGTTTTGTTTGTTTTTTCTTTATTTTTTATCTTTTTTTTCTTGGAATTCTTGAAAATCTTTAGATTTTCATACAGTTTTATGCTCCTTGTAGTATTACGGGTGCTGCTTTTTCTTGTGCTCTTTTTTTCATGAATGATGCTAGGTAAAATGGGAAGTGTTTGTTTGTTAATAGCTCTATGAAGTCTGCTGGTGTGCTGTGGAACATTTTTTTTACTTCTTCTTCTTTTTTTCTTACGTAGTATTCATACTTGTTTTTTGCTACTGATGGGTTTACTACTAGTTTTTCTCCTGTTTGAGGGTTTTCTATTGTTACTTCTTCATCTATATCTGGTAGTTCTCTCTCTATTGGGTCTCTTATCATTATTCCCACTGTTTCTATTTGTGTTGATAATGCACTCAACTTTTTTTGGAAGTTTTTTGATAGGTGCATGAAGTCGCTTACTATGAATATCCCTGTTAGGCTTTTGTCTAAGTGTTGCAAGAGGAAGTCTATTGCTCCTTCTATTTTTGTTTCTCCCCCATAGCTTTCTGTTCTTTTTAGTATGTCTGCGAATAGTGCGAATCTTTTTGTTCCTCCTTTTGGGTATGCGAACTCATAATATTTTCCTTTTGGCATTATGAATCCTACTTTGTCTCCGCTTGTTATTACTAGGTGTGCTAGTGCTACTGATACTTCTGCTGCGTATTCGCATTTTAGTTTGTTTGCGCTTCCGAATATCATGTTGTCTCCTAGGTCTATTATGAATACTATTTTTATGTCTCTTTCTTCTATGTATTGTTTTATTAGTGTTTTGTTAGCTCTGTAACTGGCTTTCCAGTCTATTAGTGCTGCGTCGTCGTCTGGGCTGTATACTCTGTATGAGTCGAATTCTAGTCCTTTTCCTCTAAATAGTATTCTGTATATTATTCTTTTTAGTTGGAATTTTCTCATTGCTCCTTCGAATTCTGATATGTTTCTTGCGTAGTCTACGTTTAGTTCCCTTTCCATAGTGTTATGGTATTTCTACTTTGTCTAGAATTGCTTGTATTACTTTTTCTGGTGTTACTTTTTCGCTTTGTGCTAGGTAGTTTAGTATCATTCTGTGTCTTAGTATTTCGAATGCTACTTTTCTTACGTCGCTTGGTATTACAAAGTTTCTTCCGTTTATTAGTGCTTCTGCTTTGCTTGCTATGAATAATCCTATGGTTGCGCGTGGACTGCACCCCATCTCTAAGAATTGGTTGTATTCTGTTGCTTGGTTGTCTCTTGTTGCTTCTACTATTCTTACTATGTATTCTTCTATTTCTTTACTTAAGTATATGTCTTTTACTAGTATTTGCATTCTTACTATTTCTTCTGGTGTTAGTATTGGTTTTATTTCGAAATCTTCGAATTTGAATAGGCTCATGTTTCTTTTCATTATTACTTTTTCTTCGTCTTTGCTTGGGTAGTCCATTAGTATTTTGAATAGGAATCTGTCTACTTGTGCTTCTGGTAAAAAGTATACTCCGCTTGTTTCTACGGGGTTTTCTGTTGCCATTACGAAGAATGGTTTTGGTAAGGGGTATGTTTCTTTTCCTATTGTTACGTTTCTTTCTTGCATTGCTTCTAGTAGTGCGCTTTGTGTTTTTGGTGGACTTCTGTTTATTTCGTCTGCTACTAAAAAGTTTGCGAATATTGGTCCTTTTACTACTTCCATTCCTTTGTCTGGTGTGTATGTTGTTATTCCTACTATGTCTGTTGGCAAGAGGTCTACTGTGAATTGTACTCTTTTTGCTTCGCATCCTGTTACTTTTGCTAGTGTTATTACTAGTAGTGTTTTTGCTATTCCTGGTACTCCTTCTAGTAGTACGTGTCCGTTGCATAGTAGTCCTCTTATTAGTCCTTCAACTACTTTTTCTTGTCCTACTACTACTTTTTTTATCTCGTTTTTTACTTCTTGTAGTTTTTTCCCGCATGTTGCTACTTCTTCTTCTGTTGCTCTTCCCCCATAGTCTCCTTCTTGTGTTGGTGTTTGTCCTTTGAATTTTTTTGTTTCTTCAGAATTAGTTTTTTTTGTTTTTGTATCAATTCTTTTTTTGTTTATTACTTTCTCTTTATTCTTCTTCATAATTAGCACCTCTCCTCATTTACTTGTTTTTTTAGATTATTAAATGTTTTCTTCATTGTTTTCTCTTTATATTTTGAATTCTGAAAAGTTTGGTTCTCTTCTCATTCTCATTCTGTTGAATAAGTGGTATACGAATATTAACGATAGTATTCCTAGTGTTCCAGATACTAAGTATACTAGTATGTCTCTTGTTGGCGTTTTTGGGCCGATTATTGTTGGTCTTTGTGCTATTGAGTTTTTACATGCTCTTACTACTTCGTTGCTGTATTGCCATGCTTCGTCTGCTTTTCCTTCAGCTAATGCCTTTTTTGCTCTGTCTAGTGATTCTTTTAGTTCTGCGCACTCAGGGTTTTGTACTAGTAGTTCATCTGTGAATAGTATTATTTGTTCTACTTCTGTTTTGTTTGTTTCTATTATGTCTAGGAAGAATTTTCCCCAGTCTGAGAAGCTAGGGTCCCTTACTGTTCCATTAATTATTATTTCTACTCTTCCTGTCTTTTTTGTGTCTATTGATATTGTCATGTTTGTTGTTTTTTTCTGTCCTGATGTTAATGAATCAAAAAATGTTTGTCCGAAACTTACGTTTACTATTCCCGTGACGTTTTCGTTTACTACTACTAAACTTTTTAGGTTTATCCCTGTTAGTTTTGTTTGTCCTGAGTTTAGTAGTGTTAATGGTACGACTATTTGGTCGTACTTGAATGATGATATTTTGTCAGGCAATAATAATTTTAGGCTTACTGGTCTTGATGCTCCTCCTCCGCCTCCAACCCCTCCTCCGCTGCTTGGCGTTGTTACCGATGTTGATGATGGTGTTAGGTTTACTGAGAAGTTGTTGCTTTTTGCTAGGCTATAGGTATCATTTGCTATTATTTGGAAGTATTCTATTCCTGTTACTGTTGACGTTGATACATTGAATTTTGGTAATTCTCCTGATGAGTTTGTCCAGTTTGTTATTGTTGCTGTAAATGATCCGCTTATTTGTGAAAAACTCGAATTCATCCTTAAGAATGAGAATTCTACTGAGTAATTGTTACATGTGTTTGAGTTCACGTCTCCGTCTGAGAAGTAGTCTGTTAGTGTGTATGTTATACTTCCTCCTGCTGTAGTGTTTGCTATTATTGACGCAAAGCTTACTGGATAGTTTGTGTGGTTTACGCTCAAGTTTATTATTGTTGTGTTGCTAAAGTACGGGTTTGATATGTTTATAGTTAAATTTTTCGCCCCACCACATGTTGTTTCGTCTGTTAGGTTTAGGTATAATGCTAATGTTACGTTTGCTCCTCCTGCTCCGTTTCCTACGCTCGTGTTTCTCACTATTCCGTCAATTATTATTGTGTAGTTTAGGTTGTCTCCTACTGTGTGGTTTCCTGTCATGTTTATCATTATGGTAGAGTTTTCGCTTGAGTATACTACTGTTGGGTTGTATGCTACTATTCTTACTTGGTCGTATACGTTTATCCAAAAGTCCATTGATGATTGTGCGTTGCTTGTGTCGTTTACAGATACGTTTATGTGGTATGATCCGCTTATTGTTGAATTAATACTCAGGTTTATTATTCCAGTACTTGTATTGAACGTGCTCGAATTTGCGAAGCTTGTTCCTTGTAAGAATGAGTATGTTATGTTATATGTGCCCCCGCTATCAGTGCTATTGTCTTCTCGATCGGTGATGTTCATTCTTATTGTCAGGTTTGCCCCTTGGTATGTTGATTGGTTGCTTATTTGTGTTATGTTTGGTGCGTGGTTTATCGAGTTAATTGTTATTGTGAATGAGCTCGTTGCGTTTAGTCCGCTTTGGTCTTGTGCTTGCACATAAACATTATAAATTTTTTGCAGTGCTCCTCCTAAGTCGCTTTTGTTTGGTGTGAATGTTGCTGAATAAATCATCAGGTCTGGTTGGCTTGGTGTAGGTACAGAAAGTAGTGTTAGATTGAATAGGTTAGTATTAGGTCCGACTATTGTAAAGTTGAAGCTGATATTTTCATTATAGATTCCTTTTTGTTTTATTCTGAAATCGTTGTCTCTAACATTTATCTGCATTGACCCTGAAGAACTATCTTCACTTACTGTTGGTCCAGCAAAAGAATCAATTGTTGGTGTGTCGTTAATATTGCTTACGTATATGCTTATGTTTGTTACTCCTGGTGTTCTTCCGTCTGATGCGTTTATTGTTATGTTATGGTATCCTACGTCTATGTCTATTGGTGTAAAGTTTATTATTCCTTGCGAGTTTGATCCGTTATAGAATTCTGGGAATTGTGTTTGGCTTAGGTTGTAATAACTGAAATTAATTAAGTCTCCATCAGGGTCGCTTACATTGTTGCTTAGGTTTAAGTAAAAGTTTGTGTTCTCTTCTACTGTAAAGTTTTGCCCTATGCTCCATTCTGGTGCTGAGTTTCCTACTAGTTGTATTATGAATATGAAGTTTGATCCTGAAAATCCGTTATTGTCTACTACGCTTAGGTTTATTGTGTTATTTCCTAGTGTTGTAGAGTTTGCTGTGAATGTTAGTGATACTTGTGATCTGTTGTTTGTGTCTCCAGTTTTTGCTATTGTTATCCAGGGTATTGTTGATCCGCTCATGTTTTTTGCTGTGAAGTTTATTGATTCATTAAATCCCCCGTTACTCACGTTTTTGTTAGGCACTAATAAGTCGTTGTCTGTTGCGTTTATGTATAGGGTGTATGTGTTTCCGTTGAATCCTGTAAAGTTTGTTGTTGGAAAGAGGGATACTGAGTCGTTAACGTTGAATACTTGTAGTCTTATTAGTCTTGATGAATACTTGTTTGGTGGGTATCCTATATTGTCTAATACTGATATGTTTATTGACCAGTTTCCTACTTGGTAATCATCAGGTGTGAAGTTTATTGCTGTTGATGAGTTATAGTTTACTGGTGTTACGTTTGTTGCGTTCAAAAACCATGTGAAATTACTTACGTATGTTAGGTTTGCTAATTCGTCAATGTCTGATGCGTTCACATAACAGGAAAATGGTGTGTTTTCTGATATGTTGAAGTATGGTGTGCTTGCTCCGAATTCTTGTCCGCAAATGTATGTTAAGTTTGGTGCTTCATTGATGTTATTAATCACGAAGAATAGAGAATAATTTTTTTGTCCGTCTTGGGCAAATCCGTATCCGCTAGCGTTATCTGTTACTGAGATGTTTATTGTGTAGTTTCCTACGTCATCCCTTCCTGCTGGTGTGAAGTTTACAAACATTGCTGTCGTGTTATAAGTTGTGTTGTATTGTGTTACGTTCCATATTGTGCAGTTTGGCCCTGTGTTTCTACTACTCCAATTTGCTAGTATGCATGATGAGAATGTTACGTTAAATCTTAATGGCAAGTGTGGTTCTTCATCTATTGCGAATATTACTGATGTGAAGTTGTTTCCTGGTTCCGTTGCGTTTATTGTTATGTTTTGGAAGTTTTGTAATAGTGGCACGTCATTAATTTCTGTTATGTTTAGTGCTAGTAGTGATCCTTGGTCTAATGATTCTGTATCTCTAACTTTTAGTTCTATTTGCATATCTGTCCCGTTGTGTTTGCTTAGTGTTGCATTAATTTTTAGTATTCCTGTGCTTACGTTTATGCTGAATATTGATGAGTTTACAGTGTAGTTTGATCCTAGGCTAAATGTTAAATTATCGTTTGTGTCTGGTTCTGTGATGTTTGCTGTCATGTTATAAGTGCATATTGTGTCTTCTACGCATCCTAAAATGTCGTGTGTTAGGCTGCTTCCGTCAAAGTTTATCCAGTCAGCTCCCGATTCTTTTGATATTACTGGTATCGTGTTTGTTATTAGAAAATTTTCTTGTAGTATGCTTTGTGCGCTTGCGTTATAGCACCATACTTCGAACGTGTGGTTTCCTTTGTATGTGAATGTTCTGTTATAGTAGTATGGTAGTGCTGTTGTGTTATATGTCATGTTTACATAAGCACCGTATGTTCCTGTAAAGTTGAATCTTATACTACATGTGTCTGGTACGTTTGCTCCGGTAATGTTTGTGTAGTTTGCGTAGAATGTTACGTTATAAGTGCTTCTTTCTGTTATTGGGGGGTTTTCTGTGTCGTCCCATATTGATAAGTTGTAGTTTGTGCTAGAGTTGTTTGTTCTGGTTAATGCTTGTGTTGTTTGTAATGATGCTAATACTGAAATCATTATTGTTATTGTTAGTATAACTAAGAATATTTTCTCGTTCTTTATTGCCTGATCTCTTTTTTTCTTTTTCATGTCAAATTTTTGTTCTTTTATTGTTGGTCGTTTTCCTCAATTCTTTTCTTGATTGCGAATAATTTGTATAATGTGTATATTATTGCTACTATTAGTAATAGTATTAGTATTATCAGTAAGTATAACAAGTAGTTTATTTTTTTTGGTTTTTCTATCTGACAAGAATTTGGGCATGGACCTCCACAGTCTATTGCTTCTTCTCCTTGGTTTTGTATTGTGTCTGAGCATGTTGGGCATTGTGAGCATGGACCTCCACAGTCTACTAATACTTCGCATGATTTGTCATGACAATTTTTCACGTTGTCATTACATGATGGGTTTGCTACGTAGAAGCATTCTTCTGTGACGTTAGGTTTTTTTGTTGTTGTTTTGCAATTGTTTATGTCTTTACAGTCTAATAGTTTTATTCCGCATTCTTCTTCGCTCCATCCTTCTAATCGGCATTTTATTTCTATTATTCCTCTGCTTAAGTCGTCTAATAATTTGTTTTTGTATAGTCCGTTAATGTTTTGGCACATTGCGGTGTTATCACAAACCCATCTTTCTTGGCATGTTCCTCCACCTCCTCCGCCTCCCCCTCCAGTGCTTGATCTTGGTGGGTTGCTTATTGTTATTGTCCATGATCTGCTATCGTTTAGTTCTCCGTCGCTTACTCTTACTGATACGTTGAATGTTCCTCCATCTGAGAATGTTTTGTTGAACTGGTTTGTTAGCGATGTTTCTAGCACGCCATTTATTGACCAGTACGCGCTTGGTGTTGTGTCATCTGGGTCTTCAGTTGATACGTTGAAGCTTATTGTTAGTGGTGGTGTACTACTTATTGTTGTGGTTGTTGGGTAGTATGATGTTATGTTTGGCGGCCTATTTTGGTTTGTTACTGTTAGTTCAAAGTTTGAGCAGTTGTATCCTGGACCGCCTGTGTATCCGCAGTATGTTGCGTTTGGGTGTATGCTCGTGTTTAGTCCTTTATCTCTTACGCATACGCTTACGTTGTATAATCCTACTACTGATGCGTTTGCTGTCATGTTTATTTTTCCGCTAGTAGAATTTATTGTGAATATTGGTATTCCTGATATGAACGTTACGTTGTAGGTTAGGTTTCCTCCGCTGACGTTTCCGTCTTCTGTGTCGTTTGCTGTTATTTGTTTTATGAATTTTGCGTTAAACCATACTGTTTGTGCTCCTAATAGTTCTATGCTAGGGTTATGGTTTACTGCCACTACGCTTATGTTTGTTATTGCTGTGTCTGCTCTGCTTCCGTCTGATGCTGACACGTTTTCTCTGTAACTTCCTACTTGCGATTTTGTTAGTGTTCCGGAGAATATTTCTGCTATTGTTAAGTTTCCTGTTTGTGATAGTTTTGTTATGAAGAATGGGTTTATTGGTGTCATTGATACGCTTATTGTGTCTAAGTCTTCGTCAGTTATGTTTATTAGGTGTGATAAGAATGAGTCTTCACAGGCTAATATTTGCCCTGAGAGGTTTAGTATTTGTGGTGCGGAGTTTGATATTGTTACTGAGAGTGTTACGTTTGTGTTTCCTACTTGTCCTCCTGTTAGGTTTGCGTATACTGCTAGTTTGTTTGTTCCTGTGATTAATGTTATTGTTGTGTTTGGTGTGAATACTTGTCTGTTAACTATTATTGTTCCGCTTCCGTTGTATAATGTGTAGAACCATGTTTGTATTGTTTTTTCTGCTGATACGTTTAAGTCTACGCTTTTGTTTTGTGATAAGTTGAACGTGTATGTTGTGTTTGTTGGGCTTGCTATTGTTATGTTTGGCGCGTTTACTACTACTTGTACGAATAATTGTGCTACTGTGCTTGAACTTCCGAATAAAAAATCGAAGTAACTTGCGAATGTTGATATCTTCCCTACTTCTGGTTTTGTGTAGCTTGCTATCCAGAAAATGTTTACTAGCATTATTAGTAAGAATCCTAATACCACCAGCTTTTTGTACATGATTAATATCAATTAAAATGAATATTAAAACCTTATGTTCAGACGATAATTCGTATTTTTTGCGGCTATAATTCTTTGGAAATAATTGCTTTTAGTTCTTCTAAATTATTGTTACTATTTTTATTATTACTTTTCCTTTATATTCCCCGTTTTTTGCTTCTTTTGGTATTTTTACGGTTAATAATACTTCTTTTTTCTCTTTTGGTGAGATTACTATTTTTTGTTCTACAAAGTATGGTTCTATTTCTTCACTAGCAGTTATTTTTGCTATTACTTCTTTGTTGTAATTGTTGTTTATCTCTATTTTTGCTGTTCCTGATCCTCCAGGCATCATTTTTCCGAAGAATACTACTCCCGGTATTACTCCTATCCCCCCTTGGTCTGATATTATGAAGTACGATTCTAAAACTTTTTCTTCTAGTAGGTAGGTGTCTTGTTTTGTTGTGCTCGCAATTATTGTTATTATTGACGAAATTATTAGTATTATTGTTATAATCAGTACTATTTTTGTTGTTTTATTTTTCATTTTTTTCTTGAGATTTTTTGTTTGTTTGTTTTCCCACATTTTTTCTCTTTTTATAAATTATTATCCCTGCTATTGTTAGTATTATGATTATTGCTGTACTTATTGCTGTTATCATTATCATGCTGTTTTGTTTTGATACTTCTAAGAATCCTTTTGTGCTTGAACTTTTTTCTGAGTAGTGCAAGATTATTTCTATTTCGTATTTTCCCGTTTTTATGTTTGTTGCGTCTGCGAACCCTTTTAGTTGATAATTTTGAAATCCTGATACACTTACCGGCGGTGTTAGGAAGCTCATTCCTTCTTCTCCTGTTTTTGTTAGGCTTACGTTTGCGTATACTCCGTCTATTTTGTCTTTCCAGTCGTTTTGTATAGTTATTTCGAAAGGATTTATTTTTCCACTAATGATTTTTTTTGTGTAGTTTATTACTCTTATGTTTAGTTCTCCTATTCTGAAGTTGTGCTCATTTATTGATGGTTTTTCTCCTCCGTAATCTACTATTGATACTGCTCTGTAATCTCCTGGTGTGTATTCTGATGTGTCTATCTTTTTTGTGTATTCTGCAGTTTTTGTTGGTTCTAATAATTCTGCTCCCTTATCAGTGAAATACATTTTTTCTATTAATTCTTCTCCGGAAAATATTTCTAGGCTAGGGTTTGTGAATAAGCTTTCTTTTCCTCTATTTACTATTTGTATTTTTGCTTCTGCTTCTACTCCTTTGTTTACGCTGTCTATTTGTAGTGTTGATTCTAAGTATTTTCCTGGGTATGGCACGTATATTTTTATTAGTGCTCCTACTGATATTGCTGTTCCTAATCCTCCTTTAGGGTCTACTTCTTGTTTTGCGAATATGTACAGAAGATTTGTTCCTACTTTTTTTGCTTCTGATGGTAATTTTATTATCGCTTTGAATGTTCCTGATCCTTGCATTTTTGTTTTGTCAAACCTTACGCTTTCTAGCATGTCTCCTTCTGCTGAGATGTTTGTTTTTATTTCTGGTGTTGTGTCTACTGAGTATTCTATTGTGAATTCTTTTCCTGCTTCGTAGTCTACTTCTATTATTGCTGGTCTTATTCCTAGGTGTGCTGATGCTATGCTTATTGATAGAATTATCAGTATTGATAATTTTATTATTTGCTCACCTTTTTTCATTAGTTAAATTAGATTTCTTTCGTTTATAAATTATGTCAAGAATCTTGATATTCGCTTCTTGAGCATACGAAAACTAATGTTTTCTTGATTTCTAAAAGAATTTTTCTTGCTCGACCTTTTTTATGCTGCTGCGGCTGCTGTTGCTGTTAGTGTGCTTGATAGTGCTCCTGTTGATCCGTCGTATGGTACTGCTAGTATTATGCTTATGTTTATTTGGTCTTGTGTGTCTATGTATCCTAGTTGGCTGCAGTATTGGTCTCCTGGTGAAGTTATGTTCGGGTCTCGCCATAGGCTTAGGTTGCTTACTAGTGCTCCGTTGCATGCTCCTGCGTCGCTGCTTGTTACGTTTAGTTGGTATCTTCTGTTTCCTTCGCTTCCTGCGAATAGTCCTGTTGCGTTTTTATCTGATGATAATTTTATTGTTACGTTTGTTGTTCCAATGTTTTCTAAAGCTAATGGTGTTATTCCGCTAGTACTCCAGTTTCCTCTTGTTACTACAGGTCCTGCATTTGCCGCTAGTAGTGATGCATTGTTTTGTCCGTTGTCTATGCTTCCTGCTCCCCAGTTTATTGTGTCTCGTGTGAAGTTTACACTTACTACTGTTGCTACTGTTACGTTCACGTATCCGCTTGTTCCAAATCCTGTTATCTCACTAATTTTTTGGTATTTGTTTAGTGCTAAGAAAGAATTTGTTGCTGCGAATCCTACAGCAATTATTGCTAATAAAAGCACAACATACCCTAGACGATTATTTTTATTTTTCATGATTTATCCGCTCCCGTTTGATCCTGCCTGAGGATTTGGTACTACTGTTAATTCTACATTTGCTTGATTGTTTCCTTCTGCTTGAGGATTATTGTATAATTGTTTATTTATGTTTAATGACATCGTCATAACTATTGAGAATACTGATAAAAGTATTGCGACAACAAGCAAAGTTACTATTAATCTATCGGACACCATTTTTCTTATCATACTTAGATTTATTCTGTTTATAAACTTTGTTGAGAATGACTGACTAGTAATTTTTTATTTATTTCTCTTTTTACGGCGCTGCTGAGATTGTTGCTGTTATTGTGTCTGATAATATTCCACTATTTCCGTCATATGGTATTGTTAGTAAGAAGTCTATTCTTAGTGTGTCTTGGTCGCTCAGGTATCCTAATTGTTCGCAGAATAAATATCCGCTTGTGTTTACGTTTCTGAAAGTCGAGTTTGATAATGCTCCAGGACTACAGCTTCCTGTTTCGTTGCTTGTTATATTCCACATGTATCTTCTGTGCCCTTGGCTTCCTCCGAATAGTGAACTTGCGTTTTTGTTTGTGCTCAGTGTTAGTGTAACGTTTCTTGATCCTATGTTCTCTAGTACTAATCCGCTCATTCCGCTAGTGCTCCAGTTTCCCCTTAGTACTGATGGCCCAGAGGTTTCTAATGTTGCGTTGCTTTGTCCATCGTCAATGCTTCCCGGTCCGAAGTTTAGTGTTTCTTGTGTGAAGTTTACACTAATTATTGTTTCCACTGTTATGTTTACGTATCCTTCTGATCCTGCTAGTCCCGATAATCCTTTAATGAAACTTTGTGGTAAGTTGTAAGAAATTATTGTGTTTAGTATTAGTACGATTGTTATTGTTATTAATACTAACTTTTGAGAATTCATTTTCTTTTTTTATGCTGCTGCTGCCGCTGTTGCTGTTAGTGTGCTTGATAGTGCTCCTGTTGATCCGTCGTATGGTACTG
>JBBSXC010000002.1:16271-23011 GCA_038045945.1 Nanobdellota archaeon
TGCTTGATTGTTTCCTTCTGCTTGAGGATTATTGTATAATTGTTTATTTATGTTTTGTGACATCGTCATAACTATTGAGAATACTGATAAAAGTATTGCAACAATAAGCAAAGTTACTATTAATCTATCGGACACCATTTTTCTTTATAAAATTTTTTACGTGTTACTGCTTTATAAATCTATTCCAGAATTATTTGTTTTGTCACTAAAACCTTTTTAGTCGTGTGTGTCTAGATTAAATATTGCTCCAGTGTGTTGTAAGGCTATTACTATTTTGTCTCCTAAGTCTAATACTTCTTCTTTTGTTGGTTTTTTCGCCCATACATACTCAAAGTCTGATGAGCCGAATGTTGTTTTGAACCCTAAGCTTTCTACTCTTCTTGCTATCTCTTTTGCTCCTACTGCTTTTGTTCCAAAATACATTATTAGGTAGGTTTTCCATTCCATAATAATGTAAAGCTTTTGGCGGTTATAAAGGTTATGAATTACTAATTGTTTTTTACTTGTGCCCTTTAGGTTATTTTCCTTCTGCTTTCTTTTTCTTTCTTAAGAATAGGAAGAACCATACTGCGTTTATTATTACTAGCAGTATTACTATTCCTATCAGTACGTTTTGTGTGTTCCATTTTGTTGTGCTTGGGAATATTGCTTTTCCTGTGAATCCTGCTACTTCTATTGCGTTGTTGCTTATTGTTACTTCTATTGTTCTTTCAATTATTTTGTCTTCGTATTTTAGTATTAGTTTTCCTTTGTATGTTCCGCTTTTTACCCCTACTGTGTCCCAGTATGATACTAATTCTTTTTTTGTTAGTCCTTCTACGTTGTAGTTTTGGCTTGTGAAGTCTGCCATTGTTTGTCCTTGCTCGTTATAGACTTGCATTTGTACGTTTACGTCTTTTACTGGTTCTGACCATTCATTATTTACTAGTATGTTGAATTTTGCTATTTCTCCTAGTTTGAAGTTGTTTATTGTTATGCTTTCTATTTCTAGGTTTTTGTTTCCTATTTCGAAGTCTTTGTCCGAGTATGCTGTTTCTCCATCATAGGTTGTTGTTGCTACTGCTCGGTATTTTCCCGGGTTTATTTCTTCTTTGTTGTATTTCCATGTTGCGTATAACTCTTTAGTTTGTTGTGATTCTAGTGATTCTTTGTTTGTGTTGATTGTTGCTACTTTTTGGTTCAGGCTTGTGTATATGTCTATTGTTGTTTGTGCTTCTCCTATCCCTATTTTTCCTCTGCTCGTTATTGGTATTATGAATTTTACTTCTCCTTCGTCTGTGTTTATTACGTCAAGGCCTGCGTCTAAGTATTTTCCTGGGTGTACTGAGTATACATGCAATTGTGATATTACTGCTATTCTTGCGTTTATTGCTGGTGAATCTATTACTATTATTTCTTCTCCATCAGGTGTTTTTATTTTTGTTTCTTTTGATACTTCTAACGCTACTATTTCTGCTGTTCCTAAGCCTGGTTTTTCTATGTTTGATGGCAACCGTATTTTATAATTTACCGTTTTTGTTTCTTCTCCTTCCGAGAATTGCACGCTTTGTGATGATAATTGAACATAATCTTTTAGTTCTCCTCTCGCGTATAATACTACAGTCATTGTTTTTTTGTCTGTGTTTATAATTGTTAATGATACATCTTTTTCTAGGTTTGGTTCAAAGTTTATTGTTGTTCTTCCAGGACTTATTCCTATGGCGCTTACATTTTTTAGTAATACTAACATCATTACAATTATCGTTATTGTTAATAGTAGTTTACTATATTTCTTTTTGTCAAAGCTCATTTTTGTTCTCCTTCAATTATTATTTTTCCGCTAATATTTTCTTTAATGTAGTGTCCTGACAGTAAAGTTTTGTTTTCTAAAAAGATTTTTTCTCCATCCAATACTTTTATTTTTATGTCCTTTGTTCCCACATTGTATACAGATAAAGTGTTGTTTTGTTCATCTATTCTTAGCGATACTTTGTTTGCTATTGTAAAATTCATTATTTGGCTTTCTCTTATCCACCCTTTTACTTTCCAATAGTATGTTCCGGGTGGTAGATTTATCGCGAATTCTTTTTTGAATTCTATCTTGCTTTCGAATTCTTTGTCTCTTGAGATTATCACTTTTTTTGCGTTTTCGAATTTGAAATTGAAGTCTCCTTCGTTTATTACGTTTCCGCTTATTGGCGCTATTGCTACTGGTTTGCTTGCTAATAGGTATGCTAATACACCTATTATGAATATTCCTTCTAGTATTAGTATCGTTTTCGTTTTCCTTGTGACCTTTAGGTTATTTGTTATTTTTGTTTTCATTTTTTTATTTTTTACCTTTAGGTTATCCGTCTGCTTCGTCTGCATAACTGGCTTCTAGTGTTATGTTTGATGTTTTTCCTCCTGCTGGTTCGTCCGATGGTACTGTTAGGTGCACATCTATTGATGCTTCATCTTTTGCGTCTGTCCAGTTGAAGTTTGCTATTGCCATTGCTGTTATGCTTGGCATGTAACTCCAGCTAATATTTGATTTTTCCCATGAGAATGCTCCTGGTTCGTTTGTAGAATTGCTTGTTTTGAATTGGTAATATGATGATGGGTTTGCTTGTCTTACCCATATGTTGCTCGCGTTTATTGTTACGTTTACGTATACGTTTCCATCATTGCTTATGTTGAATGGTCCTATGCTTCCGTCTGTTGTGTTTTTTCTTTCGTTTGGTGACATGCTTCCAAATACTAATGCCGAGTTTCCTAAACTTATTGATATTATTGATTGTACTTCTAATTTTCTTGGTGTTGCGTAACTTCCATTTGTTGCTCCGTCGCTTGTTCTTACGGTCCAATTGTAGCTGTATCCTTCGTCTGATAAATACCTTAAGTATTTTCCCCCTGCTGAAGTATAATTCGTTTGTGCTAAATTGTTTAGTAGTCTGTTGTCAGCGCTGCATCCGCTGTTGCATGTTAAGTTATAGTCGTATGTGTATGTTTCGCTCTGATTGTCTGGGTCTTCTACTGACCATGTAAAGTTCATGTATCTGTATGTGCTTATGTTGTTTGCGCTTGGTGTTAACAAGTTTGTTATTGGTTGTGTGTTTATCACTACTATTTCGCTGCTGTTTTGCATATTTCCGTATATTGTTCCGTCGTATGGTATTACGCTGCACTTCCATGTTTCTCCTCTTGTGATGTTTGCTTTTTGTAGTTGTGTTGTCGTGTTTGCTCCGTTTGTTAAACTTGTTAATGTTATATTAATTGTTGACACATTGTTCTTCCACCATGTTATGTTTGCTCCTAGTGTGTCTCCAGCGTTTGCATCTGTGATATTGAATGTGCAGTTCACATTCAGTGCTTTTGTTAAGGCTGTTGTATTTTCGCTTTGTATTCCTATGCTTGTTATGTTTGGTTGCGCGTTTGATGGCGTTTGTACTTGTAATAGTCTCCATTCTGTGCTGTTTACGTTTCCTCTCCAGTCTTGTGCGTGTGCTTGGTAAGTATAATTTCCTTCAGATAAGTTTGAAAAGTTGTTTGTGTATTGTGTTGTTGTAGCATTATACATCGCAGATATTTCTGTTGCTGATAAAACGCGATTGTATACTTGTACATCGTCTAGGCTTCCATTCCATGGTCTTGCGTCTCCTCCCCCAATGTATGCTTTTTCTGCTTTTAGTGTTACGTTTAGTCTGTCTGTTATTGGGTCTGCTACTCCGTTAAAGTATACTGTCCATAGTCCTGATGTATCTATTGTTACGCTTATGTGTGTCCAAACGTTTAGTGTTAAATTGTTTGCTGTTAATGGCCCGTTTGTTACTCCGCATGCTGCTGCTAGCATGATGTGATTCCCATTATCTGTTGTCGAGTTTGTCATTACTATGTCTAATGGTGCTGGCGATTCGCAACCAGTGTTTATTAGTCCTCTTCTAGTTGTGTAGAATTCTCCGTTACTTTTTGGGTATACCCATGATGTGAATGTTAATCCTGTTATGTTGCTTGTTATATTCCCCATCGTTGTAAGTATTTTTACTCCGTCATCTATTCCGTCAAATTGCCATGATCCCCCTATTTTTCCGCTAGAATTATATAGTGATCCGTTTGTTGCTGTCCCATTATTTTTCCATGTGCTTCTGTCTTGTATGTATGTGCTGTTGTCTCCTGTTTCGTTGTTGAATCTCCACCACCCTACTAGTGTTTTGTTCCAATCTAATATTACCGAATGGTTTAGGTTATTATCGCTTGAGCTTACGTTTACTACTATTGATCCGCTTACATTTATTATTGTTGCGTTAGCATATGTTGGGTTTGTGAAATTTATTGTTGGTGCTTGGTTATCAATTTCTAGTATTTGCACACTTCTCCATTCTGTAGTGTTAACGTTTCCTGCCCAGTCTTGCGAGTATGCTTGGAAAGTGTAATTCTTGTTTTGTGTTAATCCTGTAAAGTTATTACTGTATTGTGTTGTTGCTGCGTTATAACTGGAGTTTATTTCGTTTGATGTTAATACTCTTGAGTATACTTGTACGTCGTCTATTGATCCAGTGTATGTTTCTCCTATTATGAAATCGTTATTAGTGTTGTTTATTATTCCTCCTATTGTTTGTGATGATTTTAGTTCTGTGTCCAAATACAATTTTTGTGTTGTTCCGTCATAGGTTGTTGTTGCTAAGTGCCATCCGCTAGCCATGCTTGCGTTTATTGAGGCATTGCTTGTCGCGTTGTATATTATTGCTGTTATGTATGTTTCGTTTGCTTTTATTATGTAACTGTTTGCTCTTCCGATTACTCCAGCTAGTCCTCCGGCTATTTCGTTTCCTACTGTTGATACTGGTTCGCTAGCGTTATGTTTTCTTATTATTACCCAGTCTACTACTAGGTCTGACACGTCTGCTGTTCCTGATGAGCTTCCTGTGAAATATCCTAAGAATAAGTAGAAGTTTCCGCTCCATGTTCCCGCGTTAATGTTTGTTATGGTTCTGTTTTTGTAAAATGTTTGTGATGTTGAGTTTATTGAGAATCCTAATGTGTACTGCGTTCCTGCTACTGCTGTGAATTCTGTTTGTCCTCCAACAATGTTGTATGATGCTGCTCCTCCATCTGCTGCCCACCCTGTTACTAGATCTGTTCCTCCATCGTTTGTCATCATGTATATTAGTTTGTTTAATCCTGCATTGCTTCCTTGTGTTGCTTGTGCGTCCGCTATTTCTAGTCCTGAATACCCCGCAAAGTTATTCCATTTTATTCTTGCTTCTGTTAATACTCCTGCTTGTGTTCCTACTGTGTTGTTTGAGTATACTGCTCCTGTTGTTATTGTTAATTCTCCGTTTGCTACTGATGTTGCTCCTGTTGCTGTTAGTAGACCCGGTAAGCTTGCTCCTTGGAAGTCTTCAAAGTATTGGAATGTTGCGCTTCCGTTACTTCGATTGAGGTTTATTCCGCTTCCGTAAACCATTTCTATGCTGCTTGTTCCTACTGCTGGCACCTTTACCCATATTGCTGTTGTGTTTCCTCCTTGTGTCCAGTTCTCAAACCAGTAGTTTAGTCTTGTCCTATTTGTTGAACTTACGTAGAATTCTATGTCTCCTCCGTCACTTCTTGCTTTAGAGTAATTGAATGTTGTTACGTTCAAATTTATTAGTACTTGATAATTTTCTTGTGGTGTTGCCGGTGATAAACTTATGTTTCTTGCGTATAATGTTTTTGTGTTCATCCATGCTTGTATTGTTATGTTTCCGCTTATGTTTAAGTTGCTTGGGTTTCCTATTGTTATTTTGTCATCTCCTCCGTGTAGTATTGCTGCTCCTCCTAGTTTTCCTGATGAATTAATTACTACTCCGTTTGTTGCTGTCCCATTATTTGCGTAAGTGCTTTTGTCTAATATGTATGTTGTGTTATCTCCGCTTTCATTGTTGAATCTCCACCATCCTACTAGGCTTCTGTTAAAGTCTACTATTACTGAATGATTCACATAATTATCGCTTGAGCTTACATTCAGGTATATTGCTCTTGATACCATGTTTGTGTATGTTGTTCCGTTTGTTGGTGTTGGGCTTG
This sequence comes from Nanobdellota archaeon, assembly GCA_038045945.1. GTDB lineage: Archaea > Nanobdellota > Nanobdellia > Pacearchaeales > GW2011-AR1 > JAGVWS01. The sequence continues at coordinate 22,299 of JBBSXC010000002.1, forward strand.
TAAAGTTTATTACTGGTAGGGTTATATCTGTTGATGTTATTGTTACTGTTCTGTTTTCTGTTACGTTTATGTTTCCTGCCCAGTCTTGTGCGTATGCTGTGAAGTTGTAAACTCCTTCTTGTAAGTTTGTAAAATTATTACTGTATTGTGTTGTGCTTGCATTATACAATGATGCTATTTCTGTTGCGCTTAGTGCACGAGAATAAATTTGTAAATCGTCTAATGAGCCGTTGAAGTTTTGCGTGTTAGCCCCATGGTTTCTTCCTATTATCCACGGAACATTTTTATTGGTCACATTTGTTGATGTTACTAAGGACGAGTTATCTAAAGCCCCATTAATGTATATTGATAGATTATTTGATTCTCTTCTAAAGACATAATGTTTCCAGACGTTATCATCAAGATTTGTTGATGCAGAATAAACAGTATTAGTATTATTAACTCTAAATAATAATCTGTTAGAGTCGCTATCTGACGGGTCGTAGGCGAATATGTTTACACCAGTGTATGGGCTACTCGTTATGGGATTTCCAAGAATCATTGCGTAATTATCACTTCCCCCCACTTGTGACGGATATTTTGCCCACATAGAAATGGTAAAGTTATTTAGGTCTAAGTCTAAGCCTTCACTATAACTTATATTAATGTGCTCATCTACTCCGTCGAATTGTGCTCCTCCCCCTAATCTTCCACTGCTGTTTGTGAATGCTCCG
>JBBSXC010000003.1:0-252413 GCA_038045945.1 Nanobdellota archaeon
GGGGGGAAGTGGAGGAGCAGAAGGAGAGGATGAAGGCGGACCAACAACTGGAGGACCAGACGCAGGACCAGGACCAACAACTGGAGGAGCAGGGCCAGCAGAAGGAACACCAGGAGGAACATGCAAATTTGATGACAAAGACGCACTAGAACAAAGAAGAAGACAATCAACAGAAGGCGGAGTAGACGGAACAGGAGATGGAGGAAAACTATTAGCAGAATACTGCGCAGTATGGGGATATTGTGACGACAGAAGTGCATGCATACCAGAAACATGCAAATGCCCAGAAAAAATAGTAGATAACACAATAATAGAAAACGAAGAAGACTCAGGAATAATAAACATATTCGAACCAAGAGATGAAATATTTGATAATCCAGTAGTACAAAACGAAGAAATTAGTGAAGGGGGAGGAGTAGTAATAATAGAAGAACCAATACTTGGAGGATTATTCGAACCAAGAGTGAACAATGAAGAAACAATAATAGTAAACGAAGAACCAATAATCGTAGTGGATGAGGGATTAGGAGTGGGGTTAGGAGCACTACCCCAAGGAACAACAATAGAACAAGAAAACAGTTTGGAAGTAGTCGAACAACAACCAAACACTGACGTGTTAGGAATAATACTAGACGAAATGGACAACTTTTTCACAAAACTATTCAAACCAAGATTTTAATAAAGAATATTTAAATAGTAATAAAGATTAACAAAAAAAAGAAAAAAAGGTTAAGTTTAATGGCAAAAGAAGTAATAAAACAAAACTACGAAGAATTAAGAAGAATAACAATAGGGTTAGCACTAGTACTATTATTAGTACTAATAATGTCAGTAGTAGCATTCTACAAAGGATGGTTAGGAGCACCAGGAAAAATCTACTTAAGCCCAGAAGAAAACCAATACTACATAAGATGCTTAAGCAACCCAGAAATATGCGAAAATTACGCTATGACATGTGAAGAAGTAAAAATAGTAACATCAAAAGCAGAAATAACAGACCATGTATGCGTAAAGAAATAATTCTAAGACTGAATAACTAAAGACTTAAATATCAATTTTTTCCTCTAATTATTAATGGTAAAAACAAAAACATCAGAAGTAACAAAAGAAGAAAACCGCACAGAAAAAGAAGAATTAGAAGTACTAAACGTAGGAATAGTAGGGCACATAGATCACGGAAAAACAACGCTATTATCAAGACTAACAGGAAAATGGACAGACACACACTCAGAAGAACTAAAGAGAGGAATAACAATAAAACTAGGATACGCAGACGCAACAATACACGAAAACAACGGATTGTACAACATAAAGAACGGAAAACCATTAAGGTACGTAACATTCGTTGATGCACCAGGACACGAAATGCTAATGGCAACAATGCTTAGTGGAGCAGCAATAATGGATGCGGCAATATTGCTAGTAGCAGTAAACGAAGGAATAAAACCACAAACAAGAGAACACCTAATGGCACTAGCAGCAAGAGGAATAAAAAACATAATAATAGTACAAAACAAAATAGACTTAGTAAACAAAGAAAAAATACTGGCAAACTACAAAGAAATAAAAGAGTTCATAAAAGGAACAGTAGCAGAATCAGCAACAATAATACCCGTAAGCGCACAACAAGACATAAACATAGACAAAGTGCTAAAGGCACTAACAGAAATAAAAATACCGCTACGTGACAAAGAATCACCACCAATATTTGTAATAGCAAGAAGCTTCGACATTAACAGACCGGGAACGAAAGTAGCAGAACTTAAAGGAGGAGTATTAGGAGGAGCACTAAAAAAAGGAACACTAAAAGTAGGTGACGAAATAGAAATAAAGCCGGGACTGTACACAAAAAAAGCAGGACAAGAATTCTACGAAACAATAAAAACAAAAATCGTAACATTGCAAAGAGGAAACAAAACAATAAACCAAGCAGGACCAGGAGGAAGCCTAGCAATAGAGACAAGCCTAGACCCATCAATAACAAAAGCAGACAGCGTAAGCGGAAACGTAAGCGGAAAAGTTGACAGTCTACCAACAATAAAGTCATCAATAAAAATGAATTACGAGTTATTCAAAGAAATATACAGCGATAAAGAAAAAGTATTAGTAAATCCAATAAAAACACCAGAATTATTAATGTTAAGCATAAACACAAGCATAACAGTAGGAAACGTAATAAAAATAACACCTAAAGAAGTAGAAATGAACCTGAAAATACCAATATGCGACTTCAAAGGTGAAAACGTAGGAATAGCAAGAAACATAGGCGGACACTGGAGACTAATAGGATTCGGTGAGACTATATAGGCCTCTCCGAACTCGTAAACTAAAGTTTGCTCTGTTCGGAGAAACAATATAATTTAAATACTTAATAGTTCTAAAAATATAGTTATGAAAAAAGGTGTTATCTTAGCAATAATTGTTGGAATTGTAGCATTAGTTCTTTTATTATACTTTAACGTTTTTAACGGTTACGTTATTTCTTGGAGCGAAAAGGTTAGCGGTGATAAAATGTTAAGAACATGCTCTGACAGTGACTTAGGAAAAGACTACAAAACTGGCGGAATAGTAACATGGACTTTCAGAGGGAGACCATACAAGTACGAAGACAAATGTACTATAGGAATGGCTGGCTTTCTAACAGAATACTCATGCGATAATAACAAACAAGTAACAATAACATCATACAACTGCGCAAAAACAGAAGGAACAAAAGGAGTATGCAAGAACGATAAGAACGGAGCATACTGCGAATAAGAAAATTAGCAATGGTAAAAAGAAGTGTTAAAAAAGTTAAAGAAGAACACTTCTCAAAACTAGAAACATGCTTAATAATAATTTTGGTACTAATGCTTCTAACAATAATTTATTTTAAGATATATAATGATCCTTTACTTTTAAGTCCTAAAGGTGATTCTAAATCTGCCTTAACTAAATCTAAGATTATTGAACCTCAAGGGCCTATTAATAAATATTCTAATTCTGTAGAGCATGGAAAACAACAAGAAAATTATAAAACCCCATTAGCAGTTATGCCTCAAGGTTCTCAAGGTGATTCTGGTACTCGAACGGATACTACTACTTGCAATGTTCAATCAATGTCTAATTTGGATGAAAATAATTTTGTGAACTATTTGAAAAGTCATGATTATAATTGTTTATATTTTCTTTGGTTTTTAAACTCAGATAGTGACTTTCAGAAGATTTACTCATCAAATAATATTGTAGCTGTAGCTAAAGAAATAGGTAGTTTATCAAATTCTTATGACGGGACAAACAAAGGTAATATGTTAGAATTAATTTTCTTTATAAGAACAGCATATTATTACAGGTTTTATCAGAAACCTGTGGGTATAACCGAGGATGTGCATAATGAGGTCATAGTCGGCTTGAAGGCAATTAGTAAAAACCCTCATCTTTTCGATGTCAACGATTATTCAGAAAATACATTATGGGAGTTTATAATGACTGTAGATAATGCCTGGTTAGGGCATTTGTATGTACCTCAAATAAAAAAAGCTTTGTTAGATTTTACTACGGACTCTTCAAGAGCAGAGCGATTTTATCAAAGGAATATAATCTATAGTATCTTTTATCTAATCTCTAGGGAAATGAATGCACAAGCAGTTACAAATTCAGATTTAGTTAAAAATTTTGACAAGGACATTATCGGTTTGATTAACGATATTGCGACCAAAGACTATCTTATTAAAAATCAAGCATGGTTAGCGGATAATGCTATCTGGGCCCTTGGAAACATTGCAAGTAACAAAGAATTTAACAAAGTTAGCATAGATTACCTCTCAAAACTCCTCACTATCTATCCTAGGCTGGATGAACAATATCTTTGGACAGTAAAAGTATTAGATTATTTTAATGGTTGTAAGACCTCTAATCCTAAAATAAAGCTTTGCATGAAAGATGTAATGCCTGAAGTAGAATTAAAAATCTTTACCAATACTTATTCTCTTGAAGACAACTCATTAATAATTAAGACGCCTTTAGACTCAAAAACAATTCAAACTTTATATAATGCAATAAACCAGGTAAAATCCCAATTTAACAGAATAACAAACACAATAACACCAATAAAAGATGATCCTAACAGTGTTTTAATGATGAAAGTTTACGGAACAAGAAGAGACTATGAGATCTATCAACCGTTATTATACGGTTTGCCAACAGCTAATGGCGGAATTTATATAGAACAACAAGGAACATTTTATACTTATCAAAGAACAACCCAGGAAAGTATTTATTCTTTAGAAGAGCTATTGAGACATGAATATGCTCATTATTTAGTTAGTAGGTGGTTAATACCTGGGATGTGGGGAGAGAATGCGATATATAACAACAACAGGATGGTGTGGTTTGATGAAGGATTAGCAGAATTTTTAGCCTGGAGCACACAACTAGAGATAAAAACAAGAAAATTATTAGTCGAACAAATATACGGTGAAAGCGGAGTGGACAAACAAACTGGGGCAATTATATCATATTCTGATAGAATGACTATTAAAGATATATTATCTTCAAGCTATGGAGACTTTAAGTTTTATAGATACTCTGGAATGTTTTGGAATTATTTATACCTAAACAAACCAGAAATATTAAAACAACTTTTAGATTATGCTCATAATTCTAATCTAAACAGCTTTGATTCCTTAATAAACCAACTTAAAGCTGATAGTAATTTAGAGTCCAATTACCAAAAATTCTTAGATGAACAAATAGCAAAATTAGAAACTTTAGATAATCCTCATACTGACAACTTAGAAGTTTCCACATTGAATGCCAATGATCCTAAAACTATTGAACCATTATTCAGAAAAACTCGGGTTGGTCAATACGCGAAATGTTCTCTAGCATCACAGGGAGAAAACAGTAGATTTTCATGCAGAGGTGTTCTAACTACCACTCAGATGGCCCAGAAAGATTACTCTGTAGCCTGGAAAGAATTTAATAGCAATGCTAATGAGATGATAACAGACTTAATATCTAAAAAAGAATTAAACAATTTTAATTTTATGAATTGTAGGTTTGGACAAATAGTATTTAATGAATACGAAGGAAAATTTTATGCATTATCTAACTACTTTTGTGATGGTCCTCTTGCTAAAAACAATCTTAAACTAAATGATCAACAATCTCAAGTCTCTTTAGACTTTAAAGATACTCGTGTTGGAGCTTACTCTAACTGTGATTATGGCTCTACCGATACTAGCATAATCTGCACATTAACATTAACAACGCAACCATATGATATTGGATATGATGAGTCATTAATGGAAAAAAGAGTAAGTGATGATCTGATAGAACTACAGAATGAGGTTTATTCAATAAGACCAAGCTATTACAGAGATTTTTTCTGCGCCTTTAGTGGAAATAGTAAAATTCAAACATTTAAACTGGATGGAAATGATAAAAAATATTTATTACGAAACGCAAATTGTAACGTCCAATTCAAAGGGTGGAGTGATCATCCATTAGGGGCAGTAAGAGCAGACAGCAGGACGCCTTCTGATCCAGTAGTTTCTGAAGTAAAATGTATACCCCCTACTGGAACAAACACTTGCGTAGACACGGATGATGGTGTAAACTATATTATTCCTGGAACGGTCTGTGGTTACTCAAACAAAAAAGTCTATACTGCTAATGATTATTGTATCACTGGAGGAACAAGTGGGCAAAACTTAGTAGAATATTCCTGTTCTAATGGAAAACCTACTTACAAAATTTATGATTGTGCAACAGGAAACACAAAATACAGAAGATGTGGAGTAATCCAAGACAGAATTGGAGCAGTTTGCATATAAACTATCTTTATTCTTTCTTTTCTGTTTCTTCTTCTATCTCATCTATTACCTTTATCAAATCACTTACTTTGTCTGCGTCTTGTAACTTAACAATTCTAACACCTTGAGTAGCACGACTCATAATTCTAAGTTCGTGAACGTTAGACTTAATGACCATACCCTTCTCAGTAGTCACGATAAACTTATCCTTTTCTGAAACACTAATGCTTGTAACAACGTTACCAGTTTTATCATGGGTTACTTTAAGATTAATAACTCCTTTACCTGCACGACCAGTAAGGCGATAATCCTCAACTAAAGAACGCTTACCATAACCCCTCTCAGTAATAGTCATAATGGAAGTATCCTTATTATCTTGAGGAATTATTTCTAAACTCATAACCCTATCAGACTTGTCAAGCTTAATACCAGTAACACCATAAGCAGCACGACCCATAGAACGAACTTCAGAATTCTCAAACCTGATAGCCTGACCCTTCTTAGTAATAAGAAGAATTTGCTCCTTTTCCTTAATAGGTTTAACATCAATAAGTTCATCCTGAGTATCAGTAGGGAAGTTCATAACACGAACACCACTACTACGAGGCTTAGAAAACATTTTCAGAGGCATCTTCTTAATAATACCATTAGAAGTAACAAGGAGGATTTCACCATCAAACTCCTTAACTGCCATAACAGAAGCAACCTTTTCTTCCTTAAGATTAAGAAGATTAATCAAAGCCTTACCCTTAGAGTAACGTTCGCTAGCAGGAATATCATGAGCCTTAAGCCAATAAACCCTACCCTTAGACGTGAAGAATAATAAGAAGTCATGAGTTGAACAAGTCATTAGTTGCTTAACAAAATCACCAGTTGACAAGTCAGAACCAATAATGCCCTTACCACCACGCTTTTGTTCTTTGTAAGTTTGCATATCCATCCTCTTAGCATAACCCTTATCAGTAATAGTAACAACAACTTCCTTCTTCTGAATAAGGTCCTTTTCTTCTAATTCTTTAATAGCACCAACCATAACTCTAGTCTTTCTTTCATCACCATGACGCTTCTTAATATCTAATAATTCTTTCCTAATAACAGAAAGAATTTCTTGCTTAGATGATAAAATCTTTTTAAGATCCTTAATCTTAATTTCTAACTCTTCACCTTCCTTCTTAAGTTTGTCTTGTTCTAAATGAGTTAAAGCAGCTAAACGTATTTCAAGAATTGCTTCAGCCTGCCTAATTGACAACTTATACTTATGAACTAATTTTTCTTTAGCGTCAGTTGAATTATCAGCCCTCTTAATTAAAGTAATAACATCATCAATATCCTTAAGAGCTATAATTAAACCTTGAACTATTTCTAAACGATCCTCAGCCTTTTTCAAATCAAACTTAGTACGCCTTTCAACAACATCAGTTCTATGCCTAACATACTCTACTAAAGCACGTTTTAAGTCAAGAGTAACAGGCTTACCTTTAACAAGAGCTAAAAGATTAACATCAAAAGAATCCTGAAGTCTTGTAAACTTGTACAATTTATTAATAACGAATTTAGAATCAACACCACGCTTAAGATCAATAACAACACGTATCTTTCCCTTAGCTGACTCATCACGAATATCAGAAATTTCAGTAAGCTTTTTCTCTTGAGCAAGTAATGCTACTTGACTAACAAGATCAGCCTTATTAACCATATAAGGAATCTCAGTAATAATTATTCTCTCCTTACCCTTCTTAGTTTCAGTACCTACTTTAGCTCTAAGAGTAACTCTACCACGACCAGTAGAATAAATCTCTTGCATATTACCAGAAGCAGAACCACCAGTAGGGAAATCAGGTCCGGAAACAACCTCTAACAACTTCTCAATAGTCACATCAGGATTATCAATATACCTAATAGTAGCATCACAAATCTCAGTCAAGTTATGAGGAGGAATATTAGTAGCCATACCAACAGCAATACCTGAAGAACCATTAATCAAAAGGTTAGGAAGCTTACCAGGCAATAATTCAGGCTCATCTAAAGTACTATCAAAATTAGGAACCATCTTAACAGTATCCTTATCCAAATCCTCTAAAAGATCCATAGCAGGACTTGAAAGCTTAGCCTCAGTATATCTTGAAGCAGCTGGAGGATCATTATCAACACTACCAAAATTACCCTGACCTATAACTAAAGGATAACGCAAAGAAAAATCCTGCGCCATTCTAACTAAAGAATCATAAATTGCCATATCACCATGAGGGTGAAGCTTACCCATAACATCTCCAACAATTCTAGCAGACTTCTTAGTCTGAGAATTAGGTTTAAGCCCTAACAAATCCATAGCGTAAAGAATACGGCGGTGAACAGGCTTAAGGCCGTCTTCAACAGCTGGTAAAGCACGAGAAACAATAACACTCATAGCGTAATTAATATACGCTTTTTGCATTTCCTCAGTTATTTCAGAATTAATAACTCCCTTCTCGTTCACAGCTGCAGCTGCGTGTTCCTTCTTAGATTCTTCAGACTCCTCATCCTCATCAAAATCTTCTTCCTCATCAACTTTATCTTCTTTTGCCATGGTTATTTGAAAGCCTCCTTAACTTTTTTGCTAAATAGTAAGTAAAGACTTATTGATAAAAATATTAATGTTATAATAATGTTCTTAAGGTTAAATCCGTAACTTTGAGTAATCCAAAAATAAGCTTTCCATGTTATCCAAGAAGATAGGAGAATTATTATCATTATTCTAGACCATTTTTGTAATTTTAACATGTAAACAGAAGATATTATCAGACCTAATCCAAATATCAATAAGAAGGAAAATTCATCTTCAAGAGCTAATGCGGCTACCCAGGTAAAAATGGATATTATTATTCCTAAACCTATTAAAACATTAGCTATTATTTTTAGTCCTCTAGGGGCTTTCTTCTCTAAATTAACTTTATTCTTTATTTTCTTTACCATTGTTTTTATGTATCTATGAAAGCCTCGTGTGCTCTTTCAATTATGAATTGTTTTCTAGGCTCAACATCATCACCCATTAAAGTGGAGAAAACTCTATCAGCCTGAACGGCGTCCTCAACAGATATTCTTTTAAGTATTCTAGTAGCAGGGTTCATAGTAGTATCCCAAAGTTGTTCAGAATTCATTTCTCCTAGTCCCTTGAAACGATTAACAATAGCGTTAGCACCAACCTTTTCTAAAACCTTCTTTAACTCATCATCAGAATAAACATAAATATCCTCTTTTTTACGAACCTTGTATAGTGGTGAAACAGCAACGTAAACATTACCATTCTCAATAAGGTGGGGCATAAAACGGAAAAAGAAAGTAAGGAGCAAAGTTCTGATGTGTTCACCATCAACATCAGCATCAGTCATAATAATAACTTTATTATAACGAAGATTCTCAGCCTTAAACTCTTCACCAACAGACGTGCCAATAGCAGTAACAAGATTAGCAATCTCTTCAGATGATAAAGCCTTAACGGGACTTGCTTTCTCAACATTAAGAATTTTACCTTTAAGTGGCAAGATAGCTTGATATTCCTTATTCCTAGCTTCTTTAGCTGTACCGGCAGCAGAAGCACCCTCAACTAAGTAAAGTTCAGTCTTATCATGCTTCTTAGAAGAACAATCAGCAAGCTTACCTGGAAGGCCACCAGAACCAAAAGCAGACTTCCTACGAACCATATCTCTAGCCTTAGCAGCAGCAAGCCTAGCCTTAGCAGAATCATAAGCCTTCTGAGCAATCTTCTTAGCAATTTGAGGATTCTCCTCAAAAAATTCAGCAAGAGCAGAAGTAGATATAGAATCAACAATACCCTTAACTTCAGAATTACCAAGCTTAGTCTTAGTCTGACCTTCAAATTGAGGTTCAGGAAGCTTAATAGAAATAACAGCAGTTAAACCCTCACGAACATCATCACCACTAAGACTCTCCTTCTCCTTAAGAATATTCTGCTTGTGAGAATAATCATTAATAACCCTAGTAATAGCAGTCTTAAAACCAGTAACGTGAGTACCACCCTCAACAGTATTAATAGTATTAACAAAACCAAAAATGTTTTCCTGATAAGTATTATTATACTGAACAGAAACCTCAACAATCACACTATCAGACTGCTTCTTAAAATAAATAGGTTTATGCAAAACTTCCTTAGAACGATTAAGCCACTTAACAAACTCCATAAGACCACCCTCATAAAAAAATTCTTCTTTCTTATCCTTACGCTCATCAGACAAAATAATCTTTAGACCAGCATTAAGAAAAGCGATCTCCCTAAACCTAGTAGCTAAAACATTATAATCAAACTCAACAGTGGAAAAAATCTTATCATCAGGAAAAAAAGTAATGTTAGAACCAGTATCCTTCTTATCAACACTACCAACAACCTTAACACTATACAAAGGCTTACCAATCTCATACTCCTGCTTATGAACCTTGCCCTCGCGCTTAACCTCAACAGCCATATGTTTAGACAAAGCAGCAACAACAGAAATACCAACACCATGAAGGCCGCCAGAAACAGCATAAGACTTCTTATCAAACTTTCCACCAGCATGAAGCTTAGTAACAACAATTTCTAAAGCAGACTTCTTATAAACAGGATGAATATCAACAGGAATACCACGACCATTATCATCAACAGTAACAGAACCATCCTTATGAATACTAACAAGAATAGTATTACAAATACCAGCCATAGCCTCGTCAACAGCATTATCAACAATTTCCCAAACTAAATGATGAAGACCTTCCTTACCAGTGGAGCCGATATACATAGCAGGCCTTTTCCTAACAGCCTCAAGTCCTTCAAGAACAGAAATACTGTCAGCACCGTACTCTTTTTTATCACTCATTATGAAAAAGAAAAAACGAATAGACTATATAAACCTTTCCAAGCAAAAAGGGTATTTACCGACGGAAAAACACATATTAAAAAATAAATTAGGAAAAATTACTCATTAAGAAAAATTACTTTTTTTTCACTGTTGGACCAGAATGATTATGCGGATTTAGAGCTTGTTCTGCTAACATTCTCTTCTTCTCATGATAATTATCAGTCCACTTAACCCTATCACTTTCTCTACCCATCTTAAAATTCTTCCTACACTTTGAAGAACAATAATATCTTGTGTGACCAGTAACATCAAACTCAGTTAAACCAAAAGGAACTTCATACTCTTTACCACAAAAACTACACTTAACCATTGTTAATTAAGAAAACGCTCCCTTATTTATTGATGTTCTAATCCTTCTAGCCTCAATTTCTGTTTCTCTAAGCATCAAAATATCTTTAAGTCTAACAGGACCCTTAACATTCCTTCTCATAGAACGACCCTTATTACGACCTTGAAGAATTCTACACTTAATCTGAGTTATTTCACCTCTAACGCCTGTTCTACCAACAATTTGTTCAACTATTGCGGGAACCGCTTCCTCTGAAGAAAGAGTCATCTTTTCGGAACTCTTATTTTGCTTTTGTTCTATTTCTTTCATTTGTTAATATAATAACTAATTATTTTTTTAGAACTTACTTAGCCTTCTTTTTGTCAGCTTTACCGGAATCAACCTTAGCATCGCCTAAGTCAGTAACAGCCACTGAAGTGCAAGCAACATTAATACCAACTGCTGCTCCTAGCTTAATCTTACTGTCCGCTTCGTAGCACTCAATACCTTTCTCCTTACAAAGTGCTGGAATATGAGCAACTATTTCTTTTGGCTCAACATCCTTAGCGTAAACAACAAGTTTAGCAACTCCTCTCTCAATAGCTTTTGTAACTTCGTTTATGCCTTTCTCTACTTTTCCGGTTTTTCTTGCTTGTTCTATTGTTGAATAAAAATCCATTTTTCCTCCTGTTTCTTTAAGTCATTGGAAAAATACTCGTCACAAGTATTTTATGAATGTAAAGCGAAAAATCACTTTATAAATCTATTGGTGATTTTTAGCTTTTGAAATAAAAAAGTTTTTCACTTCCAAAACACTTCCACTTGGTCTGTACGCTCTCTAGGATTAATATCTAACTTGTCAACATCAACAAAAGACATCTTTTTCTTAACCATAGACTTATACATTATCTCGCCTAAGTACGCAATCATACCGCCATTATCCACTAAGAATTGGTTTTGAGGAACATAAAACTTTGCACCTCGCTCATCACACATAATCTTACACATATCCTGAAGCCTCTTATTACAACCAACGCCGCCGCCAAGAAGTAATTCTTTTTTACCAATATGAGCCAAAGCTCTCTCGCTGGCTTCAACTAACATAGAAAAAACTGTTTCTTGCAAAGAATAAGCCAAAGTCCTAATGTCATACTTTTTAGAATCAAACTTATTCTTAAGATTAGTTAAAAGACCAGAAAAAGAAACATCCATGCCCTTAATAGAATAAGGAAGATCAACATAAACCTTATCAGACTCCTGCGCTAACTTATCAATAACCGGGCCGCCAGGAAAACCAATGCCTGCGTGCCGAGCAAAAGTATCAATAAAGTTACCGACACCGACGTCGAGAGTTTCACCAAAAACTCTGTATTTACCCTCAGAATAAGAAATAATTTGTGTGTTAGCGCCAGAAGCATAAAGAAGAACAGGATCGGCAGCGCCAGTTAATCTGCCAATCTCTAAATGAGCAACACAATGATTCACCGGAATAATTGGAACACCTAATCTTTTAGCAACGACTTTAGTAAACTTTAACCCTTCAAGAAGAGAAGGAGCTAAACCAGGAGCATTAGAAACAGCAATAGCAACAATATCCGATTCTTTAATGCCAGAAATCTTTATAGACTCATCATAAACACTTTGAGCAACTTGGCGATGATGAAGGGCAACCTTATTAGGAATCATACCCCCGCTTTGCGTAGTATAATTATCCTTAAAATTAGACAAAACTTTGCCATCACAAACAACGCCAACACCAAAAGTATGAGCAGTAGTCTCAACACCCAAAACATAACCCTTAGATGACTTAACCATTAAAAATAATTATTTTTATATTATAAAAACCTTTTATTACCAAATTTTTGATAAATCATAAGGAATAGATAATCTCTCAACCTCACTTTCTAATAACTAAAAAAAATATGGTCTAATATAAAAGAATATACAGAACAGAAAAAAACTAACGAGAAACAGGCAAAAAAAGCCTGAAATGATAAAAAAATAAAAAAAATAAAATCCCCCCTATCAAGGGTGATATCGCGAATTATTTAATCAAAGAAGAAATTATTTCTTCTTCTTTCTTCCGCCACGAGCCATCTTAGCCTCACAAACATTTCCTTTACCATCAATGTAGTATAGGTGTCCTGGCTTTCTCTTAACAGCTCCCTTAATTATGATTACTCCCATCTTTTAATACCTCCTTTTTAAGAACATTATAAAATGATTATGCCGTCGGACGTATTTAAACCTTTCCTCGCTCGAGGATAAAATCGACGATAGAAGAATATTTTTTGTTAATTGGAATCTCAATAAGTTTTCTAAAAGGTTTTTGTGGAGCGACGGAGAAACGGTTGGGTGATACCACTTTATAATCAACAATCTTGTTATTCTCGTCGAGCCAAATAGCTAAAAATTGCGGACAAAAAAAAGAATGGATTGGTGCATCAGTATCGTTGCTAAATTCGAAAAGAAGAGCATGAGAATAATCAGAGCGAGAAAACATTAAACCTCTAACTTTCTCAAAACCTTTACAAACAACAATTTCTGGTATCTCGACAACTCTACCACCAATCTTTAACATAGCATTAATCTTTTTTTTAATTCTAGAAGCCATAATTATAAATACCTTGATTATCGAGATGTTTTTTAGCTTTTAATCTTTTATATTCTCTAAAGAATACCTCAATATTTTTATGATTTACCATGTTATGATGAATGAATCCTCCGCCGAATGATTTTGGTATGTGAAGCATTTCATGAATAACAACTTTTATTTTTTCATCATCTGATAACTTATCATACCTCTCTGATATGAACTCTAAAACATAAAAACCTCTACCTTTTCTTCCTAAAGCTTGCTGCATTATTTTGTTAAGTGCGTGACACCTGGCGATAGTTCCGCGTGAAGAAGAACCATGACTTCTCATAACCACTAAACTATCCATTAAAACATGATTCATACTCATAGTTTCCCTTAAATCTTTAACCACTTCCAAAATATCAGGTGCATCAAAATATTTTATTCCCATAATTCATATATCTACGTGAACTATTTTATGATTAGATGTAGTTCCGGATTTAATTCTGACTAGTCTATGATCAACCCTATACTTTTTAGCTATTAAAGAAATAAGTTCTAAATTAGCCTTATTATTTTCTGGAACAGACTTCAATTCTGCTACATAATAATCACCCATCTCTTTTAATTCACTAACGCTTGAAGAAGTCTTCACCCTTATTTTTAAGATCATATAAGATTTTTGCGAAATAACTTTAAATATATGATTGTTCACTAGAAAGTATCAAAAATGTGCAGAAGAGTTTTTGACTCATCACAACTCAATTGAATCATTTCATATTCATCACTTTGCTGTGATGAAGAGTCGGCTATCACGCGGCGATGGCCGACTCACCATAATCTAAATCATCAATCGCCATAATCTATAAAAATAATTATTAACTAAAATCTTTCATGATAATAAGAGTGGGTTCTACTAACCCAGCAAAAATTGAGGCAGTAAGAGAAATAGCCGAAGAGTACCATGTGTTCAAGGGAGCAATTGTTCAAGGATTAAAAGTTGACAGTGGTATATCTGAAGAACCTCTAAATTTTGGAGAGTTAAGGAGAGGAGCAGTTAACAGGTCATGGGAAGCATTTCCACAAGCCAACTATGGTGTAGGGATTGAAAGCGGGATTGTTGAGATTCCTGGGACGAGAAGCGGACTTGTTAATTTTTGTGCAGCAAACGTTTATGATGGAAAAAATAATTATTTTGGTTTATCTGGAGGTTTTGAATTAAGCATACCGATGGCTGACTTAGTTCTAAATGAAGGCTTAAGCTTATCCCAAGCATGCAAAAGGCTAGGATTATCTCCTGATGATGACTTGGGAAGTCGTGAAGGGCTCGTCGGATTACTAACCGGTAATAGGTTCACAAGAAAGGGTTATAGTAAAACAGCGCTAATAATGGCTTTAGGATACTTAGAAAAGCCTCACTTACTAAGAGGATAAACTAGTATCTCCTAAAATCAACTAATAATCCTTTTTCATCTCTCAAAAATATGCTGTCACCGTCATCATTCCATAAACTATAACAAGAACCTATTGGTTTATTATTAAAATAAAAAACTTTTTTCTCTAAATCATTTTCGCCCTTACCATTAAATAAAGTAACAGTTTCTTTCTCCTCAACAACTACCTTAGGAAAAGCAAATTTGTGAGTTGCCGAATCCTTAACAAACCAAGAACTAATATCACAAGAAAAAGAACAATTATTATAAAACTTTAATAATTCCCCGCCAGCTTTACAATCCTCCTCGCCCTTACCGCCGATACCACTATTAATTTCACCAATAATAAAACAAGAAGAACAAACATGACTGCTCCTAGACCAAATACCTAAACCTTTATTCTTAGCTAATAATTCTGAACGTAAAATTACATGTTTGTACTTATCGTCCTGATAATAATAAGAACTAGCAAGGCCGAGAAGAACCAATTCTTCATTAACCAAAACTTCACCAAAGTGTAAGTAACCAAGATTACGTCCATACTTATCAACACCATAAAAATCAAAAATTGTATAATTACCATCATAAGACATCAAATAACTCTTAGCCTCATCATAAAAATTCTCGCCCTTCTCAGGAGTATTAATGCCTAAAAGGCGAAAACTAGAACCATTAGCCTGGAAAGTATCGCCATCAATAACCCTATCAATAAACACTGGCATACTAATAACCTGTTCTTTTTCTGACTTATCACTTAATGAGTAACCCAAAAGAACAAAACTAACAATTACTAACAAGAATAATTGCTTCTTAAATTTAGAATTAATCATCAAAAAACATAAGAAAGGTTTATAAATAAACTTTTTTATCTCATAATCATGTCCAAAGTTAGAATCAAACTAAACAGCATTGATATTGACCAACTAAACATTATTTGTAATTCTATAAAAGACATAGCATCACAAGCAGGCGTAACAATCGCTGGGCCTATACCATTACCAACTAAAAGACTTAAAGTAACAACAAGAAAGTCTCCATGTGGTAGCGGTACAGCAACTTTTGACAGGTTCGAAATGAGAATACACAAAAGAATAATAGATTTACCATCAAACGATCGTGTTCTTCACGCAATTATGAGAACTAACATTCCACCAACAGTTCACATAAAGATTCAGATAATAAACTAATCATAAAAAAGATTCTTCTATAGAGTAATAATACTTAAAAACCATTAATTTATGATTTTATCATGGGACAAAAAGAATTAGATGAATTAAAGGGCTTCCTTACATGGGAATTAGCTACTAATGGCGGTTTAACAATAAAAAATTCTTCAGCAAGAGTAATTGATAAATCTGAACAATTCAGCGGATTAGTACTAGTGAGCTTAGGACTAGAAATGCCATCAAAAGGTAATGCTGGAAGTGAACCATGGTATGCTGACGTTGGAGTAGCTTATAGAGACCTAGTAAACTCTGTACTAAGGCTAGAAAGTAATGGAAAAGACAAAAATGGTAACGATAGAGAGGCATTAAGGATGCTAAGAACAGAATTCTATATAGAAATGATAAGCCAAAGACCAAAACCGATGCCTGTAGGCGGAAGAGAAGGGGCACCAGTACAATCACTAACTCCTGAAGAAGAAGCATCTCAGTGGTCAGTTTATGCTAGAAGGCACGGACTAGCACAATTAATGTCAAGCATGCCGGGAAATGAGGGGAAAATAGTTTATGACAGAGAATCAAAAGAAGGTAAGAAAGACAGAGCAGTAATAGGTTATGAACTTGAAAGTAACTTCAGATTTAGTAAAGATCCAGAATTATACTTAAGAATAATGTCTAAAACAGAAGAAGCAGAAAGTTTCAGAAGAAAATAAAATTTTTCTAATAGCAATAATTTAAAAATCAAAGATTTTGAGACATTTCATTAAAAACTCAATGTTTAAAAATCATCATTCTTGTGTATCTCTATTAAGCCCACATCGCGTAGTGGTATCGCACAAGATTGGAAATCTTGGCCCTTTACTGGGCATCCAGGTTCAATTCCTGGTGTGGGCGTCATCTTCTTTAATAAATTGTTGCAATAATACTTAAAAAACTAAAATTATTAATAAAAAAATGGATTTAACGATATTCGCAGGAAAAGGGGGAGTAGGAAAAAGTACGTCAGCAGTCGCTTACGCATTAGCAACAGCAGAAAAAGGAGATGACACACTAATAATTGATTTTGATGGAGGACACTCAGTAGCAAGAACACTAGACGTAATAACTGAAGAAAAAAATTCTAACAGCATGGTATGTTCCGGAATACAAAAAATAAGTTTGGGAGTAGTAGACAGAATAAAGTACTCAAACATTGCAGAATATAAACTAAGAGGAGAAAAAACCGCTGATTACCTAGAACAATTTACTGGAGCACAAGGATTAGTACCTTACCATGATATGGCAACAGAATTTTTCGGCTTATTAACAGATATAAACACAGTATCAAGCTTTGCTTCACTAATGGGGCTGTTAGAAGACGCAGAAAGAAAAAAAGTAAAAAAAGTAGTTATTGACGTAGAGCCAACAGCCGGACTAGAAAGATTACTAACATCAACAAAACAAATGACTAGAAGCCTAACAAACCTGCAAAACAGAGGAATAGTAATACAAACAGTTATCAGAGTTTGGCCGGACATAAAAGCGTGCCTGGATGGAGAATACATAACCCACGCAGACAAATACCTAAAAACATTAGAAAAAACTGCTGAAAGACTAAAAAGAGCAGACTATAATTTAGTGTGCGTTCCAGAAGAAGGGCCAGTAGGGCAAATAGAACAAGTAGAAGAATTAATTAAAAATTATGGCGGTGAAATTAAAGCATACGTGATTAATAATATAAGAGGAGAACCTGGAGAAGGAAAACAAATAAGAAGAGTTAAGATCATAGCAAAAGGAAGACCGATAATAAGAGTCGAACGTGACAGAAGAATACAAGATTGGCGTTTAGAAGAAAGAAGAGAATTACTAAAAAATATCGGAAGAAAAATAATCGCGGCATAAAAAAACTTTTAGTTCATCAATTGTTCATCAGGCAAATATTTTTCATTATAAAGTTCATAATTAAAAGTTTGTAAAAACTCCTGAATAACTTCCTCTGATAAGTCGAGCTTTCTAAGAACGGACTCTACCTTAAAGAAAAAACAGTAAGTACAAACAGAAACGATCTCTTGAGAACAAATAATACAAAAAACATCGTTTTTAGGCTCAAAAGAAAAATTCTTCTTAACGTTACTAACAACATAACTAGAAACACTAGAGGGAATATTTTGGTCATTAGCCCAAAGAGCGAGCTGCTTAGTATGGCACTTTTCACAAATAGGGTTTGTAATGGCTTGGTTGCAAATAAATCATAATTCTCCGCTGCTACCTCTAATACTTCTCTTTTCCATAAATAACTGTAAGTAACAATTTTATTTAAAGAAGAGTTGTAGTTTAAACTACTATTATTCCAAGAAAAAACTAACAAAAAAATAAAAAAACTTCTTTATTTCATTACTTGCAGTGTGAGCATCTTGGCATGAAAAGCTTGCTTAAACCAGCAATAATTAACAAGACCGCAACAAGCTTCCACCAGCCAATGAAAGGCCACCAAGCATTAATAGCGATAATAATACCAACTATTAATAACTTCCAAGAATGGCACTTAGAACAATGACCCATGTTACACATGTGACGGTCGTGCATATCTTCAGACTTCATAAAGACACCTCCATTTGATAAGAATAACAAGACTGGTAAGTATTTATAATGAACGGTAAAGCAGAAAAATAATAATTATTTTTTACCAACCATTTTGTTAACTCTACTGATAAGTTTAGGCTCAACATAATAATGAATAGTAACAGAAGAACTGCTCACCCATTCCTTATCCTTCTTAGAAAACCTTTTATGACCTAGCCTTTGAGCAATGCCGTTAAACAATTCCTTAACCTCGCTCTTACTAGTACTCTTATGAGTATTAAGAAAATCCTGGACTTTCTTAGTAGCAAAATGAGAACGAACAATATGAGGATAAAACCTCTGACCACAATACCTCTGGAAAGCATCCATAAATTCAGTATCGCGAATAGTAGAATTATCAAGGTGAGAAAAAACAAAACTTTTAGAATTAGCACGACTCAAACTATCCTTTAGTCTCCTAACATAATCATCAGGAAATAACTCATTAATAATCATAGGAACACCATCCTTACCAAAATAATGAAAATTAACGTTATTCTTGCTAATTGAGACATCAGACTTCTTAAGAGTTGTAAGCCCCTTATGACCATGAGCCTTAAAATATGACTCATTACCAACACGCATCAAAGTCTTAAGAAGAGTAAACATAGGCAAAGCAAAAAAATCTTTAGGGTCCTTCAAACCAGCAAGAACATTACGATAAAGCTTACCATACAACTTATCAAACTCACCAACCTTCTTATACTTCCTAAGAGAAGAATTCCTTTTCTTACTAAGAGTATAAACATAAGCGTACTGACCATTAGGATTCTTATAAAGAACATCCCAATGATCTGAAGAAGATTCATCATGAACTGTTAAATCAGGAGAAAACAAAGAATAAGCCTTATCCAAAACTTCCCCATTAGGCAAAACATTAATTCTAGAGCCCTGAACTTTCCCCTCATGAGAAAGCTGGCCCTTAAGAAATAAAGAATTCTTAGAATCAACTAAAATACCAAAATTGTTATGAGCCTTAAATAATGCAATAACCGTTAAAGCATTAGGAAAAACCTTACTTGAAGAAACCCAAGACTTACCATTCCACTCTACAACCTTTAAACTCTTACTAATAATCCTACAAGTACCCTTAATAATCACCTCTCTCATAAAAGAAATAACAACTAAGCTTTTTTATAAAGCCTTCTAATTATTTTTAAAAAAAACAACAAACGTTTAATAAGGATTAACGACAAATAATAATTAATGAATAAGCATTGGGATTTGTGGACTTACTGGATAATTACAGGAATACTACTAATATACTCAGTATACATTAAAGGAACATGTGAAGAATTAGGCTGTTTAGCAATAATAATACCAATAATTGGAATAATGATAATATCAGGATTAGAACTAATAATTAGCATAATAAAACTAAAAAAAGAAAAATCAACATTTAGAATAATAACAACAATAATCGTTGGAATAATAACAGTATTAACCTTATTATCCATGGTAATAACAAAAAATAATTAATTATTCTAAATAATAATTATGCTTAAGAAGTCATAAAATAATCATTTTTTATGAGAAATGACGGAATAAGGCCGGCGGTAAGACTTTTTAGAAGAAAAGTAATGAGGCCAATGAGAATATTTTCAACACCTGCGGCAGCAATTATCCATTTAAGAGACGCATCATTACACCCAAGAGTGATGCCAAGAAGAATCAGCGAAGATTTTTATCGTTGCGGACAAATAGACTGTGACGAATTAGAAGAATTAGTAAAAACAAAAGGGATAAAAGCAGTAGTTAACCTAAGAGGAGAAAAAGAAGGAAGGCACTGGTACGATGAAGAAATAGAATTATGCAAAGATTTAGGCGTAAAACATTTCGATGTTAAGATGAGCTCAATGGAGCCATGGAGAGAAGCAATAATAAAATACTTAGAAATAATCAATGATAGACAAAACTACCCTCTTGATGTCCACTGCACAGGACATAAAGACAGGTCAGGACTAGCATCAGCAATTTACAGAGTAGAAATATTAGGCCACAAGACTCGTGATGCCATGAGAGAACTAAACCCTCAACCACACAAAGAATCAATGTTTTACAGATTCATGAGCGATTACGAACTATTCGGAGAAGGAAGAAACAAAAAGTTTAGTGAATGGACTGAAGAATGGGATGGTAAAGGATACGAACAAGAAAAAGCAAAATTACTTCTTGCTTAACTTTTTTAGTTCTTCGCTAACATTCACATAATCTTCTATCATTGAATGCCATTGGTCCCCGCTCATCTTGTAACCAATAATTTCACTATGAGGATAAATATGATCTCCTGGAAGTGTTTGAGTTCTTAAGGCTTCACGATCCATTAGTGCAGAAGGCCAATTAAATCTTTTATTAGCAGCATCAAAAGCACGCCACTCACTAGAAACTGATCCATCAGTTGAATCGTGATTATCAACTAATAATTCTAAAAACATGTGTTTACCATGACTAATAAATCCGTCAGCAGTTCTCATCTCACATCTAACCAAACGAATCTTATCATAAGGCACACCCCTATAAACTAACCAATCTCTCCACTCCTGAGACATGTCTTTACAAACATGTTTTCCCTTAACATAACTTTTACTTATAGCATCAAAAACCTGGCTGTACACCTCAGGAAATTCTTTCCTAGCCTTACCTGCACTAAAAGTTTTTTCAGCTAAAGAGATCTTATCTAACTCTTCAGAACTCAAACGATACCTAAAGTAATCTTCTATCTTCAAATAACTAAAGAATCCTGTAGCAAAAACTGCTCCTAAAGCCGCCAATCTAGACGGTTTAAACTTATCTTTATTTTTTTCTCCGGTCATAGTTCATGATACCTCTCAATTCTGCTAGGGCGATAAAAGATCATGAATATTAACCAAGCAACAAAAGTAATAGCGAAAGACATAACAATAGGGAAATTAGGGTGGTAAGCAACGACAAACCCGCCAATAATTGGAGGAATAGCAGTACCTAAAGCCTGCATAGACTGACTAATACCCATAACTTCTCCCTGAGACTCATCATCAGAAAGATCAGAAATCAAAGAATTATAAGTGGGAAGAGTAAGACCAATAAACAAACTAATAATAGGCATAACCCAATAAAGAAAATAAGGCTGAGAAGGAATAACAAAAAGAGCATAAGATAAAGAAAAACAAACAATTGAGAAAGAAAGAATTTTTCTAGAACTAAACTTTTTAGAAACCCACCTAAGAACAAAACCCTGACTAATAATCAACCAAAAACCAGCATAAGCAAAAAAAAGTCCAGACATCCTCTCAGAATAATGAAACTTCTCAATAAGAAATAACGGAAGAAAATGAACAAAGAAAGTAAAACCTAAAGTAATAAAGAAAACAACAATAAACATAGTACGAAGATTCTTCAAAGAAAAGGCACGAATAATGTTCTTACAACCAGTAAGAAGGCTAATAGGAGAATCAATACGCTTCTTCAAAGTCTCAGGGAAAAACATAAGCATCATTATCATATTAATAAAAGTAAGAACGGCACCAAAAAGGAAAGGGGTAGCATGAGTAAACCAAGGAAGAATGGTATTATCAGAAAGAACAAAACCTAAAATTGGGCCAACAACAAAACCTAAACCATAAGCAGCACCAACAAGACCAAAGTTTTTAGTCTTAGTCTTAGGAGTACTAAGATCAGCCATAGATGAAAGAGCAACAGAGATAGCACCAGCAGTAAAACCCTCAATAACCCTACTAATAAACAACAATTCCAAACTACCAAAAATAAGTCCGTAACTAAAAAGAACAAAACCAATAAGGCATCCGCCTAAAGAAATAAATAAAACTCTCTTCCTACCATACCTATCAGAAAGAGCACCGAGTAAGGGACTCCCAAAAAACTGAGCTATAGGGTAAGCACTAAGAAGCAAACCAAGAAGTATAGTACGAGTAGCATAAGGAACGGAAGAAGCAAGAATAGTAGTAGACTTATCTAAAAAGATTGGAGCAAGGATGGGGGCAATTAGGGTAAGACCTAAAACATCTAAAAAAACTATAAATAAAATAGTAATTAAAGTAGATCTTGGAATCATACCACTAAGAGGTTTAGAGATTTTATTATTACCAAAAACCATCAAAAATAACACTCAAATCGGCTTTAAAAAGGCGAGGTTTTAAAGACAAAAGAGAAGAAAATACTGATTCATAAAACTTAAAAAGAATGAAAAAAGATAAATAAAATGGTGAACAGTAACCTAAAGGTCACAAGTAAAAAATTGTTAGCAACAATCATAATACTACTAGTGGGAATATCAATAATCTTCATAACAATAAGCCTAAACAAAGAAGAAACAAGTAATAACGAACAAGAAATAGGAACAAACATAGCAGTTAACACAAACAACCAATTAATAAGCCAAAAAACAAATACTAGCACAAACAATTCGACTAACCAAACAGCAAAAAAAATAACTGCAGAAGAATTAGCAAAACACGACAGTGAAGAAGACTGCTGGGTAGGATACGACGGAAAAGTTTACGACATAACAGAATTCTTACCAAACCACCCGGGAACAGCATCAAAAATAGCACCACATTGCGGAACAGAAAAAGAATTCACAAAACAATTCACAATACAACACGGAACATCACAAGTAAAAAGATTAATGAGAGTAGGACAACTAATGGGAGACTTTGAAATAAAAGGAACAATAGCCTAAAGGCCACAAACATCATGAAATTAAACAACGAAAAAACACAAGAAATAGGAAAATTATTATTAAGAATAGGAATATCACTACTATTCATATGGTTTGGAATATCACAACTAGCAAACCCTAACCATTGGTTAGGGTTCCTACCAGCATGGACAAACAACCTACCAATAACGCAGGTCACATTCGTATACCTAAACGGGTCAGCAGAAATAATATTAGCATTATTCTTAATAGCAGGATTATACACAAGAACAGCAGCAATAATACTAGCACTACACTTACTAGGAATAGCATTATCAATGAGTTATTCACCAACAATGATAAGAGACCTGGGACTAGCAATAGCAACAGGAGCAATATTCCTAAACGGACCAGACAAATACACACTAGACAAAAAGCTAAGCGGCAGCCAAGAATTGTACCAAAATACAAGTTTTTGATGATAAATAACCATTCAAGTACAAGAAGTTGTACTTCTAACAAATTTTACAGTTTTTTCTGGCAATAACTTTATATAGCATATTGACGATTATGAGTCATAATGAACTTACACGAAAACATTGGTGATGCAGAACTAGTAACAAAAATTAAACTCAAAGGAACACTAAAAGCATTACCAGATTTCTACGTTAACAAAGAAGTTGCAGAATTCAAGAAGAAACACCCGAAAGCAGGACCTATGGAAGTATTCAAGGCAGTAAGAAAAAAACTACACGAATCATACGGAGCATACCAAAACAGAAAAAAAAGAAGAAGAACACTATACTTAGAAGAACTAAAATTAGCAAGAGAAGAAAACTGGGGAAAAGAAAAAAACAGTCCTGAAATGAAAGAAGTAAGAAGAAGAATGATAAGAACAAGCGTATCAGCAACAGAAAGACTAGAAGCAGACTATAACTCAATTTATGAACCAATGCACAAAGAATTAGGAAAGTTCAAAACACTAATGGACTTAGGATGTGGAATAAACCCAGTATCATTCTGCCCATCTGATTACAAAGAAGTAAAAATATACGCCTATGACATTGACAGTGGAGACATAGAATTCTTAAACAAATACTTCAAAATCATGGGGATGAACGGAGAAGCAAACGTACTAGACCTGCACGACCTAGAAGCAGTAGACAAACTACCAAAAGTAGATGTTTGCTTATTATTCAAAATTATTGATCCACTAGAAAGAAGAGGACACGAATTCTCAGAACAACTAATAAAAAGACTCAAAGCAAAACAAATAGTTGTAAGTTTCGCAACAAAAACCATTACAAGAAAAAGCATGAATCACCCTAACAGGGGATGGTTCGAACAAATGATAAAAAGGCTAGGAAAAACTTACAAAACAATTAAGACAAACAACGAAATATACTACGTCGTAAAGAACTAAGTTATGCAGAGGATTTTTAAACAAGATTAATCTTTAGACTACAATGGCTTATTTTGATGGTGTTATCGAAGTGCTTAAAAAAGAGGGGCAAGTATTACAAGTACTAATAATAGCATTAGCAATAATAATTGTTACTAACATCGTTCTTAAAAGAATTAAGACAAAAATGCTCAAAAGAGCTAACTCAAAAATACAGATTTCTAACATAAAATTCTTCTTCAGAATAATACAAGTAGTAATAATATTCGTAATTGTAACGGTTGGAGTATTCTACTATTTTGGTTCATGGACGGGTCTAGGAGTATTCGCCGGACTAATAACTGCTGGTTTAGGATTCGCACTACAAAAACCCATAACTGGGATAGCAGCATGGCTAATAATAATCATAAAAAGACCATTCAACGTGGGCGACAGAATAAGAATAGGAACAATGAGAGGGGAAGTTTATGACATAACACTAACACACTTGTACCTAGACGAAATTGGTGGTGACGTGGACACAGAAGACTACTCAGGAAGAAACATAATAGTACCTAACCACTTACTCTTTGAAAATAACATCATAAACTACACACTAGTAGATGATTTCGTCCTAGGAGAAGTACCGGTGAGCGTAACTTACGAAAGCGATATTATAGAAGCAAAAAAAATTATTGAGGAAGCAACAAAAAAGTATGCTGATGAGTTCTCACTAAAGGGTAAAAGAGAAATAAAACTAAGAGTATTCATGGAAGCCAGCAGCATAACAATAAGAGCAAGATTTTACGCTCACGTCAAAACAATATCTAAAGTTAAAAGCGACATAACAGAAGAAGTATACAACAAAATTAAAGAGAGTGGAAAAGTAGATATTGCTTACCCTCA
The DNA here is from genome assembly GCA_038045945.1 of Nanobdellota archaeon. Lineage (GTDB taxonomy): Archaea > Nanobdellota > Nanobdellia > Pacearchaeales > GW2011-AR1 > JAGVWS01. The sequence goes on from JBBSXC010000003.1 coordinate 25,654, forward strand.
CACACACTTCATTATGAAAAATAGCCTAAAGGCCACAAGCGAAAAGGGGGATGAAAACCCTTTAGGAAATAATAAAAAACAATAATGGCAGAATACGAATTCATAACAGAAAACTCTCACTGGCACAAAATAATAACTTTAACAACACTAATAGCACTATTCCTAATAATACTAATAATAAGCGTTTTTTTCGCAAACTTCTTCTACTCTCTAATTATAGGGATACCATTCACTTCGCAAATAATCAGCTCAATAAAAGATAACATCACCGGAGCAACACTAAAAGGATTATTCTACGCACACTTCATTGGAGGAATATTCGTAATACCATCACCTGACGAAGTAATATTCTACTACGCACTAATAAAAGGAAACCCGTACTTATTATCACTATTAGCAGCTGTTGCTGGTTACATGTTAGCACAAGTAATAAACTACTTTTTAGGGAAAAAACTAAGCAACATAATACTACAATTAGTATCCAAAAAGAAGGTTTATAGCTCAAGAAGATTAGCAAACAGGTACGGGGCATGGGGAGTATTCATATTCAACCTATTACCGCTACCAGCACCCCTACTAACATTCGCCCTCGGAATAGCAAAATACAACTTCACAAGACTATTCCTACTAACACTAGCGGGAAAAGTAACAAAGTATTTAGTACTAATAGGCATCCACGCACTAACACAAAGATAAACAAGAAGGATTAATATACTGCAGAAACATAAAAAATACTATGAATGAACTACAAGTAATAAGAAAAGAAGAATCTTTAGAAGACACAATAAACATTAGCAGAGTGCTAGGTAAACACGCTGTTTCTAAAGGAGGAACAATAATAGGAAGAGTAAATCAGATAAGAATAAATAAAGAAACTTCCGAAATTGAGGGAGTTGTCATAAGCAGGGGATTATTCAAAAAACCCGTATATGTTGGAAGATCATACTTTGACACAATATCACACGAAGCAATAATACTTAACGTAGAATTATCATTATTATTAAGGGGGAAAAAAGTAATAACTCTGGATGGGAAAGTTATTGGAAGCGTAACAAAAATAAACCGTAAAGGAAACACTAACGACTTTGACAGCATAATAGTAAGGTCGCTATGGAAAAAGTTCTTAATACCTAAGGGCGAAATAAAAGAAATGAGCAGTTCAGTAATCCTAGAGTACAAATATGATGAATCAAAAAAGTATCTCTGGAAAGGCGATTGAGAAAACAATAACATCAGAAGAAATATTAGGTAAGGATGTCATAGACATTGACGGAAGCAATATCGGTGTTGTTGAAAAAGTACTAATTGACCCTAAAAGTCTGGATTTTGTAGGCATATCAATAGATAAAGGGTTTCTTAAAAGAGGATTAACGCTTGGGGAAAACTACATTGACCAAGTAACAGACCACGCAGTCCTACTAAAAATTCGTGTTGCTTACGAAGTAAAAGGAAAAAACGTTTTTGATAAAGATGGAAAAATAATAGGGATTGTTACATCAATTGATCTTGAAGGAGAAAAAAACATTATCTCAAGCATTAACGTAAAATCAGGATTCTTAACAGTTGGAAAAGAATTAAGCATCCCTGCAGGATACATAAAAGCAATAGGAGAAGGAGTAATGCTAACAATAAAAAAAGAAGAAATAAAGAAAGAATAAAACTATTTGTAAGCGTTCTTTCTATGTTTAACACTTAAAATTAATACCACTAATTTGTCATGATAAAGGTCAAGCATCAATCTATAATTTCCAATTCTTAATTTATATCCTGATTCGCCCACTAGTTTTTCTAAGAAATGTTCTGGTCTTATTTTTATTCTTTCTAAACCTGAACTAATTTGCTCTTGGGCAGTTTTATCTAATTTGAAAAATTGTCTTTCTGCATTCTGGGAGAATTCTATCTTATACATTCAGCTTTAATTCCTTCTTAATATCTTCAAAATTACGGAATTTACCCTCTTTATACTGTTTCCTTGACAGTTCCATCTCTCTTTTTACTTCATCCGATAATTCCATTCTATCTTCTAACAAATCCCAAATTAGGTTTTCATAACTTTCTTTAGAATGTATTTTCATACTTTTGAGCTTAGCGAGCAGCTCATTACTTATCTGTATGGTTGTATCCATATTAAGTATATAACTAGCTATAGTATATAAACTTTTCTTAATATTAAAGTTTTTTCGTTAAGCTTTTAAACCGCCTTTTTCTCATGATTTTCCTTATGAATAATCATTATGATGCAGTTAGAGCAGGTGCACAAGCATTAGCTAATGCTCTTGAAGGCATTACTGATTTTAGAGGGGTTTCTGACAGATTCTTCTTAAAACGCATCAATGACCGTGAAATTAATGCTACTACTCTTTATGGCGGTCCCTCTACTGACGCACACCTTTCTCATTCTAGCGGCAAATTATCATTAACTATTCCTCAATTTAGGGATCCTATTATTGATGTTCACTTACCTGCTGACCACTTTGAAGTACCTGAAGGTTACGAAGTTGTTGGAAGAAACGGAACATTACACCTAAGAACAACTGCTAAGTCTATAGAAGCACTACAAGAAGAAATAAGAAAAATAACAAGAATAAGAAGAGATTAATCCCTCACCCTATCTTCTGTATTAATCTCATAACTAGCATGTGGTAAGTGATACACTGGACTACTTGTTGAAAGTCTTAATGCTAACTCAATATCGTATCCGCTTTTCTTCAAGTCTTCACGATTTGGGGGCATTTGCTCGACCAATTCTCTAATACTCCTAACTGTTCTAACCTTAACGATGTTACATAAAGAACTACTACAGTCTCCCCTATAAGAAAATAATGCAACTTCTCCACCATACCGATAAACCTCTACGTATCGATCATCAATTCCCTGCTGAAAAACAAAGTTATCCTTATCAGTCTGATTATAAACAATTATTTCTTTTGAGTGAGGACCCCTAAAAAGGATTAGCTCATTGTTATCTAAAAAAATACTCATCTTAGGATTACTTTCCTTAACTGCCTCAAATCTAGTCGGGCCTGTAAAAAACATCATACCTTGGCCTTCCAAAGTCTTATTCATCCTTATAGCAAAAATATCCAAGGGCCTTACTGAAGAACAATCCATCGCTTCACTAACATCATAACCTCGAGAACTAAGATCTTCTAGCGGTGAAGGGATTGAAGTAGTCATTCTATCCTCCTTGTCAACCTAACCAGTTGGGAATCAATTATCTCCATCGTTTTTATATTGCTCATTGGCATAGTCCTCATTCTAGAATGCTGAAAATCCAATGACGGAGCAAAAGCCCCCTTGCCTAGAACTTGGGAATCACTAATTACTAAACTTTCATCATTATGACTTCTATAGAACCCTGCTGCTCTAACATCATTATATATGTGTTCAGCATCCCAAGAGAGTGTTCCATAATATTGTACTAACAATAAGTCTCCCTCATTAACCTTTGATAAAACTAATCTGGGCTTATACTTTTCTGATTCTAATTCGTCCTGAACTTTCCAATCATTCAGGCCGTAAGCATGCATCTTCTCCCACAAATTCTTCCTTGATAAGCCTAGAACCGCTGCTGCTTCAGCTTTACGACCTTTAGTAAAAACTAAAGTATCCTTAATTGCTCTCTTTTCAACTTCGCGAACATAATCAGAAAGAGAACGAGGAAGAAAAGTCATTTTGTCTCTCCAGATTTTGATCTATCAATAATTTTTCTCAGAATATCCCTTACGTTATATGTCTCTCTTGAAATATGTGCATCATTCATTCTTTTCCCAATTCTACCAAAGAGAGAACTAATCTTCTTTCTGTCATCTTCACTTATATCTTTATGAAATTCCACTGAAGGGTCATACTTCAAATCCTCATTTAATGGGATGGCATAATTATCAAAACCTAAGCCGTAACCTAATGGTGACTCGTTGTAGTATCTAGTAACATAAAAATTTAAACCACTAACCCTTGAAAAAAGCCTATCTTTACCAAGGCTGAGAGTCTGTGGAGAAGTATGAAACTTTAACCAAAAATCAGTAGGAATCTTATCAACAAATTCAATAACGTCATCAAGGGAAATATTAGAAGTCATTTTGAGTCCTCCACGAATCTTTCTAAATCGGACATTATAGCTTCACGATCAGACCATTCTTCTGTTGTGATGCTCTTATCAGTTTCTAATTTTTTATAAAGTCTGTTTAATCTATCATTTATTCCTTGAACCTGTCCATCAGGGCTTCCACAATCTGCAGAATCTGCTTCAATGGTTTGTAATACATCCAAAAAATCCGTATGAACTATTTCGATTGTTTTTTCTTTTGCTAACAGGTCTTTCCCTTCCATTTCAACATACCTATGATATATTTTAGCTCTAAATTTGTCATTAAGCTTAGCAACATAAACTCCCATCCCATAATTTACTCTTCTCCATTCCTGAACTGGAATAGAATCAAGCTTATCTAACAACTTATACAAAAATTCGTAAGAAGTCATTTTCCACTCCTAAGATATCTTCTACCGCCTTCTTCACAAGCGTCACCTAACTCCTTCTCAATATCCTCTCTTCCTTTAATCTTTGTTATGTTAAGAACCCAATCAGTAAGAACTTGTTTAGAATTGCTACTATCTCTAAGTCCTGGATAAGATGTCCTTTTAACAGGGCTTTCATGAATATAGAATGAACTATTCCCTTCCCTATAAGGCCTATAAAAACCAACACTTATTTCAACACCAACTACTTTTCCTTCAATAATAGGAAAAGCATAAAGAGCCCTAACCTCGTCACCCTCAACCAAACCATCAAGAGTTTTCAAAACCTCATCCTTAGACTGAAAAGTCATTTTGAGTCCTCCAAGATATCAAGTTTAGATAAGGATCTTTCTTTTTTTCTTAATGCTTGGATTTCACGTGTCTTTTCTTTGATTTTATCTTTAGACTCTTTTTTCCTTTCTAATTCTCGATATTTATGATTAATCTTTCTATAAAGATTTAAAAATTTATTATTGCTAAAACCAACAATATCCTCATTAATACTTTCATCGTCTAAAGTTGCTTCAAATTTGTCACAATATAACCCATAAGACAACATTCTTACTTTTAAATTATTTATTTTAATTTCATACTCATAAGAATAAGGTCCTGCGGTTTCCTTAACCTGATCAGTAAGCAATATCTTGCTTGCAGGTACTTCAAGCAACTTTCCCGCCAACTTATCAAAACTAACCTTTCTAAAAGAAGTCATTTCTCTTCCTCCTTAACATATTTTCCTTTGGCAAAATCAACATACCTAAATTCTATTAATCCGCGATTAACTTTAGAATAAACCTCAACACCGGCAACTAATAATTCATCATTACATGTAAGTTTTTCATAAAAATCTTTTATAGAATCTAAACCTTCCAGTTTAGGAATCTGAACACGAACATAAGAATGCACTGGGATGTATAAACCGGCATTATTGATAACAAATGTAGGTCTTGAATTTTCATTAAGGCAAGCTTCAAGTTTAAAAGTTGTCCTATTATCAACAACCCATTCTCTACCAAAAGCAAAGTGGGGAGAAGACTGAACTTCGCAAGAATAAACCCCACCTTCAACAACAAAATATTCTAAATCCTTTTTGTTAGGAACAAAATTACTAGGAAACATCATTTTCTTTCAACCTCATATTTTCTTCTAGCTTGGGAACCTTTAAACATACCATAAAGTCCACCCATAGCTGAACCCATCCCTAAAAGAACAGAACTTAATCTTATGGCTTCATAAGGTAATTTTTGTTCATCAAAAGCTTTCATTTCTCCTTGATAATTTTGGTAAGCATCAGTGCTTGATAATCTTTCAAGTTCGCTATCAGCATAAGATAATGATTCATCAATACCTCTAGAAACCCCCTCGTAAAAGACTGATTTTCTTTTAGTCCTAAAACCTCTAGTGTCTCTTTCTTCTAACTGATTCTTAATCTCTAATATTTCATTCTTAGCTTCATTAGTAACATCATAAAGAAAAACTTCAGTAGGCTCAATAGGCTTTTCATCATCTAAATAACTCAAAGCAGGACTAGAAACGCCCAGACCAATGGCGCTCAAAACTATTCCTGCTAAAGAATTACGAGTAATAGTTTTAGGATGAAGATCCATATTATCTAAAATCACCCCTTAAGAGCATCTCAAGCATTTGTATAGTTACTCTTTCATCATTCAAAGCACGACCGCCTAAAGAAACAACATGGTTCCTAGCTCCACTAACTCCTGAGTTTAGAACAAATTTATCTTTGGGAACTCTTGACATTATATAATAATAACCATCGTTTAGTCCATCGCAAAAATAAATATCTGCCTGAAGAATTTCATGAGTTAAAATGTCTCTGTCATCTATAGCATGGATCCTCTTTGGGTCGTACTTGCTATCTCTAACATCTTCATCAAATTCTGCCTTAAAATCATCCCAAGATTCTAAGCCATCAAAAGAAGTCTTAACGATTATTGCTCTAGTCTCTGGAATAGTAATTAATTCGCCATACCTAGAAGAGAAATCACTAAAAGAATCCTCATAAATAACAATTTTAGGAGAAGAAGTCATATTTTTTCTCCCCTAAGTAATTTTTCTAGAAATCCTTGTGTTATCTCGATTCCTGAGTATGCTCTAACATTCTTTTTTTCAGCTAAGTATCGTATATCGTTATCTCCGGTGTTAAGAACTAATTTTTTATTATCGATCCTATCCATTAATGTTAATGCTTTTCCAACAAGTCCATCAGAAAAATAAATATCCGCTTGTTGGATATCATGAGAGTTTACTTCCTCGCGGCTAAGGGGATTAAAAGTTGTTAGTGGATAATTTGCTTCAACAAATCTTCTAACCTTTGCAGGATCATCTAAGAATTCAACAAAGAAAACATTTACAGGCATAACTTTAAGAATTTCACCATAACGATCTCTCAATGAAGGCCATTCGTCTTCATAAATAACAATTTTTGGAGAAGAAGTCATAACTAATCTTTCCTCCTTTCGTAAGAAGACTCAATACCTAATTTGTGTCTGACCTGAGAAACAACACGCCTACCAACATCATAGCCAAGTGAAGCAAGATAAGAAGCAATATCCCTATCACTAAAAGGAGCATTACTATCCTCGCTATCAATGTAAGATTTAACTTCATCAAAGACGTATTGGGGAATCTTGTTTCTTTCTCTCTCACTACTAGCTAATATTTCAGCATTCTTAACAACATCCTCAATACTACAAGAAATAGGAGGAGAAAGACGAAGATTTTGAAGAAAACCTGTATAGGGTTTACCACCACTACCGCCCAATAAATCAAGTTGCAACTTAGAGCGATCATAAACATTAGATCTATCATAAACTTTAGGAAGATCAGCACCACGAGAATAATTAGACTTAGCACTAGGAGGCGGAGATGGGCTCTTATAACCGGGTCTGCCAGGAATATTCAACCTTTTCTTACGACCGCGAAACTTACCAGGCTTAGCCATGACTAACTATACCCCCTAGAACTTTTCTCAAAAGATTTCTTAGCCCTCTGGTATAATACTGAATTGCCAAATTCTCCATCAAGAAATCTTTCCTCACGAGGATCATGCAAAGGAGTACCCTTACTCAACTCAACAAACGCAAGTCTTTGATAAGGAGTATCACAAGATTCACGCATCTCAGAAAGATGTTTGTGTTTCCCAGAAAGCTTGAACATAGCTGAGTGATAATGAAAATCACTCCAATAAAATTCGCCATCAGAAACATCCGATTTACTAAAAGAAGAAAGAATCTTAAAAATTTTTCTTCTACCAAATACTTTAGCAAGAGGCTGAGCATGATCAATATAGAAAGCCGCAAGCTTCATAGCAGAAGAATCAGAAAACATGTGAGAAGCACTAACAAAGAGACATTCAGCTTTCAAAGGATCACTCTTAACAAGTAATTCGGCCTGATCAGCAACAGCTCTGGCTAGAGCGGGATAATGATAAAGAGCATCACCCAGATGAGACTGGACACCGGTTAAATGAAACATGGTGTGATGGAAAGAAGAATCGCCGCCACCAATCCTCTTGAAAGCCTCAATACTTTTAATATAAGAATCATCATCAAAAGAAGCTTCAGCAATAAAAGAACTAAGAAGGTGAAGAGACCTGTTATCAGGCCAAAGAGTAAGACCCTTATCAGTCAATTCTCTAGCCTTGCCAAGATGGCCATCATGAGTAGCATCAGAAGCAATACTCTGAATAACGCAACTAAGACCTTGAGAGTAAGAAATCCTAACTTCTCTTTCACATTTAGAAGGCTCCCAATCAGCAGCAGTACACTCGATTGGAAAACGATCAACATCAAGAATCATGTGTTCAAGAGAAGCATACTTACCTAGAGGAGACTTCTTTTGACTAGTAGCAAGCTCAAAATGACCCATTTCGCCTTCAACTTCAACATCAGAACAAGCATCCTTAACGCCAGTTTGACACCTAAAACCAGCGCTGTAACCCTTGAGATACATGATACTCGCAATTAAGAAAGGAAGACCAACACAGTTCCCACCCTTGCGAGAAAGAACATCTTGAGGCCTGAAAGTTTCAGGAACGTATACAAAACCACTTCTTCTAAGGTCTCTCTTAATATCAAGAGCAGCGACTTTAGGATCAGAATCAACACTAATAGAATCAGCAAGAAATTTCATTTCTCTAAGAGTCCTATCATCCGCACCACAAACCTCTAAGTAAGAAGAAACTTCAGCACTAGTCCTATCTCCTTGAAGTGCAGTTAGTGGTAAATCTAAAACATCAGTCATATTTCATACTCCATTATTAACTTAGGAGTAGTGAATACGCTTGTAATATCTAACTGATATTAATGATATGACTGATATTAAAAAGCGAAAGAGTTAAAAATAGCAAAATCTAGTAGTTTTTATGGAAGAAAGGAAATTAATTAAGCAAGGTGGAGGTGGATTGACTATTTACCTGCCTAAGAAGTGGGTTGACAGAAGGGGGCTGAAGAACGGGGACAATGTTAGAGTCCTAGAAACAGACACCTCCCTAATAATTGAGGGTGACATTAATACCAAGAATGAAATAAAAATTGATATTAACGAATCAAACATTCACGACTTAAGACACCTGCTTACTCATGCTTACCGTAGGGGTTTTAGCAAAATAATCATTAGTTATAACAAGCCGCAAGAAATAATTAAAGAAACAAAAAAAGTAACTAGTAACGTGCTTTTAGGATTCGAAGTAACAAGCATTGAACAAAAAAGCATCATTATAGAAAACATTTCTGAACCTAGTGAAGAAAAATTTGATGTAATGCTCCAAAAAGTATTCTTAGTAATATCAGAAACTAATGAAGTATTATTAAAAGATTTTACTAACGGGAAGTTTTCCAGCATTGACGAAATTAAAGAATTAAGAGACCAAGGTGACAAATTCATAATATTCTGCAAAAGACTCATCACTAAGAACAGAAATGATAAAAACAGCCTCCTTGAATGGGAATTCATGACATTCCTTATGGACATCCACCACAATTACTATTATTTGTACCACTACGCTCATGATAACAAAATTAAGACTAACAAGAACTTCTCTCAATTAATAAAAGACTTAGGACTATACTTTAGTGATTTAAGAAGCGCTTACCTGAAGAGGGATGTATCAATAGTTCACAGAATTAATGAACAAAAAAAGAAATATCACTTTGGTGAAATAATTAAGCTATTAGAAAAATCGCGAGGGGAAGAAAACATTATCTATTCATACATTAGAGAAATATTTCGTTCAATCCAATTATCAACTAGTCCTATAATGTCAATGAGTTTGGGATACTAAATTATTTGTTTCTTAATCTTTCTCTCTTCTTTCTTTTATCACTCTATCAGCAGTTCCTTCTCCCTGTTCCTTGTCAAGACTTTGTTTAGCGTCATAAAGATTTTTTGCTAATTCCCATCTGTCATGAACTCTATCGCCGGAAGTATGAAATTGTGGTCTCATCCAGTTATCAACATAGTTATATGTTATTTGAAGAACTTTACTCTCGATATCATCTGGGTCCTTTCCTTCTGCTGACATTTCAAGTAGTTTGGTTTTTACGCTTTCATAATCTGTTCTTCCTCCAGCTCTAACTACTGCTTCATAAGTTACGTCTGGGTTTAGATAAGCTGCAATTGCCGTTTTTTCATCACCTAATTTTTCAACCCACGCTCTAAAATCATAAGCTTCAGTTATTTCTCCTGCACCTAAATTCAATGCTTCAGCATCTAAGACTTTTTTGCCTTGAAGTGCAACACGAATGATTTTTTCTTTACGCTCATAACTCAAATCTTTTTTATTTGAGTCTACTTTTTGAGCAAGACTATCCTTCTCTTGATTCAATGAAGTTACCTCGTTACGAATAGCAGCAAATCCTAAAGCTACAGCAGTCAAAGCACCATTTATCAAGAACCATCTCTTAGCCCGTGCACGAGGCTTTGATGATTCATACCTCTTCATTGCTTTACTAAATTCTTCTTCAAGTGATTCTCCATCCTTGTATCTATCTGATGGGTCATAAGCTAAACACTTCCTCAAAAACGGTCTTAGAGGTTTAGGAATGTTTGATAATGAATCTTCAATCATACCTTTATATTCCTGAAGACCAATATTTCTCATTGATTCAATTGGATCTTTAGAATTTTCTAACCTTTTTTCTGTAGGGTACTTACCACTAAGCAGCTTGACTGCTAGAGAACCAACTGACCAAACATCTGACTGAGTTGTTGGGTGAGAATTATCAGCAAATACTTCTGGAGCTCTGATAGCTACATGACCAATATTGTCTCTTGGGCTCTCACTCCAATCTTCTGGACTAACTGTTGTAGCAGTACCTGTATCGGCAATAACTAATCTTGTTCGACTACTGCCAGCCGGATCATAAGACATTATGTTATCAGAATTTAAGTCTCCATGAACTCTAGAGAAATCTGTGTGTAACTCCTTTACTCCATGAACTATGTCCTCTAGCCCTAAAAGGATGGTTTCTGTTCTCTTGCTTCCTTTAAGGTAATGGTTCCAGTATTCTTCCCAATTCCTTAGAGTACTATGACATTGAGGCATCCAAATAAATGGTTTACCATCAAGGTCTTTGAATGGAACTGATGGAAGAACGTTACGTGCTGGAGCAAATCTTGATTCTCTAATTAAGACATCAGTCTCATTAATGTTTCTATGAACTCTTTGCTTTTTAGCAATTTCTGATGGAGAAAAAACCTTTATTGCCCCGTGCTGACCACTAATAACATCAAAAGCAGCATAGACTGCTCCATTACTTCCTCTCCCCAACTCTTGATAATTAACAAATCTGTCAGAACGAATAACATCCTCATGACCATCACTCCTCTTAGGGATACTACTACTAGAACTCATTCTAAAACCTCCACTATTGGTTCATCAATAATATCAATAGAAAGCCTAACTATGGTGCCTGGTTTAAGTTTTCCCTCAATTGATCGAGGAATAACAATTATAGATTGAGAACCATGCTTAGCAATACGCTTAGTAAGAGAAAATTTCTTAGTCATTTTATGTATAAAATACATAAAGAAAAAGACTATATAAAGCTTACGAAGTAGTGTAACTAACAAGTGGTAATAATGTCTAGAAAAAGCCTTAAATATAAGTAATCCCTAAAGATTACTATGAAGACTATTACTATAAAGCTTCCTGAGAGAGAAGCTGAAGAGCTTGAATTATTTGTTAAGTCTAGCGGTTATCCTTCGAAATCGGAATTTATTAGACACTTAATAGTTGGTAAGATGGGTTTAGAAAGAAAAGAAAAGCTCGGATGGATGATGCTTGGCCAAAAAGCTTTAGCTAAAAGATGGAATAATCCTAAAGATGATAAGGTATGGAGCAGTTATATAAAAAATGATTAATCAAGGAGACTTATTATTGGCGCCTTTTCCCTTTTCAGATCAGTCTGGAAGAAAAGTAAGGCCTGTAATTGTTATTAGTAATGACAAATATAACTCTCATCATGATGATATAGTTGCAGTTGGTGTAACGTCTAACGTTTTCAAAAATCCATACTACATTGATTTCACCAATGCTGACTTAGACTTTGGTAATCTAGTAACTGTTTGCTCAATAATGGCTGATAGTCTAACACTGCTTGATAAAGAATTGATTACTAAAAGAATCGGTAAAGTTAACAAGAACAAAATGAAAACAGTTTTTGATAAAGTTGTTGAAATAATAAAAACTAAATAAATTTAGTCATCTTTTAATGATCCCACTCGCCTTTTGATTCCTGAGTGGGTTTTTCTTTTATTATTTCTCTGAATCTTATTGCTCCTTCATCATAAATTGCTGATTCTCTTCTTTCAGCAATCTTATAGCTTGCATAACCTAGTAAAGTTAAAGCACCAAATGTTCCCATTAACGCTTGATGTAGGGGATTATTATCATGTTCTCTTCTATCATTTTTATAAGTAATTACTGATTCTTCTTTAGAAGAAAGATTTATCTCTTGGTCTAATTTCTTTATGGTTTCATCAAATTTGGCTGCTAATGGTTCTTGATAAATCTTTAATTCTTCTCTAACATTATTCGTTCCTAAAGACCAAAGCTGACTTTGAAGACCATTTCTATAATTAACCAACAATCGATAATGATCATAACCCATGGTTTTAGGCCTGTCAGGGCCTCCAAATACCCAAAAACCAAGACTAGAAGCTAAACCTAATGATGAAAGAGCAAAAGTAAGACTAGAACAACGCTTAATTCTCTTAACAGAATCTAACCGAGAAGTCATTTCTTTTTCCTCTCACTCAAAAAAGAGTTAATTGCCTTAGACAAGTCTGGTTTGTGTGAATCTCTGCTTCTTAATGACTCATAATAATTATCATAAGAAGAAGTGTTACTTCTATAACTTCCACCCCACTCAAATAATCGCCAATTATCATTATCAACAACAACCAAGTCGGATCTGCCATCGCCATTAAAATCTAAAGAATAAACTTCGCGAGGATCATAATCAGAAGAATTATTGCCCAGAACGAAACCAGCAGATAAAACGCCTAAAGCACAAGCAGCAAATCCCATCTTTCTTAAATTTTCATCAGACATTTTTCTTTTCTCCTTTACTTAAAATTATAAGTTAAGCCAAGCATACCTGAATAAGAATTTTTACCTTCTACAGGCATAGCAGCACGAAGGGCGAAGTCTAAACTAAGACTCTTATCAGCATTAGTGTAAATTTTAGCTCTTAAATCAGCATTATTAACACTCAAACTCTTATCATTAAGATCAGAATGCCTACCAACTTGTAAAACAACATCCTTAATCCATGAATCACTAACGCTACCTAAACCAACAGCAACATCGGAGTTAAAGTATCTGCTTGAAGGTTCATCATGATACTTAACGTCAAAACTAATGCTGCCTAAATTACCACTATTGCTAGCTGAAGCACCAAAGAAATCAATTCTAGAGTCGCCATCACCGATGCCGAAAGGGAAAGTAGCATCACCATCTCCACCAAGGAATGGAGTAATGGAGTTGAAAAGAGTGTCCTGAGTACCAACAAGGAAAGCACCACCTGGAGCCTTCTTACCAAAACGAACCCTAGCCTCAAAACCCTTATTTTGGCCTTGAACAGTATCAAAAACTTTAGCTTGAGTGAGAACTTTGTAACCGTCTATAGCACTATTAGCATCAGACCACTTGTAAGAGAAAGCAGTGTTAAAAGTATCAGAATCATTAACTCTATGACCGCCAATACCAAAATCAATCTTATTATCATTAAATACTAAAGCATAACCAAAATTACCATCGCTATCAGCAGTAACCTGAGGTTTAAACTTATCAACATTAAAACCGATAGCACTAGCAAGTCGGTTCTCAAAAGGTTTAGCATTATCCTGGAATTCAAAATTAAGGAAGTCAAGAGTACTATCTTTGAATGATTTCTCAAGCATAAGGCGACCATTATCCAAAGATGAATCTAAGAAAGACTGATAACCCGCATTAAAGCGAACACCAGTATTAGACTCAGACTTACCAAAAGTTAAGTCAGCACCATAAATATTAGATCCGTTCTCGCCACGATAAGCAACCTTACCTAAATCACTAGAAAGAATCTGGTGAGTTTGCAAACCACCATGACCATCAGCATAAGCTCTAGAAGTCAAAACTACAGAATCAACAGCCCTTTCTAAGTCAGACTTAGCTGGAGCATTATCTCCGGCTAGAGCACTAGCTCCAAGAGCATAAGGCATCAAGGCAGCAGTTAAAGCTGCAACATTAGCCATTTTCCTTATACTTTTTCTTATTGTTTGTTTCATTGTATTTTTATCCATCATCTTATGGTCTGTCGTAACCACTTAATGATAACATAATAGCAGAAATCTTGGGATATAAACATTTTTATTAAACTATATAAACTAGTATAAATCTATATATATTTAGGAAAAGCTTAAATATCGGTCTATATTAACAATCAAATGAAACGTAAATTAGTACAACAAGGGGCTAGCACAATGATGATTAGTCTACCTAGCAAGTGGGTTAAGGCAAATAACCTGATAAAGGGGAGCGAAGTGGACATGGATGAAAAGGGTAAAGAAATAGTTATTTCAACTTCAATCAAGAAAGATAATGAAAAAAAGGCCGTAGTGGACCTATCAGGATATGATTTGCTAATAAACAGAGTTATAGTTTCTCTATACCTTAAGGGATATGAGGAAGTAGAACTAATATTCAAAAACCGTGAAGAAATGAAGAAAGTGAAGAAGCATGTCCTTGAAGAATTGCTTGGTTTTGAAGTAATAAAACAGGAACAAAATAAGATGATCATAAGAGACCTTACAGGTTTTGAAAAACAAAATATTGATGATGTGATAAAGAGGATATTCTTCGTTCTAGATGGGATGCTTGAAGACTTAATTAATGCTGTAAACAAAAAAGAAAGCCTTGATGGAATAGTCGACCTTGATTCAAGCATTAATAAGCTGACACACTTTTCACTTAGAATACTTAACTCTAAAGGATATTCTCAAGCAGATAAGACCGAAGAATTCTATGGTATGATCTCGATACTTGAACAAATTGGCGACTTAATAAAACAATTAGTGATGGACTTAACAAAAGACAAACTTTCAACAAACCAACTAGAAGTAATCAGAAAAATTAGATTACTGTTAGATATTTTTTGCAAAATATTGTTTAAGTTTAATAAAGAAGAAGCTGTTAAATTCGCAAAACTATACCAAGAAATAAAAGATTCAATAAAGAATAAGAATAAGGTTGACTTAACGCTTAACCAGATTAACGAGGCGATAATAAGAATGAATAACCACTTGCTGGTAACCGTGTTATAATTATATGTCTTGATGGTAGTAAGCAAGCCAAGCATCAACAAACTTTCTCCCATCTTTATCTAAAAACTTTCTGTAAGACTTGTAATCATTACTATTAGATTTAGACTTTACTTCTCTTAATTTACCAATTCCGGATCTTGAGACTACCATCGTATCTTCAACGTCTACATTACCCTTACTATCTCGGCATTCTTCAATTGCCACTTCTAGTGATGCAGCAATTGTTGGGAAAAAGGGGCCAAATGCTGGATCATTCTTATCAAAATCTTTATTGTTCAACTTGGCAAATAATCTTGATTGATACTCTGTTAATCTTTCGCCTCTAACATCTGAATTTGCTTGTGCGAAACTCTTAGCAAAATAAGCAACAATTTTATCCTTTGATGCTAACTTAGCGTACCTGTCAAAACCTTGTTGAATCATGCCATCAGCAGTTTCATAGTCTAAATATTCCTGGCTACTTTCTGAAACGAAAGATGTTTGTTTGCCTTCAAAAATCTCATCTTTTGGTTGATAAAGCATTCCCCTAACTTCTTGATCTGATAATTGTCTTCTTTCTGGAATTAATGAAGAAGCATAAATGCCAAAACCTATTAGTCCGCCAAGCCCTAATGCTCCTAAACCAAACCTTCTAGTATACTTTTTGAATTCATTCATTACGTGAGACTTATCAAGTGTTCTTTCTAAGTTTTCTTTAAGGTCTGTACCGTTGCTAAACCTTTTATTTTCATCAATATTAAGTCCTTTTGAAAAGAACTTTCTTATCCTTCTGTCACTAATTTTCTCTTTAATTCTTCTATCTATGAATTCTTGTATAGCCTCTTTACTTGAACTCTTTATCTCATCATAACTTAAACCCTCTAGGGGGTATTCCCCAGTTTTTAACTTAAACATTAATGCTGTAGCACTATAGGTGTCTGTTCTCTTTGTAGGGTGACTCCCTTCATTAAAAAGTTCTGGGGCTCTAGTTAAAAACCATCCGATATTATCTCTTGGGGACTGAGTCATTCCCATACCTTCAACCGTTGATGCACCAAAATCATTAAGTAACAATCGTCCCTCTAAATTAATGGCAAAATTTCCCGGATGACCATCACCATGGACTCTGTTTAGTCCTGCCTTTGAGTGAACTTCGCTATATGCCGTTGCAATATCCCTCACATAATGATCAAAATGGGGTTCTACCTTCTCCTCCCATGATGAAGGATTATAAGGATTATCTTTTGCTATAACCTCTAACATTTTATCTAAAAACATGTCGTAAGGGGGCATTACAATGAATCTTCTACCATTCTTATCGACTTCAAATCTTGTTGGAACAACTCTTGAACAAGCAGAAAGCTGAACAGCCTCATTATCCATTGCTTTATTCTCATCAAGATTTCTCTTAGGCATCTTACCTAAAGCTTCATCCGTTGGAGCAAAAACTTTTATTGCAACATCCTGGCCCGTTATTCTGTCTTTACCCTTATAAACAATACCCCAAGAGCCCATACCGTAAATCTCTGCAGGATCAAAAGAATACCTATAAGAATCAATGATCCCAGGGTTCCCCCTTCTAGAGACAAAAGAATTATCCGTTTCAGTCATTTCTTTACCTCCTTTTCTTCAACCTTTATTTTGTCTTCTAAAACATCAATAGACAACTTAACAATCATACCAGGCTTAAGGTGCTGCTCAAGAATTCTCGGAACAACAATGATTGCCTGGCTACCATGCTTAGCAATACGCTTAGTGATAATAAAGTTTTGTTTAGAAGTCATTACTCATGCCACCCTTCCATTGATGAATCAAGAGATTTAGGAGAATACCTAAGAGAAAGAAGTCTAACAAGCGGCTCTAAAACTCTTTTTTCTTCAGGTTTAAAACCCTTAATAGAATGACTACCAGAAAAATGATCTGGGCGTACTAATGAATCCTCAAGGACACTTCTTAACAAATCGTTAAAAGAGGTATAATTTCTAACT
This sequence comes from Nanobdellota archaeon, assembly GCA_038045945.1. GTDB lineage: Archaea > Nanobdellota > Nanobdellia > Pacearchaeales > GW2011-AR1 > JAGVWS01. The sequence goes on from JBBSXC010000003.1 coordinate 42,966, forward strand.
TTCATATCGAAAACAGTTTCACCGCTCTGATTACCAAAAAGACTAATAAAAGTATAACTACAAATACCCTCTTCATCAGTTCTTTTAAGTGAAACTTGGTAAGCCATATTTTTATTATAAATTATACATCCTTTATGTATAGAAAATGGAAGCAAAAAGGGTATAAAAACCTTACTAAATGTAATCACTAAAGAGTTACACTAAAATGAGTTTAATTGTTTTCGTTAGGTGTTTCTTCGGCTAAGTATCCTTTTATCTCATCAATTATCGTCTTTAGTTCTTCTGTTTGTGGAATTTTTCCTTCTTCAACTAAAACATTTCTCGCTTTCCTGATAATTTTACTATAAGGGGTTTTTGATAGTGAAGATTGTTCTGCTCCCATGCATAAAGTTGACTTAAATAATAAATCTGGCGAATAAATACCTTTTTCTAGATTAAGTAATTGTCCTCTAGGGGAAACTGTTTCTTCTTTCATAACTTTGTAAACTGGGTCTAAAGCTTTACAAAAACCGCTATGAACATTATCAACCATTAATTCTGATACTTCTTCCCTAGCATTATGAGACTCGACACTTCCTTGATTTTCAACCATTTTTTATTTCCTCTCCACTTATAACTTTGTTAATAATTTCCTCTTCCTTCTTTTCCTCTTCTTCATCAATCTTCTTAATTATTTCAGCGATTGATTCCTTAGTTGGCAGTCCTAACTTTTCATCAAGGTCGACAATAACCCCTCTATTAAGTTTGTTGTTAGGATCGTAACGTTTCTTTATTCTTTGAGCTAATTTTTTGTCATTAATATCCATAAAATTCTTTTTTGTTTTACCAAAGCCGAAAGTTCCAGCAATGTTCCCTCTAATTTTTTTGACAAATAATCGCAAATCATTAATAGCTGAAAAGTCATTAGCTGAGAAAAGAGGGTTAACCAAACCGATGCCTAAATTAGCATGATAAGGAATTTTTTGTGAATCTAAATAATTAGCAACTTCTATTAGTCTGTCTAAGAAAACTCTAGGGTCTTCAACACGAACATAGCCAGAAAGAGAAGCATTCTTGTAAAGATCATCAATAATCCTTATCTTATTATTATAAATATCTCCCTTAATGTCACCTCTATCCGACTCAAACTCTATAAACAAATGGTTAATTCTGCTTAAACCTAGTATTTCTGAAAGCATAGGTGAAATAAGATGAATCATGCTTACTTGGTTATCCATCTTAAGAGTTCTTGATAAATCAATGATTTTTAGTAAATCGGCAGAACGATAAACTGTTAATGACCTTTTAGGCTTATCAATAACTTTTAACTTAGCAGAGTATATTATGCCTGTTATTCCTTCCATTCCTACAACGTTTGATGCGTCTATACGTCCAAGTTTTACAACTTTGCTATGACCATCAATTATTTCTATTTCTAAAACATGATCAGCTACTCGCTTATACTTTGCACTTCTTGGGCCTGTCGCATTTGTTGCTATCATTCCGCCAATAGTACAAATTGATCCTGACTGAGGATTAATAGGGAACTCCAAATTATACTTTGATAATTCTTGGTTTAAGTCATTAAGAATTATTCCAGCTTGAACATAAACAACCTTTTTGTTAATATCAACATCTAAAATCTTGTCCATTTTTGACAAATCAACAACGACTGATCCCTCAGAAGGAACACATCCTCCAACAACTCCGCTCCCACCACCTCTAATGGTTATGTTATGATTCTCATGAACTATCTTGCGTAATTCTTCATCCGTTGTTGGAGTAAAAACGCTTATTGGATTATTACTTATTCCACTTGCATCAGTTGAGTAAGCATTAATCGCGAGTTCCCTATCAATAACCTCTGACTTCTTATCTGTCATATCTTAACCTCAATTTTACTAATGCCCAAAGCATGAGTTAACAACTGCGACATCTCTAAAACTTCTAAGCCAGAATTATTCTTATCATTATTCCTCTTCAAATGCTCATAATCCATAATGCCAATAGTTACTAAACTATTAAAACCAGAATTTTTCACTTGGTTAAGACGTAAAATTGATGCCTCATCAGCTATTTGAGGATTAGTATAAGGCAAACCACCCGAACTTCCAGAATCAATAGTATTAACCTTAGAATTATGCAACTCCTTAACAGTATGGCCTAAAATACTCAAAAGTTTCCTTGGCTGCTCAATAATACTACTATACCTGCTCAAGTATGGAGAATCATGAAGTACTAAATCAAAACCAACATCCCGAAAAACCCTTCTTCCAAGCATTTTTTGAGTTATTGGAATGATTGCGTTAACAACTTCCAAATCCCAATCCATCAAGAAATCCTTATAATCAATAAGTAAAGCCTTGTAACAAGAGGGACATGTAGTTATAATCTTGGTAACGCCTAAAGCTCGTAAGAGCTTTAAGTTTTTACGAGCTATCTTAATGAATTCTTTCTCAAAACCTAGTTCTATTGCTAATGAACCACAAATAAACGGTTTAGAAAGGCCCAAATCCTTATCAGTAAGGAATGGTATCCCCAACTTCTTCATTATTAACTCATAATTATTCCTTATAGCCAAATTTTCATACTTTCCTAAAAGACAACCTGTATGAAGAAGAGTCTTACCTTTACCAATACCAAAAAACTCTTTTATACCCATAAAAAGAGAAGAAAAGCAACCATTTTAAGCTTTAAGATTGTTCAATATATGTTTTATAATCTTAATGGCCAAAAGTGTAAACATTTTCTTGCTTTAAAGCGCTCTAACACCCTTTTAGAATAATTAATCACTAGAAGTCAAATTCTGAACATACAAACCAATTTCTGAACCTATAACGCTAGTAAAACCCGAAAAGTATTTTTCCCTAATAAAAGTCATAGGCAAAACAACCTCTCCATTAGCGCCATAATCCTTAGAGAAAACTTTCAATAATTCTCTATTGTCATCATCATAAGACATCTCATAAAGATTAAGCTTAACCAAACGATTATTATCCTTCAATCCCTGAACGAAAGACTTACCTTCTAAACAAGAAGTACAATTAACAGCCTCATAAAAATAGTTTATTTCAACAAGCTTACTAATATTCTTAGAAAGAGAAGCTGTATCATCAAGAGACTTAACAACATTAGAATTAATAGTCTGAGAAGAAGGAAGAGTGAAAAAGTAAACAAGGACAAGAATGACCGAAATGGCAAAAATTGCATTAGGCAAAGTCACAAACTTCTTCCAATAAGGCATAGAAGCCTCTTTTTTGTAAGGCTCAAATGAACCAGCCTTGCCCAAGTCAACAATAGCATCATCAACCATGAAGAAAATTATGATGAATGTTATTTATAAGGGTTATGATGTAGCAAAAAAGAATAAAAAATCACAAAAAATAAACGATCATAGTAGTAATTATTGAACCCAAAGCCGCAACTGCCATATCCTTCTGAGCATCCCAAACGTCTCCTTGCGCACCCAAAAAAGATATTCCAGCCTTATTATCAGCTGTTTTAGCAACAAACCACTCAATAATCTCAAAAAGACCAGAAGTAGCAACGATAAACTCCAAAGGAAAATAATAAGCCCAAAAACCATTAACTAACCCAAAATTAACCATTAATTCCATTATTGGATAAGTTAATAACAAACCATAAGAAAAATGAACAAGACGATCATACATATTCCTCTTAGTGCCAAATAACCCCCCAACTATTCTGCCTATTGGTGTCTTAGCATAAGTATAGTGTGAACCAACAACATGAAGAATCAAAAAAAGAGTGATTAAAGAATAAGAAACTAAAGACAAAGGAAAAAACTTAACAGAAAGGAACAATAAAGGCAAAAGAACAACAACCAATATGTTCTCTAAAAACCAAGCATCACGATGAAGAGGCTTAACACCAGACCAAAACCAAAAAAGGAAGAAAACGCATAATAGAGATAAAAGGTAAAAGTCAAGCATGAACAATAAAATACTCAGACTTATTTATAAATATTCACTAAAAACACTTAAAAAACTTTTAGTTTTTTAGGCCTCGAGATTTAAAAATCTCAAAGCTGAGAAGTTTTTCAAACTTCAATACTTAAGATTCTGCGTATCAAAGAATCTTAAAGCTTAAAAACATGTGTGTATAATAATTTTTTATGAAGATTGTATCATGGAACATTAACGGAATAAACTCATCAATAAGAGACGGAATTCTTGACTTTATCAAAAAAGACGATGCTGACATATACTGCTTTCAAGAAGTTAAAAGCGACCCTAAAGCAGCAATAGAATCAGAAGTGGTGAAAGGAAAATACCATGCTTTTTGGCACGCAGCAAAAAAGAAAGGTTACAGCGGACTATTAGTATTAACTAAACAAAAACCTTTAGCAATAATAGAAGGAATAGGAAACTGGGAATTTGATGATGAAGGAAGATTCCAAGCATTAGAATACGATGACTTCGTACTAGTAAACACTTACTTCCCAAACTCAAGAGAAGGACTAAGCAGACTAGAATTCAAAATGAAGTTTAACGAAGAATACTTAGAATTCATGAAAAAGTTAGAAAAAGAAACAAAAAAGCCATTAATAATGACTGGTGACTTCAACGTAGCACACAAAGAAATAGATTTAGCAAACCCTAAAGCAAACGAGAAAAATGCTGGTTTCTCAATACAAGAAAGAGAATGGTTCACAAAACTATTAGAATCAGGATTCGTTGACACATTCAGAGAATTTGACAAAAGCGCAGGAAAATACACTTGGTGGACTTATCGTTTCGGTGCTCGCGCTAGAAACATTGGTTGGCGTATAGACTACTTTGTGGTAAGCAAAAAATTTATGAGCAAAATAAAGAAAAGTTATATTATGCCAGAAATAAAAGGAAGCGACCACGCAGTAATAGTTCTAGAAATATAATAATACTTAAATAATAAGAAATAATAATCATTATCATGTCTGATTCTGAAGATATTGCTGCAATAATAATCAACCCAGTTTTTGAAAGGTACGGAGAAATGGGAAGAGTAAACTTCAAAACAAATAGGAATGGGTACTTTGATGTTATCTTTAGTGACGGAGAAATTGTTAGCTTACCAACAGGTTATGATGGCATAGAATTATACTACCTTAATGGAGATGACAGAGAAACAGGTTTTGACGCGCTTGAAAGAAAATACTCTGATATAAACGAAAGAAAGGGAAGGTCGGAGGGACTTGACATAACAGAGATTTTTGATTTAGAATTCTGCGAATTATTTGACAAAGAAAAACTAAGAAGAATCTTAGAATAACATTAATAAATAATAAATAACCTTTTTTGTCCATGCCCCACACACCTTTACCATATGATGTATTCACTGATGATATGGTAATACTAGTTTTAGACAGAACTCATCCTAGATTTGGTCAATTAGCAAAAGTTGAAGCAAAAAGAGCACAAAACTACCTTGTAGGATTTGCTGATGGAGAATTAGAATCAATACCTAGATTATCATCAGTAATGGAAGACTATTATAGGCAAAAAGACATGAGGAGCCAAAGACTTGACATAACTCATAATGCTGGTATTGAAAGCCTCAAAAAAAGGTTTTGGGAAGTAGCTAGAAAAGATGTAGGGAGACTAGAAGAAGAATACCATGAATTATTCAGAGAACACTTAGAATAAAAAATAATGATTATATTAAAGAGTAATAATGTTTAAATTATCATTATTTTATTGTTTACTAAGAAAAAAATGGTTGGTGCTGTAAGTCTTAATGAACTTGTAGCTTTGATTACTACTAATTTTAACCAAAGCACTGGTAGAGCAGAATTTGTTGCCATGGCTAAAGTTACTGGTAAATGCGATGAAGGAATAGAACTCTTATTAGCTGATGGAACACCAGCAATTGCTGATTATGATGATCCAGAAGTAAAATTGTTCTATAGAAGTGTATCCACTGAAAAAAACGGTTATAACGGTGTTTTTCAACTTTTACAAAAATATCGTGACGCAGCAAGAGTGCCAACAGAATACATTTGCAGAGAATACGAAATTCTTTTCGGTGAAGAATTCCCAATATAAAAAAAGGATTTGTTAACACTATTATTTTTACACAAACCTTTAAATACGTTTTTTTCTTCACAAAAACAATGAATAAGAGGGATAATACTTTAACAATTTTAGGACTATCAATAATAATGATAATGCTAATAAGTCTTACCCTAGTTAGTGCTAAATCAGAAAACTCTGGAGGAGAATCAGGAAATTCTCCTAACTCTGGAAGTTCATCAAACTCCGCAAATTCTGGAAGTTCAGCAAATTCAGGTAAATCGGAATCAAGTAACTCAAACAACAATAAAGGAAAATCATTATCTATTAGTTCGAATGAAGAAGTATCAATTAACAAAGATAAAGATGATGATAGTGATGACGTTGATGACGATAACGATAGTGATGATGCTGGCGACGATAACGATAGTGATGATGATGGCGATGATAGTGATGTTAAGAAAGAATCAAAAAAGTCGTTTGAGTTCGAATCAGAATTAGAAATTGAGGAAGAATCGGGTAAATTCAAAATCAAACTATCCAGCGGTAAACAAAAAGATTTGGATGTCGAACCAGAATTAGCAAAATCAATAGCTTTTGACAAATTCAAAGGTGACAGATTTAACATCACAATAAACGAATCAAACGGATCAGTAACTTATGAAGCTGTAGCTTTCAAAAACGGAAAATTTTTGTGGTTATTCAACAAAGAGGTCGTAATTAAAGCATCTATTGATTCTGTAAGCGGAAACGTAACAATCAAGAAACCCTGGTGGGCATTATTTGTATCAGGGGAAGACGATGACCAATCAAACTCCTCAAAAATAGTTATTTGCCACGTTCCTGGAGGAAACCCTAACAACGGACAAACAATAACTATTGGTAGCCCAGCACTTAAAGCCCACTTAAAACACGGAGACGTGTTAGGAGAATGCAACAATAACGCCACAAACCAAACCAACCAAACAAACAGCACACAACCAGTTAACCAAACCAATAACACGCAACCTGGTAACATTACTAACCAGACTAACCAATCTAACCAATCATCACTAGCTATAGCCCTTATCTCTCCTCAAAACTTAAGCGTTCACAACTCATCAATAATACCTCTTGAATTCTCAATAACTAACACAAGCCTTGCTGAATGCTTCTTCAACTTAGACCTTAACAACCAAACAACAATCATTAATTGCGAGAACACTTCAATAAACTCCGCTATTGGTAACCACTCTATTTACCTAACTATAAAAGAGGGAAACAACTCAGCTATTTCCAACACTCACCAATTCTCAATAATAACAAACACTAGCAGCGAGAATAATTCTTCACAACAAAATTAGTATCAGAAAGCTTTTTAATACCTTAAAATTAACTAGTAACATCTGCCTCAATAGTATATCGGTTAGTACACTTGCCTGTCGCGCAGGAGAGCCGGGTTCGATTCCCGGTTGGGGCGTGATATATTTTTGTGCTTTTACGGAGCCTCCTAAAAAAAGGTTAAGTAAATGCACAAAATAATTCTTGTTATTTTTTAGGGGTCGTATACAAAAAGTAGCAGTCGCTTAAATTAAGCGAATGTTTTAATAAAATATGAAAATCAACATTTACAAAGATCAAGAGAGCTAAGAGAGATAAACATACCTAAGCTTTTTATTTTTTAGACCTATACACTCTAGTCCGACAAGATTTATAAATCAATAGAAGCACAGACTGTCAACGATAAAAAACGCTTTCATAAAAAAAAGCGTGACCCTAAAAAATAACAAGAACGTATCATCGCCGGTTGGGGCGTAATACCTTCTAGGCATATTTGGTGGGCATTGTACCTGTTTTAACATTGTCTCGAGCAGAGCGTTGATGATTTAAATAGACCTCTATAAAAAAGAATAGAGGTTAGTCATTGTAAATTTTATTCTTTGAAAGGATACTGATTATACTTAACATAATGGTCGAATAATACAATACTTTCAACATCTAAAATAATGTCAGAAAATGATGTTCTCATTTCAGTTATCATGCTTTGCAATTCTTTTTGGTTTTTCACCTCGTATATAATCTCGAAGTTCCAACTACCTACACTCTCTATATAGAATATAACATTTTTATGATTAATACAATAATCAAATAAAGCTTGTTTTCTTTCTTGTGTTAAATTTTGGGTTTTTAGAAAAAGTTGGTAGCTCTGGTAACCAAACTCTTGACAATGTATTTGGGCACTGTACCCTTGTATTATCTCACGTTTTTCTAATTGCTTAAGCCTCAAACGTACAGTGGATACAGGCTCATTAATTGCTTCAGATATTTTAAGAGAAGATATTCTTGAATCTTTTGTAAGTAAACGAATAATGTCTTTATCCAATTCATCAATCTTAGCATCATCAAAATGTTTGCCAAATCTTGGGGCTATAGTCTTTAAACTTTTTGTATTAAGTAGATACTCTCTTGGAAACTGGACAAGCTCTACTCTTATGGCTACATTTAAATCTTTTAGATATTTATTATATTTTGTTGATATTTTGGTTAATACTTCGTTAAACTCTACTATATTTTTAGACATTATTGCAAAAGCTAAGTCGAATCTACCACCAAAGCTAGCAATCCAATAAATGTGATTATCCTTTTTTAGACCTTCAATAATTATCTTTTTTCTTTTATCATTAACATTTTGAAATCTAGCATAAACTGCATAGCCCGTATAACCCATTTTACTAAAATCTAATAATGCGTTAAAACCTGTTATAATTTTTCTTTCTTCAAGACGTTTTAACCTATAATGAGTTCTTTCTTGACTTACACCTATTCTTTTTCCTAATTCTGAAGTTCCTAACCTAGCATTAAGGTCTATTTCATATAAAAGCTTTTTATCTTTGGCATCAAGTTCCATATTTTATATATTGTTATATTACTATTTAAATATTGGGTTTTTATAAAAATATTGCTAAGATATTTTATATATTATTAATTCGTTATCACTGCATAGTAAATAACATGGATAATAAAAATGGAAACCAAAGAAAGAACTCTTAGACTTGGAAACAGATTAAACGACAAACTTAATGGTAATTGGGTTAGACCAAAAAAAGTGTATTATGGTAATGCCTTGACTCAATTAGGAAAATTTTTAATTAGTGAATCTGATGCTTTTAAATTCCCTGATTCTAGACCCTATTTGGAGAGGTTAGGAATTAAAGTTCTTGGAGAAATAAGAAACGAGCCAGAATATGAATGCGAAATACCTTCAAATCTTAGGTTAGACCAACAAAATAATGAAAGTTGTTCTGACATGACTACTTTTAATATTTATGATGCTTCTGGCAGGAAAGTAGTAAGCTATTGGGTTAAAATTGGGAGAGAATACGATCTTTCTGTAGATCTTAGAGGATTACAATGAAACCCAAAAGAGAAATAGTTGAGGAAAATCTCTTAGAGCAGTTTAGAGAAATAAGACCTCATATACCCTCTAGAGACCATCAGGCTATTAGCCACTATAAAGATGGTACTTTTGGGTTGAGTAGTTTAGGCTTCGCATTATATTCCAATGGTCACAGTTTGAGGGGTCAAAGTAAAACTCGCCCTTATGGGCTAATTTTTGAAAGCGAAGACACTATGTTCTCTATAGGTTATTATAGAAAGGAACAAGACTCAGCGGAATCAGATGGGCATGTGTTTATTGTAGCCCCAAGAGGTGATAAAGTAATAGAAGAAGTCAAAAGGTTGACAAAAAGCGTTTTAAATTCTAGTCTTCCTTGTAGGGGAGTTTATGCTAGGTTCTTAACAGTAGATCAGTATAAACAATTATTATCTGACGGGTTTTTACCTGCAAAAGAAGCTCCTTGGCATGAAGATTCCCCCGAGGAAGACGAAACTTTAACAAGTTCTCTTGTTAGATTAGAAGATATAGTTGACTCGCAGAGTCAAATTAGAGTATTACCTTATGGAAGTAGAAACTCTAGAAAAAAGTCTAGGATGACTTATCAGAGGTTTAGAAATTTCCTAGATAAAAACTGTTTAGAATATGACCTCAGAGACTTTTCTGCAGAAAATTCAGAAGTGGCAAAAAGAATAATTCAAGATCATTTTGACACTTTAAGAGAAGAAGGAAACCAAATAGGATCAATTCCAGAAGATCATTTTAACTCATGCGACTCAGAAATAATCAAACTGCCATCAGTCATAACACAAATAGGTTATTTAGGAAACTTACCTGTGTCTTATTTTTCAGGAGAGATTGTATCAGATTCTAGGTTAGCACTTTATACTCCTTTCACATTACGTTCACCCGAATTAGTTTTACCTAAAATCGGGAAAGATGTAAAAGCTAAAGAGGGTTTTAGCGCAATATCTATGTTTGCTTACTTAGAACTTTTAAGAAAATTGAAAGATAAGGGAATAAAGGAAGTATTATTTGGAGGCTCGGAACATAGGGATTTGAACAGAATAAAAAGGCAATTTGGGTGCAGAAATGATCCTTCTTACTGGGCAGTTAAGTTGAAGACTTAAATATTTTGGTCCTAAAAGTCTCGGTATCGACCGAAGTAAAAAATAGTTTTTAGTATCCAAATCTTCTTTCGTAGTTTTTGTGGTCCATCCATTCTAGGAGTACTGATAATACGCTGACTTTATTGTTTTTTACTGTGTAGATGAGCCTCCATGCGTCTGGAAGGTTATACTTCCATAGGTTTGTTATGTTTCCGTACCTTTTTGTGTATTCTTTAGGAATAAGATTTTTGGGTATTTGTATTCCACAAAAAGCGTCATCTTGAAGATTCTTAAAAGCCTTAGTTAGTTGTTCTTGAAGATTATTCTCTTTAATTCCTTCCAGTTTATCAAATTGTTCCTTAAGTTTCTCATCACCAAAGATTACTTCTGATTTCATTGTTTTATCCTTTCCAAATTAAGTGTTTCTTCTTTAAGTAAGTCTTAACAGATTCAGGATCCCAAATCCAAGCTATTTTTCCTTCCTTATCAACAGCGATTCTACCAGCATAAAGTAAGTAGTCAATGATTACAGAAAATGTTTGATACATCATCTTCTTAGGTAACTTCTCCCATAATTGTTTCTTAGTATAAGTTCCACTAGTATCATAAATAATCTTTTCCACCATTAATACACTATCTAGTCTTGGATAATGGATTATTTCCTTAATTTCCATAGTTGTATAGACTTATATAACTATATAAATCTTACGATTTGGCTTATAATGTCCCTTTTAAAATGCTACAAATATGACCTGCTTGCTTACCACTCTTCTGCCATCTTTTGAAAGCTTCACTCGCGCTGATTCTAAATTGTTTTAATGCTTCTTTTAATTCTGGAGTTGCAAGTCTTTTACCTCTAAGATTTTTTTGCCAATAAAGCCATGCTTTCTCATGATCATAAAAATCAAACTCTACGCCTGCTTCTTTCTCATGTTTAGCATAACCCTCTAATGTGTCTTCAGGCTCACTTTGAATCTTATAAATGCTTACTAGTTCCTCAACATTATAACCATTATCAGTAAAGAGTTCTAACACGTGATTGTAAGGGACACGAATACCTATAGCGTCAACAACGACACCCTTTTCAGTTACAACATTTTTAGCTTGTTTTAGAAACAAGTATTGATGAGTCAAATACCATCTTTGAAAAACTGTAGGTACATCAAGATATTCTCGAGCAAGAAATTGTGAAGCACTAACCTTCTTATCTAAGGGTTTTTGAGATGTTGGGATATTAGGAATGTTAGCATATACCAAATCAACCTTTATTTTCTTCTTTATTAGAGGTTCACATAAATCGCCAAGAAATGTTTCAACTATTGCCTTAGAACCAACCCATTGCTGGGCATTTTCCTGAGCAATTTTAGGCACATTAGGATGAATATCTATTTGGTAAATTCTCTTAGGATGAAATATTTCAAAAACTCCAATAGAATCAACACCTGCACCTGTACCAATAGTAGCAAAGCTCTCTGGTTTAAAATTAGATTTTTTTAATTCATTAAAACCTAGAAAAGCTGGGTACAACCAACTATCCTCTGGGTTTTTTGGATCAAAATCATAAGCGTTTTCATTCATAACAACTAATCCTTTCTTCTCAATTCCCACAGAATCAAAAAGCGGTTTTATATCCAAAGTCCACGTTTTCATAATAAAGGTCAATTAATTAAGTTTAAATTTCTTTTCCTGTGCCCCTAAAATATGCCATAAAGGTCTTGATGTCGGTTGGGGCGTTTTATTTGTAGTATCTTCTAGAGCTGGCAGGCATAGTGGCCGGGCAAGAGCCATTAGCACTGTAATAAACATCAATAGTCATGTTATCAATGACTTTGAAAAATATGAAACCATTAGCACTGTTAGAATTAAAATTATCAAGAATTTGGAAACAATGCTGAACAGTAACTTCATCAGGAAGTTTATAAGAAGGATTATTAGAAGAAAAATAATTAACAGGGCTCTTAGAACCAAGATTACCAATAGCAACACGTTCTTCATCACCAACAATAGAAATAGGGCTACCATAATCACCATCAGAATAATAATCATAAATAGAGCCCTTAACTTCTTTATCCAAGAACCACATGCCAGAAATAGAGCCGGGCACGTCCCTAGAAGCAAAACCACAACTCTTAACCTTGAACAAAGTACCGCCACCGCCACCAAACAATTCATAATAAGCAACCTTTTTTTCACCAGAATAAAAATCGTAAGGGCAAACACCAGAACGAAGATTATAAGAAAAGCCAGCATCATACCTAGCCTGGTTTAAAAACTTGTTAGAAATCTTCCTATCTCTAACAATGAAATCAAAACCAGCAACACCACCATCCTGCGGGATATAATAAGCGATAAGGTCACCAGCCTTAAATTTAACAGGCCTAATATTAATCTCCCTACTATCATCCCTCAATTCGTATATCTGCTCAGAAATTTGCGGAACAACATCCTTAAGGTGGCCGAAAACCAGTTCAACATCACAACCAAGCTCAAACTTAAGAACATAATCAGGAATGTAACCCTCAGAAGCACCAGGCATTTTGTAACGAGAACCACTAACAAGAATCATATCAGTAGGGGCGTAAATAGGAATCTTCTGGTTTTTGAATTCTTCCTTAATACTAACATAAGAACGCTCAACAATAGATTTACCAAAACCATGAACAACACCAATCTGACCAACCTTTTGAACATAAACAGGATCAATAAAGTATTCTGAAAACATAATATCACAATCATCAGCCAGGGATTGACCAAAAAAACTATCATTTACTGACCTGTTACCATAACCTTCAGGATTAGTATCTGAAGGAGGATTATGATTAAGAATAAAAATGATTACTACAAAAACAAAAATAATTATTGGAACAAAAATCAAACCCTTTTTCACAAAATAATCAATGATTCAATAATATAAAAAGTCTTCTGGTAGGTGTTTTAATCATGAAAAGAATGCTCTGTTCATAATAAAAGACACTGAAGGTTGTGGCGTTCTTACTCTTCATCATATATCAGTTCTTCTTTGAACACTTTGCTTTCAGGATCATCAGCTTCTAATAAGAACTCATCATCTTCAGGATTATCGTTATTAGCGCTTGATTCATCAAAATCATAATTTTCCTCTTTAGGAATAATCCACCTCATACTCAAATCCTCATTCTTACCAGTAATTCTATCAACAAAAGAATTATCATAAGAATAAAATGATTCGCCACTGTCAGACTTATCTTCAAAAAGAACACTATCAGAAACAAGCTTAGACAAAAAAGAAGAAAAATCATCACCAAAAAAATCAAAAACGTTATTAGTTTCAAAAAACCTCTTAATATCACCAAAAGAAAAAGATTCTTTATCAGAATTAGAAAAATAAAAAGCTAAAGCGTCACAAAAATCATCATAATCCATAAAAATAACAAAAAAACAGTAAATAAAAACTTAACTGTTAACAAAATAATGAAGAAAAATATGGTCCCTAAATAATTTTAAACTAACAATAACGAATCAAGAATCATGACAGAAACAAAAAAAGAGGGAGGAGAAGAGAAAGTAGCGGGTAAAGACTTAGAATTATTAAAAAGGCATTTTGGGTACGACAATTTCAGACCAATGCAAAAAGAAGTAATTGATGAAATAATAAAAGGAAATGATACACTAGTAATAATGCCCACAGGAGGAGGAAAATCAATATGTTACCAGTTGCCATCACTAACTTTCGAAGGAATAACACTAGTAATATCACCACTAATATCACTCATGAAAGACCAAGTAGACAGCCTAAACGCGAACGGAATAAGCGCAGAATACATAAACTCATCACAAACACAAGGAGAAATAGAAGAAATAAAGGCAAGAATACAAATGGGAGAAATAAAACTATTATACATAGCACCAGAAAGACTATCACAAGAAGAATTTAAAGAATTCTTAAAAACACAAAAAATAAGCTTAATAGCAATTGATGAAGCACACTGCATATCAGAATGGGGACACGACTTCAGACCAGAATACAGAAACCTAAAAAAATTAAGAGAAGAATACCCAAAAATACCAATAAGCGCATTAACAGCAACAGCAACAGAAAAAGTAAGATTGGACATAATAAAACAACTATCACTAAAAGAAGAGAAAGTATTCATATCAAGTTTTAACAGAAAAAACCTCATACTAAAAGTAGTAGAAAAAAACAGGGATGTAGACAGAATAATAGAACTATTACCAAAATACAAAGATGAATCAGTAATAATATATTGTTTTTCAAGAAAAGACACAGAAAGCATAGCAAAAAACTTGACAAATTACGGATTTAGCGCACTACCATACCACGCAGGACTAAGCCCAGAAACAAGGAGGAATAACCAAGAATTATTCATAAAAGACAAAATAAACATAATAGTAGCAACAATAGCCTTCGGAATGGGAATAGACAAACCAGACGTAAGACTAGTAATACACCACACATTCCCAAAAACACTAGAAGGATACTACCAAGAAATAGGAAGAGCAGGAAGAGACGGCCTAGAAAGCGACTGCATAATGTTCTACTCAAACTCAGACAAAAGAAAACACGAATACTTCATAGACATGATGACAGATAGAGAAAAAGCAGCACACGCAACAACAAAAATGGAAGAAGTAATGAGTTATTGCGAAGAAGAAGGATGCAGAAGAAAACACATACTAAAATACTTCGGAGAAAACTACAAAGAAGAAAACTGCCAAGCATGCGACAAGTGCATAGAATCAGAAAAACCACAAAAATCGATCAAAGAAACAAAAAAAGAGAAAGTGTACAAAGGAAGATTCTCACCATTTGAAGAAATAACAATAAAGAAAGAAACAAACATCTTCGAAGAAAAATTCGACAAAGAATTATTCGAAAAATTAAGACTTTTAAGAAAACAATTAGCAAACCAAAGAAACGTACCACCATTCGTAATCTTTAGCGACGTAACACTAAGAGAAATGTCAACGAGTATGCCAAAAAATGAAGAAGAATTATTAGAAATAAACGGAGTAGGACAACAAAAACTAAAAGACTTCGGAGACTTCTTCATAGAAGAAATAAGAAGACATAGAGAAAAAAGTTAATCAGGCAACTATAAAAAAGTTTATCTGCGATAAACACAATTAGACAAAAAATTATATGAATAAAATTAAGATTTTTGACGATTTCATCTTCATAATGTTAATAAACGATTTATAGTTCATGTTTTTATGTCAAAATCAGAAATAGCAAAATACGCAATAATAAACGCATTATCAACAGCACTATACGTTATTATCCTGGTATCACTTATATTCTACTTTGGAAAAACCCTACAAGGCAGTGAAGAAACAATACTAATACCAATAGGGATGATAATGCTATTCTTATTCTCAGCAAGCCTAACAGGAACACTAGTGCTAGGAAGACCAATAATGTGGTATTTAGACAACAAAAAGAAAGAAGCATTACAACTACTGCTCTCTACACTTATAATAATACTAATGATAACACTAATAGTATTCATAATGATGATAACAGTAGCATTATACTAATTATGGACTACAAATTATCAGAAATAGCAGAGATGATGAAGATTTACGTAAGAGCAGAAGCAGAAACAAAAGATTACTTGTTCTTGTCAGCATCATCTATGAAAAATAAAGAACCAAAAATAAAAAGTGCTCAAAGAACAATAAAAGCAATAGAGGAGTACAAAAAGTTGCCATTAGAGTTAAGAAAAGAAATAGAAAAAGACACTAATATGAGCAGGATAGAAATGATAGAAAAATTATGTCAAGAGACGATAAAAACAATCTAATCATTCACATTAATTCTTTTCTAATAAGTTTGTGAGCAGCATTAATCTTTTGGAATAATTCATGATTACCCTCAGGCATGTCGGGGTGGTGAATCCTAGCTAAATCCTTATACTTCTTAGTAATAAGATCATAATCATTTTCATTATCACTAACACCTAAAGTTTTACGAGCCTCTATAAGCTGCTCTGAGTGATCATCATCCTCAGAAAACTCTCGAGAAAACTCATCAGCAGAGATTTCTTTAGATAAAAGACGCTTAACCTCAATCTTAAGAACCTGATCAATAATATAAAGATTCTCAACATATCTAGGCATTAAAGAATAAGAATACTTCAAGTTCCTACCATTAAAATACCAAGAAGCAGTAGCAGGAGATTTCTTACGAGCATTACTCTCAAGAGTGATGTGAACGTTATGACTATCAGTACCAAGACCTTTAAGAGTGAAAATAATATTATTCTTAAACTGTATTGCTTTACGATCGCAAGAGCTAATAATACTAGGAGTCTCTATCTCATTACCTTTAATCTTAACCATTAAAACATAAGAGAAAAAAGCGTTTATAAAGGTGACCTAAAAAGAAAAAAAGCAAAAAAGTACTAACAGAATCCTTTATAAGCAAAGAAAAAAAGTAATAATCATGGAAGAAAAAGAAAAAACAGAAGAAAAAAGTGCTTCAGAAACATTAGAAGAATCAGAAGGGAACGCAATGCTAGAAAAAATAATAAGTGTACTAAACGGAGAAAAATCGCAGATAGCAGAAGAAAAAATTAGCAAGGAATCAGAATACCTAGAAAAACTACAAAGATTACAAGCAGAATTCGAAAACTTCCGAAAAAGAGTAGAAAAAGAAAAACAAGAACAACAAAGTAACGCAAACACAAACCTAATAGGAGAACTATTAAACGTAATGGACAATTTTGAACTATCACTAAAACACAACAAAGACAAAGGAGTAGAAATGATATATCAAGAACTGAAAAAAACATTAGAAAAACAAGGACTAAAAGTCATAGAAACAAAAGGAAAATTCGACCCAAAAATACACGAAGCAGTAATAAAAATCGCAGGAAAAGAAGATGACGCTATATTAGAAGAGATACAAAAGGGTTATGTGCTAAACAATAAGCTTTTAAGGGCAGCAAAAGTAAAAATTAGTAAACTGGAAGAAAAAAAATGAACAAAATAAACAAAACAATAGGAATAGACCTAGGAACAACATTCTCAGCGGTAAGCGTAATGGAAGGAGGAAGGCCAAAAATAATACCAAACACAGAAGGAAATAACACAACACCAAGCGTAGTATCAATAAACGGAAACGAAGTACTAGTAGGAGACGCAGCAAAAAGAGGAGCAGTAGCAAACCCAAAAAGCACAATAAGAAGCATAAAGAGACTTATGGGAACGAAAAAACTATCAATAATAGGAGACAAAGAATACACACCAGAACAAGTATCAGCAATGATCCTACAAAAACTAAAAAGAGACGCAGAGGCATACCTAGGAGGAGAAGTAACAGACGCAGTAATAACAGTACCAGCATACTTTGGAGACGCACAAAGAAACGCAACAAAAGACGCAGGAATAATAGCAGGACTAAACGTTAAAAGAATAATAAACGAACCAACAGCAGCAGCATTAGCATATGGCCTAGAAAAATCACACGAACACACAATACTAGTATTCGATTTCGGAGGAGGAACATTCGACGTATCAATACTAGAACTAGGAGGAGGAATATTCGAAGTAAAATCAACAAGCGGAGACAACTTCTTAGGAGGAGACGACATAGACAACCTAATAATAGAATTCTTAATAGCAGAATTCAAAAAAGAAAGTGGAATAGACCTAAAAAACGATCTTGTAGCATTACAAAGACTAAGAGACGCAAGCGAAAAAGCAAAAATAGAATTATCATCAGCACAACAAACAAAAATAACAATACCATACATAGCAGCAGGAGCAGACGGACCAAAACACTTAGACGTTAACTTGAGCAGAGCACACTTCGAAAAAATATGTGAACCAATATTTGAAAGACTAAAAAATCCGACAAAACAAGCAATAAAAGACGCTAAGATGCCAAAAATTGACAAAGTAATACTAGTTGGAGGAAGCACAAGAATACCAAAAGTACAAAAAATAGTAGAAGAACTAACGGGCCTAGTACCTGACAAATCAGTTAACCCAGACGAAGCAGTATCACTAGGAGCAGCAATACAAGGAGGAATAATAAGCGGAGACGTAAAAGACATACTACTATTAGACGTAACACCACTAACACTAGGAATAGAAACGATGGGAGGACTAAAAATGTCCCTAATAGAAAGAAACACAACAATACCAACAAAAAAAAGCGAAGTATTCACAACAGCAGCAGACAACCAATACGCAGTAACAATAAACGTGCTACAAGGAGAAAGAGAAATGGCAGAAGACAATAAGTCCTTAGGAAAATTCGACCTAGTAGGAATACCACCAGCACCAAGAGGAATACCACAAATAGAAGTAACATTTGACATTGACACAAACGGAATAGTAAAAGTATCAGCAAAAGACTTAGGAACAGGAAGAGAACAAAAAATAACAGTTACTGGAGGAGCACTAACAGAAAAAGAGATAGAAAGCATGATAAAAGACTCAGAAAAATTCAAAGAAGAAGACAAGAAAAAAAGAGAAAGAATAGTAACAAAGAACGAAGCAGAATCACTAGTATACTCAACAGAAAAAATGTTAGAAGAATACAAAGACAAGGTAGACAAAGAAACAATAAACAAAATACAAAAAGAAGTAACAACACTAAAAGAAGTATTAGCTACTGATAACCACGAAGAAATAAAAACAAGACTAGAAGAACTAAAAAAAGTATCACAAGAATTAGGAGTAAAAATTTATGAACAATCAGCAAAAGAAGCACAAGCAGGAAATGCGGCTAACAAAGAGGGAAAAGTAGTAGACGCAGAAGTAGTAGACGAACACAAAGGCCACGATCACGAAGGCGAACACAACCATTCTCACTAAAAAATAATTTACTAATAACAACATCCTAATTAGTGAATCCAAAATAATCATTATCTTTCATTTAATTTAAAAAGTTAAATACTACATCATAATCATGGCAAAAAAAGACTATTACGAAATATTAGGAGTAAAAAGTACAGATTCTAATGAAACAATAAAGAAAAATTATAAGTTATTAGCACTAAAATACCACCCTGATAAAGCAGCGCCAGAAAAAAAGAAAGAGTACGAAGAAAAATTCAAAGAAATAAACGAAGCATACAGCACAATAGGAGACGAAGGAAAAAGAAGAAAATACGACTCTGGAGAAACAGCACAAAACTTTGGTGGAGGAGGATTTAGTCAATCACAAGGTTTTGGAGGAGAAGACTTATCGGACATACTATCAAACCTTTTCGGGGGAGGATCATTTAGAAACGCTTCAAAAAACCAGGGCGGCAGAAGAAGGGGAGAGGACTTAAGTTATGAAATAACAATAGAATTTACAGAGGCAGCATACGGGTGCGAAAAAGAAATAATAATAAAAAAAGATTATGTTTGTGAAAATTGTGAAGGATCAGGATCAGAAGACAAAGAATATGATAAGTGTGAAACATGTAACGGTCACGGAAGACTAAGAATAAGCCAAAAAACACCATTTGGAATAATGAACCAAACAATAATCTGCGAAAAATGCGAAGGAGCAGGAAAAATACCAAAAAACAAATGCACAAACTGTGAAGGTGAAGGAATAATAAACAAAAAAGAAAAAATAAAAATCAAGATACCAGCAGGAATAGACAATGGACAAACACTAAGAGTAGTAGGCGGAGGCCAAGCAATAAAAAACGGGGAAGAAGGAGACTTATTCTTAACAGTCAATGTTAAAGAGCACAAAGTATTCAATAGAACCGAATTCGACATTCATATGGACTTAGAAATAAGCTTCTCAAAAGCAGCCCTAGGAGGAGAAGTAGCAGTTACAACACTAAAAGGAGAATTATTAAGAATAAAAATATCAAAAGGAACACAAACAGGAAGCGTGTTAAGACTGGCTGGAAGAGGAATACCCATACTAAACAATAATAGTAAGTTTGGAGACCAATTCATAAAAATAATAGTAAAAACACCAAAAAAGTTAACAAAAAAACAAACAAAAATATTTGAAGAATTAGCAAAACTAGAAGAAGAATAAAAATATACTATAAACAAATATAAAGGGAAAAAATAGTAATAAACAATGGAAAAATACAAAATAAAAGCAATAATCACAGAAGAGTTACCAGAAAGAGAAATAGAAGCAGAAAGCAAAGAAGAAGCAGAAGAAAAATACATGCAAATGTTTGAGAACGGAGAGATAAACGGAGAAGAATACGAAGTAGACTTCGGAGACGGAGATGAGGATGAAGAAGACGATTCTAAAGTTGAATAATCAACAAATCACTATTTCTTCATTATGACTCTTTTAATAGCACCATAAGCGCCAAGAATAAAAACTAATGATGGTAGCAAGATGGAAAAAGATAAGAAAATCAAAAGGATTTAAATAGGAAGAGAAATATAAAGAACAATGGCATCATACCCCCCAGGAGCAAAGAAACAAAAATTAGATTATACAGTAGACAAGGCAGTATATGACTCGTTCATGAAAAAAAGTAGCAATATGGGATTCGCACCACAAGTAATAATAGAAAAATTTATGAAAAAATTCTCAGAAACAGGACAAATATAAAAAAATATTACTAAAAAGTCTAACTTACAATAAAAAGAGATGAGAAAATGATAAATCCTGACATAATAAGGTACTTTAAAGAAGGAATATGGAAAGGTTACACTCAAGAATTCTTAAAACAAAACTTACTAAAAAACGGATATGACATAAACGAAGTAGAAGAAACAGAAAGAGAACTAATAAGACAAGTATCACTAGAACCAAAAATAGGAAAATTTGAAGGCTATATTAAAAAAAATTGGAAGAAGATAATGCTAGCAGGAATAATCCTATTAGCAATAATAATCGCTGCAACAACAATAAACTGGAAAGGCAACAATGAGGAAGACCTTATAATAAATGAGAATATAACAATGATTACTTGTGATGGAACAAAAAACCAGTTATTAGTAGAACCAGGACAAGAAATATCATACTTACAAATAACAAACGCACAAGAACAACAACTAAGAGACTTAAACCAGAACAGACTAATAGAAACATCATACACAATAAACATCCCTTTAGAAAAAGCAACAATAATAAAACAAGAATACTACCTAATAACTGATCCTAGCGAAGCTAACGGAACAAGCACAAACCAAGTATCAAAAAACAAAACACAATTCTTAACATTATCAAACATTAGCGGAATAGAAGAAGGAAACGACAAACTGGGAAAAATGATAAAGACATGGCAGAACAGAAGTATAAGCACATATGAAGAATTCGAAGTAAACACCATATACATAAATTTAGGAAACCAGAGCAGAATAATAAGTTACACTTGTAACACTGAATAAAAAACTAGAAGTAACGGCTTAACCAAATCTTGATAATATTCCTGATCCTACAATCACTAAAAGTAATCCTACAATTTTCATAGGTGTTACTGATTCTCCTAAAAAAAATCCTATGGCCGAGGCTATAGCAATACTGCCACCGATTACTATGGGTCCGACAATTGATACTGCAGTTCCAGAATTATAAGCTTTTAAAATAAAATAATCAATAGCTAAAGCACAAGCTCCAGCCAAAACTGCAAAAAGGATTCCCTTTGGATTAGAGTAAAGAGTTACAGATTTATATTGCGGGGCTAAAAATAATATGCCTAAGACTACCGCAGTTAATGAAACTACAATTGCTCCAAAAAGGTAATTAATATGAGATGAAGCCTGTTGATGAAAAACGGTCCAGATACCAAACGCAATTGCAGCTATTATTGCAAAAACTATTCCAGGAAGCATCTGTATACGTGTTTTATGATATTTATAAATCTCTTTACAATCTAACTTTTCGAAAGATATAACTAATAGAATGCCTTCGGAGTAATAGAAATACAATAATTACTCAACAAAACCTTAATAATTATCTGTAATTCAACGAGTCTACCATTAAACTACTAGCTAATGATAAAATGGCTGTTCATCATAACCTCTCAATTCAGGTTTAAGCTAATTGTTCTCTTAAAAAGTTATTTTTCTTACCTAACCAAAACCTATATAATACCAAAAAAATTCTTATAATCATGGAAAAAGAGGAAAGAAAAAAAATATCAATTAATCTTTCGCCATCAAGCATAAACGTATACTACCAAAGCCCACTATTATTCTACCTAAAATACATAGAAAAAGCACCAGACGACACGCAAGTACCAGTATGTTACGGTCTGTCAGGAAGCTTAGTACATGAATGCTTAGAAAAATACGCAAAGAAAGAAATAGACAGAGACCAAGCATACGCACACCTATTAACACAGTGGGAAAAACAAAACTTACACGTACACCAAGACATAAACGGGAAAACACTAAACCCTATGGATTACATAAACGCAATGATAAAAGGAATAGAAGTAGTAGAAAAACACGAAGAACACTTATGCGAAGAAACAATAACATTCCCACTAAAAGAAAACGAGAAAATAAAGATAGGGATAAAAGGAATAATAGACTTACAAGCAACAGAAAAAGGAACAAAAAAAACAGTATTATTAGACTACAAAACAAGCAATAGCGTAAGCGAAGACAAATCATTCGAAAGACAAGCATTATTCTACAACTTACTAATACACAAACAAAAAAACAGAATACCAGAAAAAACAAGTCTGTATTACCTAAAATTAGGAATAACAAAAAATTATGAGTTCAAAATAAAAGAAATAGAAGAATTCGAAAAAGAACTACACAAAATAGCTGACAGCATACTAGAAGCAGGCACAAGAATAGAAAACTATCCAGTAGGGCAAATAGACGACTTATTCAACAGCAAAAAACAAGCATGCATAAAAGAAGTAGAAAGAAGAAAAATACAAAGCCAACAAAAATTATTATTTGAAAGAAAAGAAAAAATTTACCAATTTAGCCAACCTGAGACATCTTTCAAGCCTGAACTATCAGGTCCGCTAATGGCCATGCAAAGCGGAGAAAACATCAAACCTTAACAATTCATCTCACAAAAACTTCTTTAAAGTATACGATAAAATAATTGGTAAATGTTCTCTTCAGAAGGAACAACAGACAGAAATATCTGGGAAGAAAATATTTTTAACGTCGATCATAATATGCTTATTATTTATAATAGGGACAATAGGAAGAATATATCTTAATAAGATGGAAATGAAAAAAATAACTCTAAAGTAGTAGGGGAGTCAGAGGTTGTCTAGCAAAAAACCGCATTTCTTTTTATATAAAAAATCACGATGCTATTGAATGGTAAAAGAGTTATGCCTAATATGTTACAGAACAATATCGGACCCCATGTGTGCTGACTGCCATATAAAACACGTACTAATATGGCTAAAAAGTACAAACATAAAAAAGTCAGTTAAAACAGAAATGCTTAAAGAATTTAAGAAAAAAGTGCATTATGATGCGTTAAACGAAGGAGAATGCGTAGTGTGCTATAAAGGAGAAGTAAACATATGCTACTATTGTTTCTGCAAAAAATTTAGTAACCAATTACAAAAAACAAAAGAAGGAAAACCATACCTAGAAGAATTCAATAACATATTTAACTATAGCATAATGAGTGATACAAACGAAAAATAAGCCTATTTGTCTTAAAATATACAACATTTTAGGAAAAGGCTTAAATAGTAAATTTGTCTGTCTATAATAAGACAAAATAAAAAAGAACAATGGAGAAAAAATAAAATGGTAGCTATTGATGAGGGGAGATTTGATTCAATATTTGAGTCAATAGGTTTTAGTAAGAACGAAATAAAAGTTTATCTTGATTTAGTAAAACAAGAAAGCTCAACAGCACTAGAAATATCTAAAAGAACTGGAATACACAGATCAAATACTTATGACATAATAAGGAGCCTAATATCTAAAGGATTTATAAGGGAAATGAGCATTGAAAGCAAAAGAGTATTTAGAGCACTGCACCCAGATAGACTAAAAGGGTACTTGGACCAAAAAAGACAAGAAGTAGAAAATGTCTTGCCCGAATTAACAAAGTATGCTCGTCAACACGGAACAACGGCTAGTGCCTCATGGATTAGCGAAGGAATATTCGTTGCTAGAGAAATACTAATGGATTTACTAAAACTTAAAAGCTCTATAATAATGTTCGGAGCGTCACTTTCACATGTTGATTACTTGGGAAGATCTTTCTTAGAGGATTTCCATAAAGAAAGAATAAAAAACCAGATACTTATGAAAAGAATATTTAGTAAAGAAGGAGTTGACAGATTCTCCGCCTTAAACAAAATGAAGTATACTGAGGCAAGATACTTACCAGAAAAGTATGATAGTAATACATCAACAATTGTTTGCAAAGACACAGTACTAATACTAATATTTGGAAAACCAGTGCTAGTAATAACAATTAAGAGTCAAGACATTGCAGACTCATACGAAAAATATTTCAGAATACTTTGGAGGTCGGCTAGAAAAACAGCCTAGTTGTTTATTTGTATAAATAAAAACAACTAGATTTTAAATAAACACAATAACAAATGAATATAATGATTAAAGGGAAAAAAGCAATGGCATCAGGATCATGGATTCTAGTAATAGTACTCGTAGCACTAATAGGAGCAGCAATATATTATACAAGCACAAACTCAATGAAAAGTCAAGATGGTGAAGGAAGAGTACTAATAGCAATGACTGATGCAGCAGCAAACATGGGAACAATAAGCGAGGTAAGAATAACAGTGGACAAAGTAGAAGCACACAGCGAAGGTCAAGGATGGGTGACACTATCATCAAATTCTCAAACATACGACTTACTAGAACTAAAAGCTAAAGGGGAAGTAGTAGCAATAGCAGATGAAGAAATAAAAGCAGACAATTATAACCAAATAAGAATGGAAGTATCAAAAGTAGTGGTAGTTGACGCAAACGGAAGCCACGAAGCAAAACTACCATCAAACAGGCTAACAGTAAACACACAAATGACTGTAGATGAAGAATCAACACAAACAGCAACATTTGACTTCATAGCAGACGAATCATTACACGTTACAGGAAACGGCAGGTACATAATGGCACCAGTAATAAGCATAGAAACAAGAGATGACGCAGAAATAAAAGAAGAAAGCGGAGGAAGAGTAGTAATAAGTGGAGGAAGAGTAATGTCAACAAGCAAAGTAGGAATGGATATAAACGGAAATGTAGGAGTGGGTCTAGGAGTATCATCAGACATAAACATTGACGTAAACGAAAATTTAGTGATTGGTGGAGTAATAGGTGCAGGGTCATCCTCTGGAAAAAATAATAGCTCGAGTGGTGGAGTAGGGTTAGGACTTGGATCATCAGCAAGCACATACTAAATTCGTATTAATAATAAAGAATAAAAAAATAATTCCTTCGCCGAAAGGCTTTTAAGCAAGAGAACGTGTTACTATTTATAAGGAGTATATAATGGTAAAATCTAATGACAACCTAGAAAAATTAGTTAGGAGTGCTGGTAAAAATGAAGTTATTAGAGCAGTAAACGCCTTACCATTCTTTCCATCAGGAATAGACATACGCAAAACCAAACATCTGCCTGCATTACCATACCTATACTACGTTTCTAGAGTTCTTCAAGATGTAAAAAGAGTTTATCAGTCACAAACACATAAAACGCTTAGTGACATTAAAGAAATGTCTCCAACAACAAAAATACCATCAGACTACTTTGATAACTCAAGATACATACACTCACTAATAGGAACCCTAGCACATGGTTTTTCTAACGGTTTCCAATACAATCAAAAACCTTCAAACGAATTCGACCCTAACCTTTCAGAGCAGGATTACAAAATAAACCCTACGTTTGTCCCTTATGGGCTAGTATTAGCATTAGCAGGCATAGAAACAGTTATTTCAATGTCAGAAACACTTGATGACGTATTTGACAATAGCGAAGAAAGAAGAGGAAAAGAAACATACCACTACACTCACGGATGGAAAGCAGCAACACTATCATCAGACTTACAACTTATTGACTCATTAGAAATAGTTGACGGAATATCAAGCTATTACATAAGAAAAGTTATAAGAGAAGCAGCCAAAACAACAGCTAAAGGTCAAGGTTTAGAAATAGACATTCAAAGAAGACTGGCAGCAAAAGGAATAGAGCTAAGAACAGACAGCAGAGGAATGAGCGATGAGGACTCAGAAAAGTTTATAGCAGAATTAATGAGGAAACTAAAAGGCGATAGAGAAAAATCATCAAGAATGAAGACTAGCGCACTTATAGAATGCGCTGCTGATTGTGGAACATTCTATGGGGGACTAAAACCCCAAGACCTTCTTAAAAAAGCAATTATGAGGTATTCAAGAGAGTTTGGAATAATGCACCAAATAAGAAACGACCTGGACGATGTACAAAGCGGAAGAGCCGAGGACATGAGAGATGGAGTTCTAAACCTAGTAGTATTTGGAGCACTTTCTAATCCAGATATGGCCTTTGATGACAAATTAACACTAGCAAGCACATTAACAAGACAGTATGATAGAATAAAGGCCAGAGCAATACTACCAGGAGACGTTATTCATAGGGCAAACCCAAGACCTACAAGAAGATTATCAAAACTTGAAGAGGAAGAAGAAAGAGAACAAGCAGCTCATGAAACAATGTTTGACGATGACTTAGCCGAAGCAATAAGGTACGACGAAGAGGAAGATCCAGAAACTTCAGAATTAAACTTTGATGATGGATTATCAGGAGACAGTCATATTCAAGCTGAAGAAGCAATAAAGTTATCTAACCAGTTAGCACATGAATACGGCTCGGAAGGAGCATGGGAAAGAATTAACAGAGAAAAAGAAAAACTTACAAGAAAAGTAATAACAAAAATATCACCAGACCCTGTAGGCCAAAGAGTTTTAGAATCAGTAGTTGACATGATAATAAAAGAATAAGAAAATTCTATCGTATGTTGTCTATGAAAAAACTACTCCTGATTAAATACTAATTTTCTCTACCATTTTTAAGAGGCGACAAACACTAAAAAAATAATGTCTTTTAGAAAAATAATAAGGTACAAGGATGCACCTTATGATCAAAGGAGCCCCCTAGAAGAAATGATAACGGTGCTAGAGAGAGAATCATTAAAATCATTTTTTGACAGAGTGGGTAACGCAATACCTGAACTCGTTGAATTAACGCAAAGAGTTGAAGCAAACCCTCGTGATTCAGACGCGCACTACTTACTGGCAAGAACTTACCTTAATAGAGAAGACCAAGGAGACTTAAAAATGGCTGATCATCACTTATCATTAGCTATGCAGTACTGCTATGGTAAAACAAAATTCGGAGATTACGACATATTACTAGCTTACGGAATAGTAAAAATAGAGTTAGGCGAATACGCCAGAGGAACAGATTTAGTAACTAGAGCAATACAAGTAGGTAAAAGAACAAAGGTTTATTCTAGCAAAGAAACAGAGGATTACGACCACTTATTAGTTGTTAGCGCGCTAATGATGGAAGGAAAAGAGGGGGAGGCAAAAAATTATTCTGATAGTAATATGCAATCCAAAGAATTAGTTGAAGGATACTTCTCAGAAAGATGATTTAGGCATTTTAGAAGTATTATTTTATACAACACAAATCCAAATGATATAAAAACTTTAAAAGTTTGCGTTTGTAATGGAAAAGGAAAAAAAGTACCTGTTTTTAGGATTATTCTTCGTCTTTATTCAAATAGTAGCAATAATAAGAAATGTAAGCTCAGGTTATAACAACTTTTTTTGGTTTTGTGACTTTGCATCACTACCAATAGCCATAGGATTCTTCCTAAAAAAGGACGATTTTGTTAAATCAATAGTAAACATTGGATTATTCCCGCAAATAATCTATATTTTAGCATTCGTCTACAAAATATTTTCTGGAGTATCAATACTAGAAACAATTCCGGACACATCAACAATATTTTATTTTACTAGCTCAATAATAATACACTTATCAACAATTTTTGCTTTATGCTTTACTTACAAAACTAAACCTAGAATCAGCACACTATTCCACTCAATAATGTTCATTTTCGGAATGTATGTCATAGCATTATTCTTCACAAACCCCCAAGACAGAATAAACTACGTACTTTCATCAAGAACACTCCTACCAATAACAATACCCTACTACACGGAACTGTGGTCATTACTAACATTCCTAATAGTGGTACTACCAACACAAGGAATACAATACCTAATATACAGATATTATGAAAAGAATGAAGGCAAGAAAAAAGTTCTCAATACTAAGTCTAAGAAAGAAGCCTTATAAATCACATTTATAAACACTTATTTTGATTACTATCAAGTGACATAAAATGGTTAGATCTAAACAAATGGTTGAGGAAAGGGTTCTGAGAGAATCAGAATCTCTAAAAAGGCCACAACTTGCAAAAAAATACGGAAGAACAGAACCAGAAATCAGAGAATTCTTTGATTCTAGAGATAGAAGAAAACCTAGAGTTAAGTCGGAAATATCAAGACTCAGAAGAGAATTACCAGAAAAAAAGCTCTTAGGCTTACTATTAGAAAAAAGTACTGAAGAGTTATGTGAAGATTATAAAGCTAAAAGAACTAGTATGTCTCAAAGGATTAAAGAAGTCACAAACGGCCACAGAAAACCACTGGTAAGAAATCATGTTGACATAACAAAAGAAGAACTAATAGAAGCATCAAAACTTTTTTCTGAGGAAGAAATAGCAACACTATATGACTGCAGCAGAGCAACAATAGCGCGTAAATATCGAGAAGCCATAATAAAAAAACATTGTGTTAACCCTAACACTAGAAGAATAAACAGCATCGATAGTGCAGAATTATTAGAAGTCTCATCAATATTCTCAAGAGATGAGTTAGCATTCCTCTACGATGTTGGTAGAGCCACAATTGTTCGTAAGCTTAGAGAAGCTAGAGACAAAAAAGATGATCAGAAACATGTTGAAAGAGCCTTGAGGAGAACTTTACCTGCGATTAACTCAGCTATTGATGAAACCCTCAAAACATTCAGTTACGTAAATTCAGCTATTGATTACTTAATATCTCAAAGACCACAAGCGGAAAGAATGGCAGCAAAGTATATCTTAGAAGTCCAAAATTATCGGGGGAATAGTGAACAGTTTAACAAAAAACTGTTAAAACTATGCAAATCCTACATTCAAGCTAAGAAAGAAGGAGAAAAAGTATCAATAACAAAACTTTCTAAGAAAAGCGGATTTCACACAGCTCAAATATACAGAATAGGAAAAGCACTTGATTGGGACTTAAGAGTAAGAAAATACCAAAGAGGAGTGATTACCCCAATACAAAACTGGAGAATTATTGAAACAAACATTAATTCTGAATTAACAAACCATGACATTGCAAAATTTTTAGGTTTATCACCTACACCAATAATTGACGCGCAAGAAAGAACGGGTATTGAAAGATTAAGAAAAACGCCAATTTATACTAGGAATAGGGCAAAAGTAGGTTATTATGCTGCAAGCATGGTTTACGAATCATTAGATGAAGGATATAGCGTGCAGGACTCAGCTGAAATAGCTGGAGTAAGCATTGATGACGTTTTAGCTTTATCAGAAAGAAGAGAAGAACTAGAAAAGAAAATAATTTCTGGGCTAAGAAGACTTACTGGAAAAAAGGTAGAAAAACCATACTTACCAATAAAAAATAAGTAAATCTTTAATAGCTTATAAAAACATTATCATTTATGAATAAAACAAAAATAGCTTATTTTGGCGCAGGATGCTTCTGGGGAGTAGAATACCTCTTTAAAAAAGTCCCAGGAATAACAAAAACGGAAGTAGGTTACATGGGAGGGAAAAAACCAAACCCGACTTATAGAGAAGTATGTAACGATGGTACAGGACACGCAGAAATAATAAAGATTATTTATGATCCAGCACTCGTCACTTACAAAAAACTCTTAGAATTATTCTTCAAATGTCACAACCCAACAACAATAGACCGACAAGGGCCAGACGTAGGAGAACAATACAGATCAGCAATATTCTACACTGATAAAGAACAAAAGAAAGAAGCAGAAGATTACCTAAAGGTTTATGAGAAAGAAATAGGAAAGAAAATAGTTACGGAAATATCACAAGCTAGCGAATTTTGGAAAGCTGAAGAATACCACCAAGACTATTACGGAAAGAAAGGCGGACAACCATACTGCCACATAATGCCAAAAGTAAATTTTTAAAAACAAAAAATCATAATAACCTCATGAAAAATATTATACCTAGAACCGATAATGAGTGGGAGAAAAAATTATCCCCAGAACAATATAGGGTTATGAGAGAAGGGGATACAGAAATGCCGTTCACTGGAAAATTTTTAGATAATAAAGAAAAAGGAGAATATTCTTGTGCTGCATGCAAAAACTCCTTATTCTCCTCTGACACAAAGTTTAATTCCGGAACTGGATGGCCAAGCTTCACAGACGCAAATAAGAAAAATATAATGCTAAAAGAAGATTATTCTCATGGAATGCACAGAATAATGGTCATTTGTAAAAAGTGTAAATCCAAACTAGGGCACGTATTTGATGATATACCAAAAGAATTAGGAGAAAGGTACTGTATTAATTCATGCGCACTAAAATTCAAAAATCTTAAAAAATAGACTTTTGAGCCACAAAAATTAAAGTTTTTGATGTTCAATAAAAAATAATTTTTTATTAATGCTTACAAATAATTATAATGGTATTTCTTGACATAATAATTCTTATAAAGACAAAAAACGGTAGTAATAACTTAAAAAGGTTAAATGAAAAAATGGTGAACTAAAATGACGACTACAGATGCTCCTGTAGATATGGATGTAAAGAATAAAGTATTCTATGAAGAAGTAAGAGCTAGTTTAGGAGGAAAATTACCATTAAGTTTAGGAAGTAGCAGATTAGAACAAGGAGAGGGAGGAAGACTAGTAGTAGTATTCCCTAATGAAGTATACAAAGCAAGAGCTAATGATTACGGTCAAGAACTAAGAAGAGGACTAAGAAAAGTAGGGGGAGGAGAGGACTTATACTTAGGAGTTGACAAAAATATGCTTGATTCAGGAAGAAGACTAGCATCATCATACCTGTCAGGATTAGAAGAAGCAACAAACACAGAACCTGCAGAAAAAACAGTAAGAATTGTTGTTAGACCAAAAGACGAACTATTAGTGGTTAGGTCGCAAACAACAAAACAAAAATCATTAGAAACAACAGCAACAAAATACCAGTTATTACCAAAACCAGAAACAATAATGAAGTATGAAGGAAACAATTACGCAGTAGACGTAACAAGAAGGATAGCAGAATTAGCATCATCGCCAAAAGAAGTAAGAACAAACATAAAAAAAACATTAATTCACGGACCAAACGGGGCAGGAAAAACGGCGCTAGCAACAACATTATGCTACAGTTTAGCAGAAGCAGGAATGACACCAGTATATTTGGACGTGCCGGGCCTGTCAGAGTTCTTAAGACATAACGCAAGAATGGCAGCAGCAATAGCCGGAATGATGGGAGAACAAAAACCAATAATGAGAGAGTACGGACAATTAGAAAACTTAAGAGAAGCAGACTTATTAGTTTTAGACGGAATAGAAGCAACACTAAGGGGAGAAAAAGAAAACCGTCCGGGAGTAGAGGCAATCCTAAGAGCAGCAATAGACGCATCAGTAGCAAGAAACATACCTGTATTAGCACTATACAGGGGGACGGGGGAAACACTCAAAGCGTACATATCAAGAATGAAGTTTGGGGAAGGAGGAAACAAAGACTTAGCAGACAGACTAGAAGAATTCGTAAGGGTGCCAATGCATTTACCATCAGGAAGAGAAAGAGGAGGACTAATGAAAGACTTACTAATAACAGAACACGGATTTAGCGAGCAAGCAAGCCAAGAAATATCAAGAGCGCTAGGAGAAAACTTTGGAAGCGAATCAACCTTGAGAGAAATAAGAGGATCAGTAGCATCAGCAGTAAACTACATAAATTTTGTTGGAGGAGAAAAACCAGACTATTACACACTAGCAAGTAAAGCACTAAAAGGAACGGCAGGACTGCAAGGATTACTATTCGGAAAAAAAGTAGATACAGCAGAATTATTCAAAGAAATAGAAAGAAGAACAGGAATAGCCAAAGCAAGCATGACAGGAAGAAAAGGAACAAGCGACGTGATAAACGCAAGACACGCATACGCAGCAATAGCAAGAAAAGATGAAAGTTTAGGAGTAAGCGCAATAGCAAAACTATTAGGAAAAGATCATGGAACACTAAACAGCGCGTATGAAAGAATAGACCGGGTGTTAGGTTCAACAGAACAAGAAAAATTAAGTCTTAGAGACAAAGAATTATTAAGACTAATAAAAACACTAGAAGAAGCAAAAGCTTGATTGTTACTACTGTTTAGTTACTTTAATCGTTAGGTTTATATAGTCTTTTTACTTGGGTTTCTTATGGGAAAAAAGATTTTATACGGTGCCGGACTTGTAGCTGCTGGAATAACTGGTTACTTAATAGGCAGTTCTAAAAGTGTTGATCCAGACGCAGAAGTTGAGCTTAAACATGGAAAACAAGACAATAACATGCTGCGTGAAAGCACACAAAGAGTTTCTCTTAGAGGACTTTCTAACGATAAAAAACTTTTAGAATCTCAACTTGATGATGCTAAAACTCTTATTGCTCAAAAAGACGCTGAACTTGCTAAATACAAACCTTTCCAGGACTCATTAAACATTGCATCATACATTAAGAAAGCTGGCAGTGATGTCCCTATTAGCGCACTTAAAGGTCTTGACGCTAACGGTGGTATAGCATACCTAGACAAAAACAGCGGTTCTTTATACGTTAATACTAATGATAAAATAGTTAGAAACACTGTTGGTTCTTCACCCTTAGCTATGGCTATCACTGGGGGAAAAATGCCTGCTAAAAGTTGGGGTATGTGGGACAGCAGAGGCGGTAAATGGAAGGATGGTGAACAATTATCCTCAACTGATCATTCTTACAGAGCTTTCGCTTTCGGAGACCCGCAAGGACACTCAATAATTTCAGTTATTGATGAAAAAAGCGGAGAAAACGTTGGTAACACAGCAGTATCAGGATCTATTGAAGATTACGGTTTAACAACTGGCAAAAACTCTGAAGGTAAAGAAGTTCCAATAATATGGACTTTAACACTTGTTAATCCTTTAGCAGGACTTAAAGGAGAAGTACAAAGAGAAATACTAGGACCTCAATTTTCAAACTTTAGAACCGCTCTAGAATTATACGGTGAAGGTAAAGGAAGAAAAGACGGTAATGGACAACTTATCCCTTACGAACAATACGCTGAATCAATAACTCTTACTCAAGCACTTGGTGATGGTAGAACTGGCGGACTAATTGATATATTACAAAAAATTAATGTTGATGGAGAATTAAGAAGAGGTGAGGAAGCTTCATACTTTGACGCAAAATTCAAAGATAGCACTAGTGTAACAACTGGTACTTTACAAAGTGTTCCTTTAAGAGCTAAACCGGGAATTACTAAATGGATTTCACCAATTAACAGACCAGGAAAAGTTAGAAGTATTATAGCTGAAGATGATCGTGTTGTTTACGAAGTAGAATTCGGGGATTACCCTGCCCAATACTCAGAATTCGTAAGAGAAAGCAACATTAACTCATGCAACACTACAAGCGCAGGAGAATTCTACGGACTAAAAACAATTATTAATTCAGAACCACTACCAACACTTGAAAAAGAAATAGAAAGAGTAGACCAAGAATACAACGAAAAACTTAAGGGAAAGTAAAAAAAAATGTTGAGACAAACACCTATAGAGGAAATAATTGATACTGAATCAATAATGATTGATAACAGAACTGATTCTAACGGATCATTAACTGCTAGACTACTAGTAGATAATAATGACGACTTAGAGATTGATGAAAAAACAGAAGATTTTGCTAAAGACTTTGTTAACTACCTAAAAAGTCAGGGTTTTTCAGCATTAATAGACGGTAAAAAAGGAAATTATGAAGTAACAGCTAATAAGTCCGGAAGGAATGATTCTTACGTTGTTAGTAAAGGTTTCCCCCATGATTCTCAAAGCGTTATCGTAACAATGATCCCAGTTCATGATTCTAACCCTTCAATAATGGGAGAATATCTCAGACACATACAAGGCGTTGTTTGGTAAAGTTATACAACAAGATTAAATAATGCCTTTACTAACCATTATTCATGCCTAAAAAGAGTGTTATGAAGATTCCTAAATCTTACACTCTTAATTGTCCTTTATGCCACAAAAACACTAGAGCTAGCACAAGTATAGATTTCTCACCACAAAAATACACCTGCCCAAAATGCCTCAAAGAAATATTAACACCAGTTAACTCATGCTGCATAATATGCGCAAACGACATAAAAACGAGAAGATGTCCAAGAAACCTGTACATGGAAGCAGTAGTAAAAGGACTAATAATAAAATAAAAAATGGATTATAATAACCTGTTAATACAGTCATTAGCAATAATAGCACTAGGACTATTCGCTATTTCTTACCATGCTAAAGCTAGATGGAAAATATTGTTATTTCAAGCAATAGCACTATTATTTTGGATTACGCACTTTTTACTGCTATCAGCATGGACTGGAGCATCAATGAACATAATCAACATCTTTGTTATAACATTACTGATATTTAAAACAAAGAAAAAATGGATTAGAAGCAACATTACCCTTTACTCAATAATCTTAGTATTTATCATTGCAACAATTATAACTTGGCAAGGCTACTACAGCATTTTCGCTCTTTTAGGAATAATCTTTATGACTATTGCAAGATGGCAGGACAAAACTATAAACATTCGTTATTTAGCACTACTTGGAGGACTATTATGGATAATTTATGATTTATTTGCAGGAGCTTACGGTAGCGTAATAGCAGAATTAGTAATAGGCACATCAATAATAATATCAATATACAGGAATAAGTAATAAAAATGAAAGGCAAAATTAACAAACTAGTCGTTTTTAATTCAATAATCGCCTTAGGATGCTTAGCATTAACTTTTTTTGTTCATTGGTTATTCATAATTCCAGCAGTTTACTTAATGATAAGAAACCAAAAAGAACTGGTTAAGAACTAAAATTATCTGGAAAAGATTTAAATATGTCAAATGATTGTTTATAATCGTGGCTTTTGATAACAAAAAATTGTTAGTATTCTCAATATTATTAGTATCATTGATAATTTTTAGCTCTGGAGTTATGGCTGCTTCTTGCCCTATAAAGGTAGAAGCTAAAACAACTAAGGCATTACTTGCCGAGATACCATCAATTAATACTCAACTAACAGATTGTAAGACAGAAACACCATCACAACTAAAAAAACTCATAACTAATGGAGTATTCTTAGTTGAAATAACAGATAATGATGACATATACATCTCAATAACTGATGGAATAATCACAGGAGTAAGTGTGGCTAATGAAGGAAAATACTCTTATAGAGCAACTATGAGCTCTTGCAACCTTGACGTAATGCTAAAAAAACCTAACACTATGGCTGCTTTCGCGAGCTACTACCTTAGCGGTAAAGCAGACCTAGGAGCTAGCGGAATAGTTAACAAAGTAAAATTATTCTTCGGAAAAATGTTCGCTAAAGGAACACTAAAAGACATAGCATCAGTTGTAGAGGATTGCGCGCCAGCAACTGATGAAATAAGCGGGTACACAGGATACCAAGTTTGCGAATTTTACCAAGCACCAAAAGTAACTAAGAAACTAGTAACATGCACTGCTTACAAAGCAGGAGACTCATTCTGCGTCACATCAATGGGTAAGGATGCTAGAGCACTAAAATGTGATGATACCGGGGTTGTTGTTTGTGGAATTAAGTGTGGTCAGAAAGCACCAAGCATGTGCGCAAGCGACATTAACAGAAAGAGAGGTAATAATGCAGCACCATTATCATTCTGTGAAGAGGAAATAAAAATGACAGATACAAAAACAAGCACTAAAGGTAAAAAACCATCAAATTGTTATGAAACTTACATGCAAGGGCACGAACAATACCAATTCGCAAAAATGCAATGGGACGCTTGGCTAGCTGAAACAGGAAACATATGCCAAACACAAACAGCAGAAAAACCAAAATCTGACGGAGAATGCAAATACTTATACGAACAGATAAAGAACGGCGACAAAAAATGGTTATGCTGGTACTAAAAGAAAAGCTTAATAACAAGAAAAAATAATTAGTTCTTAAGAGAAAAAAATATGGCGATAAAATGTTAGAGTTTAGTGCATTATCTTCAGGTAGTTCGGGTAATTGTTTCTGGGTTAATAACACTGATACAAACAGCGCTGTCCTTATTGATTGCGGTATCAGCATGAAAAAAGCTAGTGAAAGATTAACATCAATTAACAGAAGCATAACAGACGTTAAGGCAATATTCATAACTCACGAACACACAGACCACATAGCAGGAGCAGACGTGTTAAGCAGACACCTAAAAATACCAGTATTCGCAACAAAAAAAACTTTTGAAGCATTAAGATTTTGCGAGGAAGAATACCAAAACGTAATAAAAAAAGGAGAAAAAACAAATATTGGCGGAATGACTGTAGAATCATTCAAAAAGAATCATGGAGCAGCGGACCCAGTATCATACAACGTTACAAAAGAATCAAAAAAAGTATCAATAATTACAGATGTTGGAAGCACATGTGAAAACATTGATGACAACATTAAAGAATCAGACATTCTATGCTTAGAATCAAATCATGATTTACAATTACTTAAAGGAGGAAGATACCCACAATTTTTGAAAGACTGGATAGCAAGCGACACAGGACACTTATCAAACAAACAAAGCGCACTAGCAGTCCTAGAACACGCAAGAAAAAAACTAAAAAAAGTAGTATTATCACACCTAAGCACCAATAACAACACACCAAGAGACGCACTAGAAACATTCCATGATTTAATAAAGCACAGACAAGACATAAAACCACAAATAAGCGTATCAACAAGATACGCAGCAACAGAAATAATAAAAATATAAAAAAAACTTACTACAATAATACTTAAAAATTGTAATTTTCTCAACATTTTTATGTATTACAATTTTGGCACTAAAGACTCACTAAACTTAGGAGAAATAACTGTTTTAGGAATGCAAGTTTTAGAAGAAAGAGCACAAAGCTTAGGAGCAGAAATATTAAGTTTAGGAGAACTTGAAGAAACCCCAGAAAAGGGTTATACCGCTAAAACAGAATTAGACATAGGAATAAAGGGAGGGAAAGGAAGAATAGGAACATCAAAACTACAATTAGTACTATTCAGACCTCGTGATGGAACAGGAACAAGAGAAAGTTACGCTCTAGAAAGATTACCGCCAAAACTAACACCAAGAAGAAAAGACGGAGTAGCAGAATTATTCATGACTGTTGGAACAGGATACAGAAACATGTGGTGGCCTGGAATAAACAACTTAAGAGAATTAACAGTTAATGCAGAATCAGGATTAAGAGAACTATACCCATTAGGGTTAGAAGAAGGAGAATGGGCGGAAATAGTATCAGGAAGAAAAGGGCTAGTAGCACCAAAAAAAACAGCTTTTGCTTACACCCACGACTCAAGAACAGGATACGGTAACCCACACGCAATAATATTCTCTAATCCTCAAACAAAAAACTTACCAAGAATTGATGATATTGAACCATTATTCCAATTAGCAGCATTCTTAAAATTTGAAGATGATAAAGGATTAGAAATAGTGGATAAACTTGTAATAAAAAGATAAAAAAAGTATTCTTTTATATTTGGTGTTTTAAAGTCTTTTTTTGGTCTCGATAATTATCACTAAAAGACCAAGCGCCATCATTTAACTCTGGAAAAATCAGTAATCTGCCCCTAGGTAAACCAGTAATTTTTTTCTTAAAGTATTCTTCCTGGCCTTTAGGATCGCTCGTAAAATAATGATCCTTAAACTTAACAAAATCATCAATTTTACCTTCAGCTTTAAAATTACCAATGAGTGCAAGCATTTTAGAAACAACTAAAGGCATTTTTACAGGATCAACAACGAATCTTTCCCTACCATCCTCATTAACCGATAATAATCCTCCGTGTTCTACAAAAAAATTAAACATCATCTTACGAGAACCAGCATGATGAAGAGGATTAACACGCAAATTAACGCCTATTGCTTGGAGCATTGAGTAATAACCCGCAACAACGTCCTCATTATCAATAATGCCATGCTTAGCCATTATTGGTAAAGCAAACATAGAAATTAGTTCAGCCCTAGCTTCTTCCATAACAGAATAATCCTTACCGAAAACAATTCTGGGATCTTTAGAAATAACGACACCACCGGTGGTGTGTCCTTGTTCATGAGCAATAGTCATCTTCATAGTCAAATCATAATTCATTCTTGAACTATACTTTTGCAGTTCTGACTTAGTCATCATTTCTTTAGCAACAATATCATAAATGCCAGACTTCCTAATAGCTTCTTGAATATTACCGTAAATCATAAGTCTAGAACCATGCTTATCAATAACTTCTTTTTCGTTAGGTAAAGCCTGAGCCATAGTGTTGAAGGGCAAATCATCATAATCACCGGACCAAGAGATAACATTAACAACTCTTAAATCAGGAATAGCTGAATCAACAATAACCTTTTTGTTTTTCCAAGGAGCAGTTGATTCTATTTCTGGTAGGAGTGAACTGATTTTTTTACATAAACCCATATATTTCTTATCAACTAACATAAGTGATGAAGCAGCCCCTCCCCTAACACCCTTAAATTCATCAATGTAAGTTTCTTCAGCCGTTCTAAACTTAAAATCAATTTCGTGATCGTTCTTAAGCCAAGCAATATCCGAAGCAAAACGATGGACTTTAGAACCAGATCTTAACTCATCAATAACAGCCTTAAGATAAACCAATAATTTTCCATCAACCAAAGGCAAAACTTCCTCTAATTCTTTAATGACCTTACTAATAACTAACAAAAACTTTTTTTCGTTATTAACAACTACTAAACCACCACTTTCATCCCTAACAACACTAGAATTAATAAGTTCCTGATCAGAAAGTGATAATTTTGATAATTCCTCATGGGTTATATCCTTAGGATACAAACCTCTACTAGGCAAATGTTTTTTAGGAATATTATGCAAACTAGAAAACTCTTGCGAAAAATTCTTAACTAACATAAATTTTTCTTCAATTTTATCAGGAGTTATAGGAAAAACTATAGCTAAACCATCATGATCAAACAAAGAGTTAGAAGCAGATAACAAATCTAAATAATCATCAACTGATTTACGATCAGGAGAACCAATTGGTAAGCTTTGAGAATACTCCTCTATAGCCTTGTAAACCTGCGTTACATCATGATCCCTCTGCTGAGCTATTATAGAATTAAACAAGTTTACAGCCTTAGACAACTTCTCTAAAACTAACAAAAACTTTTTATCAGCAGTTATGAGCTCCGCAGGTAAAGCAACCTTAATTAGAGCAGCGTTCTCCTTATCACCCTGAGAAGTTATGTAAGTTATATCTCTAATCTTTCTTGAAACATTCAAATCTCGCATTAAATAACAAACAATCATTCATTATATAAATTATTAGTACAAGAAAAATTAAACAAACCATTTAACAAAAGCTTAATAAACAAAAAAAAGTATTCTTTTCTAATGGCAGAACAAGAAGTAGAAGTAATAAAAAAGATTTTTGAGGTGATGAAAATGCACCCAAGTTACCAAGAGCACCAAGCCGTAATAACCAGTGAAGAAGCAGCTCAAACACGCGGAGTAGAACTAAAAAGCGGAATAAAAGCATTATTATTCACAAACGGAGAAGGAAAAGAAGTATCATGGGTAATAGTAAACGTACCAGCAGACAAAAAAGTAGACCAAAAAAAAGTATCAGAAGAAATGGAGTGGAGTAAAGGAAAAACAAGAATGGCAACGGAAGCAGAAGTAGAAGAAAGAACAGGATGCAAAATAGGAGCAGTACCACCATTCGGACACAGAAAAAGAACAAAAATACTAGTAGATAAAAAAGTGTACGAAAACCAAGAAAGTAACTTTAATATAGGCACAAGAACACAGTCAGTAAGGATACAAACAAAAGAAATGAGAATAGTATTTAACAAACTAGAAGCAAAAGAAGGAGAATACACAAAATAATGGGGATGCTAGACTTTTTAGGAAAAACAATAGGAGAAGGAGCAGCAAAAGTAGTAGAATCAGTAAAAAACGAAGCAGCAATAAGAATTAAGAAAGAAACACAAAAATTTGAGGAAAGAATAACAAAAAGAATAAGCGCAACAATGATAACATTCCTAGGAGTAATACTAGTAACAATAGGACTTGCATTCCTAATAATAGACTACCTAAAAATCAGCAGAACAATAACATTCATAACACTAGGAATAATAATATTACTGGTAGGAATAATAAAAAACCTAACAACAAAAAACCAATAAGATTATTTGTACTTAGACCTAACTTCTCGAGCAATAGTCATAATTTCCCTAACCTTTGCCGGATTAACTCTCAAAGTAGTATCTTTACCAGGCTTAAAGTAAGAACCAACAATTATACCATCACAGTTATCTAAAGTTTCATAACAATTATGCTTTTCAACACCAGAACCAGCAATAACAGGAAAAGACGGAGCTAAACGCTTAAAATCTTGTAATTTATCAATAGGAGTTTCCTCACCAGTGCCTTCACCAGTAGTTACGATAGCATCACAACGATCCATAGCAACTTTAAGAGAGTCAGGAAGAGTCCTCATGCTCTCACGAGAATACTTAAAACGAACACCACCAAGAACAATAAGGCGAGGATTAGCTTTTCTAACATCAGACCAATAATCAAGATCAAAATCCCTAGGTTGAACACTATCAACCTGAACAAAACTACCACCATAATGAGAAGCTAAAGAAAAAGCGTCACCAATACGACCTAAAGCATTAACACCAACAACCAACTTATTATCCCTCTCAGCAATAGCCTCCATAGCATCCATAAGATTATTCATATCACCATGAAAATTCTCAACAATAGCGCCATCAACACCCTCAGACTCATAAATAGCTAATTCTTCCAAAGCACGAACAAGCTTTTGTTCATGAGTATCACCAGAAAGATGAATCATACCAATAACAGGTTTAGGAGTGCGAAAAACTCTACGAAAGTTAAACATGAAAAAACAATAATGATTATAGTTAATAAGTATTATTATTTTATAAGATAACGTTCCTTAAGGGCTTTGCGTATAAAGTTATTTTTTCTTTTCAAAAAAACTCCAAACTACATAAGCAAAAATACCAGGAGCAGACATTACTAACAAATTAGAATCCTCATTTGCCAAAAAAAGAAAATGAGCTAAACGAGTAAGAAGAAGAACTACTAAAACAGCAATAACTTTCCATTTTGTTGGCTTAAAATTCATAATAAAAATACAAGATTTATACAATTATAAACATTCCCCCTTAGGTACTCAACGACTTCCTTGACTAAACCTTTAAATAATCCAACCGTTATAAACTTAAAGAAAAAAGAGATGGCAACAACAGTTAAAACATACAAAAAAGACGGTCAGTGGAAAACTTTGCACGTAATTGAAAAAACGCTAAAAGACCACGTAATAGAATGGTTAGCAGCAATACTAAGCGTTATAGGAATACTACTAAACGCAAATCTTTTCAACATAACATCATTTAACACTTACAACTCATCATTCTACGTTTGGACAGCAGGAAACCTGTTATGGATAACATTCGCATACAAACACAAACACTGGGGAGTACTAATAACATTCCTACTATACTGCATAGTAAACATACTAGCAATAATAAAAAACTTATAATGGCAAAAAAAGGAATAGCAATAACAATAGTAATCTTTCTAACAGTAATAACATTAATATTAGGGCCAAAATTGTGGCCATCAATAGAAGGAGAAGTAGGACCAACAAGTGCACAAATACCATTCTTGATAACACTATCAATAATAGAATCACTACTATTCGGAATAGGAATAGCACTAATATACATAGCAATACCACAACTGAAAAAAGTAAAAGAAGAGGAAAGAAGAAGAACATACTGGACTTTTGCATCAATAATATGGATACTAATATCATGGTGGCCACACGACAATTTACACAGACACGTGGGAATGAATTATTCAGCACTAATAGGGATAGAGTACGGATTCCACCTAACAATAATGTTAGCAGGAATAATGATCGCGTACTACTTCATGAAAGAAATAAAAGAATAATGATTAACATATAGAAACTCTATTATAGATGATTATTTCTAATAATACTTATAAGATGAAGAAGTAATAATAAGTTCAAATGGAACAGGAGAAAAAGAAGAGTTTTCATCATGGACTGTCAATAAGCGACTTAGCACCAATATTACAAGCAGTATCAGGAATATTTTTACTAATCATAATTATAACAGTATTCTATAACAAAGCAACAACGATAGACAACGTTTTCCAAGTAATAATGGTAATATTATCAATATTCATAATAGTTGTAGGATTAGTATTCATGATTTTTAGAATAATTTTTGTTAGAAGAAAACACAGAGAACATGGAATAAGAACAAAATAATTATTTTCTTCAGAAAACTTTCTTTTTTATTTAGAACTAATGGGGCTTGGTAAAGGAGCACCAGACATAATACTGCCGCCTAAAACTTGTTTCTCCAAACCAATAGTTAAGTCATTACGACCAAGAGTCTTATCAAGATAAGCACCCATAGCCTCAACGCCAGAAACACCATAATCAGCAGTTAACTCATGATAAGTACTAAGAGATTCAGGGAACTTATCAAAAGTTTCAGACTGACCCCTATGAATAGTACGCTGAATAAAACCCTGGTATAACTTACTCTTACCATCAATCTCAACATGCCAATCAACAAAACCAGAATTATAAGAATAATCAGTTGTTGGAGCAGGCAAAGGAACATCAGTCCTAACTCTTAAATCAATAGATGGAACAGGAGCAGGTAAAGGAACATCAGTCCTAACCTTTAAATCAATAGATTGAACAGGGGGAGGTAAGGGAGCACCAGGCATAACACGTAAATCAGCAGTAGGAGCAGGTAAAGGAACATCAGTCCTAACAGCT
Organism: Nanobdellota archaeon; assembly: GCA_038045945.1. Taxonomy (GTDB): domain Archaea; phylum Nanobdellota; class Nanobdellia; order Pacearchaeales; family GW2011-AR1; genus JAGVWS01. The sequence continues at coordinate 86,561 of JBBSXC010000003.1, forward strand.
TGATTTTTGAATAAGTCATCAGAAGTTAAAAACTCCAAGCCATTATCAGAAGCATACTTCTTCACTCTAACAGTCTCATCAGCCATTTTTTTAGCTAAAGCAACATCAGCCTTTCTCTCATTATCTTGAGAAACCAAATAGTTATGCAATTCAGCAACTTGTCCAATACCGCTATACTTCTTCTCTAAAGACTTAACAAAAGAGAAGTCCGGATCAGAATCAGGTGTAACATTAGCTGAATAAATTTTGTCTAAAGCACTAAGAGCCCGACTTGACTCTTCATCAGACCAATAACTAACATCAACTTCCCAATCAGCCTTAACAGAAGACTCTAAAGACTTAGAATTATCAACCAAAACAAAACGCAAATCCTTAACATCAGAAGAATTATGAAAATCCATAGTAGGAACAGTTACAGCAGCAGGAATCATACCAGAAACTTTAGAATCATCTAAAACCGTAACTATAGGACTAACAGGTTTAGTATAAAAATCATCATTATTCAAAGCTAAAGCCTTCTTGACATCATCAGTGTTATAAGCAGAAGAAACATCTTTGCCCAAACTAGAGTAATGATCAAGAGTATTCCTAAGCATACGAGTATCCAAATCAGTTTTACTAAGAGAAACATAAGAAGGAACATCCATGGAATCAGTAGGTCTTGGAGGAATAACAAAGACTTTATCGCCATTCATAACAATATTATTAACAGGTTTAGGAAGAGTAACCTTATCTCTAACAAAAACCGGATTATAATGCAAACTATTAAGATTGTCAATAACCTCATCAAGACGAGAAGGTTTAGAATCATCATCAGCTACAACAGAAGAAATACAAGAACGATCATTACGATCACAAGAATTATTAGAACTAACACAACCAGAAGTTGAAAGACCCATAACACTACCAGCAGCCATAACAACACTAGCAGCAATACCAGTCATCCTCTTAGAATAATCACTCATAAGAAAAACGTTATTATTAACTGGTAAAGCATTAAGGGCAGGGCGAATAGTGTAGGCTTCTAAATGATTTCTCAAAGAAGAATTATTATTACCCAAAAAATTCATTAGCTTCTGAGAAAAATCAGAAGATATTTTGTTATCATGATTATAAAGAACATTAGTAATTTGAGAAGAAATCTTATCAATGCTTACACCATCATGAATCCTAGAAGCAATATTAGCAATTTTCCTCTCAAAATCGTTAGTTGCGTTATTATGCAGACGATTCTTAACCTTTTCAACATCACTAACAACTCTTAATTCAACTTTAGGAGTATCTTTTATAACACCAGTTGCCTTAGCAACACTTTGCACAGCCTTCTTAAGAAAACCAAATACCATTGTGTTACTATCATACAATGACTTATAAACCTATCCTTTAGCTGATAAGTATTTAAAGATACGAAACGCAAACAAACTAATGGTTAAGGCTAAAAACAACAACAGAATGATGATTATTGGAACAGTTGTTATCCTAGCAATAATTATCGGGATAGTAGCATTCTCAACAATTTCTAAACCAGAACCAGCGATTATACCAACAGATAATAATGACGCACCAATAGTTGATAACGGTCTTGACTTAAAACCTTCTGCTAATCAAGGGAAAAACATAGTTATTGGTGGGCAAAAATACTTACCCCAAACACTAACAATTAATAAAGGCGAAACAATAGTGTGGGTTAATGATGACTCAATGCAACACACAGTAACTTCTGACAGTGGATCTGAACTTAACTCAGGAACAATAGGATTAGGACAAAAATATTCACACACATTCGAAAATGCAGGAACATACGAATACCACTGCGAATTCCACTCATCAATGAAAGGTAAAATAATAGTTCAATAAAAAACTACCTTCACCAAAACTCTTTCTTCAAAAAAAAGTTAATAAAAATAAAAAAGTTTTTGTTTATTTAGGCTTTAGCTTTGAATAATCCTCTAAACCTAGACCAGAAGCCAACCTTAGCACCGTTATCTGAAACTTTAACAGTTCCATCAGCACTAACATTAACTTCTCCCTCACCCTTAAGTCTATGGTCCATTGTCGCAATGCTTAAAGTGTAAGTCTTACCTGAATCAAGCTTTAATTCTCCACCCCAAGTGCTAAAAGCACCAATGGCAGTCTTTTCATCAAGTACTAAAGTACCACTAGTCTTACCCTTTAACGTAACGTTAAAAGTCATTTTTGTATCAGTCTTAGAAGTTAATTCTAAATTGTAAGCCTCATGACCAACAATTTTTATAATACCCCTACTCTTAGTAACTTCAACATCTGATCCTGACTTAACATAGGACTTCTCAACTAACATTATTCTAGCAAAAGCGCCTTCATCAGCCGTAACAGCCCAACCCTCACCTTGCGAAACTTGAGCGAAAGTACTGGCCTTGAGTGTTGAATCAAGACTTGCAGAAGCATCAATATCCCTAGACTGAGCCTCAATAGCTTCAGAGTTAGAAACAGAAACTTCCTCGTCATAATCAGCACGTATCTTCATAGCTAGTTCTTTAGAAGTTCTAGCAACAGCTCTGTTAGACCTATCAATAGCGACTCTAGCTCTATCTTCAATCCCTAAAGCACGGCCCCTAATTGATGAGTCAGCACTAGCACTAGCAGAAGTGTCAGAACTAGCAGATGAACCCGCAGATCCTGTACTCACACTAGTATCAGCATCAATATCAACTCCTGCCTGACCAGTAATGCCAGCAGCGCTAACACTGGCTAAAAAACCCATAACTAAAACAAAGCTAATAAAAGCAAATTGCATTTTTTCCTTATTCATATTTTCTATTTATACCTCCTTACAATTATTTGACAAACCATTAAAAAAGTAAAGGAAAAAATGTATATTAAACCTGGCCGAGACCAAAATGGGACTAATAATGAGACTATGTGGAGTATGAAAAAATAATACTTTTTTCAAAAAATAATTTTTCTTTTTTTATGCTAACTCAATAATTTTGTTTTTGCCTTCACCTTTACGAACAATAAGACCCTTCTTCTCAAGCTCTTGTAAAACCCTGAAAAATGATGATTTAGGAATAGAAGAAAGAATTCTCAAATAAGAACTACTAATCCTCTTCTTATCCTTAATAATACCAATAAGCAAACGCTCACTACTATTAAGAGTAGGCTCAATGATAGAAATCTTTTTATCACGAGTAAGACGACGATTATTAACAGGCTTTAAAAAAACTTTTCCTTTAGAAAAATAGTAGTAAGATAAACTAATAATTATTAGAGCAGAAATAATAATTATTAATAACAAAAAAGTTTTTTCATCATCAAAAACATAAGTTATTTGGACACTTCCTTGAGAATAAACAACAATGTTCCTAACGCTTGTGGAAACCTCACCATTAGTACTCTTAATTATAACATTACGAGGTAAAAAAACCTGTATTTCAGAATTATCAATACTTAAAGAAAAATTCCAAACACTACCAACTTTACTCGTAAGATCATAAGAAATACCACGAACTTTACCATCAATGGAAGTAACGCCCAAAGGAAGAGGAACATCACTATCTGAAGAACCTAAAAAAGTAGATTTACCAGAAGAATCAACATGAACAACAATTTCAGAAGAAGCAAGAACTAAACCAGTTAATAATGACAAAATCACCACCATAATAAACATTATCTTCATCAATTTTTAACAATACTTCAATATTTATAAACCTGACACAAAATAAAAAAGAAATTATTTTTTCCCTATACATGCCTTAACAAAATTATAAAAAAACTTGTCAGGATTAGTCAAAGTACTTGTTAATTCAGGGTGAGCCTGAGTAGCCATAAAAAAAGGGTGATTCTTAATCTCAACTATTTGCATAATTTTGTTATCAGGAGTAGTACCACTAAAAACTAAACCATTACTTCTCAATTCTGAAACGTACAAAGGGTTAACTTCGTAACGATGCCTAAACCTCAACCTTACAGAATCACCAAAAATTTTACCAGCTAAACTATCAGAATCATTAATTATAACATCATGACCTCCAAGTCTCATAGTACCGCCCTTATCACTTATTGCTCTCTGCTCAGGAAGCAAATCAATAACAGGATTATTAGTAGAAGGATTAATCTCAGTACTATTAGCATCAATTAATCCGCAAACATTTCGAGCATACTCAATAACTGCTAACTGCATACCATAACATAATCCCAAATAAGGAAGATTATTATTACGACAATGATTAATAACCTTTATTTTACCCTCAGCACCCCTAACACCAAAACCTCCAGGAACAATAACACCATCAATACCCTTTAATGCATCACTAACAACAACCTTACCATCCTCAATATTAGTAGTCTCAACCCAAACAATTACAGGCTTAACACCAAAATGAGCACAAGAATGCCTCAAAGCCTCAACAACACTAGCATAACTATCCTCAAGCTCAGTATACTTACCACAAATAGCAACTCTTAACTCCTTAGAAGGATTACTCATAGAATAAACCAAATCATTCCAAGAAGGATCAGGAATAACAGACCAAGAAAACTTTTTGTTAATCAAACTAACAATTCCCTGCTTCTCAAAATTAACAGGAACCTCATAAACATTATTAGTATCCTTACCAGTAATAACACAATCAGTATCAATATCAGCCCAAGAAGCAATACGCTCACGAATCTTATTAGTCAACCAATCCTTACAACGAGCAATAATTATATCAGGCTGAATACCCCTCTGCCGGAGCAAACTGATACTTTGCTGAACAGGCTTACTCTTCTGCTCATTAACGCCTGATGGTATAGGAACATAACCAAGATGAACATACAAAATATTATCCTTACCAACATCCTTCTTAAGCTCCCTAACAGCCTCCAAGTAAAGCTCATTCTCCATATCACCAACAGTCCCACCAATCTCAATAAGTAACAAATCAGGATTCTCCTCCAAAACAATCCTGTTAAAATGATCCTTAATAACATTAACAACATGAGGAATGTACTGAACAGTCTTACCCAAATAATCACCCCTCCTCTCCTTAAGACGAACCGTATCAAAAACCTTACCCATAGTCAGGTTCCAAGACTTCTTAGTAGTACAATTAAGAAACCTCTCATAATGACCAAAATCCATATCAACCTCACCACCATCATCCATAACAAAAACTTCTCCGTGCTCAACAGGATTCATAGTACCAGGATCAGTATTAAGGTAACCATCACACTTAATAGGAATAACCTTTTTTGAAGGTGAAAGAAGACGACCAATACTAGCAGCAGCAATACCCTTACCAATACCAGAAATAACACCCCCAGTAATAACCAAATATTTTGTCATGATACAAAATAAACTCTTGCAAGAATACTATTTAAGTTTTTATGAAAAAACAGAGAAAAAATCATGTACAAATACTTGTACACAAAAAAATTTGTAAGACTAATAATTATCCAATTAGTATAGACAAGCTTTTAAAGTCAAAAACATTATTCACTATTATGAACGAAAAAAAGAGGCTTAAAATGGCAGTAATCGCTGGAGCTGCAGCAGCATCAAAATTCATGAAGAATAATAGGATGGCAACAAGCGAAGACGCAATAAGACACGTAACAAAAGAAATAGCTTCAATTCTAGAAAACATTGAGAAAGACGGAGAAATATAAAAACAATAACTTTTTATTTAAGTAAATGAAAAGAGTCAACCACACAATAATAATTGTAACAATAATAGCTTTACTATCAATAGCACTCTACATAAACAGCGATAATAAAGAAAAAACACAAATAATTAACGACCAAGAAGCAAAAACAACAAAAACATTTACATCTCCAACATACATAACTTACAAAAATTTTGAGCCAGTAATGAGCAAAATGAGCATTATTAAAGACGTACCAGAAGAATACCCGATACAACTAAAATTTTTCAATTTTAACACCGGGATTAGACAATGGGAAAAATCATACATAATTTCTTCGGCGGGTGTTAAAGAAGGAACGATAGAAAACCCGGAATTAACAGTTGTTCTAAACTCAAAATACTTACAAGGACTAACAACAGCAAACTTTTGCTCAGCAATAAGCCTAGCAAAAAAGAACGGAGACTTAGGAATAGAATCAGAATCATCAAGCATAAGCCTAGCAATAAAGTATAAATCACTAATAAAACACAAAGACTGCTTAGGATAAAAAAAATTTAAGCCCCTGCTAACTCTCTTCCTCTATATGTTTCTCTAATTCTCTCCCTAGCCCTGTGAACTCTTGACATAACAGTGCCTGGAGGTATCCCAAACTTTTCGGATATTTCTTTACAACTCATTTCTCCAACAGATTTAAGTCTTAAAGCCTCAAAATATAAAGGGTCTACACCTTTAGAATAATTATCAACAGCATCTCTTTCCTCATAAGACATTTCACCATTATGCCCTTCATAATTTTTTTCTGAGGCAGCTATTCTCTCTAAAGAATCATCATTAACCGGACCAAGCTTCCCACGCTTCATATGAGTTAACAAGTCTCTCTTAACAATTGTTTTAAAAAGAGCCTTAAAACTCGTATTAGGCATAACATTACGACTCGTTTTAAACAAAGCGGTATTGGCAATCCATTCTGCATCACTAACCTCTACCTTCCCATAAGTGCTCCTGCTAAAATCTCTAGCATAATTCATAGCCAAAGCCATGTGTTCAGTGATCATTCTTTCTCTTTCACTATCAGTGAATAATCCTTCATTCTTGTAACTACCTAATGATGACATAAAAATGTCAAGATTTTAGGGTTTTTAAGCTTTTATTTTCTCAAAAAGTTTTGTTCCAATAAACATTGAAAGAACAACTAGGTCTAAAACAATTATTAAGTCAAGCCAAATACTGAAGTGAGAAACACCACCAAGAGCAGCCCTAAGGCCATCAATACAATAAGTTAAAGGATTAAGATAAGCAACAACTTTTAGAGCAGTAGGAGCAGAATCAATAGGAAAGAGAGCGCCGGACAAGAAAAATAGTGGCATAATCAAAAAATTAATTATTAGAGGAAAAGCTTGCATGTCCTCTAAACGAGTTGCAATAGCAGTACCAATAGCAGTGAATAATAACCCCATCATAACCATAAACAATATAGCAACAGGCAAAAGAGACCAATTAGTAACTTTAAAACCAACAAGTAAAGAAATAGCTAATATGAACACACCTTGAAATATTGAAACTGTCGCACCACCAATTGTTCTACCAAACATAATCTTCCACCTAGGAACAGGAGCAACTAGTGTTTCTTTAAGAAAACCAAACTGCCTATCCCAAATAATTTCAATACCATTAAACATAGCAGTAAACAAAATAGTCATAGCAATAATACCTGGAGCTAAAAACTGAATGTAACTACCACCAACAGCTTTTTGAAAAATAGAGCCCATACCAAAACCCAAAGCTAACAAAAAAAGTAAAGGCTGACCTAAAGAACCAATCATTCGAGGCTTAGAACGCCAATACTTCTTAAGTTGACGAAGCCACATAGCATAAATGGGAGAAGTACTCATCTTTTTCCCCTCCACATCTTAGCACCCTGACGTAAAACATCAATACTATTAGCTTCCTCTTCCCTAATAGAATGACCAGTAAGTTTAAGGAAAGCCTCTTCTAAAGTTTGAGAATTCGTTTCTTTCTTCAAAGACTTTGACGAACCACTAGCAACAATTTTTCCATGATCAATAATAGCAATTTTGTCAGCAATCTTATCAGCCTCTTCCATATAATGAGTAGTTAAAAAAACAGTCATTTCTTCATCATTCATCAATTCCCTAATGTACTTCCATAAATGATTTCTAGTTTGAGGGTCAAGACCGAGAGTAGGCTCATCCAAAAAAAGAATTTTAGGGTGATGAATAAGACCACGAGCAATTTCAAGCCTCCTCTTCATCCCGCCAGAGAAGGTTTTAACAACCAAATTCTTCTTATCCCATAAACCAACAAATTTTAGTAATTGCTCAATCCTCTTCTTTCTTAAACTTCTAGGAACATTATAAAGAATAGCATGAAAATCCATGTTTTCAATAGCAGTCAAATCATCATCAAGACTAGAATCCTGAAAAACAATACCAATAGAAGAACGAACCTCATCCTTACCGCTCTTAGGATTATGACCATTAATAAGAACCTCACCATGAACGTAATCAAGAATAGTAGTAAGCATCTTAATAGTAGTTGTTTTACCAGCACCATTAGGACCTAAAAAAGCAAAAACAGAACCCCTCTTAACACTAAATGAAACATTATCAACAGCAGTAAAGTCACCAAACTTCTTAGTAAGACCCTTAACAGAGATAATATTATCAACCTTAACCATGATAAAAACAAACAAATTAGCAGTTATTAAAGATTATGAACATGAGGAGCATAACAAAGAATAATGAAATATTCATCATTAAGAAGTAGTTACTAAACGAAAGCCTTAAATAATGTTTAATGATCTAATAAATTGATGGTTATTAACAAGAAAGTATTGATACTAGCACTTTTAATGATTAGTTTCGTATTTTTAGCAAGCCAAGTAATGTCTGAATCATTCGTGACTTATTGCAACGTTCAGTACCCCTTACTAAACAACTTTTTATGGTATAGCAACGTTAGTGGAATTATTAATGTCTCATGGAATGCAACATCACAATGTGACCTATTTGAAATAAAACTTGCAGGACCATCATTTTTCAATAGTAATTTAACAAACATAGCAGGAAACGGGACAAGAACATATATGTGGGACACAAGAGACTTACAAAACGGTCAAGGGTACAGATTAGAAGTTTGGGGAAGAGACTCACCAAACCCAACAATTTGGTCAGTTGCAGGGGCAGGATCACTAAAAATCAACAACACGCTCCCAATAATAACAATAAAAAATAGTACTATAAGAACTAATAATATCTCAGGAATAAACCATTACTCATACTTAGAATCAATAAGTAACAAGAACCAATCATTAGGAATTAATTGTAACACAGGATCAACACTGGGAATTGGCGAATCATCAATAACTTGTAACTCAACAGATCAAGCTAACAACACAGAAACAAAAAATTTCACTATAACAGTAATATTTGCCATAGATTATAACAAAACAGAAGCACCGACAACCACTATAGAGTTCAATAACATACCAAACATAACAAATATTGACCTAAGAGCAATTGAATATAACGAAACAAACCTATCAACAAACGGATTCTTAACAACAGGTAAATATTATGATATAACATCAAACTTAACTAATGGAGAATTCAACGCAACAATAACATTCTCATACCTTGACTCTGATAATGACTCAATAATTGATAACACAACAATTAACGAAACAGAAATAAGCGTTTATTATTATAACAATCAAACATCAAATTGGACAAGCATACCAATTATTAATAGAGACACAGAAAACAACACCGTAACAATAAAAGTTGACCACTTCACACAATTCTCAATGATGAAAACTCCACCAATAAGCAGTAACCCCCCAGCGCCAAGCAGCAGCGGAGGAGGGGGCGGAGGCGGTGGAGGAGGCAGCGGAGGAGGAGGAAGTAGCTCAAGAAATAGGAGTGCTAACATCACAAGCAATAACTCAGTAATTAATAACTCAATAAGTAATAATCAGAATAGTTCACAAAATAACAACACAGAAAGCGAAGAAGCTAACAAAGCGCCCATAACTGGCGCAATTGTAGGAACAGGCACAAAAATAAAGAGAAATTTATGGTTAGGAACAATAATAATATCACTACTAGCAATAGGAATACTCATAAAAAGTCATTCTAAAAGCATAAAAAAGAAGAAGTAGTAGCGCTATTTTAAAAAGGTTTAAAAGGATAAAAGTCATTATTAATTTTATGAAAAGAGCAGGAGCAATAATATTATTACTTGTTATAACAATATCACTATCATCAATGATTAGTGCTGTTTTTACAACACCAGTATGCGACTTAGACATATCACTAGTTAATCAAGACCCAGCAGTAGCAACTCCAGGTGACTACCTAAAACTAGTATTCAAAGTTGATGGAATAAGCCAAGTAGAATGCGGAGACGTAAAACTAAAACTAGCACCACAATTCCCAATAATACTTGAACAAGGAGACAGTGGAGAAAGATCATTAACGTCCGGCGGATTCGTAGCAAACTACGTTGATTACGCACTAGTACCTTACAGAATAATAATAGATAAAGACACACCAGACGGAGATAACGAAATACGGTTATCATACACGCAAGCAGGAGTAAGCGGAGAAATAAAAAAATTCTTCAACATAAGCGTAAAAAACCAAGTAGCAGACTTCGAAGTAACAGTTAAAGATTACGACTTAACAACTAACATAATAACTTTCGAAATACTTAACGTGGGAAAAAGCGACGCTGAAGCATTAACAGTTGATATAGAAAAACAAGAATCATTAGAACTTAAAGGAAACTCAAGAAACATTGTGGGAAGCTTAGACAAAAACGATGACACAACATTCACTTTCGAAGGAACACCACACAACGGACTTATAATGATGAACATTAAGTACAACGACGAAAACGGCTTTAGAAGAAACCTAGACGTTAAAGCAAAATATGATGAAAGCTTATACACTGGAAGAAAAAGAGATGAAAAAAAATCACCAATAGGAACAATAGTTGTAATAATACTAATATTAGCTTTAGGATCATTCTTCATAATTAGAAGAGTAAGAAAGAAAAAACAAAAGAAAGCATTCTAAAAAAACAACAAGTTTTATTAATCTAAGATATCAACATTAACTATCTGAGGTGTTAGCATTTCAGAGGCTTATTCTGAAAAGGAAAAAATTAATGAAACCAACACTACACATAGTACACCCATACACTTACAAAGTTAAAGGAGACACTTTACTAGGAGGACCATTCCCAGAATTTAGAGAAAGAGACGAAAAAATATCACTATTAGTAAGAAGAGCAATAAAAAATGGTACAGTAATGAGGCATTACAGTAACCCTATGGTTTCAGGGGAAGGATTTTCAGAATTAGGATGCTTACTATTTGACCCATTATTCAAGTGGAGCGTGAATAAAAAAATAATTGATTTGACAACAAGCTCAGGAGTACCAATTTCTGATGTCAGACCTGAAAAAATAAGTCCAGAAGACTGGGAAATATGTAAAAGACATTGGACTACAAAAAAAGAACTTGCGAGGATAGTTAGTGATTCATCACCAAACGTTTTTATTGGAGGATACTTAGAAAACTGCGTTACTAACGCAGTAGGATACCACCAAAAAACTTTTAGGAAAAAAGGAGAAGTAGCTTATTATGTTCCAGAATTATGTGCAAGAAGCCCAGATAGTTCGTGGGATGAAATAAAACCAAAACTAGAAGCTCTGGACGCTAAAGAAATAAGTTTTGAAAAAGCTTTAGGATTATTCGTACCTTAAAGCCTTAACAGTTACAATCTTAGCCGCTCTCATAGCAGGGAAGGCTCCGCTTATTGCGCCTATTAAGAATGAGAATAATAAGCAAGAGACTATAAGCCACCAAGGAATAGCAGCAGCGAGCAGGTTAGTGCCTAAAAAGTTCACAGCAATAAATTCTAAAGATTTAGCTAAAAATATTCCTAAGACTACACCTATTGCTCCACCAACTAGGCCGATCATACCAGCCTCAATAATAAAGATAGTAAGAATAGAAGAGTTTCTAGCACCTATTGCTTTCATAACACCAATCTCTCTAGTTCTTTCAACAACAGAAGTATACATGGTGTTAGCAATACCTACAGCACCAACAACTAAAGAAATACCAGCAATACCCAAAAGGAAACCAGTAACAATAGACAAAATACTACCAAAACTCTTAAGTATTTCTTCAGGAGTCATAATATTAAAATCCTGATTTTTTTCAGTAACACCCCTATACTGCCTAAGCCTCTTCTCAACCTTCAAAGCAACATCTTTAACATCAGCACCAGGACTAACCTGAACAGTTACGTAATCAACACGATCATCACTAATATTAAACAAATCCCTAGCAACACTGTCAGGCATGTAAATGTTTTTGTCATCCGCCGGATTACCAATTCTAGCCATTATCCCACGAACCTTAAACCTTTTATCATTAATCTTAATTGAATCACCAACTTTTACAGGAACAGTGAAAGCTTTACTATAAGAATAATCATAACCCAGACCAACATCTGCCTCATCACCAACCATTAAAGCCCTACCATCTTTAACCTTAAACCCGCCAGACTCAAAATAAAGATCAGCTGTTTCCAAATCAATACCAATAACTATGTTAAACCTTACTTCATTATTAAACTCTAATTTTGCGTTACCAACAACCATGTAAGTAACCTTCTTCACTCCAGGAACCTTACCTATTTGCTCGACATCATCAAGAGTGAAGTGAGCACCAGTATCAGTCCCAGGAGGGCCATTATTACCACCAGCACTAACAAAAAACTTGTCAGTGCCCAATTGACGGAACTGTTCCGTAACAGCATTCTGCAAACCTAAAGACAAACTAATAAGAATAAAAATTGTTGCAATAGAAATAAAAATACCAATCATAGTAAGCCATGAACGAACCTTCCTACGCTTAAGATTATTAGTAGCTAAAAAAAAGTAGTCTTCAATCATGATCTTAAAGCCTCCACAGGACTCATCCTAGAAGCCTGTATTGATGGAACTATACCAGCAAGTATACCAATAACAAAGGCGAAAAGAGCAGAAAAAATAAGCAAAGGAAAGGATATTTTAACACCAAGATTAAGTCCTGGCAAAAGAGCCCTAACAGCAGCTGAAGCAGTAATAGCGATTAATAAACCAACAATAGCACCGACAACACCTCCAACAAAACCCATAAGTCCTGATTCAATAACAAAAATCTTTATTATATCAGAATTCTTAGCACCAATAGCTTTCATAACACCAATCTCCCGCTTACGCTCAAGAACAGAAGTATATAAAGTGTTAGAAATACCAATACCACCAATAAGCAAAGAAATAGTAGCAATACCAACAATAACCAAGTTGATCATGTTAAGAATAGTATTAATAGAACTTAGTGCTTGTTCAGGAGTCTGAACAGAAAAATCTTCCTTACCCTCTTCCAGCCCCCTATCATCTCTCATAGCATTCCTAATATTATCAGAAACAACTTTGGTCTTATCTTTATCACTAACCTGAACAGCAATCAAGTCATGCTCATCACCAAGACTTAATAGTTCCCTCATATCGCTCTCACTCATAAGAACAACAGAATTAACAGTAAAAGTACTAGCTCTCTTTAATACACCAACAACATCAAACATTTTACCAGAAATATTAACAGATTTACCAACACTTATCTTTTTATCAAACTTATCATAAGCAATAAAGTCATTACCCAAAACCACTTTACCACGATCATTACCAGATATTAGCCTACCCTGCTCAACAATAATAGTAAAACTATCATAAATAAAATCTTCACCGCGCTTATCCTTAGGAATAGAAGCAAGATAAGAAAAAGTCCCAATCTCATTATACTCAAACTTTACAGTCCTAATAACCCTAGGAACAACCAAAGAAACATCAGAAACACTCCTAATAACCTGCACATCATGATCATTAAGCTTCTTAATAACAGTAGAACCCGGAGGACCAAAACCAGTCTCAGCATTCTGAACAACAAGCCTATCAGGAGCAAGATCAGAAAACTGACCAGTAACAGCTAGTCGTAAACCATCACCTAAAGAAATAAGAGAAACAACAGCAGCAATACCAATCATAACACCAAGTATAGTAAGCCAAGAACGAAGACCCCTATGCTTAACAGACTTAAAAGCAAGAATAAAATAATCACCAATCATAAAAAAGGATAATCATCAAGCCTTAAAAATCTAATCAAAAAAGAAAATAAAGCCTTATTCAGACTTACTAGAATCATAACGATAACCCATGTTCTTCAAATCAGACTTATAAAGTTCAGAAACACGCCTAAGATCATGACTTATAGAACCAGAATTAGCAACACTCCCATCAGGACTAACAAAAAACTTATCAACATCAGCCTTATCATGAACAATCTTTTCTAAACCACTAAAAAGAAAAATAATAGAACCAACACCAAAAGCTAAAAGAACAGATTTAGCAATAGAAGAGATAGCAAGATCATAAACCTCACTAAAACCATAAGAGTCGCCACACTTATTTACCATAAAACAAAAGCTATTTCAAAGTATTTAAAACTTACTACTTGTAACTACTAAAGAATAACACATATTAATTGATTTTACATTCCTTTCTTCTTTTTTAACAAATCAATAATTTTTGGTGAAACAGAGGGCTTTCCATCAATAAGAGGATAACGATAAGGGAGAATTATTGATTCTACATCATTAATCCTAACTTCCAACCTATCGCGAAATTTTAGTTCACCAAAAACTTTTTTGTTATTAACAATTTTGTTAACAACCCACACCGCATTATCGGTTGATAATTGTTTATCACCAATATTACGAATATCAGCATCTGGCAAAAACTGCGTTAGTTCCTTATTAGTACGCTTCTTAGGAGGATAATCACCTAAGATGCCGCCAAAAACAAAAAATTTGAATTTTGCGGAATCATCAGGACTCAAGAGTTGATCAGCTTGAGGATCAAGAACACAAGAATAATTAAGACTCATCTTACTAACAGAATCCTTAAACACTTTACCAAACTTAGAAATTTTAGACCTATCAGTTTTTGACTTAACATTTGTTAACCACAAATTATCCTTTCCAACAATTGAAGAAATTCTCTCATACTCAATAAGAACCCACTTAGAAACTCGCGGTTCCAAATGCTCAATAACAAATACGGCACTCATCTTTTAGCCCTTATACTAGCTAAGTAATCACTCTTACTAACACCATTCTTAGGAACAACGTAAACTTTTGAACCTATCTGCAATCTATCACCAGGCATAACAAAACTCCTTATCTCTCCATCAGGACCACCAATGATTAATCCACCACTATGAGAAGAATAATTTAGTCCGCCAGCAATCTCACCATTAAGAGTCGTAACCAGGCCTATCTTACCTTCAAGATCATTAACAGTCAATACTGAAACCATAAAAATAACAACAAAAACACTATTTTTATACTTTATTAATAATAAGTTACTTTCTTTTCTTCTTAGAACCAGACTTCTTCCTTAAAGACTTAATAACTTTTTTAACAGTTTTCTTTTTACCTTTAAACAATTTCATAAACTTCTTAATTTTAGAATGCCTAGTCTTTTTCTTATTACGCTTAACTCTTTTTGCCATTGTTCTTTTTTTGATTTTAAAGAGCTGACGATCTGGACTCAGTGAGGAGTGCCTCAACCGGTTCGGATTAATGTGCTTAACCTCTCCGCCAGTTATTAAAGGTTATCTCCGTCGTGCTTGTGATGTGCTTAATGAGTACAGGTTTCATAAAGCGAGTTATAGTCCAGTCGCTAAATTAATTGTTAGCACCCAACATAGGCTTATACAAGTACATCCTTTCCAGGACAACTGATTTATCCCCAGTCAGCTCTAAAATAATTCAAGACTAAGAAGTATTTATAGTTGACTTACCACTAAAGAATTACTAGAAAAAGGGCTTTTTGACAAAACTTAAAAACCTGCGATTAGTAAATAATTCATGAGAAGACACCTAACACCAGTAGGAACAGGAGTTAGCCTAGGATCAATGATCGTACCTAACGAATTCTTAGCAGGACTAGAAGTAGTTGACTTCAAAAAAGGAGCACTAAACCCCGGTGAAATAAGCACTCTAACAGTTGAAATAATGCAAAAAGCAAGCGGGGGCGACATGAGCAAAGACGGAAAAGGAGAACTAAAGGGAGATGGAATAGGAATAAAATCAAGAAGATGGCTAAGACCCGTAGGAAAAAAAGAAGAACTAAAAGATTTAGCAATTAAAGCAGCAATTAAAGCAGTAGAAAGCACAGGAATGGACCCTAAAGAATACTTATCAGAATTAAAAGTAATAATGTCAGCCCACGAAAGCAGGATACCAAAATACCCAACACTAGCACAAAGAGTACAAGAAGGACTAACAGAACATTATGGAATAAAACTAAACATTGATTACGCACAAAACACATCTTTTGCTTGTGCAGGATTCCCAATAACACTACTAACAGCAAACGCATTAGTAAGAGCAGGAGAAGTAAACGGTAACGTATTAGTAGTTGGAGCAGAAGACGTTAAAGGCCTGGTAAGAAAAACAAAGGAAGGAAGATACGACGTGAGCATTTACTTATTCGGAGTTGGAGCAGCAGCGATGGCATCAAAAACAACAACAGAAGAACACGGAGCACAAACACCAGGATACGTCAAAAGCATGCCCTACATGTCAGAAGTAGAAAGAAAGGCAAGAATGAGCAATAGTGCAGCATTATATGACGATGTTGACACACACATAACAATGGCTGATGGAGCATTAGTAAAATCAGGAGCAATAGACTACATGAGAAGATCAATTATTGATCAAATAAAGAAACACAACCCTAAAGGAGAGAGAAGAGTAGTTGTTTGCCCACACCAAGCTAACGGAAGAATCAACGGACCACTAGAAAGAGATTTAAGAAGAGAAGGAATACTAAGAATTACAGACTTATACTACGCTTCCGGACTAGAAGATAATGGGAACATATCAGTACCAGCATGCCTAACAGGATTTGACTCTATGGTAAGAGGACAAGACTACCAAAGAAGAGCAGTTAGAGAAGGACAAATACTGCCTAACGACCTAGTAATAATAACAGCAGTAGGAGCAGGGATGAGCGGATCAGCAGCATCAATAATAATGCCGCCAAAAGCATTAGCTTACATGCCAGAAATGGTAAGAAGACAATACTCATAAAAAAACATTTTTGAGTAAGTTTATTAAGTAAATCTAAGTTTTAAAATAATTATGAAAGAGGACAAAACTGATAAGCGCTGGCTTTACGCAGGAATAATATTCTTGTTATTATTCGTACTAACAACTACCAGTGTAACTAAAGGATTATTTTCGGAAATTGATAAATTAACAATAGAAAGAGTATCACTATACCACACAAACTTTTTAACATCACTATTCATAATTTATCATTATGCATTCAAAACATCAACATTAGTAATAATAACACTGTTAATGTCAGCAACATTTTATTTACTTAAAAAGAAGAAAGAAGCAATAACTTTTGCTGGGATAATGATAATTGATGCATTAGCATTATACTTGACAAAAACATTCACTAATATAATAAGACCACTAGGAAGCATCGTTACAGAATCAACATTATCATTCCCTAGCGGTCACACTACAAGCGCAATAGTATTCATAGGATTATCAACCTACATGTCAATAAAGTACCTAAGAGGAGAATGGTCTAAAACAAGAATACCATTAGTCTTAGAAATGATAGCACTAAGCATATTCGTAGCTTACTCAAGATTATACCTAGGAATACACTGGTTTAGCGACATAATAGGAG
Source organism: Nanobdellota archaeon (assembly GCA_038045945.1). Classification (GTDB taxonomy): domain Archaea; phylum Nanobdellota; class Nanobdellia; order Pacearchaeales; family GW2011-AR1; genus JAGVWS01. The sequence goes on from JBBSXC010000003.1 coordinate 104,021, forward strand.
GAACATTCCTAGGACTCACAATACTATCAATAGGAATATTTATACTAGAAGAAGAAAACATAGGAAAAAAGTTATCACAAAAAACAAATACGCTTAGAAAGAAAATAATAAGCCATCAATAACCTTAAGGGGAAACTAGTATTTTTCTTAAAAATCATTTCTCTAGGAAAAAAATATGAAGCTTTTTGCCCATCAATAAGCTTATGAGAAGGATGATTACGACCAATATTCACCCTAAAAACATAAAACCTTTTAAAAAATAAAGAAAAACAAAAAAATAGGTTAGGAGTTGATGAAAGCTTAAGCTTATACTCCTCTAAAAGTTCCCTCTTCAAAGCAATAAGAGGTTTCTCTCCTTTTCTTAAATGACCGCCAAAAAGACCCCACTTAGAAGGAAAAGTATCATCATCCTTAGAACGAAGCTGAAAAAGACACTTATGGTCACTCCTTTCTATAATAACACCAGCATAATCAGACATAGAAATAAAACATTAATATTAGTATAATAAACCTTTTATACCAAATTTTTGTTAATAATGAATGAAAACAGAATGGACACATGGAGGAAGAAGGGAAGTAAGTAATAAACCAAAAAAAGGGTATGATACCCCACAGTCTCTAGAAGGATGGGACTATGTTCTAGCCAGAGACGGAGAAACAGTACTATGCGCTTATAACCCCCAAATGCAAGAATTAAGAGTTAATAATGACACAGACAACGATTTAGGAGAAATAATTGCGGACTTAGATGAAAGACCAGGATGCGCAGACTTTTTAGTATCATTATTAAGTTTAAGAAGACCAGAACCAACTTTTGAAAGAGAATTCGGAGTAACAATCGATGAAAGACTATACTCTAGAGACGGAAGACTAGTAAAAGCAGGAGTACTAAAACCAGAACAAAAACAATTAGTAAGAAGTGGAGGAATAACAACTGATTAACAATGAAGATAATAAGTCCAGCATTCACACATGGAGAAGAAATGCCAACAAAGTACACAGTAGAAGGAGAAAACATTTCACCACCACTAATAATAAGCGAAGTACCGCAAGGAGCAGCATCATTACTACTAATAGTTTATGACCCTGATATACCAAAATACGTAAAAGAAAGGTTTAGCATAAAAGAATGGACTCATTGGGTATTATTCAATATTGACCCAAAAACTATGGAAATACCCGAAGGTATAGAACCACACTCACATCTTGCTAATCAAGGAATGAACACTAACGGAAAAGCAGGATGGGGAGGACCAAACCCGCCAGACGGAAGACACAGATACGCATTTAGACTATACGCACTAAACAAAAAAATATTGATGAATGACGGAGCAACAAGAGAAGGAATAGAAAAAGCAATGGCCAGCAGCGTAATAGCACAAACAGAAATGATGGGAACTTATGAAAAACGCAATAAGTAAGACGTTTTTCAACTATAAAAATTCAAAGACAAGAATTTTTACACTAAGACAAGAAAAACAAATAAAGTTATTAAATTCTTAAAAATTACTTAACTTTTACACCGTCAATTGTAACGCCACCAATAATAGCGCCGTTTGATGGAACAGGCTCACAATGATTCTTTACAGGTTGAGTTATAAGCATTAATATGATAGCTCTCCTTCTTTGCTCTTCCATTTCTTCAGCAGTTAAAACACGAGGCTCATAATTAGAAACTGGAGCGTTAAGAGCACCGCCGATTTTTATTCCACCAATTTGAGCATGTGATGAACCATCAAGATAAAGAGAACCCCTAATGTTTTCGTCATAGGTATTAACTGGTCTACCACCATTAGAGAAAATAGAACCAGGAACGTAGTCTTTACCAAGAACCACTTTACCAGAATAATTATTTAGGCCACTAACAACAGGTCTTTGGCTAACAGGAGAATCTTTTTTAACATAATCAGAATTAGCACTTACGCAAGAAGCTAACAATAAAGGTGCAACTAAAATTTTACTAACTAAACCAAAATTTGTATCCCTAACCATAAAAAAAGGCACATTTTATCATACTTAAACCTTTCTAATTATAAAACAACAAATCTACTATCAAGCTTTAAAAACATGAATAAACTAAAAAAATCATGGGGCTGATAAAACTATCATCAATTCTAATAATAACTTTAGTAATGGTTTCTTTAATAATAAGCCTAAACATATCATTAGGGGTTAAACAGTTATTATACCCACAACTATACGAAAAAGCAATAGAAAAAATAAACATAAACAAACTATTAGGAGAAGGCGGAACAAACATCACTTATAACGTAAGCGGACTCTTAACACAAATAATAGAAAAATCATTAAGTTACGTAAGAGGAGAGTCAGAAAGAGAAAACTTATACTTAGAAATAGAAAAAAATATTACTCCAGAAGGAAGACTACAACAAAAAATTAATGTTTTAGACTTATTCGACAAAGAAGGAACATTAACAAACGCGAAAACTTACGTAAACTATTACAATAAAGGGATATTATTAATAGAAGGACTAATATTATTCTTAACAATAATAATCTTACTTATTAACGGAAAAAACTTTAATTCATCAATAAGGTGGGTAGGAATAGCGCTAATTATTGCCGGGATAATAGTAATAATTATTTCAAGCATAATAGGAAACCTCTTATACACACAAATATCTACGAGTTTCCCGATAATTCAGCCAGGAATAACACAATTAATAACTCCAATATTCCACGCAATAAAAATTAACGGAATAATAACACTAATAATAGGATTCTTAATGCTGATAACACCAATATTTTTACCTAACAAAAAAGAGAAAGAAGAACCAGAAGAGAAAAAAAGTGTTAAGGTAACAAAAACTAAATAACTAACTTATTAGTTATCCTGCGATTAACTTCCTTATCCAAAGTACCTATAAAGAATCCTTCCTGCGACTTGGCAATTAATGACTCATTTGTAGGACCATGACCCATATCAACCCTCTTAAACCTTTTATGGTCACCGAATAATTCTAAAGCTTTTTTAGCTAAATCATTATCTCCAACACCAGACTTAACACTGTTAGCAATATCTTTTAATTCATTAAGAATAATCTTAGAAACCCTTATTTTGTAACCTTTAGACTCTATACTAGTAATGAATGAGTCACCATTTTTCATATGATTCATGATGAATCCAGTATCAATTATTGCTTGCATAAAACTATTAAAGCTTAACAGGTTTATAATACTAATGGTTAAAGAAAAAAAGGTGTTGAGAAAGATACTAAAAGTACCATACGATAAACAAAAAACTGATTATACTTGCGGGCCAGCAAGCCTAAAAATGATTTTAGAATTTTTCGGAATAAAAAAACCAGAAATAATATTAGCACACCAAGCACACACAAAGAAAAAAACAGGAACAACTCATGAGCAAATGATTAACCTAGTAAGAAGAGAAGGATTATACTGCTATGTACATAACCAGTCAAACATTAACACAATAAAACACTTCATAACTGCAGGATTACCAGTAATAATAAGCTTCAAAAATCCCGAGGATAAAGAAGGACATTACGCTGTTGCAATAGGTTACAATAAAGGAATAATAATCTTAAATGATCCTTGGAACGGAAAAAACTTCAAAATAGATGACAAAGTACTAAAAAAATTTTGGGTTAGCGAAAACAAAGGAAAAAAGAGCATAATAGTAATATCAAAAAAACCAATAATCAGAGGAAAACAGTACAACCCATTATAATAACAGATAATAATTAACCGGTTCTAGAATTATTATAACTATCAGCTATTCTTTCAAGTATAATCCTAAAGTTTCTTCTGTCATACCAATCAAGAAGAAATTCTTCACCCTTACGCTTAACATAATCATGAACATTACGACGATCAGTACCAAGCTCTTTAGCAATACGAGAAGAGCTATAACCAAGACTTATCATTTCATCTTTACGAGTATTATCAATGTGACCATACCACGGAAGATTCCTAAAATTTCTTACAGTACGTAAATCAACCTTCCCATCAACACGAATCCTGTAAGCCTTTGCACCAAAACTTACCATAAAAAAGATGATTATTAAAACTTATTAAACTTTTTGATAATAGAAAAAGTACAATACATTAAAGCTTTTATAGGCCTAGTAATTAACAAAAAAGATGTCAGGTCACACACCAAAAAAAGTAAGAATATATGTTGATGCAATTGGAGGAGACACAATAACTGGGAAGGACGGAAAAGAACAAAAAATTGAAGAAAGAGTAGTTAGGGCATCATTGGAATTCTTAGATGAACACAAAGAGGCAAGAATCATCCTAGGAGGAGACAGAAAACTTCTTGAAGGAATGGTTGATGGAAGCGACAGAATAGAAGTCGTTGATGGTAGAGCAACACCCTATGGGATTAGTGCCATACGTCGAGAAAGAAAGGGCACAGCACTCTATAAAGGTCTTGAAATGTTAGAAGCAGGCGATTGTGACGGATTATACACATCAGGAAACACTCAAGCAGTAGCGGTTTATGTTGCTACAACAATTGGAAGGTTTAAAGGGATTAAATCAATGCCCCTAGTAGCAAGACTACCGAAAAAAGGAGAAAAACCAGTATACCTCTTGGATGTTGGCGGAGGAACAGATAATCTGGATGTTAACGGATTTAGAGACTTAGCATTATTAGCACATGCTTATTGTAAGGCTGTGGCAAAAGTAGACAATCCAAGATTAGGCTTATTATCAATAGGTAAAGAACCTGAAAAAGGCGGACCAACAATAACAGAAGTAGATAAGAAGTTAAGAGAAACCAGATGTATAAACTATAGCGGTTTAGTAGAACCTAAAGACTGGATGATGAAAGAATATGAAGCTGTAATATCCAACGGGTTTGTTGGCAACATCGGGATAAAAACAATCGGAGGAACGGTTATTCTTGCAAAGAGCGAAATAAAAGAAGCATTAAACAAATATCCAGTTAGAAAATTTTTAGCAAAAGCAATATTAGCGCCAGCGGCAGCAATGATCTTAGGGCCAGTGTTTTATCCTCTAAAAGAAAAATATAACCCATCAAGAGCTAATGGTGCAGCATTATTAGTGCCCGGAGTCTTCATTAAGGGTCATGGGGAATCAGACGTTGAAGGAATACGCCGAGGACTTGGAGCAGTATCAGAACACGTAAATAAAGAAGTACCAAGAAGAATGAAAGAAGAACTAAAAATGGTAAGAGAACAATTAACAATAACAGAATAAACTATTTTTTTGGGTAAAAATTAACATAAACGTAATCATCAGTTAACAGATTAGCTAATTCTTGCGGAGTTCTAATAGGGGCAGTTTTAAGATCTATATCAGTTCTTTGAATAATATTACCCCATGTTTTGGCCATAACGCTCAAATACTTACCCACCTCATCAGCGTTAAGACCCTTTAAAGCTCTATAACCCTTATCAGTAACACCATATTCACAAACACCCCTAGTAGAAACAACCCTGAAAGATAATTTACCCTCAGGATACTTCCTTTTAAACCTAAGAGAACGACCGACTATAATTCTTAAGTCACTGACTGATGAAACAGAAAAAACATAATTATCCCTATCTTTAACATGAAGATCAGCCTTCTTCTTAACATCCCCTAATTCTTCAGCAGTTAACTGGGGATGACCAGAATCTTTTCTGTTATTAACAACTTGTTCAACGATTTGTTCAGCACTAATATTAAGAGAGAAGTGATGATGATACTGAACAGCTTCTAAACCACTAGAAGCGGCCTTACTTATTAAGAAACCTTCTTCCATAAAAACATTAGACCATCTAATAACACGATTATCATACTTTTCCCCATTAACAAGAGTTTCTAACCCATCCCTCAATTCTTTCTTAGGCACATTAATTTTTTCTTTATGAAAAACAAACCTATTATCTTCACGAACACCATTCTCATAGGTTTTACCGACTTTAGGAAAATGAACCCAAGCTTCCTCAAAATTAGAGGTTTCACAAAGATCCATCATTTGTTTCTCTATATCATTTTGAGAACCAGTAAAGACTTCTCTATAAGAATTATCAGTATTAACTGACAATTTATCAACTTCTACTAAAACTCTAGGGTCAACATATACTGGAGTTATAAGAATAGTATACTTTCCTAGACCTTCATCAACCATATCAACATCATACTTCCCAACACCATATTCTTCATCAATAGATTTCCTTAAATCAGAAAGTTTTGATTCTGGATCAACATTACTAACAAACCTTTTAGGCAAAAAATCATTAATAGGAAGAACCTCTTTTTGAACAACCCCAGAATTATCCAAACCCACACCTAAAGAATTATCATAAGCCTTACTAAGACTACGCGGAGGACTAGGCTTAGGAATATCAGGAGACTGGCAAGAAGCAGAAGCTAAAAGAAAAGGAATAATTGACAACTTACCCACTAAACCTTTACTAAAAACCATGAGAAAGCCTTAGAAAAAGGGGTATATAAACTAACTTCTTCTTCCTGGCTCTTCCTTAACTATATACTCTTTGAGGGTTATTTTTCTACCATAAACTTCCTTACCATTCATCTGCGATATTGCCTTATCAGCTGCTTCTTTAGAAGAAAAAGTAACAAAACCAAACTCTTTAGGCCTATGAGTTTTCTCATTCATAACTAGACTAGCAGTTACTGGTTTTAATGAAGAAAATAGTTGTTTAAACTCCTTATCAGTATAACTAAGGGGTAAATTACCAACAAAAACTTTAACATTAACCATTAAGAATAAACAACCATCAAGAATATTTAAGCTTATCAGAACACACCAAACCCCTTTTTTTCTCCAACCTCAAAACACTCAAAAAAAATAATGAGTAAAACAAAAATTTTTTGTGCGAATAAGCTACGAATTAAAGATAGAAACTAAAAATAAATTTTAGTATCTTTCTCTTCTTCCGCCGCCGAATCCGCCACCACGATTACCGCCGCCGAAAGACGATCTTCTAGGACCATCAAAAGATCTTCTTGGTGGTCTATTATCAGGGTCCATTGGCTTAGCCTCATTAACCTTGATTTCACGTCCTTCAACTTGCTTACCGTTCATTTCAGTAATAGCTTTCTGGGCTGCTTCGTCGCTTGTTAAAGTAACGAATCCGAATCCCTTAGATCTACCGCTGAATTTGTCCATGATAACCATAGCTTCTGATACTTCACCATAACTGGCGAACATTTCAGCTAGCTCTTTGTTACCGACATTGTAAGGCAAATTACCTACATATAACTTCATGTTTTTTTTACTCCTATGATTTAATTCCGCACTCATCAACAGAATCAGCTAACTTGTTATAATCGCAAAATGCGAACATAAATCAAACTCATCGCTTACCTGCTTACCTAGCACTAATAATATGACCAGAATAAGACTATTTAAAACTATGCAGTAAGGAAAGATTAGTGCACATAAGCAATTAAAAGGCTAAAAATCAAGTATTATAAACTAATAAAGAAAATGGTATCAACAATAACCCAAGAAGAATCAGAAACATACTATTCTTTAACAAAAGTCTTAGAGATACTTGATGAATCAGGAGTTAACAACGCTTTCCAACCGTTCATTAACGCATACTTAAACAAAAAACTAGTAAAGAAAAAGCAAAAAGTTAAGAAAAGACAATTCATTAAACCAGACTGGATTGAGGGAAGCACAAAAAAAGAAGTGGAAACAAGAAACACAAAAATTTTATGCTTCTCCAAAAAAGACTTAGAACACGTAATCAAAGGAATAATAGGACGAGGAGTAGCACCAGAAATAAGAAAGTTTGACAGAGCAATATACACAGGAGTTTGCGAAGAGATCCCAACAAGGTTCAGAAGTTATGATGATGACTCAAAACCCGGAATTTATGACTAAATAACAAAATTCTTAAGAAAACATGTCAATAACTTTCTTGTAAAGAGGTACATACACTTCGGCGTACATCCCCACTCTCGTAAGACATGCGCAAGCAGCAGCAATACCAACTGTTGAGGCTTTGGATTCACTAAATATTGGAGCATCACTGCTTTTTAGGATATCATAAAAAGACTTAGTTAAAAAAACTTCACCAACAACAGGAATAGGAGAAACACCAAGAGCCAAGCTAATACACATCCGCTTTCTTTCACGATCAGATAAACCAATTGGTCTTTTATTCATAGAAAACATAAAAATAAGACATATATAAACATTACTATTATTGTTATTAAAAAGTGGTGACAAAAGGAAGGTTTATAAATTGCTTGTCTATTGAGAACTCATGGAAGATGAAGGAACAAATCAAAGACTTGAAATAACACTTAGTGGAGATACTCAAAAATTGACAATTGGATACTTAATGGAATTCTTCATGACAATTGATAAAAGATATAGAGAATTAGGGGGAAGAGGTCTTAGGATTGAAGATTTCGTTTCTGGTTTTGAAGTGGAAGTGGCAGAATCACCTTATGAACAACAACTTGGAACACAATTTGCTAATACAAAAAAAGCTATAAGAGAAGAACCTTATACAGATTATGAAAAGAGGAAAAGAGCCCATAAAGTTATTGATAAGTATTTCAAAAGAGAAGAAAGAGAGGCAATCAAAGATGATTTAGAAAAAAGATTCCCTAAAAAAGAATTTGGAGATGAAATACCAATAATTCCCACTGTGATCTATTTATCCAATATAACACCAAAAAAAAGGAAATAAGTCTACTTTTTCCAGTTATCTCTTATTGGCTTAATGATTTTTTCTAAAGACTCAACTAAAGAATTCTTCAAATCCATAGGATGAATTTTACCGTTTGCATAAGAAGACTCTAAAGAGTCATAATCACTAAATGATAAGTTACCACCAAACTTTTCAGGCCTCGTAATAACAAACTCATCAAACCTAGGGAAAATTATAAGCTTAATTATTTGTAAAATAGGATTATCAGCTACATCCTTAGCAGGACAGTATGCTTCACCAATAGTCTTCTTAATTGTAGCATAATCATCAAGAACCGATATACCACTACCTGGAATTGACTTAGACATTTTTTGTCCAGGACCCTTAAGCGAAGTAATCAGAGGAGTATGAACAGCAACAAAATCATGACCTAACTCACTTTTCATATCCTTACCCATCATGTGAATCTTCCTCTGCTCTAGACCGCCTTCGGCCACATCAACACCCAAGTGTTTAATATCAACAATTTGCATTAGAGGATACCACAATTGAGAAACAGTAGCATTATCAACATCCCTAGCAACTTCTTGCATGCTACGAAGTCCACGATTAATAGTCAAGTTTTGAGCAAGCCTCATAACATCCATCTCGTATTCTGGCTTAAACTCGAAATCACTACCTAAAACAACATCAGCCTTCAGCCCAATAGCCTTAATGGTTCTTCTCCAATTATCAATCTCCTTCTTAATATCATCCAGACTACCCTTACGATTAAGCATAGTGTGAACATCAGCTAACAAAAACTTAACCGTAAAACCAGCTTTTTGAAAATCCATAAGTTTAGTAATAGTAACAAAATGGCCTAAGTGTATCGGGCCATTAATTTCGTAACCACAATAAACGACAGGGTTCTTCTTAGACTTTAACAATTCTTTAAGCTGTTCTTCAGTAACTATCTCAACAGTATTATGCTTAATAATAGCTAATCGTTCATCAACACTCAAATCATTAACAATTTTTTGTTTATTATCAACCTTTTTAACCATAATTATTACAACAAAAAGGTAGTATAAAAATCCTATGTGCAAGAAAACTTAAGCAGAACGACTAAAAGAAGAATAATCATCACTAAAGAGGATTTGTAAATAAGAATAAACATTCCTGCGAGTAAAACCCTCATCTTTTCTCAGGTTCGAAGAACTAGGATCGCAATTCGACCTAACAATATCAACAGCCCCTTTAAGAGTTAAAACTCTACCAAAAACAGCCCGAGAGTTAAGAAGATATTTAGTATCACCATCTTCTAAACCACCAGCAACAAAATCAAGAAACTTTTCATCAACCTTTAAACCTCGAGCCTTAACCATTACCTCAATAAGTATTTGCTAGTTTAAATAATCAGTGATGATAGAAAAGAATAAAAAACGACAAATTGACATAACAACATGGAACAGAGAGAAAGATACGATTTGACAAACATAAGAGTAACAGCAGGAGAAGACGGAATAATATGGACTGATGCACGCAGAGAAAAAAATAGAAGAGACCTAGAAATCTTAGCAAACGCACAAATTGAAGAAAAAGATAGTAGAAGACTAGCAAAACTCGCAATATTTATAGGAACAATGAGCATGATGGGAGCAAGTCTTTACGGAATTCTAAACTATATTCATTCCCAAGGCTACAACCTTTAAAGGTTAAGTATAAAAAGCTAGTTTTTTAACTTTATATAAGTGAAAAGAGTGATTAATCAAGAATAAAATGACGAAAACATTTGAAGAATTGGGTTTAAGCAAGGACGTAATAAAAGTCCTCTCAGAACTTGAAATAACTCAACCTACAGAAATACAAGAAAAAACGATTCCATTAGCACTTGCCGGAAAGGATGTTATTGGAGGAAGCGCAACAGGCAGTGGTAAAACGTTAGCTTTTGGTAGCGCAATCCTAGAAAACATTAAAGCAAAAAGAATAGTACAAGCATTAGTTATGACACCAACAAGAGAACTAGCCGAACAAGTTAGCGAATCACTAAAAAAATTCTCAAAATACGTATCCTTACGAGTAACACCAATTTATGGCGGAGTACCAATAGAACCACAAATAAGAAACTTAGCAGTAGCAGACGTGGTTGTTGGAACACCAGGAAGAATACTAGACCACTTACAAAGAGGAACAATAAGACTAGATGACGTTAAAATATTAGTCCTAGACGAAGTTGACAGAATGTTCGACATGGGTTTCCGAGACGATGTTGAAAGAATAATAACAAAATGCCCAAAACACAGACAAACAATGTTTTTTTCAGCAACAATAACAAGCGACTTAGACAAATTCTCAAAAAAGTTTGCGACTAACCCAGTTGAAGTAATGGTACAAAGCTTTGTTGACCCTACAAAACTAAAACAAGCATATTATGATGTACCAACAGGAATGAAGTTCCCAATGCTCGTACACTTACTAAGAAGAGATAATGCTAAACTAGTAATGGTTTTTTGCAACACAAGACATAACGCAGACTTCGTTGCTAACAACTTAAGACTTAATGGAATAAACGCAGAAGCAATCCACGGCGGATTATCACAAAAGAAAAGAAGTGACACATTAGGAGGATTCACAGAAAGCGAAGTGCACGTACTTGTATGCACAGATGTAGCAGCTAGAGGATTAGACATCAAAGGAGTATCTCACGTTTACAACTATGACATTCCTAAAACTTTAGACGAAAACACTCACAGAATTGGAAGAACAGCAAGAGCAGGAGAAGAAGGAATAGCAATACACATACTAACAGAAAGAGACTACGAAAGCTTCAGAAAAATAATGAGAGACTCATCAATGATAATAAAAAGAGAAGACACACCAATGAACATTGACAGAGTGAAAATGGACACAGGAAGAAGCTTTGGCGGAGGAAGCAGTCACGGAGGATTCGGAAGCAGAAGTAGAAGCAGAGACGATGAAGAAAGAGGACCTAGCAGAGGCTTCCGAAGAGGACAAAAATTCGAAAGAATAAGCAGAAACAAAAGAGTAGCAGGATACAGAGGCGGAGCACACAGGACAACAGGAAACAGAGGCGGAAGCGCAGTAGCAAGCCACAGAGCATACTAATTAAGTAATACACAATATTATCTAAATCTTATTAAAGTAAGAACACCATAACACCAATATGGATGAGTCAGAAACTTATGATTGTTTTGGAAGAGATGTACCTTTTGATGAATTACCAATAAAAAAACTTTACCAACCAGGAATTATAAGTTCAAGAGACTTTTTTGATCCTGAAGCATTAGATGAAGGAGTAAAAGAATCATTATTCTTCAGACCTGAAAAAGTACGAGTATACTTTAACGACATCATAGGAGGTATAGGCCCTAAGGATAAACCTAAAGAAAGGCATTGGAGTCAAACATTCCAAGAATTCAAAGAAATATTAAAAGAAGGATTTCCAGCAGGAATGCAAGTCCTATATGATCACGGTAATGGATCAGGCAAAGCTAGAACTACACCCTTTATTGATCCGCAACAGAGAAAAGATTATGGGTTATACCAAGCAAGACTCCACTTATTTGATGGAGCAATAAGAGGATTTTCTTGTTTTGTATGGCAAAACGAAGAAGGAATGAGTTTAAGATCAGAAAGAAATACATACGAAGATGTAGTGGCAAGAAGAACAAAAGAACTATACCATGATGGACTAAGCATGTGGGAAGGAAGAAGCGACGTTTTATTACAAGCAGGAAGAGAACTAGCTTACTCACTACAAAGAACAAACAGAGATTACACGCGAGGCTTTTGCGGAAGAAACATGAGAAACCCAGAAATACGAATAGTAATACCAGGAAGAGGAGCATTAGTATCAAGACTAGTAAAAGATTCTAGTGTAACAGTTAGAGTAACACAAAAAGATTTAGAAGCAGCAGCAAAAGATGTAGAGAGAAGAAGAGAAAAATTTGCATTAATACGGTGATTGGTTAAACTTATATAGTTTTATTGGCTTTAACTTTCATTATTGAAAGGAGGGAAAAAAATGTTAAAAAATTTTATGGATAAGCACTCAGACCGGTTCTACCTAGCATTCAGAGTGTTAGTAGGATTCTTATTCTTACTTCACGGATGGATGAAGATTGGAACCATAATGTCACTAGACCTTAGCAATCTGATGTTCTACGCCGGAATAATAGAAATAGTTGGAGGAATAATGATAATTTTAGGATTATTCACAAGGTGGGTTGCTATAATAGCAGCTGTTGAAATGCTTGTAGCTTACTTTAAAGCTCACGCAGGAAGCGCCTTAAGTCCTTTAGTTAACAAGGGAGAACCAGCATTATTATTCTTCGCAGCATTCTTAGTACTAATGACTCAAGGAGCAAAGAAGTACTCATTAGACAACCTAAGAAAGAACTAAAAAACAAACTTTTATTTTTTTATTTTAATTATTTTTTGTCCAATAAAGAACGAGTTGTAAGATAACTCTTATGATAAGGAGGAGTAACCCCACCTTCAAGTAACTTATCAAGCAATAGTCTCTCACCCCTCCTAATACTAACAGCCCTAGGATTATCACCAACCTCTGTGAAAGGATCAACGAGAATAGTCAACATACCATAACGATTACCAAAAACTATATCAGTAAATAATCTATCACCAAAAACAACTAGTCTTTTAGGTTCACAACCAAAATAATCAGTAACACCCCTAATACCAAAAGGCTTCTTCAGTTTATGCCTTATAACATTAATATCCATCAATGATTCAATACTAACAGCCTTTTTTTGACCTCTATCGTCATTAGTTCCAGCATCATTGGACATAATAGCTAAGTTTTCTCCAAAAACTCTTTTGTAATCAATAAAAGCCTTAGCCACATCTGGGTGTAATTCTAAACTGTAAGGATTTGTTAAAGTATTATCCTTATCAAAAACTACACCTTGAAAACCAGCATCCTTAAGAGCTGCAGGATTAATACAACCAATATCTTTTGCTAAGAAGTGAGGAATCATCATCTGAGGCCTAAAAAACCTAGCTACAGGATAATAAACAATTGCCGGAAGATTAATTGATTGAGACATAGTAGAGGGAATAAAAAACACTGTTAAAAATCTTACTGTCCTTATCTTAATTACCTTTTTTATATTTCATCCAGCTTCCAAGCCCCAAAAAAGTTAGGATTAGTTCTAAGGGGAGAGTAAGTACCGACAAAGCTTAGACCAGAGGGACCTAGATAAGAATAACCCTCATAGTCTACTTCTCCAAACCTATTAACGGATACGCCGTCAATACCCTCAGGAGCCTTACCACCATAAATTTTCCTAAAAGCTATCTTTCTGTTTTCCTCATCAAAAGTGCCGACAATACCAGAGTCTCCAAAAACATCAAAACCTCTAGCGACGAATAATCCAGAAGGTAAATGACGAAAAATAGTAAAATCAAAAGTGTTAGGACCAAGAACTAAAGGCTCATTAGCTTTCCTACGATCATAATGAACCATATGCTCAGGAGTGTTAAGTGTTTGAGTATGAGCTCTGTAACCTCTAGCATAATCTGAATTAACCTCAAAACTACCACGAAAAACCTTACCAGAAAGATCAAGAAATACCATCAACTAAAGACTATCCTCCAAAGTTTTCAGATCTGAACGAGAAGTAAAATGAGTTACACCAGCAGTGTAAGCGGGAAGAGAAAAAATAAGAACATTTTCCTTGCTTACATCACCTTGTAAAGCTACACCATAACCAAACGTTGCCCCAGAAGCTAAACAAAAAAAGTCACGAGCCAAAGTCAAAGAAAAATAATCATTGAAAGGCTTAGACTCAGAAGAACGAGCACTAGAAGCCTGCAGTAAAGTCGAAAAAGCCCAAGTAACCCCACCAATACTACTTATTAAAGGACTGCCAAAACCAGCTGTTAGGCCAGTAAAAGTTGAGGAAAAAATTCTAAAAGAATCCAGAAGCCTAACATGTTTTTGAGCAAGCCTCTTATTAAAACCAACACGATAATCATCTGAACCACTCATCAACTAATAATAAGATATTCAGCTTTAAAAATATTATTATAACAATGAACAGTGATTTCATAACGCTTAAAAACCTTCATTACTTAATAATCATTAATGGCCCAAAAAGAGAAGAATGATTATACCATGCTAATAGCAGTACTTTTTGTTATAGCAGTGTTAGCTTTTGGTTATTATGCTCTTAGGGACAAAAAAGAGCCTAATCCTTTAGAAAGCAAAAATGTTATTGATATGAACACTAGCTGTGCTAAAGCCTGGGAAGGAGCAGAATTATTTGCGCAGATCTACGGGATTAACACAACAATAGTAGGAGTAAACCAAATAATTATCGCCCAATGCAAAATAGCATGCGAAGACCAAAACAACACTTATTACGATTACAAATGCACATCAAGTGACAAATTCTTATGCTACTGTAACAAAAAATAGTAAAGCATACTTCTAGAGTGAATGAATGCTTAAAAAGAAAGAATAATTATTTTTATTAATGATTGAGAAAAAAGCTTCAGAATACCAGACCGGAGCTGATGAGGTTTATGATAGAGGAAAGATTGGACTTCAGTTCGTGGCATTATTATCAACTTCTAGCAAAGATGAGGATTTTACAACAGCAGCAAACCACAGAGAAATAGGTGGTAAAGCAGTTACAAAAGTAAGAGAGAGATGGATAGACAGAAATTACAGAAAAGATGCAGAATCATATAATAATGAAGCATTAAGATACGCAATACTAGTAAGAGACGGAAGAGTAGTAGGCGGAGGAGCAGGAGAAAATTTTGGTTTAGTATACGCAAGAATGTTTCGCCACTTTGTAAATGGAGACTTATCACATGTTAGAAGAGTAGTAGCATCATTTGATGGAGAATTACAAGAAAAGTATGAAAAAATGATTAAAGCAGGACTTAAAGGAATAAAAATTAGAGCAATTGGACTACCAAAAAGAGGAAGCCATAGTTCAGAACCACCTGAAAGCGATGATGAAAAAAGATTGGGAATAAGCTTAGTAATAGGAGCAGACATAGCCGCTAAAACTTTAGGATCAAGAGCTCGTGAAGGAAGACTAGGAGAACTAATAAGAGACGAAAGACTAGCAGGAGTTTGGGTCGGAGAAGAAGAGATATCTTTAGAAGAATTAAGACATAAAATAAACGGAAAAGATGTAGGACAAGAAATATTTGAGAGTTACAAAAAGAACAAGATTATAGGATAAAAAAGAATTAATTTTATTAATCAATTCATAATAACACTCAATTATTTAAAGCGATAATCACTAAATATCTTATGACTAAGACAGCTATAACAGTTATTAGTGTACTAGTAATATTCCTATTATTTACTAGTTACTTACTAATAAACACGTTACAAGACCGTTATGGAGGACCGCAAGACTTACTACCCAATAATTATACAGTGGGAATAAGCGACATAGCGAGTTATTCAGACTCACAATTACAATTCTACCCTAACATGAGGTTTAATCACAATGACATTACTTATAGGATTAATCCTAGTTGCACTTTCGAACAAGCAGACCAGTTTGGAAGCGCAGCAGACCTACTAAACGACAAAGTTAAGGGACTAATAATAACTCAAGAACCATGGACTAACGAACAAGCAGACATAGAAGTATTATGCGGTAAAGAATACTTAGAATCAGACGACTTATACGTAGCAGGAGAAGGAGGACCAAAATTCGTGATGAACCAATCATTATTCACAATAATCCTAGGAGGAAAAGTAGTATTATACAGGGACTCATGCTCATACAATGTAGAACTACACGAACTATTACACGTATTCGGATTCAAACACTCAAACAACAAACAAAGCGTAATGTACAATAATAGCCTATGCAGCCAATTCTTAACAGGAGACATAATAAACGAAATGGCAAGACTATACGCATACGAACCACTACCCGAATTATACTTCGAAGAAATGGTTGTAGTAAAACACGGAGCATACTTAGACTTTAACACAACAGTAGAAAACCAAGGCATGATAAACGCAAGCGAAATAAGCATGGATTTACTAGTAGGAGACAAAGTAATACAAAGATTCGAATTAGGAGACGTAAACTTCGGAGGAGGAAGGATCCTAAGAACAAAAAACATCCAGTTACCAAACAGAGACATAAAAGAAGTAACATTCATAATAGACCCAGACAACAAAACACGAGAATACACAAAAGAAAACAACAAAATAACACTAGAAGTAAAATAATAATTCTTACTTCTTAGACTTCTTTTTCAAAACTAAATCTAAAGCTTCGTGTAAATCAACGTTTAAAGTATTAGCAGAATTAATAAGACCTAACAATAATTCTCCAAATTCAGATTTTATCTCATCACTATACTTATCAGGATTAGCACCATGTTCAGATAGAATAATAATGCTCATAGAATGCTTATCAAAATTACTTAAGAGATTAATAAGCCTCTCTTTAGGATGCTCATTAAGCTTGTAATCCTCACAAAACTTCCAAACCCTATTCTGAATATCCCTCATAAAGAAGTAAAATACTCACTTGTTAATAAAGATAATTATGATGCAATAATCCTCACCTAAGAGCAGCACTCAATTGTTCTTGTGTAAGCTTAAGCCATTCTTCAGCATAATAAGTGCAAAAATAGTTATTATCATTAAGCAAACGTTGATCAGCCTTATCTCTTAAACTAAGCCAAGACCTATCAGTGATGATAATACTTCTAAAATCATAATGAGAAGGGTCTAAACCAAGATTAAGACTATAAGAAGCAGAATAAAACTTGTCAACAACCACTAATTCTCCGCCAACACCAAAACCATGAATCTTTCTCTCAAGCTCCGACTTAACGGTAAAAATGCCCTTATCAGCACCGCTCTCAGACTTAAAACCCTTAGAAGAAACAATATAGTTAGCAGTTAATAAATCACTCATAAAAAAAATTTGGTTATTAAGATATAAAAGTATTATCGTGATCTAAACATAACTAAAAGGCAGATTTTTAAACCAAATTATCAGTAAATAATAAATGATTAATGATAGTGAAGACTCTAATGAGAAAAAGTCAGCTTTGGTAAACGTGTTTTCACAAGAATGGAAAAACCTAGAAGGAGAGAAAAAATCATTTGCTACTTACACAACACTATTCTTTATAGCAGGATTCATAGAATTATTAACGCCATTAGTAGTAGGACTAGTATTCAACTCAATACAAAAAGAGATAATGACAACAGCGCAACTATACCACATAATATTCCTAATATCACTATTATTAGTGATTGATCTAGTATTCCAAATAATTCATGGCCTGGGAAGAGTTATAGAAGAAAGAACAGGATTCTTAGTGGGAAGAAACTATACTAATACAAAAATAAGCCAAGTTTTAGAACTGCCAATAAAATGGCATAAAGACCACCATTCTGGGGACACAATTGACAAAATAAATAAAGGAAGAGGAGCAATAACGAGGTTCTCACAATCATACACATTCCAAATAATTTATGCGATAATAAACCTCTTCGGATCAGCAATAATAATACTATTCTTCGACTTCAAAGCAGCAATAGCAGCACTAATATTCTCATTCTTAGTATTAGGAATTATAGTAATCATAGACAAAAAACTAAACAAGAAGTACAAAGAAATAAACAAGTACGAAAACAAAGCAAGCGCAGCAATATTCGATTATATAAGCAACATAATAACAGTGGTAACACTAAGACTTAAAAAAACAGTTAAGAAAGAAATAAACAAAAGAGTAATAGCATCATTCCAGACAGAAAAGAAAGCAGCAGTACTAAACGAAATAAAATGGAGTTTTGCAAACATATCAATAACCATAATGACAGTAGTAATACTAGCATACAGAGCCTACAGCGACTTTAACAATGACGGAATAATACTAATAGGAACACTATACATACTATACGGATACTTATCAACAATGGGAAGAACATTCTTCACACTAGCACACGCATACGGAGACATAGTAAGATACGACGCAAACTTCAAAAGCGCAGAAAAAATTGATAAAGAATTCGAAAAAATAGAAGAAAAAACAGTAACATCATTACCAAAAAACTGGGAAAAAATAACCATTAAAGGATTAGAATTCAAGTACGACCAAGAAGGAAAGAAAAGACACCTAGAAAACATAAACTTAGAAATAAAAAAAGGAGAAAGAATAGCATTAGTAGGAGAAAGCGGAAGCGGAAAAAGCACAGTACTATCACTAATAAGAGGACTATACGAACCAGACAAAGGAAAAATTTATTGTGATCGAAAGATGATAAGTAACGGATTCCACGCAATAGGAGAAATAACAACACTAATACCACAAGACCCGGAAATATTCAACAACACAATAAAGTACAATGTAGGAATGGACTTATCAAACAATAAACAAATAATGAAAGCCATAAAAATGGCAGAGTTCGAAAAAGTAGTAAAAAGATTAGACAAAGGACTAAGAACAAACGTTTTAGAAAAAGGAGTATCACTAAGCGGAGGAGAAAAACAAAGACTAGCACTAGCAAGAGGAATACTAGCAGCTAAAGATAGCCAAATAATACTACTAGACGAACCAACAAGCAGCGTTGACAGCATAAACGAAACAAAAATACACGAAAACTTATTCAAAAAATTCAAAGGTAAAACAATAATTTCATCAATTCACAGACTACACTTACTAAACAAGTTTGATAGGATAGTATTCTTCAAAAGAGGAAAAATAATAACTCAAGGAACACTAAAAGAATTAAAGAACAATAAAGAGTTCAGAACAATAATTGACAAATACAACAACAAAAAATAAGATTATTCTTAGTATTCTGTACCGTAATGAAGTGATTCCGCAGGATTATCCATTAAGGCCGTTCTTTGTTCTTCAGTAAGATCTAACATTTCAGTAATCTGACAACGAACCAAACGGTAAGGTTTATTATCAAGACTAGCCTCAGAGACCTTCATCAAAACCTCATACTCAGAAGGCGCATGAAAAAATAATGCTTTAGGACGATCAGAAACAACCCGAGGGAAAATTTCGTAAACCTCACAATAAACAGTCTCACTAATCCTCAAAGGAGTATCAATGCCACCCTTATCTAAACGATCAATAATACTAAGCCTAACCTTCTCAGCAACCCCCCTAGCCTCAATAGGGTCCTTACCACTACCGTTAATGTAAAGGTTTTCATTACCTCTTTCATCCATCTTACCTAATAACTTTAATTCCATCAAAAAGTACCAAGAATTAAGCCTTTAAAACCTTATGATGTTTAAAGAAAAACTACAAAAGATCGTTAATGAGACTTGCACAATAACTTTAAATATCATCAGAAACATTATAAAATCGTTATCCCCTGGTAGCTCAGTGGTAGAGCGGTCGGCTGTAGAATAATACTTCAAGATTTTACAATCTTGAGGCCCTAAAATCCCAAGGATTTTAGAGTTCTAACACGGACAGACCAACAATGATTGGTTTATGTATGAAGTGCGATTAGCCGAATGATCAAGTTCACATTTGGAAAGAAATGCAGAACCCGACAGATCCCCGGTTCAATCCCGGGCCGGGGGATAAAAAATATAATATTCTAAAGTTTAACAAAAAGGAAAGAATTAAAAGGCTAGTTTTCTTACGCGAGAAATGGCTAAAACAAACAAAAAAGCAGAGGAAGAAAAAACAGAAGAAAAAAGCAAAGAGGAAACAATAATTTATCACGACAAAAACCTAAAAATAGTAGAAGAATTCTCAAAAAACGATAGTAAAATACTAGAAAAAATCAAGAATAAACAATTCGAAGAAAGAAAAACCTTCGATATAAGAATGAAAGCAGAACAAGCAGCACATAGCGCAGAAATAACAAAACTAATATCGTACCCAATAATAAAGAAGAACCTAGCATACAACCTACCGCACCAACAAGAAGGAGCACTAAAAATACTAAAAGACTTTGACGGAAGAGCACTACTAGCAGACGAAGTAGGCCTAGGAAAAACAATAACTGCTGGAATGGTGCTAAAAGAATGCATAATGAGAGGATTCGTAAGAAAAGCACTAATACTAACACCACCGTCTCTGGTAAACCAGTGGAAAGAAGAACTAGAAACAAAATTCGAACTAAAATTTGTTGAAGTAAACAAAGAATCAGAATGGGAAAACGCACAGTTAGCAATAGCATCAATAGACAAAGTAAAAAACTTCAACACAAAAACAAACGAATTCAAACACACAAAAGCACACGAAATATACTGGGACATAATAATAATTGATGAAGCACACAAACTAAAAGACAAAAAAACTTATAGGTGGAGGTTCGTAGACAAACTACAAAAGAAAAGACTATTATTACTAACAGCAACACCATTCCAAAACGACCTAATAGAACTATACAACCTATTATCATTACTAAAAAGAGGACACTTAGGAACAATAAGCGAATTTCGATCAAGCTTCCTGGTAAACGGAAACGAAAGACAACCACTAAACCCAAGAGAACTAAAACAAAAACTATCAGAAGTAATGATAAGAAGAAGAAGAGACGAAGTAAAAGGAATAAAATACATGAAAAGAATACCAAAAATATACTCAATAGACCTAAGCTGGCAAGAAAGAAGAGCTTATGAGCAAGTAGTAGACTTATTACTAGCACACTACCTAGACTTCAAAGGAGAAGCAATAAACACCAACCTAGCAGCATACTCAGTCCTGCCAAAAATCACAAGTTCATCAAGATCATCGGTAGAATTCTTAGAAAACATAAGTGAAAGCCCAAAATACCACACAACAACAAAAGAAATAGCAAGAGAAATAATAAAATATTTTGAAGAAATAAAACACGACACAAAAATAGAAAAATTATTATGGTTAATAGACGAAATAAACAAAAAAGACAAAGGAGGGAAAATATTACTATATACTAAACACCCAACAACACTAAGATACATAGCAGAAATGCTAAGAAAACAAAAATACAAAATAACAGAATTCAGAGGAGGACTAACAAACGATGAAAAAACAGCAAGAATAAAAGAATTCAAAGAAAAAACACAAATACTAATAAGTACAGAAACAGGGGCAGAAGGACTAAACTTTCAATTCTGCTCAAACTTAATAAATTATGATTTACCATGGAACCCAATGTCAGTTGAGCAAAGAATAGGAAGACTAGACAGAATAGGACAAAAAAAGAACATTTACGTATACAACCTAGCAACAAAAGACACAATGGAAGAACACGTAGTAGACCTAATAATAAACAAAATGTGCTGCATTGGTCTCGTAATGGGAGAATTACCAATAATACTATTCAATATGGGACTGGACTCAAACGGCAAAGGAGGAGGAAACAAATTCGAAGAAAAAGTAATGAACGCATTCCTAGACTCAAAAAACAACCTAAACAAGTTCGCAAACGAAATAGACAAAGTAGGAATGGAAATAAACAAAGGAATAAAAGACTACGAACAAACAAAAAAATACACTTCGGAGTTATTAGACTAAAAAAATGGAAGAAAAAAACACAAAAAAACTAATACAAGAATTCTTCAAAGAAGCAGTAATAAAAGAAGAGAAAGAACTAATAACAATAAGTGAGGTAAAACCAGAATTTGAAGAATTCATAGGGAAAAAATCACCATACAAGCTAGTATTCGACATAGAAACACACAACAAAATAAGAGATAGCGAACTAATAATGCAAGGAAGCTACTTCTTACAAGCAATAAGAGACTACCTAAACGACAAGGGAGAAACAAGCAAACAAAAAATATTAATAAAACCAGAAATTAATGAAATAAAAATACCTAAAGGGTACAAAGTAGAAGAAATAAAAGAAGAGGGGTTGCAATACTTCGCAGAATTAACATTCTTAACAACGTACCAATACCTAAACGAAAAAAAACAAATAATAAGAAAAACAATAACAAAAGGAAAAGAAATACTTGAAATAAAAACAGAAGATTATAAGACACAAGAGGGAATAAACCAAGAATTAGAAAATACTGGACTAGATGAAGAATACAAAACAGCAAAAAACAAGCTAAAAACACAAATAAATAGTGAAACAAAACAAATAAGGTCACACTTGAGAGAAAAACTAGAAAAAGAGTTAGAAAGAATAAGAACACACTACCATAAACAAATAAAAGAAAAAGATGAAGAATTAGAAAGATGCGAAGAAAAAATAAAGAAGCTAAAAAGCAAACTAAAACACACATATTATGACAGAGACATAAGAATACTAACCATGCTAATAAAAGAATCAATTGAAAGACTAGAAAACCTAAAAAAGAAAAGTTATAAAGAAAGACTAATAGCAGAAGAAAAATTCCACTTAGTAGACGCAATAGAAAAACACGTACTATCAATAAAAAATAGTCTAATGAACATAACAATATTCTACTACCAAACTTACGAATTAACAATAAAGAAAGAAGGAAAAACAAAAAAGATTATTTATGACCCAATACTAAAAAAGCAAGAATAATCTAACATTTTATATACCTTTTAAACCTTTAAGTCAGTAATGAAGAGGTCGTTTTTTAATTCGAAATCTAAAAAAGTGAATAAAAGATTTTTTGATTTCAATAAAGAAATAATAACAGCAGAAATAGGCGCAATAATCGGCGCACCAATAGCATCAACAATAGCAGCAAGAGTATCAAGCAACCCCTCAATAATATCAGGATGGGCAGTTGTAGGAGGAATGATAGGAGGAGGATTATTCTGGCTAATAACAAGACTAAGAGACCACATAAAAGAAAAACAATATGCTAAGAAAAAATTATTAAAAGACATATTATACATCGTGCCCATGAATGCAGCAGCAAGTTGGACGGTGTATCAACCAACACTATTCTTCCTATCAAGATACTTACTAACACTAAAAGTAGCAGTAGTACCAGCAGTACTCACAAGCCAAATAATAGGATTTTCATTATACTTATGGGTTCTGGACACTTACAGAACATGGGTTGACAAAAAATTCAAAAAAAACCTATAAGACTGATATAACCGATAAGTAATAACACACACAAGGTTTTATAAAGTTGGAGTTCCTAATTCATTAATGGAATTTGATGATAACAAGCTGGCAAGTCTATTCTCTGATAAGTCTAAAAGAAAATCATTAACATCAAGACAAAAAATATATTTTTGGGAAAACCCAAGACAATACACTAGAACATGCAGTATATGCCAAGAAAGAATTATAAAAATACCAGATGTTGAAATAGACAGAACTAAAGAATTCTCGAGCAACAACAACAAACTATTACTAACTCACAAAGAATGCAACAGAATGATAATGAAAGCAGAAAAAAGAAACTAATCTCTCTTTCCCTCAACCACCATAGCTTTCCAATATAAACCATCAACATTGTAATAAGAAAAATCTTTAATCTTTACTGTTTATACCAAAAACTTTTCTTTTAGACATAAAAGATTTAAGCAAAAGACCGTTTTAAAACATTCGTATTTGTAACCACTACATAGTAACATGATAGTAAAGCTTTAAAAGGGTGGAAAGATTTCTTGGTGTATGGTAAGAAAAGCAATAATAATGGGAATTAACCTAGGCAGAATGCTAGTTAACGGCATACCTGAAATGGTTACAGCATTCAAAGGCATTGATGACCCCAAAAGAGGACCATTATCTTATAAAGAAATGGTTCAGAAGTATAAAGTAAAAGAATTTTTAAAAATAGGTGATGAAGGGATAGTAGAGAGTGCAGTAAGGTATGCAATGATAGGATATAATGGAAGATGTAGTGAAAATTATGAAGGACAAATACCAAAAGAAAGGGTAGGCTACTGGATAAATAAAAGGGAAATGTTTATCTCCTCAAGAAAAGCTAAAGAACAAAACGGTACTGGAAACTCCCTCGTTGAGAGACTAAGCACTAAAGAACTAAGAAATAACGGAAGGGCAGGACTGATACAGAGAGGCAGAAAACCAGCAGTTGAAAGAATTGAGACAGAGTACATGACTTTCATAAAAGATAGGAAAGAAACAGAATACATGACAATTCTGGGGGAATATGATACGATATGGCAATTAATAAACAACAATGATTATAAGATTAAAGAAGGAAGAACAGCTGGAAAGATAAACCCGGAAAAGGTTAGAATGAAAATTAACGAGTTATTCCATGAGGGAAAGGATGAAAGATCATACTACGGAATTAACTGCATGATTGGAAGAGTTAGAAGAAAACATAGGATAATTAAGACTAAAACACGAGCTATAGCAGCCTAACAAAAATGATTTTAGAACAAGTAGTGGCTATGAATTCTTGCGCCAGACTAGGAGAAAGAATACAACAAGATTTTCCTGAAATAGCTGAAATGTATAGGTCAGGAATAACAGCGGAGTTTATAGCTAGAACAATAATAATGCCGCATTATGGAGTATCAGAAGATTATGCCAGAGTAGGAACTCAAAGAGCACTAGGAGGATTCAAAGGAAGTAAGGATGTTAAAACATACTACGGACTAATACCAAAATTCGAAATGAGAGAGCTAGAAAAAGCTCACAAAAGTGATTCTGGAAAAAGAGTAGTAGGAGAAAGAATGAGAGAAAAAGTTAACATGACACAAACATTAACAAACGAAGAATTAGTAAGGCTTGGAAGAATTGGAGGAACAAAATCATTATCAGAAGGACTAGGAATACATGATCAATCAAGAATTAAAGAATACATTGAAGCAAAAGGGCAAGCAAGGTGGACAGAAGAAGAAAAAATGTACGCTTTAGAAAGATATGAAGATGAAAGGTATAAAAAAACAATAATAGGGCACAAAAGGGCAACTGATTTAGATGAAGTGACAAAAGTCGTAAACTACGTTTTTAGAGGAGAAAGAACGAAGGCAACAGTAGCAACGGTTGTAACAAGATACAAAAAAGAGAGAAAGAAGTTGTTAGGAGAAATATCAAGACTAGTAAGTAGCATAATTAACGTAACTACCTAGTAATAACAAACAAAAGCTTTAAATATAGCCTAGTGTTATAATAATTATGGGATTTTTTGCGACTCTAGCAGGTAAAGTAAGCAATGCTGTTAATTCAATAAAAGGATCACCGAATACCAATAATAGGATTAGAGATAAACTTGATTCTAACACTGTAGCGACTAATTCAAAATCTTATAATAGAAGTCCCAAACCTCAAGACCCAAGATTTTATGCTAAAACAATTGATTATAGTAGCAAGATTGATTACAAAACCACTAATACTTTCCCTTATAAAGAATTAGACAATGGACAAGTAGAAGTTAGAATAAAGCCCTCAGTAAACTTGAATGACCACAAACCAGGTTATGACTTATTCAATAACAGGGTTGACGCTCTAGAAAGTATTGTTGAAAAAGACGAAGTAGAAGGAATAAGAAGAATTGAAAGAGCTTATGAAGAAATTACCTCTTTAAGCAATATGACGAATTATGATGGAGTTTCAAGCAGAATTGACCATCAAGTATCAAGAATGCAGGAAGCTAGAAGGAGAATAAACAAAATATTATCTACCGGGGACATAAAAGATGGAATGATTGTTCGTTACGATAGCAACAGCAAAAAACTTATCTATTTTAATGTTCAAGTATTATCAGAACTTGCAGACTCATTAAATAACAAAATTAACGAATTCAAATGTTACGAAGAAAGAACTAATAAAGTTAAAAGATTCTTATTAAATAAAACTCGCGAAAATTATGGCGAGAGAATAGAATTACCAAACCCTGACTCCCAAGAAATTGTTGGAGAAACCCCCCTTTCAAGAGTAAGTTCCTATTTTAAGCTAATGAGCAGAATAAACAAAAAATTATTAGAATCAGGAAATGCATCAAAAATGGGAAAACAAGAAACTTTCCTAGAAGATAGAGCAAGATATCTAGAAATTGAAAGGAATTACCCAGAATTAGCTGCAAAAAAACTAACTTTTAATTTTTTCACCCAAGAATCTTAAGTAGTCGTTATTGTTACCCCTAGCCATCTTCTCAATTATTAATTCTGGTGTTGAACGAGCAAGCCTCCCAATTACAGGATTATGATCGACGATTAACTCATTATCAGCTGACAACCCTTTAGCTTCAATACCATCAATACGACTAAAAGGAGGGAGATGATCTTTAATTTCTTGACCAAGATGAGTAGCAACTATCATAAAACATCCTTTCTTAATAAAGAATTCTGCAGTAGCACAAATAAGTCTGCTCGCAACTCCTGGTTCAGTAACGGCCTCTATTTCATCAGCAAGAATTAAAGTTTTATTATTTGATGTCTTAATATCAGACATTTGAGTTAGTAAAGTCTCAAAAGCACCCTTAGTCATACTACCTTTATTCTTAGCAAAATAATAAATTTCTGAGAATAACGGAGCCTGGAAACCCCCACGCATAGGAAGACCAAGATTCATTATTGATATTGCTTGAATTAAGTGCTCAATAAGGGTTGTTTTACCACCAGAATTAGCACCAGTTAGTATTGAGCAACGCGAAGCATTATCCAAATAAAAATTTATCGGTTGAGGCTTCTCTAAGAAAAGGTTTTCTAAATTATTAAAATGAATTTTTTCTGAGATAGAAGGATGATGATCATTATTCCTAATCATTTGTTTAATCCCAGAAAAAAAGTCGAATAATAATAACTCTTGCGAAAGTTGAGACAAAAGACTTGGAATAGCTCTTAATAATTCGCTGTGGAGCTTAACCTTTTCAGCAATACTTGTAAACTCATCAGAATCCTGACTTTTAACAAACCTTTCAAATTCCGAATCATCTAAACGTACAGGAATACTAACTTTTAACAAGTGAGTAGGTATACCAGAATTAGAAATTTCTGACTCAATAATATCTAATACTTCCTTAGGAATCTTGCCTTGAGAAAGCATTGAAAAAACTGATGCTCCTGAAAGATTCATAAGTTCAAGCCGCATAGAAATACCTTCATTAATCCTCTCTAAAGCAGAATCAACATCATTTAAGGATATTTTCTTAACAACATCAGATTTAAGTAACTGGAGAGCTGGGGAAAGTTTAGAAACAATATTAAGAATTCTTTCATTAATAATTCCAGAACTATTAATAACATCAATATTAGCAGACCATGAGGACAAAAGTTCCAAATACCTTTCTAAGTATGCGTCATCACTAGAGGACAAAAATACGCTTTGGGGAAGACGTTCTAAAGAAGAACTAAAATTATCACAATCAACAACTTGCACTAAATCATAACTTTCAAGACTCATCAAATCATTATCAGTTAACAATAATTGTGCAGGACAATCAGCCTTAGTAAGATTAAGATAAGTCTTCTCATCCTCAGTAGCCACTACAACACCATACTTGGGCTTCCACCAAGACTTTGGCTTCTTTAAAGACTTTAAAAAAGAATTATTATTAACATCCTTAGATAAAGAAAGGTGGAAAAATTCTTGCCTCCTAAGAATCTCCTTAGGATCATCAGTTAAGGGGAAAGCATGCCATAAATCATCAGTTGATGGAAGAACAAATTTTTCGCTAACAGCCCTAATAGTTCTTTGGTGAACTAACTTTGCATCTTTAGTTATGAACAAATTCTTTGATTCAGGCTTTATTACAGTTCCCGCCGCTTTATCAAAAGGAGTAATTTTGTTATCAATAATAATCTTAGTCAACTCTTTAATCATAATTGGATAACCATTACTCACGTTTAAGAACTTTATTGGGGTCAACCCTCATAAACATATAATCTAAGCTAATAGATTTTAAATAGACAGAAAATTCTTTGTTAATCATGAGTTTTAGAGAAAACGTAAGAAAAGGAATAAGCGCTTTAGGCCTTGCAGGGATAGTTGGAGGATTAGGAGGAATAGCTTACGCAGGACTAGTTGGAGAAGTAAAATCAAACATTTTAGCTTATAGCGACTCACAAACAGTTACTTCTGAGGATATAGAATCAATACAGAGTAAGTACAAGTGTAGAAATATGAGCGGATTAACAGTACTAGCAGGAATAGGATTATTATACGCTGCTAATCGTAAGAGAAGAGATGATGACGATGACGAACCAAAATAAAATGTTTTATACTTCTTTACTTCTTTCTAACAAATCAATAGGGTAAACCCCATCAAAACACGATAAACTAAGCTTTTCTCTTGGTAAACCAACACCTTTTACTAATCCTTCAATTGATAAATAATTAAGACTCGTAGCACCCAAAAACTGCCTTATTTCCTCAACACTTTTAGAAGAAGCAACTAATTGATCTTTTTTAGGAGTATCAATACCATAAAAGTCAGGAAAACGAACAGGAGGTGAAGAAACTAAGAAGTGTACTTCAACAGCACCAGCATCAAACAACGCCTTAACTATCTGAGCTGAAGTAGTACCCCTAACAATTGAGTCATCAACAACAGCAACTCTCTTACCCTTAATAATAGAAGTTAAAGGATTAAGTTTAAGCTTAACCCCCAACTGCCTAGAACGAGAATCAGGCTCAATAAATGTTCTGTGAATATAACGATTCTTAACAAGAGCCATTTCTAAAGGAATACCACTAATAGCAGAATAACCAACAGCCACAGGAATAGCAGTTTCAGGCACAGGAATAATAATATCAACGTTTAAAGGGCTCTCAACAGCTAATATTTCACCAAACTTCCTACGAACATCATAAACAGGCCTGCCAAGAATTATACTATCAGGCCTAGAAAAATAAACGAATTCGAAAACATCAAACTTTTGGTCAGGATCAGCAAGTTGAACGCAGCGCACACCACTAGAATTAATAATAATCATTTCACCAGGCCTAACCTCACGAATAAATTCTGCACCGATAGTGTTAAAGGCACAAGTTTCAGAAGCAACAACATATCCACCATCAATCTTACCAAGAGCTAAAGGCCTAATACCGCAATGATCCTTAAAAGCAACAAGAGTATCCTTAGACATAGCAACAACTGAGAAAGCACCAGTAAACAAAGGATAAGCCTCCATAACAGCCTCACCAATACTACGACCCTGCTCCATAAAATAACCAACAGCATCAGTCATCATCTGCGAATCATTCCTGCTAGAAACATCAATATCTTTACTTGACAAAAAACTTTGCAAAGCCATAACAGAAGGAAGATTACCATTATGAGACAAAGCAAGTCTCCCATCACGAGAAATAATAGGAGAAGCATGATTAATACCAGTACCACCAAAAGTCGAGTAACGATTATGACCAACAGAAATATGACCTTTAAGAGAAGAAATATCACTTTCAGAATAAGCCTGAGTTACCAGGCCAACATTTTTGAAACAATCAATTTTCCAACCGTTGGATACAGCAATACCGCTAGACTCCTGACCCCTATGCTGTAAAGCAAAAAGACCATAAAAAGAGAGTCTGCTAACGTCTAAACCCTTACCAAAAATACCAATAACACCACACTTTTCATTAAGTTCATCCATAAAAATCACCCTTGAAAAAATATCAACATTACAGTATTTAAGGATTATAGTGATTAAGCCATAATAAGACTTATTAACACACAAAAATTAGCAAGGTAATGGGTGAAGTAATAAGATCAACAAAGTTTATGGCGGACATAATAAACACAGGAACAATAAAGAATTATCAACAAGAAAAACCATTTCTGCCAGAAAAAGATGAATTTCTAGAAAGAAACATTACATTAGGAAATGAAGAACTAATAGAAAAGAAAAAAAGAGACAGAAGAAACGCATTAGCAGTAGCATTGATAGTAGTATTATCAATAATCATAGTAATGTTCGGATTATTCACAGCATAAAAAAATTTCTTTTAGTGAGAATGAGCATGAGATCTACTCCTCAAACCCACAGAAGCACTCTTATAACGAGAAGAAACAACATTATTAAGTAAAGCAATAGCAACAGAGCGATCAGAAGAAGAACTTGAAGAATCACAACTAATAAATAATGCTTCATCACCAGAAGGAATTTTAAGATAAGAAGGAGAAACCCTACCATTAGGACCAACCTCACCCTTAAACATAGCAGTTAAGTAATAAGGACCATCCTGACAATAAAAATCAGATAATAACCTAACACCACTAGGCTTAGCAACAGCATTAACCAAAGCATTAGACTCAAAATCAGAACTCTTCTTATCAAAAGAAACAGGAAAAGAGTAGGATAAAGACCTAACCTTTCCCAAATTTTCATTCCAAGTAATACCATTAGCATCAGGATGACAACCACTAAGAAAAAAATCACAAGTATTCTGACAAATAGAAAGTTTACCATCAGCATCAGTTTCAGGACTATCCCAAACGTAAACCTTATCAGGAGTCCAAAGAACACCAGTGTTAGAAAGAAAACGGTGATGAGTCATAGAAAGAAGTGCCGAAGCACCACTAGAATGAGACTCTTCACAAAGAGCAAGAACTTCCACAAGACCAGAAAAATCAACCATTCTAAGACCATCCTTATAGATTTCACTTCTAAAATGGTCAAAACTATCATGACCGTGATAAACCCTAAAACGAGCCTTACTAACCTCGCACTCATAACTATCCATAAAAAGTTTATATTTTATCCCTATATAAAACTAACAAAAACATATAATTGTATCTGCACAGTAGTAACAAATAGCAAGCTTTATATAGGCTCAAACCCTTGTCCGAGCATGGATGAACACCATACAAACACTGATGAAAAGGAGTGGAGAGAATATGCCAATAGAGAATTTGCAGATGAGAACGGGAAATTCTCAATACATAAACTTTTATTAAGTTTTGCTAAAGAAGACCAAGCAGTTTTAGATGTAACTAGAAGACTAGATGAGCTAACTGCACAAGTCGAGCAACACCCAAAATGTAAGAGGCCATATGAGGACTTATGGAGACTTGTTACAGACAATGCTCATAGAATGACAGATAAAGAAGAAGTAAAAGGAGATTTAGGAAGAGTCGTTAGAGGAAGATTTGGAACAAGCTATAGAACATCAATAGAAAGTGGGAGAGTCTTAGTACCAAGTTTTATGCCAATAATCTCCCTAGGAATGTCTAATATAGTCCAAATTGAAAAGGGAGTTAGACCAGTAAAGGACACTTATAGAGGAGTAATCATAAGGAGAATTACTTCAGGATTAGCAAAAGGAAAATTAGAAGGAATGCCATTCTACTATCAAGACTCTAAACTAGTAGAAGAACCAGGTTACTCAGACTAAGATTCTTATCAAAATACAAAATGCCAAATAAAGATAAAAACGGCAATGAGAAAAGAAGATTATTTTTTAGAGCAAATAAGAATTTTGATGCAGGACTTAAAGAAGTTTTAGCCAAAAGATCAGACTCAGAAGATGATGCTAAAATAATAATTCTTACTAGAAAACTAGAAGGAGAAAAATCTAGAAAAATTCTTTATGATTTAGGAATATCCCACAGCTTAAGGGGATTAAATGGAGACTACGAAAAGGCAAAAACTTACCTTAATAGAGCTTTAGAGTTAGAAGAAAGTGAAAAGGACAAGGAAGAAGGATTAAGCGACATGGAGATATATGGAGGATTAAGAATGATAGTAACCCTTGAAGAGCAAAGAAAGGCGAAAGGAGCAAAACAATAAGTTTATATATTTCCTTACTATTAGTCATTTTATCAAAAGGTGTGATGATTAATTAATGACTATTGATCCAACTCTTTTTAGAGAACTCTTACTGCCAGCTATTCTTGGAGGAGTTGGTGGACTTACTCGAGGACTTATAGGACTTCTAAAAGCCTTATCACTAAGGAGGAGAATAATTTGGAATTATTACGCAATAACAGTAATAGTTGCAGCAATTATTGGAGTATTTATCGGAGTAGTATTCAATTTTGATTATCGCCTAAGCTTACTAGCAGGATACGCAGGAACAGACGTACTAGAAGGAATTTATAAGAGCTTCCAAGTCCAGAAAATATATGTTAGCAGCTCTAAGGGAAGAAAATGACGAAACTATACTTAGAAATTGACACAAAACTATACAACGACCTAAAAAACAGAGCTAAAAAGAATTATTTAGAAGTAGAAAAATTATCAGAGGACATCATTAGAAGAAGCATGATAACCTACAAGAAAAACTCTATTTCTCAAACAGACAAAAAAGTTGATGATTCATTAGTAAACATTTTCTCAAGACAAAACAAAGGAAGAAAGAGAAAATAAGTTTAGTACCCTTTAGGAGGAAGCTGTTTTTTGCCCAAATAACTAAAGTTTAAGTCTCTCAATTGAGACATAATGTTCTCAACCTCAATCTTAACAACTTCGGGATCAAGGCCCTTATTCTTAATTATTACAAAGACATCTTCTTTGACCTTATCAAAATCGTTATTGTACTTTTGGTTAATATCTTTCCAAGGAATTCCCTTTAGAGCCTCACAAACCCCTTTATCATAATTGACCATACCCAGATTCATGAGTAAAGCTATTGCTGGATAACTCAAATAACCTTTATAGTAAGCCGTATTATCATTAGACATAATACTCATGCTTAACTTATCAAAAGAAACATCATAATACTTGTTCCTAGATGAAGAATAAACCTTAGCTCTAATAATCCCTGAATCATCAGTACCAGTAACTTCTAACCTACCATCAGCTAAGCAACCTAAAGCCTCATAAACCTGTTTTTTAGGAGGAGTATTCCAAAACATAAAGAAATAATACTACACATCTTAATAAATCCTTTATTCTAGAGTAAAATATGATAAAAGTAGACGATGATGAAGAGTGCGCGTACGGAGATTTTTACACATTAGTAAGACACCTAGACGGGGAAGAATTAGAGGATTATACTAATGATGAAGAAAACTCTCACTATGAAGAGTTACAAGCAATACTGGCAAAATATCCTCAATTCATAGATAAATATAAGAAAGAAGACATAAAATTTAGAGAATCAATAAAAGACATAAAATAGAAGTTATTCCTTTGTAACACATTCTCTTTTAGTCTACAATAATGCTTATAAAATAGTATTTCTAAAAAAAGGTAATGGATCACACAAGAACACACGACCCACAAGAGAGATATAGTTTCCAAGGCATGAGAGAGGGAAATTCCCCACCAGGACACGAAAGACACTATGATGACTCAGTCAGAAGTAATACTTCATCACACGGAGGCCACAGCATGAGAGTAACACTAGCCGACAAAATAGTTGCCGGAGGATCAGACTTTTATTGTCCTAGAGTAAAACGTAATGGAACATGGTATAGAAGACCAAAAAGTTCACAGTTAAGAAGAGATCATGAAAGCACGCTGCGAGGCCAAGAAAAGTCAGGAAACTTAAATGTTTACCAAGCCTTAAACATAATCGGCTATACAGGTTGGAAACCAAGTAAGCGTAAAGTTAAAGGAAACACAGATGAGGATCAAGAAATGTCCGCACACCAACCTCTGTACTAAATCCCTTCATAATCCTTTTAAACGCTGTTAATAGTCTTATTTTATGAGTGAGACTTGGAGCCTATACGAAGAAAAAGACGGTGTAGAAAGATTACTACCGCCATTAATGTTTAGTAATGGTAAAACTCAAGAAGACGTAGTTAAAGAAATAATAAAAGCTATAGAAGAAGGAAACAAACTAATATTCTTAAGAGGAATGTGCGGTACAGGAAAAAGCGCAATAGCACTAAACTTAGCAAAAGCATTCGGAAGAGCAAGCATAGTAGTACCAGTAAAAAACTTACAAAAACAATACGAAGAAGACTACAGCAAAAACAAATACATAAAAAAAGATAACGGGGAAAGACTAAAAATATCAACAATTAAAGGAAGACAAAACTTCGAGTGCAGATACATAGCAGAATCAGGAAAGAAGTTTGATGAATTAATAACAAAAAAGTCAACATACGAAAACAATAACTACACAAGTAATAAAGAAGCTAACAGAAACGTATTCTCATTCACAAGCGGAATAAAAGTTGACAAAGAAAAAAGATCAACAGAAGCAATACCAGATGACAAAAGCGCAGATAACGACTTCATACCTTGCAAAATAGAAATTAAAGAAAAAAATGGCGGAATAATAAGAGAATACGTAAAAGAAGCAGAAAGAATAAGCCTGGACAGAATAAGAAAGATTTCACAAGTAAGAAGAGGAAGCGTAGCACCAGCATGCCCGTACTGGTCACCAATAGCACCTAGCGAAAAAGATTTAGGACTAAACGGAATAAAAAGAGACTACATGGGACTTAACAACATAAAATACAGTTATTACGAAAGAAAACCAGGATGCAAATATTACGAACAATTCAAAGCATACTTAGACGCAGACGTAATAATATTCAACAGCCAAAAATACAGAGTAGAAAGCCTACTAAACAGAAAACCAGCAACAAACATAGAAATAATAGATGAATGCGACGAATTCTTAGACAGCTTCTCAAACACAAAAAAAATAAATTTGGGGTGGCTCTCATCAGCACTTGAAAGACTATTCTTCGAAGACCCAAAAGCAGAAAGAATAGTAAAAGAAATTAATATGTTAATAAGAAACATTTACGAAGATAAGGGAATAAACTCGCAAATAATACGTGAAGAAATAATGCACATTAAAGACACACCAATAATACAACTAGTAAAATATTTCTTAGAAACAGACTTTTTAGAAAAAGCGGACTATGACGAAGAAAACTACGCTTATGATTGCGAAGAAACAGCATTAACATTTGATAACTTCTTAGACGAAACATACGTATCATTCGAAAAAGAAGGAAACAACATATCAGTAAAACTAGTAACAATAAACCTAGAAAAAAGGTTTAGAGAAGAACTATTAGACAAAAACAAAGTAGTAGTACTAATGAGCGGCACAATACACTCAGAAAAAGTCCTAAAAGACGTATTTGGTCTTGACCAATTCAAAGTAGTTGATGCAGAAACAGCAGTTAGCGGGACAATAACAAAGAAAAGAACAGGAATGGAGTTTAATTGCAGATACGAAAACTTCAAAAGCGGAGGAGTAAGCAGAGAACACTACCTAAAAGTATTAGACGAATGTGTTAAACAATCAGTTAAACCAACACTAGTACACGTTAACTCTTTCGCAGACTTACCAACAGAGGAAGAAAGAAATAATCAAGGGTTAGAACTGATGAGTCAAGAAAACCTTCGCAGTATTCAGGACGATGACTCAGAAGGAGCATTAGTTGCAGAGTTCAAAAGCGGCAAAACAAAAATTTTGTACTCAACTAAGTGTAACAGAGGAGTTGACTTCCCCGGAGAAACATGCAACAGCATAATAATAACCAAGTATCCTTACCCTAACGTAGACTCATTATTCTGGAAGATTTTCAGAAAAGTAAAACCAGAACAATACAACGAATTCTACATTGACAAAGCAAAAAGAGAATTCTTACAAAGACTATACAGAGGACTGCGAAGAAAAGACGACCACATATACCTAATGTCGCCAGACGTTAGAATATTCTACGGGGTGTAAATAATAATAGAGGAAGAAGAAACCTGGGTAAAGGCCACAGACGCGATGGGGAAAGTATTAGTAGAAGAGCAGTGAGCGCAATAGAGAAATTAGCAAGAGAAGAATCTGAGGATTAATATTTTATTCTTTAATAATTATTTTGTTAGTACTTCTTCTAAGACCCAAACAGCGATTATAACCCACAAGACCAGATACCACCAATAATCGCGAGTTCTAAGATTATTAATTAAAGATTCCCTAAATGTGACCAATTCTTTATTGAATAAGTGCATACCAGCAATGAAAAGCAGAAATAAAAACATACCAGAAACAAAAATTTGTGTAATAGTTATCTCTCTAAGAAGAAAACTCAAAACTACTAAGGAAAGAATGAATGCAAGCCAAGAAACAATTTTAGGATAAGAGAAAAGTGGTTTTGTCAGATTAAACCAAGGCTTAGGAGCAGTGAATAAGAAAAGAACCTTGATAAGAACAAGAACAGATAAAACAATAGCGACCACCTCAACACTTGTGTATAACACCATGGTAATTACTAAACAAGAGAGTTTTTAAGAGTTACTAATAAATTCTTTCAACCTAAAATAAGCATTGTCAAGATTATTAGTATCAAGAACTATCAGGCTAAAATCATAATTTTCCTCAAGATCAGAATAATACTTGTCAGAAAAAGAGAATTGGTAATCCAAATAACTCTTATTAATCTTCCTTTCGCGCGACTCCATCCTCAAATCACAAATTTTTCTATCACACTTACAATAAACAACAACTACATCAAAAGACTTTAATGCATCTAAAACTTTTGGTAAGTATTCACCAGTTGCAAACTCTAAAACATCAAAAGACTTATGAGCAAAAGAATCAATAAACTTGCCCACGACTTCATCTAACAACCCCTTATTACTGTTAGTGACATGACCATACTTGTCAAGATATGGTTGCATAACTTCCATAATGTCATAAAACTTCAATTTTTTCTCACTAACAAACTCATTAATAATCGTTGTTTTACCAGAACAAGCAGGACCAACAAAGACATACTTCTTATTACTCATAAAATCAAAAGTTTTTAACGATATATAAAACGTTAGGTTTTATCATTTCTACTAGCGAATAACAGCAAGGAAGGCGATAGCTTTAAAAGAGAAGACTTTATTACATTTATAACAAATTTAGGTGGGAGAAAAGTAAAAATAATATGTTTAAAGTATTAGACCAACAAAAAATAAGATTCTTAACAGTATTCGGAAGAGTAAGCAGAATACCAGTTAGTGACTGCTTCATGTACAACAACAAAGTAGTATTCGCAGTACCGCAAGCAAGACTAGCAATGGCCATTGGAGAAAACGCAAACAACATAAAAAGAGCAAGCGAAATGCTAATGAGAAAAGTAAGAGTAGTAGCATTACCAAGACCTGGAAACGACAGCGACATACCATCATTCATAAGTTCAATAATACACCCAGTAGAATTCAAAAATTTGGAAGTAGTAGGTGAAGAAATACAAATAGTTGCTAACGGAATGGAAAACAAAGCAGAAATGATGGGAAGAAACAAAGTAAGACTTAAAGAATTACAAGACATAGCAAAACAATACTTCAACAAAAACCTAAGAATAATATAATTTCTAAAAACAATGACATTTTATCTAATAGGATTAGGACTAAATGAGAATTCAATAACAAAAGAATCATTAGACATAATAAACAAAACAAAAAAACTATATTTAGAAGGATACACAGTAGCATTCCCATACAACATAGAAACACTAGAAAAAAACTTAGGAAGAAAAGTCACACAACTAAAAAGAGAAGCAGTAGAAAAAGAAGAATTCCTCAGTGATGCAAAAAAAGAAGACGTGAGCCTACTAGTCTATGGAGCACCACTAAGCGCAACAACACATTACTCAATAATAGAAAAATGCAAAAAAGAAGGAATAAATTACCAAGTATTATATAACGGCAGCGTAATTGACGCAGTAGCAGAATCAGGATTACAACTTTACAAGTTTGGAAAAACAGCAAGTATGCCAAGATGGATAAGCGGAAAGTACGAACCGGACAGCTTCCTAGAAATAATAAAAGACAACAACAAAATCAAAGCGCACACGCTTCTACTAATAGACATAGGAATGAGTGCCGATGAAGCAGTCGAACAATTAATGAACGCTCTAAAAAAGAAGTCGCAAAAGATTGACGAAATAATGATTTGTTCAAGATTAGGGACGGCAGAAGCAAAATTTTATTATGGTAACGTAGAAAAATTGTTAACACTAACCCATAAAGTTAAAGAACCATTCTGCTTCATAATACCAAGCGAAGAATTACACTTTGCTGAAGAAGAAGCACTAGAATTACACAAAAAAGAATAAAAAACAATGAATAAAATATCATTTTACGGATTTGGAGCGTTCAACAGTGCACTAGCACACTACTTTGACAAAGAAAAAAACTTCTCGATGAGTTGTTACGATAAAGACGAGAAAGTAAAAGAATCAATAGACAAAGAAAGAAGACACCCACACCACTTCACAAATATGACTTATAGTAAAAAATTATCAGTAACAAATGACCTAAAAGAATTATTATTAGCCGCAGAATTCTTAATAATTGGACTACCAACACAAATAATCAGAGAAAACCTAAAACCAATAAAAGACCTCCTAAACAAAGAAACAACAATAATCATAGTATCAAAGGGACTCGAAATAGGAACTAACAAAAGAATTAGCGAAATAGTAAAAGAAGAATTAGGACACAGAAAAATAGCCGTTTTTGCTGGAGGAACAGTAGCATCAGACATAGCTAACAGAATACCACTAATAGCAGAAGTAGCAAGCGAGGATAAAGAAACAAGAGAAAAAGTAGCAGGACTATTCCACAGCGAATCATTAAGAATATACACTAACCCAGACGTAGTATCAGTAGAACTATCAAGCGCACTAAAAAACATAGTATCAATAGGAGCAGGAATTTGTGACGGTTTAGGATTCACTATAGGAACTAAAGCATCATTCATAACACGAGCAACCAGAGACATATACAAAATAGCCAAGGCAATGGGGGCACATGACAAAACATTCCTGCCAGGAAGCGCATCAGTGTGGGGAGACATAATACTATCGGCATTCGGACCAACAAGAAACTACGAATTCGGAAAAAGACTATGCTCAAAAAACCCAAAAGAGGTATTAGAATTGATGAATAAAGAACACAAAACAATTGAAGGATACTGGACAGTTAAAGCAGTAAGAACAATGAGCAAAGAAAAAGGAATAGACACACCATGTATAGAACAAGTATACAAAATAGTACACGAAGAAGTAAAACCGTTAGTTGCACTAAAAGAATTATTCGAAAGAAAAAGAACAAGCATAGACTCAAACGATTAAAAATAATTATTTTTTAGAATAATATTTCTCGGCCCTCTTTCTTAATGAAGGCTTACCAATATCTGACCAAAAACCATCATTTTGCTCCCAAACATAAAAATCCTTCCACCAATTATGAACAGCGCTACCTAAACCCGCCTCGCCACGCTCACCCATATCTAAGAAGAAAGGAATATTAGAAGAATGGATCATGTGTACATCGAGAATAACTCTTTGCGAATCAAGACTAGTCTGCGGAGCAAAAGATTAAGAAGCACCAGTAACCTTGCCAAGATTATCAAAACGACACATACCAAAATTCATACTCCCTCCTTCATCAGCATCACAAATCTTGCCAATATCTCTAACAGGCAGAAGATTAGCACTACCCTCAGACCTATTAAGATCATAAAACCTTCTCATCATAGGAACTAAGGAAAAATCGTAGAGGTTATCATCAGCAGCAACTAAAGCATGATTGCCAGTACCAAACTCCTTCAGAGCAGCACAATAAACAAGCAAGGGGGCCTGAGAACCACTATACTCCTTAACATCAATAGGTAAACTAAAACTCTTCTTAGCCTCTTCATAAGCAGATTTATGTTCAGGGTTAGTATAAACAAGAACAGGAGTCGTAACCCCT
Source organism: Nanobdellota archaeon (assembly GCA_038045945.1). GTDB lineage: Archaea > Nanobdellota > Nanobdellia > Pacearchaeales > GW2011-AR1 > JAGVWS01. The sequence goes on from JBBSXC010000003.1 coordinate 144,088, forward strand.
AACTCTAAAAACCTGTCAAGTTGATGAGCAATAACAGGCCGGTCAGCAAACTTTACAAGTCCACGAATCTCGCCAAGTCTATCATTACCTAAAGAATCATTAGATCCAACCGCATTAATGAAAGCTTTCATATAACTGGAAAGTTGTACATTAGCTTTATAAATTCTATTGGGGGTAATAAGATTATGAACATATCTAACAGTCAAACAGAGAAAGAAATACTTGCTTTTTGGGAAGAAAAAAGAATATTCCAAAAATTAAGAGAGAAAAACAAAGGAAAGAAGAAGTGGTCATTCATAGATGGACCAATAACAGCAAACAACCCAATGGGAGTACACCACGCATGGGGAAGAACATACAAAGACTTATATCAAAGGTTCAAAGCAATGCAAGGATACGACCAAAGATACCAAAACGGATTTGACTGCCAAGGATTATGGATAGAAAGAGAAGAAGAAAAAGAAAGAGGACTAAAAAACAAGTCAGACATAGAAAAGTTCGGAATACTAAACTTTGTAAACGCATGCAAAGCAAGAGTAGAAAAATTCTCAAAAGTACAAAGAGACCAATCAATAAGACTAGGTCAATGGATGGACTGGGACAACTCTTATTACACAATGACAGACAATAACAACTTACACAACTGGCACCTAATAAAAAAATATCATAATAATGGATGGTTATACAAAGGAAAAGACTCAGTACCATGGTGCCCAAGATGCGGAACAGCAAGCTCAAAACACGACATAGCAACAGAAGGATACAAAGAAGTAACACACACGAGCCTATACATGAAATTTCCAGTAAAAGGAGAAGAAAACACATATTTTTTAATATTCACAACAACACCATGGACCGTACCAGTAAACGTAGCCATAGCATTAAACAAAGAATTAGAATATGTTAAAGTAGAAAATGAGGGATCAAAATATTGGATAGCTGAAAGCAGATTATCAGAACTTAAAGGAGAATACAAAATAATTGAGAAAAAGAAAGGATCAGAACTAAAGGGAAAAGAGTACTTGATGCCATACGCAAATTTAGAAATACAAAAAACATCACCACACAAAGTGTTATTATGGGAATTAGCAAGCGGAGAAGAAGGAACAGGAATAGTACACATAGCACCAGGGTGCGGATCAGAAGACTTTGACCTAGGAAAAAGAGAAAAATTGACACCAATATCCCCACTAAACGAAGATGGAACATACACTAACGGATTTGAAGAATTCAGCACAAAAAAATATTATGAAGTGAACAAAATGGTATTAGGAGACTTAGAAGAAAGAAAATTCATTTACAAAAAACAACAAATAAAACACAGATACCCACATTGTTGGAGATGCGGAGAAGAATTAGTTTTCAGACTAGTTGACGAATGGTACGTAAGCTGCAAAGAAATAAGAAAAAAACTAATAACAGCAAACAAAAAAATAAAGTGGTACCCAGAATACGGGAAGGTCAGACAAGAAACATGGTTTGAAAACATGGGAGACTGGTTAATATCAAGAAAAAGGTATTGGGGATTACCATTACCAATATGGGAATGCGAATGCGGACACACAGAAGTAGTAGGAAGCTTAGAAGAACTAAAAGAAAAAGCAATAAACAAGAAAAAAGTCGATGAACTACCAGAAATCCATAGGCCATGGATTGATGAAATAAAAATAAAATGCGAAAAGTGCGGAAAAGAATCAGAAAGAATAAAAGATGTTGGAGACGCATGGCTTGACGCAGGAATAGTAATGTTCTCAACACTCAACTACCTAAAAGACAAAAAATATTGGGGAGAATGGTACCCTGCAGATTTCATAACAGAAAACATGCCAGGACAACAAAGAGGATGGTTCAACGCAATAATGTGGGCAGGAATAACACTATCAGAAAAAGCACCATTCAAAACAATACTAGGATACGAATCTTTAAGAGATGAGAAAGGAGAGGAAATGCACAAAAGCAAAGGAAACGCAATATGGTTTGACGACGCAGCAGAAAAAATCGGAGCAGACCCAATGAGAATGCTATACATGCTACAAGACCCAGGACAAGAACTAAAATTCGGTTATGGAGCACTAAAAGAACCACAAAACAACCTAAACATATTATACAACTTAGGAAAACTAGTCGAGAATTCACCAAAAGGAGAATTAAGAATCGAAGACAAATGGATAATGAGCAAGTTTAGCACTCTAACAGAAAAAGTTACAGAAGAATTAGAAAACTTACACCCACACCTAGCAATGAGAGCCCTACAAAACTTTTGGCTAAACGACTTATCAAGAGGATACATACAGATGATAAGAGAAAGACTATCAGAAAACGACCTAGCAGCAAAAACAGTAATTAAAGAAATATATTTAGGATTACTAAAATTATTATCACCAATAATACCATTCACAACAGAGAGAGTATGGCAGGAACTAAGAGAAAGAAAAACAGTTAGCGAAGAAAGCGTCCACTTGTGCGATTGGCCTAAATCAAACCCTAAACTAGTGGACATAGGACTAGAAGGAAGATTCGAAAACATAATGACAATAATAGAAGCAGGAATGAGAGAACGTGACAGAGCACAAATAGGACTAAAATGGCCACTAAAAACACTAGACATAACGGCAAAATTCAACATCGATGAAGAAATGATAGAAGTAATAAAAAGACAACTAAACGTAAAAGAAGTAGTAGCAGAAAAAGAAAAAAATTCAGAAGAATTATCATTACAATTCGACACGAAAATGACACCAATACTAGAAGCAGAAGGGTTTGCACGCGAAATTTCTCGCGGAGTGCAAGCAGAAAGAAAGAAAACAGGACTAGTAAAAACAGACATAATAAACCTAGAAGTAGTAGTGCCAGAAAAATTAGCAAAAAATATTGTTAAGTTCGAAAAATCAATAAAAGAAAGAACAAACGCTAAAGAAATAGAGATATCCGACGAGAAAAGCATAAAAAAAGAGTATGTAGAAATAAAAATAAAAAATAATTCTTTCTACCTCTACATAAAAAAGATTTAACAAAAAATTAGTCTTTATATAATAATAACAAGAAAAAGGTTTATATACTACTACTACAATCCTAATACATGATTGTTAAAGAGGAGTTCTTGAGTAGACTAAGAAAAATATTCGATCTAAACTTATACGAAGTAAGAGTTTGGACAGCATTGTTATCAAGAGGAACAAGCACAGCAGGCGAATTAAGCAACATCAGCGACGTGCCAAGAAGCAGAACATACGATATTCTAGAATCATTAGAAAAGAGAGGGTTCATAATAATGAAATTAGGCAAACCAATAAAGTTTGTAGCACTAAAACCAGGAGAAGTTATTGAAAGAGCAAAAAAGAACCTAGTATTTGACGCACAAGAAAAAAGCAAGAGGCTAGAAAAACTAAAAGACGACAGCGTTCTAGATGAACTTAACTCATTATTCACAGAAGGAGTAAAATTTGTAGAACCAAGCGACTTATCAGGAAGTTTACGTGGAAGACAAAACATGTACAACCACTTAGACATGATGATTAGAGAAGCAGGAAAAACAGTAACGATAGTAACAACGGCTGAAGGACTAAACAGAAAAATGGAAGCATTAATGCCATCACTGATGAAAGCTAAGAAAAGAGGAGTAATAATAAGAATAGCAGCAGAAATAAACTCCAGCAACATGAAAATAGCTAAAGAAATGGAAAAAGTAGCAGATATTAGAGACGTTGAAGGATTCAAAGGAAGATTCGCAATAATTGATGGTGAACAATTAATGTTCATGCTACTAGACGACGCACAAGTACACCCTAGCTACGACGTAGGAGTATGGATAAGCACACCATTCTTTGCTCAAGCAATGGAAAAAATGTTTGAGTTAGCATGGAGTAATTTCACACCACTAAGTAAAGTAAGAATCAAGAAGTAAAGAACTAATTCTTTTAAGAACACAACTAGACAACTATGAAAATTGATCATAAATACTTAAATGGAGAGATAGAATGGTTAGCAAGAAACCACGGACAAAAAAGATCAAGAACTGTTGAGGGAACAAAAATTTATACTTACGAAGTAAAAATTGGGGGAAGAATAGCATTATACTTACAAGAAGAAGACGGAAAAGTAACAGAAAGAAGAGCAGAAACAATAATAGGCTGTAACAGAAAAACATTTTATCGATCAGGAGTAAGAATACCAGGAAGTAAAACTTATGAAGCAATAAAACCACAAGACGAAGAAAAAATCTATTTATTAGAAGAAAAACTTAGTCAAAGATGGTTAGAATTCCCAGACTGGAAAATTTACAGAGAATACAACTACGAACCAATTAATGAACTAATGAAAGAAACAAGAATATACAAAAGAAAAATCGATAAAAGCAAGCTAATCAGAGGAAAACAACTACTATTACCATTCAAGAAAAGAACAACTGCATAATAAGATGCTTAAGATATAGCATTATCTTGACATAAAGGATTTAAAGCCAAAGTTTCATGAGTAATAATGGACTTATTAAGAACAGACAGAGCAGAAGAATTAGTGTTAAGCTTAGAACGACAACACGAAATAAAATTACACCCTGGAAGAAGAGAGGAATTAGTTGAGAGGTTAGCAACAATGCCGGGAATACCAGGAACAGATTTTGATCAAACCTTTGACTTTGGAAAAATTTATGCTTCTTCAGTTAATGAATCACCAATAACTTATCGTGTTTACCCAACAGTTTTATTAACAAATTACGCAGCCACAAACAAAAAAGCACCAACTAAAGGCGAAATGTACGGCGCAGCTCATGATGAAGTTTTTAGAAAAGGACTAAGAGGATTATGGAAAAGCACAGCAAACTTTGTCAACTCAGCCTTAATGGACAGACAACTATTAGCCATCATGGAGAGCGTAGGAAGAGAACACCCATATTCATTACTTGGAAGAATAACAATAATTAATGGTGGAAAGTTAAGAGTACCATTTATAGCAGTACCAGGAATAACTCACCATATGGACCTAGATATGATAAGAAAGTTTGGAAAACCAACAGGATACTAATACCCATTAACCTCTAAAGACCAAATATTCTGCCCTTTTAACCCTTTAGTAACTTTTTTAAGCTCCTTTTTCTTAAAGTTAATAATGGTTTATGAAACAAGAAGGGATTTCGAAAAATCCTTATTAAACGTTGGAAGAATCCAAGCAGGAACACTAGTCGGAACATTACAACAGAGAATAGGACTAATAGTACCGGATGAGGAACTAGTAACAAACTTATCCATAGAAAGCACCCCTAAAGGAGAACAATTCTCAAAAAATCTCGGTTACAATGACAGCACCATAATAATCCCTAACAGTGAAAACTATGTTATTTTATCATTAGGATCATTACTAAACAATGAAAAACAGGCTCACGAACAACCAAGCCTCTTAGAAATAGCACTAAACAGAGCCATAACCCTAAGAACAGGAATAAACCTTGACAGACTAGTAGAAAAATTAAGAGAAGAAAGAGAAATATTAGAATTAATGAATAAAGATGCCCAAACAGCTTATTCTTTATTAGGACTAGCAAAAACTATGGAAGTTGAAAGAAACGGAGCAGCTTATTCAGCAACAAGACCAATACTGGCAATCCCAGGAATAGGAAGTAATGAAAGAGTATCTGATTGGGAAAGAAAAAATACTGTTTATAGAAGAGAAGGAAGCTTTAGTTCAACAATAATAAGTGAAGAAGAATACAAAAAAGCAGCTTAAAAATTCTTTATTATCACATTTCACTAATTGCTTCTATACCTAAAAGCCATAAAGCATTATTCATAACTGTTCTAAACGACTGAACAAGTGCTAAACGAAAGTCTTCTTTATCACCACTGCCAATAACTGGGCATTCTTGATAAAAATCATTAAAAGCTTTAGCCAAATCATAATTATAAGAAGCAATAACGCTAGAATCTAACCTTTTTGATGCTTCTGTAACGACACTTGAGAATTCTCCAAGTTTCTTAACAAGCTCATACTCCTTCTTCTCAACACTAACAACTTTGTACTTACCAACCTTTTTCTTAGACTTCTTCAAAATACTACAAGCACGAGCATAAGAATACTGTAAGTAAGGACCAGTATTACCTTCAAAAGATATTGACTCTTTAGGATTATAAGTCATGTCTCTCTCAACACCAACTTTTAGTAAATGATACTTAATAGCAGACATGGCAATACTTAAACTTCTACTATCAATTTCTTTATCCTTTAGTTCTGCATAACGACTCTTAATCTCCCCCTTAACAAGTGTCCTTACTTCGTTAATGAAATCATCAGCATCAACAACTGTCCCTTCACGAGACTTCATACGACCTTCTGGAAGATAGACCATCCCGTATGATAAGTGGTTTATTGGAGACTTAATTCCAAGAATTTTACAAACTTGTGCTAATACTTTGAAATGATGGTTTTGTTCGCTAGCAACAACTATGAGCGACCTATTCGGCTTGAATTCGTCATACTTCATCTTAGCTAGAGCAATATCTTGAGTGATATAGATGGATGTTCCATCTCCTCTGAGTAAAACCTTTTTACCCAAACCTTCTTTTTCTAAATCAACAATTATTCCACCATTATCATCTTTAGTGAATTTGCCTTCATTAAAACCTTTAACAACTAAATCCTTACCATCGTCATAAATCTTGCTTTCAAAATAGTTTTTATCATGCTTAACGTTAAACAACTTGTATGTTTCTTTAAATCCATCTAGCGCCCACTTATTCATTTGCTTCCATAATACTATAACTTTTTTGTCTTTTGACTCCCATTTTTGAAGAATCACTTGAGCTTCTTCTTCTAACTTGGGATCATCTTTTGCCTTTTGAGAAAACAAAACATAATACTTTCCAACAAAATGGTCTGATTTCATATTAGACTTCTGTGGCGTATCTCCTTCCCCCCATCTTTCATAAGCTAACATTGATTTGCAAATATGAACTCCGCGATCATTGTTAAGATTAACCCTAACAACTTTTTTACCATTAAACTCTAGAATTCTTGAAACGCTCTCACCTATCGACATATTCCTCATGTGACCCAAGTGTAAGGGTTTATTAGTATTAGGTGAAGGGAACTCAATAAGAACCTTCTCCTTTTCATTAGACTTACCATAATTGGACTTTTGCTTTAAAACTTCCTTCAAAACTTCCGCAGTTATTGCTTTCTTATTCATAAAAAAGTTTACGTAAGGACCGCTCGCTCTTATTTCTTCAAAATGCTTAAGCGTAGAAAAATCAGCAGAAATCTTAGTAGTTAACAAAACAGCAATATCAACAGGACTTTTCTTTAAAGATTTAGATAAAACAAAACAAGGAAAAGCAAAATCACCAAGATCACTACTAGGTGGAGCAGTCAACAATTTTGACACTTCATCAAGGGACAAACCAGTATTTTTTGATAATGCATCAACAATCAACCCTTTAGCATCCATAAAAAAGCTAACATAACAAGAGCTTATAAAGATTATGTGCAAGAAAAATTATTCATCAGCCGCAATATACAAATCACCATCAATGTAAGGACTTAACCTTTGACCGTCAAGATCACAAGAACTAACAACAATAAAATAATTATTATCATTAAGGTATCTTTGACAAGCATCCCTAAAGTTTTCTTCAACACCCTTATCACGATAAGCAATAGAAGGTTTAGAAGAATCAGGGATAACAACCTTAACCACTAATGATTCACTAGAAGAACATTCTTCAACATTAATTCTACCAGCAAGAATTAAACGACCAGGCAATTCACTAAATGGTTTAACTCTAGAAAAACTAAGCCTATCAGCAAAAGATAAACCCAGAATTTTACGACCACCATCATTACGTGTACTAACCTCCATAACTACCCTTTCCTCTTATTTGACTCCTTAACCTTCTTCCCAACCTTTTCCTGAGGCTCTGCAGCAGGCTTTCTTTCGTAAAGAGTCCCAATAATCCTAGGAACAGTTAAACCATCCCTAACTTGACTATAATGACTAACACCAACAAGATAACGACCACTAGTAAACAAGTAAGAATCAACCTTATTAGGAAAAGGGTAAGCAGTTTGTCCATCAGAAGTAAACAACTCTTGAGGGTTTTCGTCAATACGAACAGTAAGCTTATTCATGTTAAAAGCATCCTCATAAATTTCTGCAGCACCAACACAAAAAACTTCATCATGACTCAAACCTAATTGTTCAAGACCACCAGTAGCAAACAAACGAGAACCATGATAATTAACCTTCAGAACTGCTAAACCATCACGACTAGTAGTCATTAATAAGCTATTAAGAAACCCTTTATAACCATTTATTTAATGAAAGAGATACTTCATAAGATTCTTAAATGATGAATAATTCCCATTATTATGGCTCACAAATGCGAGTTTTGTAAAGAAAAAATTGAAGAAGACGAAAGAGGAAAAATAGTTGGAACAATAATAAAAGTAAGAAAAGCAAAAGGAGAAAAAAACGAGTACAAATACTTCTGCAACAAGTGCCAAAAAGAAGGAAAAGATAAAGAAATAGCAAGAAAATAAGAGAAAATTATTAATTCATAAGGTTTTAAAATACTCAAAGTCTAAGGGTAATCATGAAGTATAAAGCATTATTCATAATATTTGGCTTATGCCTAATAGCGTCATTAATACTAGCAATAACACCAACACCACTAATATGCGCTAATGGATGCGACCTAGTACAAACATCAAAATACGCTTATACATTCGGAATAAAAAATAGTTGGGCAGGAGTAGTAATATTTGCAGCACTATTAATAATGGTCTTAGTGTACAAAGCAGAAAAGAGTGTTAAAGTAAAGCACACAATACACACAGGACTAGTCATCGGAAGCATGATAGCAATATACTTCTTATACTTACAAGTATACATACTAAAATCATACTGCAAATACTGCTTAGTAGTAGACATAGGACTATTATTAGCCATGGCTGTAGCAATATGGAAATGGGAAGACTAAGAATACCGATAAAGAAAACAATTAAATAACTATCATTCTAACAGTTATAATGGAGAATATACAAGTATCCGTATCAAGACAAGACTTCGAAGGAGATAAAATACCAATATGGTACAAAGGAGACTTAATTGAAGGAGCAATAAGCATAACCCCAGAACAATCATACAGCAAAACAAACAATAAAGGAAAAAATTTTACTAAAGAAGGAAAAGCAACATACCAAATAAGAGGATTGTTAAAATACAAAGCCAACAACTGTTTCGTTATAGACTTCGGAGTATTAGGAGTAAGCACAAGCCCCATACCAGAACAAATAAGCCCGCAAATAAGTGTAGGAGAACACATAAACGGAAAGTTCAGATTATCAATAAGTTGTTTAATGGAAAAAATGGAAAGGTTAGGAAGAGAATCATCACAAAAACTAATACAAAAATTTAGAATAGAAAAAATATATTCTCCAACAGGAGCAGAAATAAACGAAATAAAGGGCGGAATGCAAGGCGCGAGCGGAATAATAATAGAATTAAACGCACTAAAGTTCTAGGTGTCTACACTTTCAAAAACGTAGACACCCAACAAACATCGACGGATAAATTAATTCTCTGAGAAAAAAATTATTTTTTGAATTTCTTCCTTAAAGTACGATACTCTTTAATAAACATCTAAAAAGACTACTTTTTAAATTTCTTTCTAAGGGTTCTATACTCTTTAAGAATTAATTCAATAGTAGGCCTAATATTACCAGTGTTTTGGAATTCTCGTAAAGTCTTATAATACTTTTTTCTACTATCAAAAGAAATATTCACAGGAGGAAGATGATGCTTAAGCAAAATATTATTAAGAATAAGCCTACCAACCCTACCATTACCATCCTCAAAAGGGTGAATATACTCAAACTGGTTATGAACAACAGCAGCTAAAACAATACCAGGAAGCTTACGCTTATTCTTATCATACCAAGTAACAAGCTCAGAAAGAAGAGAAGAAACCCTACTTGATGGAGCACCAAGGTGAATAATATTACCTAAACCATCACGAATACCAACCTCAACACCCTTATTCCTAAACTTACCAGCAAAAGCCTTAGAGTTCTCAAAAACAGTTTTGTGCAAATCAAGCATCAACTTTAAAGATAAATGAACTTTCGTCTTACGAATATACCTAATAGCCTTAGCAACACCATAAGTTTCAGAAATTTCTCCCTTAGGCTTAGTAATAGGCCACTTATTACGACCTAAAATACCAACAACTTCACTCTGAGTAACAGTTGAACCCTCAATAGCGTTAGTATGATAAGCAAAAATTTCTGTGAAAGCATTCCATTCACTATCAGAAAGATGAAAAATCTTAAACTTAGACTTATCCTTTAACAACTTAACAAGATCTAACTCTCGCTTAGTAAAACGATAATTAATAGGACTTCTAATAATTTTAAAACTATTAAGTTGTTGTATAAGCAAAGTTTTGGCTTTCTCAACACGACCATCAAGAATTTTCTTCTTAAGATTAACACCAATGTAAACTCTAGTCTTCTTAACCTTCCCACCCTCACGAAAAGAGTGAGAAAGATAATACTTCAGCCCATGAACAGTTTTACGCTTTTCAAGATACATTAGTGCTTTAACCTCTTATTATAATACATTACTACTTGCATATAAATATATAGGTGTCTACATATTTAAATATGTCTACAAAAGGTGTCTACACAGGGCTACAAGTAAAAAGGTATGCTTTTAGTAAGCGATTTGTTTAAATATTAAATTATTCTTGCTTTATTATGGTAGAATCACTTGTCGAAATACTTAACTATCAATCACCTACTTACACTCAAACTTTTGATAGAGAGGTTGAAGCAGATGAAGGACACAGGTTTTTTTATAATAATGACCCTAAAGATAAAATTTGCGAATGGCTAAAAAATAATTCTTTATGCACCATCCCTCAAGCAGTACCAGGAGAAGTACCAACTCACACCGGATACTTAATTAATGGTCAAGATGGTTCTTCATGCATTGTTAGAATGAAATTTTACGATTTTTCTGATAAGTCTAATGAAGAAAGAAAAGCAATGGTGCCAGAAGGAAGTAGAGACAGACCTTACAAAGTTAGACTGACTATTCGCTCACAACCAGCAAATAGAAGCATGCCCAGAGAATTAAGGATTATTCTTAGCCAAATGAATTACGAAAAAATAAAAGAATTATAATAACAAACTTAGCAAAAGCCGCATAATAAGTATTAAAAGCATTATAATACAACAAAACATATACGCCTTCGTAGCTCAATGGTTAGAGCGATTGCTTCGTAAGCAATAGGTTGAGGGTTCAATTCCCTTCGAAGGCTTTGCCTAATAGTTAAGTTTAAATTAGTAAAAAATTTGGTGATATTTACGCCTCAGTAGCTCAGTAGTAGAGCACGAGTTTAGTAAACTCGGGGTCGGGGGTTCAATTCCCTCCTGAGGCTTTAATATTATTTTATCTCATAAATACTTATAAACTAGATAATTTTCTCCAACAAGTAAAAAGGTGTTTGATAAAAAAAATGGTTTATGATTGGCAATTAATAGGAGCAGAATGGGGAGATGAAGGAAAGGGTAGAGGAGTTCAAAACATAGTAAGAAACCAAAACATAAAGCACGTAGCAAAATACCAGGGCGGAGCTAATTCCGGGCATACGCAATACATAAAAGAGGATATAAAAATAGCTTTACACATGTTGCCCGATGGAGTAACAGAAACGGGAACATTCAACTATTTAACCCAAGGAGTCGCCCTAGACCTCGTACAAACTTTCAAAGAGATAGATGAACTCAAGGGTCACAAAATCTCACTTGATGGGAGATTATTCATTAGCCATAGAGCAACAGTAGTAATGGCCGGAGACGTAGTTTCAGATTTCTTAAGCGATGGAAACGGAAGTACAGCAAAAGGAATAAGATATTGTTACGGTAGACAATCAAGACCAAGACTGAACATAAGAGTGGAAGACTTATATGGAAAAGTAGGAAACGACGGAAAGCTATCAGAACCAAGAATTTCACAACACCTCGAAAGATTTTTAAGAACATATGAAGGAGATCTTGCACAAAGATTAGAGTTAGAAATAGAAAGACTAAAAGAATTAAGATCCTCAAGTGACGAAAAGACAAAGATTGAAAGAAGATTAGAAAGAGGTATTAAGTTAAGAGAAGAATTAAGATCTGAAAATGAAGCTACAAGACTTCTAAGACAAGCGGATAGACTTCTACCATATGTTGCAGACACGACAAAAATGTTAGAAGACGTAGTTAATGGAGATAGAGAAGGAATATTATACGATGGTTCACAAGCAGCACTACTTGATAAAGATTCAGGCCCAGGAGATGATTTAACATCTTCATCATCAAGTGGAGCAGCATTATTTGCTAATCTAGGATTTTCTTATAATAACAGACAAATGGGCAGACTAATTAGAATAGGAGTAGTAAAACACTTACCTACAAGAGTCGGAAGAGCAGGGCACGGTTTCCCAACAAGAGATGAAAAATTAGAAACCGCATTAAGAGAAAAAGGCGATGAAAGAGGAGCAACAACAGGAAGACCCAGAGAAATGGGACACCCAGATGCCGTAGCAGTTGCTTACGCAGTTAGAATTAGTGGAATTGACGGGTTATTCTACACAAAAGCAGACTTAGTAGATGGACAGGGAGAGCAAAAAATAGCCATAGCCTACAAGGACGATGATACAGGAGTAGTTTATCCTAGAATGATCACTCATAGAGAAATATTCGACAGTACCAGACTAAAACCAATTTTTGAAACTCATTCTGGATGGGATAAACTTCAAGGCGCTAGAAAAGAAGAAGACACACCAGAAAGCTTCAAAAGATTCTTAGGAAGATATACAGATATAATATCAGAAAAAGTCAATAGATACGTCCCAATAGTCGCAATATCCACAAGCCCAAAAAGCGAAGACTTTATTGATTTATTAGATAGACTACAATTGCAAGAGAGATAAGTTTACCATAAAACTTATAAGTTTCAGTTTAACCTTAATCGTATGCTTGACTTATCTCCCCATTCTTTTAGAGGAATGAGACCCGATTCTAGGAGCATTATTCCAGACACTACTCTTTGCATGATTGTTCGTGATGAATTAATGAATTCTGCTGGAGGAATAGAAAGAATGCTTAGGCATCACATCCCGCACTTCACACAAGTAGACGTTGCTGATACAGGATCAGTTGATGGAACCAGAGAAAAACTCGCAGAACTAGAAAAAGAATACGAGCAACTAAGAGTTTATGACCACGCTTTCGATGGTTACGGACCTAGCAGAAACTTCATAAAAAGCAAAGCAAGAACAAGACTTGTAGCAATGCTAGATGCAGACGAACTAATAACTCACCAAGACCTATCAAGAATAAGAAGAATAATAAACAATAGAGAAGGACTTGTAGGAATACATTTTCCCTTTAGACAAGTAAAAAAAACTATTGGTGAACCAAACTACGAGTTTGGCCACAACCCAAGAATTTATAGAAATTTACCAGACTACAATTATAGAGGAAAAGTTTGGGAAAACCTGTTCGACGAAGATGAAGAAGAACAAGTAAGATACACAGTAGGTGATGGAATAGAGAGAGAAAACCTACCAATGGTTAAAGTACCAATTTACCACTTCGAACCACAAGATGAAGAAGTTTATTTGGATAAAAGAAAAGAATTATACACTGATTTGCAACTAAAAGGAAGGTTTGATGTACCACCATCAAGAGTTAAAGGCTTCAAATTATGGAAAGCTTTTAATCCCTTGCGAAACGCACCACAGTTTAACTAAAAAATCCTTTTGAAGCTTATTTCTTATTAACTAAGTATTCTTGCATTTGCAAAGCTAAATCAAGACCTAATTTTTTAAGTAATGGGATAGTGAACCTAAAAGTAACAACGCCTACCCCGAAATCATCATTATTTAAGTCGAGAAAAATATTTTCGTTAGTGGTATAAGCTAAACTATTAAGATTTTTATCAGTTATAACAAATCTTTGCCCTAATGAATCATCACCAACTTTTTTTGATGAAGCATATATCCTAAAAAAGTCTGATAATGACTTATCATCTTTAACTTTAGCAAAAAACTTTTCTTTAATACTACTAATGGACTCTACCATGGAAAAATAAAGATTAATTAAGCCTTTTTAAACTCTTTTAATAAAGAAAAATGCGGGGGGAAGGAATCGAACCTTCGCAGGCACTAAGCCATTGGATCTTAAGTCCAACCCGTTTGACCGCTCCGGCACTCCCGCATATAATTAAAACATTAAAACATCACTTATAAGGTTTTCTAGAACCAAACTTTTTCTTAACTACAGCCTTAATAAAGTTCACAGTTTTGTTAACAACTCTCTTGTCATGCATAGCGTAAAGGATGCTAGAAGGGAAAAAGTTTGTTGAAGAAAGATTGTGGGGCGCCCTAGAAAAAAATTCTAGTTTGTGATTACCAAAAACTTCTATTTCTCTCTCATAATCTTTTTCTTTATCAATACTTCCACGCAAATCCTTAACAGAAAAATTATGGTGGTCTTTACCACCAAGGATGAATAGTTTAGGGATACTCCTAAAATCATTAATAGTTTTTGAAGCCTTCTCATCGCCAAGACTGCTCAAAACTTGTAAGTAATCAATGTAATACCTAGGGTCTTTAGCAACAGAAAAGTATGATTCTAACTCCTTCATATCCCTTAAGAAGAAGTGTGCAAGCTGGATAGGATAATTCTTCTTAACATAATTAGTTCGGTTAATAGTTCTTGAAAGGTTTATTCTGTGAAAAATAAATTGTGCAATAGGCACAGGCTTTATCAAACCATCAAATTTTATAGCTTTAATTAATTCATAAACAGAACCTTTAATGTCCCTGGCAAAACCACCAAGAATTAAAGCATCAAAAACAGGTTTATGATAAACTGATAAGGACTTTTTTTTGGAAAAATAGTCTCTTTCTGCTTTAACATCATAATTAGCAGCAGCAAATATCCCAGAATTAGCACCAAAAGAGTACCCCCCACCAAAAACTATTTTTGCTCCAAGATTCTTACGCAAATGATTAGCAGCCTTTATTTGTTCTTGCGCAGCCCTGCCAAAAGTGAATTCTTCATCCCACTCTTGGTGTGATGGAAGATCTAAAGAAATAACGTTAGCATTAACCCTTTTCATTATAGCAACAATATACTTTTCTAAACATGACCAGTTAGGAGTGAAACCTGCTTGCAAAACAATACCGACCTTTTCATTATTCCCACGAGTAAATAATACGCCATGAATTCCTTTATTAGCTAATGATTTATAAATTATTTTAGTCATAAAAACCCTTTTTTACCTAAACAATTATTAAAAATTTCTTATGGTAATTCACCACTACCAAGCTGTGGAGTGTTCAAAGATGAAGCATCTGCTTTGTAGTAATCTTTACTAGAGAAACCAAACATTCCAGCAATTATGTTTGATGGGAATCTCTTAATAGCAGTGTTGTATTCTTGAACTGTTTGAATGTATCTTCCTCTAGCAACAGTTATTCTGTTCGCAGTACCAGCAAGTTCATCAGTTAAAGAAGTGTATTGTTTGTTAGCTTGAAAAGTAGGATATTGTTCAGCAACAGCGTTAACGAAAGCAGCAACACCATTACTCATTGCTACACCAGCAGAATCCTTCTGGGCAACAGTTACAGCATCTCTCCAAGCATTCCTAGCAGCAATGACATCCTTAACAAAAGCTGTTTCAGCCTTAACAGAACTTGAAGTTACTGAAACAAGATTTGGTATTAGGTCAGCTTGCCTTTGATACTGACTTTCAACTTCACTCCACTTAGCATTAACATCTTGATCTAGCTTAACAAAGCGATTATAACCGCTAACAAAGTATAATAACAAAATTATAACTAATAATGCTGCAACGATTAAAGAAATCATGCCCTTACCTAAACCTTTATTATCCATGATTATAATTTGATGATTATCATATTTAAATCTACCTTCCAGCTCCACCACCACCGCTAGAACCGCCACCGAAACCTCCGAAACCACCACCAAATCCTCCGCCACCTCCACGAGCCATCGATCCTAAACCAAAACCAATAAGTGTACCTAAAGAACTGCTTCTAGAATGATAATAATTCTTTGGTCTAGAAACAGCACTAATAATAATGAATAAAACAATTATCACAATAATCCAAAAGATTATTCTCTTAAAATTATTACCGCCATCAGAGTTTACTTTAACAGGCTCTACCCCTAAAACTAATTCGTCATGTAAAACTTCACTAAAAGTAGCTATACCTAAAGATAATTCTCCATTATCCCTGTAAGGAACATAATAGTCATCAAGCATCCTACCAACTTTAGAATCAGGTAAAACTCCCTCAAGACCATAACCAACTTCTACTTCAATACGGTTATCATCAACAGAATACAAAATTAGCAAACCAGAATCATCTTTCTCTTTTCCAACACCCCAATAATTAAAAAGTTCTGTACGATACTGAACAGGAGTTAAGGGAGAAGTGTTTTGCAAACTAACAAAAACTAGTTCATAACCAGTCTTTTGGTAAACATCCTGAAAAAGACTACTAATATAAGATGAATCATCAACTGTTAGAACAGAAGCAAAATCATTAACAAAAGAATCAACAGGCCGAGGAAAAGTTTGCGAAGAAACAACAAATGAAAAAATTATTAGGCTCACAAAAAATATCAACAACTTTTTCATAATACTAAGTAATTATTAACAGTTTAAATAATCAACCAAAAACAATTATTTTATTACGTGCAGAACTCTTTGTGTAACAATCTTGGTCATTTCTAGAGTTGTTTTTACTTCACTAATAGGCCTTGGTTTTTGCGGTGCTAAAAATGTTGACCTAACAGTTATTTCCGGAACCTTATCCCAAGACAATTGTTCAACTACAGTATCATGCATTTTCTTAGTCTTCTGCTTAGCCTCATCTAAACTAACATCTGAAAGTCCATGAAGAAACATCGACATATCCATATCAATATAATCCCAAATAAGACCATTAAACTTGTAAAAACCACACTGTTCACCACTATACTCCACTTCCTTACCATGAACAATATGAATCATAGAATGCCTGAAAGAAAAACGGTTTAAAACATTAACTAATAACTACGTAGTGGTTACAACTAACAAGATTTATATATCTCTAAAGCTTGAGATTATCATGAATAAGACGCTTGTATTAAGCATCATAATCCTTCTATTAGCTTCAGCAAGTGTTTCTGCCATTTCCTTTTCTCAGTCCTATAATCAAGACTTAGTTAGAGTTAAAGAAAAGTGGTCTTACCAGGAGGATACTACTGGTAAACTTAGAGGTTTCAACCTCATTCACACTTTTTCTGTCCCTAGAGAAAGAATGGAAGTAACAATCAAGGATAACACTAACACTCAAACAACAAGCTTCAGCAGTTCTGGAAGCGGGCACATTAGCCTGGGTTCTTTTGGAAACATTCAAAGTTCCAGCCAGGCATTATCAAACGGTTTTAGCACAGGAATTGTTGGTAGCAGTAATTTTGGAAGAGTTGGCGGAAATTTTGGTAGTGATGACGGACTAAACCAAGCTTTTGGCACCTTCAGACAAAACAACAGAGTAGCAGTAACACCAAGATACTCAAGCGGACGCTTCGTAATAGGATACTACTAAAAAAATGAGCGGAACATTAACAATTTATACTAGGGCACAAGCCGAAAGGTTAGCTGAAGAAAGAAGATTTGGTCTAGTAGCAAAAACTGATGATGAACTAAAAGACTTATTTCATCAAGGCAGAGAAAGAGGGGTAACAGGGCCTTGGGGGATACTATCAGCACCACAAGAATTTTATGATGGAATGGCAGCAGCAAAAATATTAGTTGACAGACACGGAGAAGATTACGTTCTAGGACTTGAGGGAAGAAGAAAACCTAAGACGATAACAGAAAAAGTTGTTTATGTACTATTTAACCATTTACCAAAAATATAGTATTCCAACTATTTTGTCAAGACACTTTCCAATTCACTTATCACTTCTAACATTTCTGAACCATCCTGGTAGCGATTCGAAGGTTTTTCTGAAGTTGCTTTATCAATAACATTTTTTGTTTTATTATCACGATCTTGAAAATATGGCGAACGAGACATAAAATCTAAAACTTTTCCTAACTGATAAATATCATAAGAAAAAGAGATATTATCACTAGACTTGTACTCTGGCGCAGTATCATTAAGATCTAAACGTTCACGACCAGAATAAGGCCTCCTAGATGCGTCATAATCAAACATTTTTACAGTAATAATAGGAGCCATATGAACAAAAACATTCGGCCTTCTAACATCATGATGAACAAAACCAGCATTATGAAAAAATGCTAAAGATGAAGAAATACCCTTAGCTATTTCTATAACTGTGGGAGTATTCAAGAAACATCCAAATTTTGTCATATCATAAAGAGTGTTTAAGTAAGTATAATCATAAATTTCTTCAAGTTGTCCACTTTCATTAACACTAAAATCTAAAGGAACTAAAACTCCAGGATTAGGATCACCCATTATAAGCCCCAAGAGATCTATTTGGTCTTGGTGAGCTTTCACTAATCCTCGTTTAACAACAATACCCCCACCGCCAGGCTTCTTACAAATATAAACCTCTGTAGCTTTACCAGTTTTTACTCTGCGACTAACAATAACCTCTCCAAACCTACCAGCAGTAATCTTTTCTTCAGGTTGAAGTCCAAACTCATCAAAAACCATAAAAAACACCCTCAAAAACACTATTAAAATATAATGTCAGTCGAATGCAAAACCTTAAAAGTCTTAATTACTTCATCATTTTCGTGGACCGAGCCGGCGCGTTAGCCCTGCGCCAATTGCAAGCGGGCTTTAGGCAGGCTTAAAGGAGCCAGTGAAATAATTGCTAAAGAATCTCAAGATGGACGACGACGTTTTGTCCTACTGGATCTTGCTTTTGCAAAACGGGTCAGGCCTTGATCGGAGCAGCCCTAAACATTCGCGTAGATGCTTGTGGGGTAGCAGAACTGAGGAAGTTTTGAGGTAATTCTTTAATAATTATTAAGCAAACTCCCCGGTCCGCACTTCTATAAATCTTAAAAAAAAACTTATGGCTTTTTTAGGCATAAAAAAATTTTCTTGAATTTCAGAAGCTTTAAAAGGGGAGATTTCGCAAGTAAATCTCCCAAAAGGAACAAAAAAATGACAACGATTAAAGGATACTTAGGATGCGGAATATCAAGGTATAATGCAGCAGGAATAGCAGTTAGTCACAACTTTAGAGAAGAATCATTCTTAGAAGGATTGCTATTAAGAAATGATGAAGCAAAACAAGAACACGGGCCAGTAATGTACGATGTCTATATTAGTAAAACAAGACATGAAGTGCCAGAAAGACTAGTGGAAGCAGGAGTTTGTAGCTTGTCAAGACTAGGAAAACTATCAGAATTAACAAAAAGACTACCAGACCACCATGTAAAGATGCCAAAAGAAGTAAGACTAATAAGAGATATAGAAAAGCCTAGAAGAGTAAAAATATACATGAGCAAAGACTAACACTTCTTGAAAAGATTTAATAACCTAAGAACTATTATTTAATTAATGAGTTTAGAAAAGAGGTTTGGAAGCGAATTAAAGATTAATGAAGGAGACTTAGCAATTCTAGAAATGAATGACGGATCAATAATACTTGGGAGATATAGATCAGAAGATAAGTCTAGAAGGCAAGACAACATGTACGTGGATAGTATCGTAATAAAAGATGGAGAAAGAAATCGTTATAACAGACTTCAAGACTGTAAAAGGTTAAGAGTTAGAGAAGTTGAATCAATAACGATGCTTTCTGAAAGCACGACCTACACGCCAAGAGTTAGAGGATGAAACATTTATAACTAATTCTTTACTAATTTATTAATGATGAAGAGGTGGAGTTACGCAAACAAGAGAGGACAATTCTTTCTGCTAGCAGCAGTAATAATAATTACAGGAATAGTCGCAATAGCATCAATAAAAACATTTGTTAGCGAACCAGCAAGCAACACTCAAGAAAGAGTATACGACTTATCACAAGAATTAGGTTACGAAAGCGCAAAAGTCATAGATTACGGAGTGTACAACGGAGCATACACAGAAACACTCATGAATTCCTGGATAGAAACATACACAAACTACACTAGAGACAGGGAAGGAATAACAGAATGGTTATTCGTTTACGGAAACTCCAGCGAAATAAAAATAATAAACTTCACAGCCCAAGAAAAAGGAGAAGTAAACCTGAACTTAGGTGATGAAAGAATAGCATCAAAAGCAAAAAAAGAATTAAAAAGAGGAGATGAGAAGAAAACACCAACAGGGAAAATAGTAAGCGTTAAAGACACATTAGGAATTGAAAGAGAATTCACACTAACACAAGGAGAAAACTTTTATTTTGTAGTAGCAAAAATAGATAAAGAGGGAACAGTAATAAACCAAAAGGACAAATGATAAAAAATAACCTAAAGGTCATGAACAAAAAAGGGCTGAGCGAAGTTGTAGGATACGTACTACTAATAGCAATAGCAATATCACTAAGCATAGTAGTATACTCATTCATGAAAAGTTATGTGCCAAAAGAATCAACAAGCGATTGCCCAAGCGGAACAAGCATGATAATAGCAGACTATAAGTGCGACACAACAAAAAAAGTGTTAAATTTAACATTACAAAACAAAGGACTCTTCGACATTGATGGATTCATAATAAGAATATCAGTAGTTGATGATGGAGAAAACATACCAAGTAAAGAATTATCATACAATAACGGAACAGAAAACGTAAAAACATCAGTAATGTATTTTGATACATTATCAGACTTAACACTACACCCATCACAAAAATTTAATAGGTTATACAACTACTCAGAATACGCAAACATTAACAAAATACAAATAATACCACTAAAACTTTACAAAGGAGAAAACCTACTTTGTGGAGGAGCGCAAATAATGCAAAACATGGAAGGATGCCAATAAAAAGAGTTATAAAACAAGAAACATTAACAAAAAAGTCATGATGAACAACAAAAGGGGTATAACACCAGTCATAGCAACAATTCTACTAATAGCAATAGTAGTGATAGTAATAGCAATAATATTCTTTTGGAGTAAAAACTTCATTAAAGAAAGCGTGCAAAAAAAAGGACTCCCCGCAGAACAAGTATGCTCACAAATAAAACTACAAAAATCATGTTCGGACGGAACAATGACCATAGTAAACTTAGGAAACATACCAGTATACCAGTTTGACGTGAAGAAAAACTTAGGAAGTAAAACAATAATACAACACTCAGAAGACTCATTAGGAATAGGAGAAAGTATAGAGTTCGACATTGGAGAATGCCCTGAAAACTACAAAATCATACCAGCAATACTTGGAGACGTAAGCGGCGGAAAAACAATCTATAGTTGCGTAAATAACGAATTCTAAAAACCTTTATAAACATAAAAATTTCTCTTAAAATTTTGTGGCTTAAAAATCCAAACTGCGAAGGATTTTTAAATAACACTTTAGTAATAGATAGTATGAGGATGAATAACAAAAAGGGGGTTTCGACAATAGTCACAGTTGTTCTATTGATACTAGTATCAATAACAGCAGTAGCACTAATAGCAGCATTCGTAGTACCATTCATTAAAGGAAGCTTATCAGAAAGTCAAGAATGCTTCTCAGCACTAGGAAAAGTAGAAGTAGTGCAAGGAGACTACACAGGCTACAACTCAGAAAAAGGAGAAACATACGTTAGAATAAAAAGAGGATTCTCCGAAGACATAGAAGTACAGAGTTTAGCAGTGGTACTAGCAGGCGGTGGAAAGAGTAAGAGATATGACATAACACCAAGAGATGCTATAGCAGTAGGAAGTCCATCAGAAATAGTAGGAGAATGGGTTAATGATACGGACTCAGGATTTAGGAACAGCTTAAGCTTACCAGCAGAAGGAGAAGAAAACACTTATGCATTCAACGTAGCAGGCGACTTAACAGAAGTTGACTCAGTACAAGTGTCTCCAGTTCTAGCAAGCGATAAGATTTGTGAAGCAACAATTGCCAAAATCCCCACTTACGCATAAAGAAGGAAAACAAAAAATTTTTATTTTTTTATTTTAATGTTTTCTAAAAGAAAAAGAGAAGGAAGAACGATAAGAACAGATAATTCTAATAATAGTAATTGTAAGCAAACATATCAAAAACCTTTATAAACATCAAAATTTCTCAAAAATTTTGTGGCTTAAAAATACAAAGGATTTTTAAATAAGTAATTAGTAATAGATAGTATGAGGATGAATAACAAAAAGGGGGTTTCGACAATAGTCACAGTTGTTCTATTGATACTAGTATCAATAACAGCAGTAGCACTAATAGCAGCATTCGTAGTACCATTCATTAAAGGAAGCTTAAGCCAAAGTAATGAGTGTTACGCGACTTTAGGAAAAGTTGACGTGGTGGCTGGAAGTAACACATGCTTTGATGCAACAACGAACACAGTTAGAGTTAACATAAAGAAAGGATTCGTTGAAGGGTCAGAGATAAAAGCAGTAGCAGTTGTTCTTTCAGGAGATGGTAAGAGTAAGAGATACGATGTATCAAACGGCGGCATGTCAGCAAACATAAGAGAACTGTCAGGAAGCTATAATACAGCTTTATCCTTGCCAGCAGACGGTGAATCAAACACTTACGTCTTTAATGTTACTGATGCAGGAATGACTGTTGTATATGCGGAAGTTTCTCCAATCTTATCAAGCGATAAGGTTTGTGAAGCAGCTAAAGCAGAAATCCCTACTTGCGCATAAAGAGAACAAAAAATTTTATTTTTTTATTCTTTAAAATTTTTATTTTTATATTTTTGAGGAAAATGAAAGGAATGATCTAATTGCAAATATGGAAAATAACCTAAAGGTCACAAGCAAAAAAGGACAAGTATGGATAGAAACAGTGATTTACTTACTTATCGGCCTAGGAGTAATAGGAGTATTATTAGCATTCATAAAACCTCAAATTGACGAAGCAATTGACAAAAACATAATAGAAAAAAGCATAGACTCACTAAACAAGATCGACTCACTAATAAGCGAAATATCATACGTACCAGGAAATTCTAGAACAATAATACTAGCACTAAAAAAAGGATCATTATTCATAAACACCACAGCAGATACCATAAAGATAACAGTACCAAACAGTAAGCACGAATACAGCGAAATAGGAAGAACAATAGAAATACCAGGAACAAGAATACAAGCATTAACAAACAAAACAGGAGAAGTAACAACAATATCACTAGTAATGAACTATAACATAACAACAAACATAACACACAACGAAAGAGAAGAAAACGCAGAATTCAAAGCAAGCGAAACATCATACAACCTAATAGTAAGAAACCTAGGAAGCGAAAACAGAATAATAAACATAGACTTTACAATACCAGGACAATAAAAAAAGTTTAGTGAGAACCATTAGCAGTCAAATAATTAACAATATTCCAAAAACCATCATTTCTGTAAGGAACAACACCAAAATCAGCAAGAGAGAGCTTAAGAACAGGACGATCAGAAGCAACTACTCCAGGAGGATCATCCAACCTATGAATACCACTAGGAGTAACAATAATCTGATCACCATCTAATGAATCAAGAACAAAGGTAAAATCAGTACCACTAACATCACAATAAGCATGATAAGCCTTACTAGGAACCAAATCATCCTTTCTCAAAACTTGATTAGAAGATCTAACACGACGATCTGAAGAATAAAGAGTAACTGCAGGAGAACCTTCTAAACAACCACAAAAATCATCCTGAAGACCAAAGCGTCTAGCCATTAAAAAAAATGAAATGATAATCATTTAAAGATGTCGGCAATGAAGGGCAATAATTAAAATATTGGTATTTAGAACTCTCTGAACCTACAGTTTCCCGTATGTCCATAAATCTCTAAGAGCAGAGATTTGTTAGAACCAAAATGTGCTGAAAAGCTCTCTACAGTTTCCTTAAGCTTGGATTCAATTTCTTTAATTATCTCAAATCCTTGCTTAGGCTTAGCTAGATTATTAGAAAGATGCGCAAAAGGCACGATAACAGCTTTATTTCTATTTACATCCTTACAAGTCTTAATTATCTCACTTACAATACCATCTACTGCTTTAATCCCATCTCCTTCTTCAACCGTGATAAATACAACAACACAGTCTGTACATTCTTGTTTCTCTTTTCCATTTACTTCCTCATGAAATATCTCTTTAGGCCTATTAGCCAAACTATCAAATTCAACACCGAAATTCTTAGCATTGACAATTAATGATTTCATGGCCTATTCTGTAGTTTTCTTTTCATTACTACAGGTACTGACTGTGGATCACGAATGAATGAGGCAACATCCTCTAAGAAAACCTTAGCACTGCGCGGATTTCCATCTTGATACTTAGAAAAAATCCCTCCAAAAAAAGCTTTATGTCGGTCATCTCTTTGCAAAGTAACTTCTAATTCACGCCTAGGAGTACACCATCTTCTCATAACAAACTCTTGATAGGCCATATAATTAGTATTAGATGGCCCATTGAATCCTCCCAAGATCACTAACACACTTGGTACATCATCATACATTTCTTGGGCCTCACAAAATTTTGCAACATCGACCTGATTACCATCACGGCTTTTATACTCCACACCTATCTTAATAAAACGATCATTACATCCAGGGCCACAGTTGTAGTAATCAACACCCATGAGGCTAAAACCGGCTAGTATACGTTTCTCACACACAAGAGAACCTTTGCCATCTGGTTTCCACTCTTCCATCCTCTTCTCAATAATCTTAGCTAAACCACCAAGGACTTCTCTTGCGTCATTCTTTTCGTTCGTTTTCATTACTTCCTCAAGAACACTCTATTGATTAAACTTATTACTACCTTATTTGTCAAAAGGGAAGATTTAAATACATATTATGCCTTTTAGTCAAGTGTTAGATAGCACCGATAAAAAGATACTTTACGAGCTTAATTGGAATGCCCGCCAAAGCAACAACTCTATAGCTAAAAAACTAAGGATATCAAAACAGGTCACTAACTACAGAATTAAGAGAATGGAGAAAGACGGAATAATATCAAGTTATCACGCAGTTATAGATTGGAGAAGACTAGGATACAACGCCTTGCGAGTTTACATAAAATGGAACAATATAACACTTGAAGAAGAAGCAAAAATTCACGAACATATAAGAAAAGACCCACTTTTTATGTGGTCTATAAAATTTGGTGGAGAGATTGATCTAGGATTCTACGTTTGGATAAAAGACATACCATCTTTTTCTAAACAATGGCAAGAATTCATAACAAAATACAAACAATTTATACAAAAATACGAAATTTATGAATCAGTAGAAATGATACATTACCCGATGAAGTTTCTGTGGCCAGAAAAAAAGAATACGGAAGAATTAACAATAGGACAAGAAAACTTTATTGATTACGATGACAAAGACTACCAAATACTAAAAGCAATAACAATAAACGGCAGAATACCAATACTGGAACTCTCAACAAAGATTAGACTAACACCAAAATCAATAATTAACAGAATAAAAAATCTTGAGAAGAAAAAAATAATTGTTGGATACTACACACTAATTAATTCTGAACTAATAGGCTACCACTTCTACAAGGTAGACTTTTACCTTAACAACCTAAAAAATATCAAACTAATGAACGACCACGCTAAAAACCATAATAACATTGTTTACAGAATGAACACGATTGGAGGACCAGATTTTGAAATTGAAGTAATGGTAGAAAACGTGGATGCTTTAGAAAAGATTATTACAGAAATAAGGAAAAATTTTGCTAAAGACATTAACTATTACAGAACTCACAGACTAGAAAAAACTATAAAACAGGTATACTTGCCAGGAGAAAGCACGATATGAGAATAATGAAGATAAGCTTTATAATGACTTTCAGACTAAATAAACTAATGAAAAGAGGTCTTTTGTAAAAAAGTTCTAGATGGGAATAAAGATTAATGATTTAGAAATGGATTTAAGTCCGGCAGTACCAGCACTAAAAATGATGAGTGATAAAACTCAAGTAGACATAAGGTACCCTTTAATATCACCATTCGCATACGCGCACATATACTGGAATGAAGAACAAGGAGAATTACTATACGAATTAGAAGAACCAGTAATCACAGAACAAGAAAAAATAATACTAGAAGAATTAGAAGAAGCAATGAGAGACATAATAAACGTTGATGTAGTACACGAAAGAGACTTACAATCACTAGTAGAATACACAGACAAAACAGCAAGACTACTAATATCAGAACTAAGCATATCACTAGACGAAGAAACATACAACAAACTATTCTACTACTTATTTCGAGACTTCGTAGGACTAAACGAAATAGAAGCAATAATGAAAGACTACTTCATAGAAGACATAGAATGTAACGGAGTAGACGCACCAATATACATAGTTCACAGAATATACAGAAACATAAAAACAAATATTGTTTACAAAGATATTGAACAATTAGCAAGCTTCGTAGAAAAACTAGCACAAAAAGGCGGAAGGTACATATCATACGCAAACCCATTACTAGACGCAACACTACCAGACGGAAGTAGAGTTAACGCAACATACACAAAAGACATAACAAGCAGAGGACCAACATTCACAATAAGAAAATTCACAAAGATACCATGGACACCAATAAAACTATTATCATTCAACACGTTAAGCCCTGAGATGTTAGCATACTTTTGGATACTAGTACAACACAGAGCAAACATACTAATAAGCGGGGGAACAGGAACAGGAAAAACAACCCTACTAAACGCAATAGCATTCTTCATACCACCAGAAGCAAGAGTAGTATCAATTGAAGACACAAGAGAATTACAATTATCTAGAGAAAACTGGTTACCAACAGTGGCTAGAAGCGCATTATCAACAGGGCAAAGCGTTGGAGAAGTGGATATGTTCTCACTGCTAAAAAACTCTTTCAGACAAAACCCCGATTACGTAATAGTTGGAGAAGTAAGAGGAAAAGAAGCTTCCGTTTTATTCCAAGGAATGGCATCAGGCCACGCCAGTATGAGCACAATACACGCAGATAGCGTGCAAGGAGTAATAAGAAGACTTGAAACACCACCAATAGAATTATCACCAAGCCTTCTAGAAACATTAGACGCAGTAGTAATAATGAGTCATACTGTAGTAAACAAAAAAGAAACAAGACGCCTAAGAGAAGTCGTAGAAATAGTTGAAATAAACGATCATGGAGAAGCAAAAGTAAACACACCATTCGTATGGAACCCTATAGGAGACACATTCTTCTTCAAAAAAGAAAGCGTAGTACTAAAAAAAATAGCTTACAAGTATGGAATAACATACGAAGAATTACAAAAAGAGTTCATGCTGAGAACAAGACTAATATACTCACTATACAAAAAAGGAGTTAACGACTTTGAAGAAATACAAAGGATAATCCTAGACTACTACAAAGACCCTAATTCTGTGCTAAAAAAATACGGAGTAATATAAAAACATGGATGACAGAAAAATAGAATTAATAACACAACTAGTAGAAACGATGAATGACGACCTAACAAAACTTAAAGAATCATACGAAAAAAAAGATATTGAAAAATTAAAAAAAATAAAAGAAGAAATGATAAAAATTCAAAAAAAGATAGAAGAAGTAACAAAATGACACTACAAAACTTATCAGACAACATAAAAAAACAAAGAGAACTAACAAAAGAACTAAAATACTTTAATGAATACTTAGAAAGAAGACTATCAGATATACCAGAAAGAAAAGATGCAGAGTTAGACTTATTCTCAAGAACTATGAATTCTCTAATGACACAACTAAAAATAGTAAACTCATCAATACCAGAACTACTAAAAAATTTATCAATATCACAAAAACTACCAGAAAGCAGGAGTTACCAAACAAAAGACGAAGTAAAAAACTTAGTAAAAGTAGAATACAACAACTCAAGAAAAAAGTTAGAATCAGTAACACTAAAAAAAGACGATAAACAAAAATACTTCAAGGAATTAAGAATAAGTTCAGAACTAATAAGCAAACTAAGAGGAAGAATAGAAAAAAAGCCAACAGTTGGAGGAATAAGCTTACAATCACCAAGTTTGTACGGAAAAATATCAAACTTTTTCTATAGAAAAACATCAAAAAGACTACTAGACAAAGGACACTTCAGAAACCTTAATATTTCTTTAAGAAAAAGTAATAGCCCATTCATAATAAACACTTACTTATCAATAATGCTATTCACACTAACAATACTATTACCTGTAGGAATAGTAATATCATCAATACTAGCAAAAATAGGATGGTTAGGATCAGGATTAACAGAAGTAATGGTCTTTAAACAAATAGGAGTAATAATAGGAGTTGAACTAGCGGCATGGATAATAATATATTTTTCTCCAGCAATGGACGTATCAGCAGCAGCAAAAAAAATAGAACAAGAACTACCATTCGTAACAGTGCACATGGCGGCAATAGCAGGAAGTGGAATAGAACCTAGTAAAATATTCTCAATAATAGTAGCAAGTGACGACTACCCAAACGCAAGAAAAGAAATAATAAAAGTCATAAACCAAATAAACTATTACGGTTACGACTTGGTAAACGCACTAAAAAACGTAGCTAAAGGAACAAGCAGCGTAAAACTAGCAGAATTATTCAAGGGACTTG
The DNA here is from genome assembly GCA_038045945.1 of Nanobdellota archaeon. Lineage (GTDB taxonomy): Archaea > Nanobdellota > Nanobdellia > Pacearchaeales > GW2011-AR1 > JAGVWS01. Next base: position 172,850 of record JBBSXC010000003.1, read on the forward strand.
CAACAACTATATCAGGAGGAGGCTCACTAGAAGCATTCTTACATAAAAGAGCAGAAACACTCCTACTAGACTACAGACTAGACAGAGAAAAATACACTCACATAGCAGAAAACTTCATGAATATTTACATAGCACTAGTAATAGCAGCACCTATGATATTCTTACTATTACTAATACTAATAGGAATAAGCGGAACGGGACTTAACTACACACCATTCCAACTAAGCATAATGATAATATCAGGAGTTATAATAATAAACATAATATTCTTAGTAGCAATAAACGCAAAACAACCAACGTACTGACAAAGGTTCAAAGGAAACAAGAGCTATAAAACAATTTAAATATAACAAAAATCTACTAATAAGCATGAAAAGGTTAATGATTTTTATACTAGGACTTATTTTAGTAACAACTCTTGTTATGGCTTCACCACCATCACCTCCCTCTCAAGCAGCATGCTCAGTACCAATATGTGATGGAAGAGTCGATACAGGAATTAAAGACAGTAACGGATGCACAATCTATGACTGCCCAACAACCCCAATAACTTGCTCAATGCCAGCATGTGAAAATTATGAAGTAATGGGCAAAGACCCTAACACAGGATGCTCAATCTATGCTTGTCAAACAACACCAGGACCAAAATCATGCACAGCACCAATTTGCGAAGGAAGACAAGACAGCGGAAATAAAGATGCTAATGGCTGTCCGATATACACATGCCAAACACGAAGCAACGATTACGTAAGCGAAACAATAACATGCAAATTTATTGATTCTAAAGAAGAACAAGGATGCTACGCAGTATCAGGAAGCTCAACAACAGTAGAAGCTAACACACAAAAAATTACAAGTTGTAAAGGCATAGAAAGTTGCAGTTTCAAATTCAATTCACAAAAAGGAGAAAAAGTAACATGGAAAAGCACTTGTGGAGGATACGGATACACGACCCAAGATGGTAATGATGAAGAAATAAAGTTTTGTGATACCCAAGAAACAAGACCAGGAGTAACACCAATCGAGATAAAAGGTGACGGATTCATGATAGCTTACTGGCAATGTCATAACGGTGAAGAACAAAAAGAGTCAGAAGAAGAATGTAAGTCATACGCAGAATGGCAAAGTAAAGCTTCAGAATCATGCTATAATAAGTGCTCAAATACAAACGGAGTTGACAAATGCGGAGTTAACTCATTCAGCCTAATAAGAGAATGCCACCTAGAAAAGGAGGATGAAAGCTCAGGCGGAAGCGGTGGAGGCTCATCAGGAAGCGATTCGTCAGACAAATGCCCAGATTACAAAGAAGCATGCGACTTTGGCAAGGAAAGTGCTTGCAAAATATGGAAAGAAGAATGTGGTATTGACGAAAAAGTAACTATTTGTAAAGATTCATGCTCACTTGACAGCAAGTGTTACCCATTTGGGTATAGAAAGAGCGGGAATTATTGTTCTGATAGTGGCTCTTTCACAAAACAATTTGAATCAGAATCACAATGCGATAACAACTTTGAGTGTGGAAGCAATTTGTGTGTTTCAAACCAGTGCGTAAGTCAAGGACTAATAGAACAAATAATGGCTTGGTTTAAAAGCATATTCGGATAAAAAAATGGTTAGAATAGAAAACCCTCTTGCAATAGCTAGTACATTTCTTGTAATGGGATTATTCTTATTAATAATAGGTTACTTCATATACAGAAAACCAGAAAAATTTATAGGAATACGTTTCGTTAGAGGAGTGGGAGGGTACAACTTAAGCAATAAAGGTTTCTGGAAAACTTATAATCAAAGGTACGGAAAAGAAAAAGCCATAAAATACATGAAGATAAACGGGGCAATACTAATGATTCTTGGAATAATTATGACCGTTTTTGGTATAATAAAGTTCTTTATATAAAAAATTATTTGTTATCTACACCTATTGCTTGGCTAATATTATCATAACCGTCATTAGCAAGAAGCTTTGCTAATCCCTCATTAATTTCACTAATAACACTAGGACCGTTATAAATCATACCAGTAATCAGTTGAATAAGTGTTGCTCCAAGCTTAATCTTCTCATAAGCATCAATAGCCGTAAAAACGCCACCACAACCAATAATTACGAATCTCTTACCATAATTCTTGTAAGCAAAAGCAATAAGCCTGTTACTTAGCTCTTTAGTTGGTAAACCACTAAGAGCGCCCTTACGATTAGCCAAAAGTGCTACCTCACTTTTGTCCAACCGAGGATTATCCCTATTCTTAGTTAAGTTACCAAAAATTAATCCACTAACATTATGCTTTAATGCAACCTCGCACAAACCCTTAGTCTCAAAAATCGATAAATCAGTCGGCATCTTAAGAAAAACAGGTTTACTTATATCAAGTTTATCAATCTTTGATAATAACTTATTAAGCTTCTTAGGAGTAGTAAAGGGTTCACCACCAAAAGCGTTAGGACAAGAAACGTTTATTTCATAAAAATCACCCACACCATTATCAACTAGTAACTTTAGGGTATCAAAATAGTCATTAATCCCTTGCGCTTCATTAACTGTCCTTTCACAATTAGTTTTAGCAACACTAACACCTAAAGGTATAGAGAAAGCCTTATTTTTTAAAGAAAAAACTATTTTTTTTGCGCCAAGATTCTTAAGCCCCTTATTAACAAGAATAGACTTAGAATTAGGAAGTCTTAGAAGTCTAGGCTTAGGATTACCTTCATAAGAACCCCTAGTTATTGAACCAATAGTCGAAAAACCAAAACCTACACTAGGAAGAATTTGTGTAAGACGGCCGTTATAATCAAAACCAGCAGATAAACCAATAGGGTTAGAAAAATTTATTCCAAGAACATTCTGATTTAAAACTTTGTTATTATAAGAAAAAAAACTTTTAGTTAAAGTTTTAGTTAAAATGTTAGAACCTAAACTTTCCCCTATAGAAACAAAAGAGTCATGAACTACTTCAGGATCAAACTTAAAGAGTATTGGCTTAACTAAAACCCTATAAACAAAACCATTAATTTTTTGACGAATAACCATTTTTTTTATTCAACTATAAGTGTTCCAGTACCCATGCCCATACCACACCTAAAAGTGAATGATCCTTTTTTGTCAGGGGTGAAATTAATAGTATCGCTAGGCGATGATGATAACTCATCAACACCAAAGTCAGGGATGACAAAACTTCTAAAACAACCACTAACGCTACTATCAAGAGTAATACTAACAGGCAGACCCATCTTAACTCTTATAGTATTAGGATAATAATTATAGTTTTTGTAACTAATAACAACTTTTTGAGCATTAGAATCAATAGTGCCGTTATCAGAACCGCCAGAATCAGAAGAGTTAGACTTAACAAAGAAAACTATAGCAATAACAACTATTAGAACTAAAGTAGCATACTTCCAAAACTTACTCTTATCAATAGTTATTGTATCCTCGCTCATTATCCAAATAATGCACTCCTAGGCCCGTTTACTATTATCCAAGTAGTTAATGCTATAAGCACAAAAGTTACCATTATAGTACTAAAGTTGTCATCACTCTTAACAGTGTTCATCTCCCTCATCTCTTTATAAATCATGTAGTTTAAACCAAACATGATTATTGCTGAAACTATGAAAACTATCACTGATATAGCTTTTAAGTTATCATTAAGCATCATCACAGCAGTCATAGGACCCATAAGTCCGCCCATGAATCCAGCCATTGTTCCTTCCATGACCCCCATTATTCCGCAGCATTTACCGTTATACACTCCCATTGTTATGCCAACTATTAATCCGAAAACACTCCCAACAAACATTCCATTAGTTGCACCAATATAGAATCCTGATAAGAAACCAGCAATCATACCAATAGTCATACCAACCATCATACCAGCCATACAACCCATTTCACGATAAGCCCTAACTTGTTTAAGAGTAGGAATAATCAAAGCATAAGATAAAGCAGCAAAAACTAAGAAGAACCCGTACTTAGGCATAAAGTCAGTTATTGTCTTAAACTTAAAAAAATAGAGCAAACCTAAAAAAACTATAGAAGTAATAACTGAATAAACCGCAGTCTTAACTATTTCTCCCTCAACCCTACTACCAAATAATTCTTTACTAAATTGTTTGAATGACATAAAATAATTATTATTCGGACCTATATAAGCCCTTTTATGAAACTAGTTTCATAAAAACTATTTCTTATAAATCCTTAATAATTCTCTCCAAAAGAAGAATCCGATTATGGGAAAAGCTAAAGCACTTATTAAACCAGGATAATAACCTCCAACAATAATTGCTTTGTAAAAGTGGTGTAATTCATAGACCATAATAATCCCAGGCACTATCATCATTCGTAACTGCCATTTTGGACTTTTAATCATAAAATAAGTAACAATCAAAGCAAGCCAAAACATTATCTGAAAAGTTAAGAAGATTGAAGCCATAGGTGTCATATTCTTAACAAAGCTAAAGACAAACAATACATGAGAATCTATGTTATAAAAGCCGGTTGCTAATTCTTCAATGCCATGTATAATCCATAAAATAATTCCAATTAAAAATAAGTTCTTCAGTTTCTTAGAAATAACAACATCCCTTGAAAATTTCATTTCAACACCACTATATTATTCATTCCTCTTCTCTTCCGCTCTATGAATCCCCGGTTTTCTAAACGGTCAAGAATTCTAGACATACCAACTTTTGATATCCCAGTCTTATCAATGAGGTCTGCTTGGAAAACTGCCTTGTTCTCTTTTAGAATCTTAAGTATTTCTTTTTCTTGATTATCAAGATGTGATTCATCAAGTTTCTTAGTTATTATTTTTTCTTTGACTTTCCTTATAATAACTCGTTCTTTAGGTTTGTTAAAAACAAGAACAAAACCTATTATTACTAGTACCCCAACTATTGCCAAAGAAAGATAAGTCTGTTGCGTTATGGTTTCATAAGCTGGACAAAAACCATCCAAGTGTTCAACAGTGCATGTAGAATCAACAATGTCTTTCATGGCAGTGTTGAATAAGAAAATGATACCAATTATCAAAACAGAAATACCAATAATTAACCAACCAACATTCTTATTCTCCATGATATAAACACACTAATAATCGTTTAAATAAGTTATGAAATACAAATATAAAAACAAAAAAAAGATTAAACTAATACTCACTTTCGTTTATTAGCGTTTTTTATTAGCCAATAAATCGCAGCTACTATTAAAGCGATTATAAGCAAGTATGTTATCCAACTTAGGAATATGAATCCTCCGCCGTAGTTGCCGTAACCCCACATAGCCTGCATCATTCCACCCATACCATAACCGTATCCGCCATTGGCATTATCTACTTGATAGAATTGCCCGTTACTTCCCATCATACCATAACGATAATTATCACTTTGAGCAGAAACTAAACTTACAGCTAATAAAAGAAGTATTCCAAAAACCATTAATAAATTATTATTTTTCATCATATCCTCTTCCTCCTCAACAGGTTAGCATTAGTAACAACTGTTATTGATGAAGCAGCCATAGCAATTTCAGCAATGATAGGGTGAAGAAGACCACTAACAGCTAAAGGAATAGCAACAACATTATAAGCAAAAGCCCAGAAAAGGTTTTGCTTAATCTTCTTGAAAGTAGCCTTGCTAAGATTAATAGCATGAACAACGCCCATTAGTGAACCTTTAGTAAGGACTAAGTCCCCAGCTTCAATAGCGATATCAGTTCCAGTACCCATGGCGATGCTAACATTCGCTTGTTTTAGTGCAGGAGCATCATTAATACCATCACCAACAAAAGCAACCATCCCCTTTCTCTGCAATTCTTCAATCTTCCTAGCTTTCTCTTCAGGTAACACGTTAGCTAAAACACCTCTAATACCAACCTGTCTAGCAATGGCCTTAGCAGTCTTTTCGTTATCACCAGTAATCATGAAAGTAATGTAACCAGACCTATTAAGAATAGAAATAGCTTGAACAGAATCTTCCTTAATAGCATCAGCAACAGCAATAACACCAATAGGTTTAGAATTTTCCACAATAATCATAGTAGTTTTACCCTCACTTTCAAAAGCGTCAATGTTTTTAGCAATAATACTTACATTGATTTTTTCTTCATTCATGAGCGTTTGGTTACCAATAAGAATTTTTTTCTTACCAATACTTCCCTGCACTCCTCTACCACGCAATATCTTGAAAGATTTTACTTCTTTGAAGTTTTTAATTCCAGCAGCACTTGCTTTATCAACAATTGCCCTAGCAATTGGGTGCTCACTTAATTTTTCCAAACTAGCAGCGATCTCAAGCAAGTATTTTTCACCAACAAGAGAATGAATATCAGTAACTTGCGGTTTGCCTTTAGTTATAGTTCCAGTTTTGTCAAAAGCAACAATCTTAACTTCTTTCATGGTTTGAATAGCCTCACCTTTTCTAATCAAAATACCGTTTTTGGCACCAATACCAGAACCAACAGTAAGAGCAATAGGAACAGCCAAACCAAGAGCGCAAGGACAAGCAATAACAAGGACAGCAATGGACGCTGCTAAAGAACGAGTGAGGTCCCCACTAAAGACCATCCACCCAGCGAAAGTTAGAACAGTAAGAACTAAAATTGATGGAACAAAAATACTGGTTATTTTATCAGCAAGCTTCTGGATAGGAACTTTAGTTCCACTAGCCTCTTCAACAAGCTTTATTATATGAGCAAGGAAAGTATCAGAACCAACTTTTGTTACTCTAACATAGAGTATTCCATCTTGATTAATAGTTGCTCCAATAACAGGACTTTTAACAGTTTTATCATTAGGCATACTTTCACCAGTAACCATTGATTCGTCCACTGCACTAGCACCCTTTATGACAACTCCATCAGTAGGAATTTTTTCACCAGGCTTAACGACCAAAATGTCACCAACAACCACTTCACTAATATCAATCTCAATCTCCACTTCTTTCTTTCCCTCTTTTCTTAAAACTCTAGCCTTCTTAGCACCAAGCTCTAAAAGTTTCATTATTTCTCTAGTAGCTCTACCTCTAGCTTTAGCTTCAATATATTTTCCAGTTATGAATAATGACATAATCATAGCTGCAACACCAGAATAATCGGCAACAATGCCGAAAAGCGCCCCAAAACCAGTAAGATAAGCGACAACAGTACCAAGAGCGATAAGAGAATCCATATTAAAATAAAAAGTGAATAATCCCCTAAATCCACCCTTAATAGTACTCCAACCAAAAAAGAATATTACAGGGAAAGCAATAACCAAAGTGAAAATGATCATTAATTTTTCGTTACTCATCAAAACTTCAAGCTCAAAAATTCTTTGCAAAAACATCAAGATAGCAATAGGTATAGTGAAGAGCCATGCACCAAGAATCTTCTTTTTCCAAAGAGCGATTTCCTCATCCTCAACAGGTTTAGAATTATCGTTATGATTCATGCTGGACATTTGACTGCTCTCTATATTAGAAATTTCATGATTTTCCATTTTTTATTATTGAATTTTAATATCAGTAGCGGAATAACCTGTCCTTTTTACAGCATCTGCAAGCTGTGCCGCACTGACTGAATCATCCATCTCTACTGTTGCTTTCTTAAATAACAAGCTGACCGTCGCACCCTTTATGCCGCCAACTTTCTTTAAGCTCTTCTCAATATTTGATGAGCATGAAGCACAGTGCATTCCACTAATCATTATAGTTGCTTTCTTCATTTTTTCACACCTCCGTTTAATATGTGTATGCAGTACTGGGACATGTGCTTATCAATCAAAGACATTAAAGGCTTAATCGTCTCACCATTAAGAGAGTACTCTCTAAATTTACCATTAACATCTACTTTAACAAAACCACACTTCTTAAGGCGAGACAGATCATGACTAACAGCAGTCTGATCCATCTTTAATTCTCCAATAATTTGAGAAACATTTTTCTTACCATCACGTAAAAGATTAATTATTTTTAAACGAGAATCAGAAACAAGAGTGCCAAAGAATATTTTGTAAGCATCAAAAACTTCGTCACTGTCAAAACCCTCTTTATGACAGGAATGTAGTATGTTCTTATTTATCATATGAGTATAACAAACATATGAGTATATAAATGTTTGGGGGAAGACTAATAACTAATTTTTATTCTCTCCGTTCCCATTATGACATATGCATCCTGCTTCATAATGTAACCTCTTAACTTTTGCTGCATCTATGCCAGTCTTAATTACTATTTCCTCAACACTTAATTTTAGTAAGTCCCCAGCTAACATTAACCCGGCGTTTCCTAACTTATCAATTATCGCCCCCCTAGCTGATTGGAGTATTGTTACAGGATAAAGCTTTTTTTCTTCTATTAATGACTGGATGCTATTAGTGAGAGGATAATTCCAAGAAGTAATCCTCATACCCACACCTTCACCATAAGCAATAGCATCTGAGGAAAACTTAGTGTTGGAAACAAGCCAAGGACCATCAAAAAACTTTTTTAGATCCAAAAACCTAGCATAAGTATAAAGTGTTGCTTTAACATCAGTGTATATCCCAGGCTGATTATGATACTTACACTCAATCATGAAACGCTTATTAGTCTTAGGCTCCTTAGCTGCAACATCAACCTCATGATTAACATTTTTTCCGGGCATTATCTGATTAATCTTAGTTTCATAACCATAATTTCTCAGCACTTCTGCGAAGAACTTTTCGAAAGCAAAACCAGCAGGACCTAAGGTCATAACTGCTTGTTTAAGATTATACCTCATAGCTATTTCTGGCCTATCACCAAGCTTCTTTAAAGCTACTTTTAGTATCTCTTTTGTTGTTGAACCATCATATAACTCTCCTTCTATCTGTTTTACTATTCCCCTTGCATGTTCAGTATCACTCCCAGCTCTTATTAAAGAATTAATTATCTTGTTACGATTATACTTAACCCTTTCACCATTAGCTTTTATAACCCAATAAATAGACATATTTTTATCACCAGATTTATAAAATTGGTATATGATTATTAGTTTATATAACTAATGATTAGAACTTTAACACATAAAAATTTCTAAAAGAAATTTTGTGGCTCAAAAATTCAAACCATCAAAATTTTTGGACTTCTGCTTCTTTTACTGCTTCTTGCACTAATTCTTCTTTCTTATCAATTCTTTCTTCAGCAAGCATTATTTCACTTAAACTTGCATGAGTTTGAGGACTTTTAGCAATCATGAAAGAACAACAATCATTCCCTGGAATTATTGAAGTATCAAAAGTACCTAATTTCTTAGCCATAGTAACAGTTTCTTCTTTATTAGTGCCTATTAGTGGAGAAAGAACAGGCAAGACCGAAGCATCATTAATACAAATAAGATTATCAAGAGTTTGAGAAGCAACCTGAGCAACAGAGTCACCAGTAACAACTGCCTTAGCATGCTCCTTAGCAGCAACCAAATTAAGAATCTTCATCATGAAACGACGATAAACAATCATCCTAAGCTTAGGATCAACAGACATAATAATATGCTTCTGAATCTTATCAAAAGGAACAATGTACAAATAAGTATTAACACCAGGCTGATAAGAAGAAATAATTTTAGATAAAGAAATAATTTTATCCTTAACAACAGCTCCCTGAACACTATTATTATGAATGTGCACTAGAATAGCTCTACAACCACGCCTCATTATCATACATGTTGCAACTGGTGAATCAATACCACCAGATAAAGAAACAACAACTCTACCGCTAGGACCTGTAGGCAAACCACCAACACCCAAAAACTTATCAACATAAATATAAGAATCTTTTTCTGAAATCTCAACATAGACTGTTATTTGCGGATTCTTCAAATTAACACTTACAGGACCCTTAATGTTTGAGTCACCATTATAATGATCTAGAATTTTCTCACCTAACAACCTGTCAATATCATCAGATTTAAGAGGAAACTTCTTATTAGTCCTTTTGGAAGAAACCTTAAAAGTAATAAACTTTTTTGTGTCAAGTATCATTAAAGACTTCTTAATAATCTTATCAATGTCCAACTCCTCTTTGTAACAAGGAGAAAAGTTTACTATACCAGGAGTTTTTGACAAAGTACTCATTATTGCTTCTATACCAGCACCTTTTTTTAAGTCAACAATTATTTTACCATAAAGCTTCCTCAAAGTCCCCTCAGATTTAGGCAAAGACTTCTTAATATTCATAACTAGCGCATCCTCAAAGTCTTTACGGTTTCCCGCCTTAAGAGCTATCTCCGAGTAATGAACAACGATAGAGTCCGGTATAATTATAGTCATAAAAATAGAAGAAAATAAGGTTATTTAAAGGTACATACTTATTATTTAGAAAATGAGAACTCGCAGTAACATCATCCACTGGGTCTTGTACGACTTTGCTAATTCCCTAGTATCAATAGTGTTCTTCCTTTATTTTTCTCAATGGGCAGTCATTGACAGAGGAATAAGCGACCTAAACTTCAACTTAACATTCACAATATCAGCACTACTATTACTAATAAGCGTTCCTTCAACAGGAATACTACTTGACAAACATTGGAGAAGAATAACAGGTCTAAGAATAACAACGACTTTCGCAGCAATATTTTACGGAACTTGCGCAATCATGGCAATAAACAACAATAATACTGGAGCAATAATATTCTTCACATTAGGACTATACTCATACTTATTATCATTCACATTTTACACACCACTAATAAACGATATATCAACAAAAGAAAACATTGGAAAAATATCAGGATGGGGTATCTTCGCTAATTACCTAGGACAAATAGCAGGACTACTATTAGTACTACCAATATCAAAAGGAACAATAAGCCTCTTTGGAGGATCAGCAAGAGCAGAAACACTCCTGCCAGCAGTAATAGCATTCTTCATACTATCCCTACCAATGCTAATATTCTTCAAAGAACCTAAAAAAAATAAACCGACAAACAAAGAAGGATTCTTAGAACACATGAAAAACACAATATTTGAAACTAAAAAACTCTTAGCAATTAAGAGTGTTGGGTTATTCTTACTTGCCTACTTTTTGTTTAATGACGCAATACTAACAGCAGTGAATAATTTCGGAATATTCTTAGAACAAGTATGGCACGTATCTGACACGACTAAAACCTTCATGCTACTAGGAATAATGATAACATCAGCAATTGGAGCATTAATATCTGGCAGAATTGCCGACAAGTACGGACACAAAAAAACACTTATGTATGTACTAATAATTTGGGCAGTAGTATTCCCATTCATCGGACTTATTCAAAGCTTTAACTGGTTCATAGTCGCATGCGTCATTATGGGCTTAGCTTTCGGCGCTAACTGGACAGTTAGCAGATCAGTAATGTCTTACATATCACGCGATGGAAAACACAACTTAGCATTCGGATACTTCGGACTAGCAGAAAGAGCAAGCTCACTACTAGGACCAATAGTATGGGGCCTGGTAGTTGGAGGACTAATAAACTTAGGCGGAACAAGATACAGAATAGCAATATCAGCACTAACAATATTCATAATACTAGGACTAATAGCACTAAGAAAAGTAAGAAGCGATAAAGAAAAACTATTTTAAAACTTTTCCTGTTTCTAAATACCATAGGCATAAGTCTAACTCTGAAAGACTCATATTTAGCTTACTGGCAAGTTCTCGTAAAACTTTTTCAACAAGCAAATAACGATTCTTATTAAGGCCTTTTTTTCTAACAATACCACTACCCTCTAACATTTTATGCTCATTAAGGATGTCAATAATGTGAAAATCAACAATAGCGTAATCACGAAAACCAATATTCCTCAAAAAGTGTGATGACTCCTTAAGACCAAGGCCTTTAACGTTATCAACAAACCAATCCCTCAACTCAAGACCTGACTTTTCATTAATTATCCTCTTAATATGAGGTAAGTGTTTCCTAGCAAGAACAATCCTTTCAGCCCTCTGAGGCCAAAACCTATGACCCATAAACTTAAGTTTTTTAGCAAGTTCATCCTCACTCATAGTAAGAAATCCTTCACCCAGCTCTTTTTGAATAATCAAGGACTTTTCAGCCTGAAAATTAGCGGTCATCAAACAAAAAGCAAGCTCTAAGAACAAGTCCTCATTAGAAGCCTTGTCAGAAAGAAAATAATCAAATTCTTTAAGACGACCATCAATAACTTTCCTAATAGGAGTATTATCTAGAGATTTAACCTTATCAATAATCATTTGCATCAATAATAATTATGAGTAATAACTTAAAAAGTTAATTATTAAGAAAAAAATTTATTGCGAAGAACCATCATAACTTTGCGTGTCAAACATACCTAAACTTTCACCCTCACCATAACCCATAACCATTTGTGAACCAGAACCTTTAGGGCTAATACCTAAACCAATGAATGGGCTTTTACCACCGCTACTTTCTGATTCTTTATTAAAAAGAAGAGTATAATTCTGAGTTTGAATTCCCATAGAAGCAAAATATTCAGGGGTTAAATCACCAAGTTGACCTATAGTCCAACCTTTATCTAAAGCAGCAAGTTTATACCAGTCATAAACAGTTTTTGCAGAATCATCAGAAACAGACTCAATAATTATGAATCCAGCAGCCGTGAAAAAAGAGTTCTTTAGAGAATCATAATTTTCAAAAGTCCTAATATCAGTAACACAAAGTATTTTTTGGTTAGGATAAAGAGGTATGTCAGAACGAAAATCGCTAGGCAAGTTTGTGCCAAAAGGACAGTCAGAGTCAACCTTTAAGGGTAAATTATTGATAGGATTAACACCAGGGTTTGAACTATTAAGATTATTCCAATAAAAGAATCCCCCAGCAGCAATTAACAAAATAACCGTTCCAATAATAACAAAGACAATTTTTTTACTACCGCCAACTGTTGGAGCAGAAGGATAAGAACCATCTTGGTTCATAGAATTGTTAACTTCTTGGTTGTTATAATCATCACCCATGAGTTTTATTAATGATAAGAGTATTTAATTCTTATGATTTATCCTTTATTTCTCTAACAACGCCCATTATTTCTGAAGAAAAATCGCCAGGGCCTATAGCAATAACTTTACTATCACCCTTAACATAAGCGGATAATAACTCTTTGTTTACACGACTATTAACATAACCCTTAACTTCTTGACGAGTTATAAGGAGAACAAGATTTTTAGGGCATGAGGAAAAAATACTTTTTATTTCATCTTCCAAAATAATATCTTCTTTAGTCTTATTAGAATAAATTAACACAACATTTTTTATTTCATTTCCCCTATCGTCTTTAAGACTTCTTAGCAGAGATAAAAATTTAGTTATCCCCGAACCAGCAGCTATGAATAAATGATTATTGTACTTTTCAGGCTTATAATCAAGATTGCCAAATGGCCTGCTAACAAGTAAATAATCACCAATTTTTAGTTTGTCCATAGCCTTAGTAACCCCCTCTCTCTCATTATAGATCTTAATTATTAATTCTAAATAGTTATCATTAGGCTTTGATGAGATAGTAAACTCTCTAGGTTTATCCCTCCAAGAATCATCATCAATAGCTGTAAACATTGATTGTCCAGAAACAAAAAAGTAGTTTTCAGGCTTTTCAATTATGAAACTCTTAGTATCATGAGTAAGACTCTTTATGCCTAAAATCTTAACTTTTCTTAGTATTATATCCATGATTTTAAAATAATGAGAACGAGTTATAAAACTATTGTTTTAAAAAATTCAAACAACTAACACCATTAAGAAAAATCCTTCATAAAAAAAACACAAAATAAAAATAAAAATTTTGTTTTTTTATTGAACTTCTCCTATTACTTGCTCAAGACCTGCAGGGCTATTAGCGCTTCTCTTACTGTTGTAAGGTACAGCTCCAGAAACTACTCCAGTCTTTCCGTTCTTATTATTAATAACGACAAAGTATGGTGTTCCTTGACCCCCAGCGATTATTGCTTCTTGAGTATCGCTTGAGACCTTATCAGCAGCTTCATCATTGTCAAGGCACTTGTTGAAAGTAGCAGTGTTTAATCCTACTGTTTCAGCATAAACCTTTAGTGATGAAATGCCTAACTTATCTTGATTTTCGAATAATAAATCATGGTATTCCCAGAAATTATCATTACCTTGGTTGAATGCGCATAAGCTTGCCTCAGCAGCCTTTTGAGCGCTAGGGTGTATTTGTGTTAATGGGAATTGTTTAAAGACCAAATTAACATCACCATTCTTAAAATATTCGCTTCCTTTAAAATCAGATATTGGTCCTAAGTATGCTCTAGCACAGAAAGGGCACTCAAAATCGGAGAATTCTACTATACTAACAGCAGCGTTAGCACTTCCAAGAACAGGGTCCTTGTCAGTTATACTAATTTGTAGTTCACTAGTATCAACACTTCCTGAATCGTCATTATTACCAGGGTTTGATCCTCCACTCCACATTCCAAATCCTCCAGTAAATAGAGAAATAACGAATAATACTGCTAATACAGCAACAGCTCCTTTCCAAAGAGTGTCTTTCTTAATAGTTAAAGTTTCATTCTTATGTTGTTCGTGTTCAGTCATTTGTATATTTTTTACCTCCTTTCAATAAATTGATCGTGATAATAATTGTTAATAAGGCTTTAAATCATTAACGCTTAACTGCTTTGTTATAATACTCATTAACTTTTTCCCAATTAATAATGTTAAAAAAAGCCTTTATGTAATCAGCACGCATATTCCTATACTTCAAATAATAAGCGTGTTCCCATAAGTCTAAGCATAATACTGGTTGCTCTTTATTACTTATAGGGCTGTCTTGATTAGCACTATTAGTTATTTCTAGTTCGCCTTGCGAGTTTACTACTAGCCAAGTCCACCCACTGCCAAAAAATGTGCTTGATGCAGTAGTGAACTGTTCAACAAACTTATCTAAGTTGCCAAACTTTTTGTTTATTGCTTTAATAACATCTAAACTTATGCTTGGTTTTACATCTTTTCTTAGAATAGTCCAAAAAAATGCGTGGTTGTAGTGTCCCCCACCAAAATTCTTAATTCCCTTCAATGCATCCTTAGGAACTGTGGATAAATCTTTTAGTAAAGTGAAAGGGTTACTTCCAAGCTGATTTTTTTCTGATACTTCTCTAAATTTATCAGCGTAAGTTTTGTGATGTTTTCCATGATGGATTTTCATGGTTTCTCCATCCATGTAAGGCTCTAAAGCATCATAATTATAAGGTAAAGCTGGTAATTCGTAGTTTAGTTCTTCAACATTATACATAGTTTACTCTTGAGCATTTTAGTTTATAAGGATTATGAAAGAAGAGTTTTTATTAGTATATTAACAAGTCAATAAATGCTTAAATAAGCAAATATTGTCATTTCTAGATGGCTGACTCAAAATTTCAAGGA
This sequence comes from Nanobdellota archaeon, assembly GCA_038045945.1. Classification (GTDB taxonomy): domain Archaea; phylum Nanobdellota; class Nanobdellia; order Pacearchaeales; family GW2011-AR1; genus JAGVWS01. The sequence continues at coordinate 188,191 of JBBSXC010000003.1, forward strand.
AAACTAGAAGACTTACCAGCATATAGAGAATTTCCAAGAGCTGATGGAACTAAAGGCAGATATCATGCAGAAATATTTGAAACCGCAACAATAAGACTAAGAGAAGCACCAGGAGCAAGACATATTCCAGAAATTTATGTAGGAGTAATCGGACGTAATCCTAAAAGAGAAAGTTTATATCTAGCTACAGAATCAATGATAATAGGTGGAAGAAGATATGCTCACCCAACAGGAATAAGAGAAGTGCCAATTTTTGAAGTAGATTCGTACACAGTTATGGATGATAAATCCACAAGGACAGTACACCCCATAACTACCGATGAGCTAAGAAGAAAAAGAAAAGAGTTTGTACCAGAAAAAGATTAATATTTTTTAAGAATTATGAAAGAGAAACTATATCCTTCTGCTTAATCTCTCTTTTATTCTCATAAATTATAGTATTTCCTCTGTTCATCCTTTTGATATTTACGAGAACTAATTTTTTATCATCTTCATAAATTTTCAGTATGTGAGTAGGAAGTATGGATTTATCCCCCGCCAGGTGTAATCTTATCTCTCTTAGCTCTATATCAAAATTTTTACCTTCAACTTCAAAGTTGCTATCTATAACACCATATTCTCTACCTTCAATTTTTATTTTACCACCAACTGGGCAAATTATCATCTTAAAACTCATCGTACTTTATTTTTACTTCTCCTTCCATTATTCTACACTGACACATGAGTCTGCGATTCTCTCCCTCGTCTAAACCATAATCTTTTTCTTCAGGAGTTAGTGGCGAAAGGTTTTCTTCACCTTCTTCAATATTAGTAAGGCATGTACCACAAGTCCCACTTTCACAAGAAAATAAAACGCCAAGCTCGCCCGCGGCGTCTTTTATTGGTTCTCCATCAGGAACCTCAATTTCCAAATTATCATTCTTAAGAATAGCCATAGTTTTTTATTTGCAACAAGCACAACCCTCATTATTCATACTTGCAGTAATCTTAAAACCTTTGCTTTCACCATCGTTAGCGTAATCAATACTTATTCCAGAAAAATTATCTAAGTGATCCTTATTAAGAACGATTTTAACGCCCTCTTTAGCAGTATCAACAATAACATCATTCTTTGATGGTTTTGCTTCAAAACCTAAAGAGTAAAGGTTTTGGCAACAAGAATCTTCACTGGCACCATTAAAATTAATTCTTAAAAAAACATCTTTTTTAAGTTCCTTACTCTTACGAGACAAAATATCACTTAGCATAAGTAATGCTTGCTTACTAACTATTATACTATCATCTTCATCTTTTGATGATTCTTTCTTCTTACTAACAACCTTGTTCATATCATCAACTAAAGAATTAATTATATCCTCATCAAAACCGTGGCCTTCACATCCTTGCTCAACAGTCTCAAACTGGTTAGCGTTACAACCAACACAATGAAGACCGTACTCTGTCATAACGTCTGAAAGCTCATCAATATGCTGGGGGAAACGTTTGAAAATATCACTAATGGTCCAATCTTTACCAATCCTTAATGATTTTACTTCTTTTTTAGAAAAACTTTTTTTATTAGGCATTATAATTATCCTCCGTAATACTTCTCCATGTAGAATTTTATTAGTTCTTTAACTTTTGGTATGCAAGACTTATCACTAATACCCACTTTTGTTTTCTTCTGAACTGCTTCAAAATCTTGTGCTCCTTCAAGAACTGCTTCCTCAATATCCTTATCAGTAATTTTAAGCACCATATCAATTACTTGAGCCCCCTCAACAACAATCCTGCTGTGCTGTTCTGTCTTCTTGAAATAATCATTAATAGCCTGACGTAAAGCCTTATCACCTAAGACTGAACAGTGGAATTTTCTTTGAGGCAAGTCACCAAGACGCTTTACTATATCCTGAGGCTTTATTTTAAGTGCTTGCTCCAGAGGCATACCACCATTCTCTGTTATCATAACAGTTAATATTGATGTGCTCGCTATTGCTGAACCACAACCAAAAGTTTTGAATAAGCAACCAACAATTTTATCATTAGCAGTATCAACTTTTATCCACATATCCATCTTATCCCCACAAGCCGGAGAACCAACACTTCCATAACCGTTAGCCCCGAAGTCTTTTAGTTGCGATTCGCTTCGCAACAAGTTTCTTGGGTTGAAAAAGTGTTCCTTAACAGTATCAGTATAAAACCACCCCTCAGTTTTACCAGCCTCAACTTTTACCTCAACATCCTTATGCCTCATAGGCTTAAACTCAACAAAAGTTTTTAATTCATCATCAATCATGATTAAGCTAATACTCCCTCAAGTTTTGATTCTTTAATTGCTAAATTCATGCCGGCTCTTGAACAATATGCTCTTTCATATTCTTCTTTAAATCTCTCATCAACTCTTCCAAAATCTTTAAGATGTTCTTTAGTTCTTTTATAAGCTTCATATGTAGAAAAAGCATTTCCAAAAGCCCCAATTATTGTAATAACTAGTAACATTGTTGGGGGAGTACCAATAATAATTTTATTAACAATTTTATCTTGTGATTCTACTAGATTATAACCAGTTATCCCTGCAGCTGAAGCAAGACCCAAACCCACCAGAGAACTTTTATTCTCCCAGGCACACTTAACATAATCTTTAACACTCATTTTCCTATTGGTAAAACCTCATCCATTTTAAGATTAACAGGACTGATTTCTCTCAAACGTTCAATAATTCCAGGCAGAACTTGGATAACTTTATCAATTTCAGCCCTAGTAGTTGAACGACCAAGAGTGAAACGAATACTACCATGAGCAACTTCGTAAGGCCGCCCGCACGCAAGAATAACGTGAGAAGGATCCAGTGTTTTAGAAGTACAAGCACTGCCGCTTGAAGCACAAATACCAGCAACTTCATTCATCATAAGCATAATAGCTTCACCCTCAACATCAATGAACGAAATATTAACATTATTACAAAGCCTCATAGTAGGATGACCATTAAGCATAGTTTTAGAAATCTTACTCATAAGACCCTTAATCATATAATCCCTAAGTTCTGTAAGCCTCTTAACTTCAAAAGTTTTTTCTTCTTCAGCAATCTCTAAAGCTTTAACAAAACCCATAATGCCAGCAAGATTTTCAGTACCACTACGAAGGCCTTTCTCCTGACCTCCACCAAACATAATAGGTTTAATCAAGACTCCTGTTCTAACATAAAGTATCCCAACACCTTTAGGACCGTAAAGCTTACTACCATTAAGAGTCATCAAGTCAACACCAAGTTTTTTAGTATCGATATCTAAGTATCCTGCTGCTTGACAAGCATCAGTATGGAAAAAGACTTTTCTTTCCTTACAAACCTTAGCCAGTTCGCTAATGTTATTCACGCTACCAATCTCATTATTAGCATACATTATAGTAACAAGTAAAGTATCATCCCTAATAGCAGCTCTTAACTTCTCTGCGCTGACTATCCCAAACTCATCAACATCTAAATAAGTAATAGTAAATCCTGCAGTTTCTAAGTATTCACAAGTTTCTAAAACAGCTTTGTGTTCAACTTTACTTGTGATTATGTGCTTCTTTTTACCATTAGCATAAGCTCTAGCAACACCCTGTAATGCAATATTGATACTTTCTGTCCCACTACCAGTAAAGATTACTTCACTAGCAGAACAATTAATAATTTTTGCCATTCTAGCACGAGCATCATCCAAAGCATTCTTACCACGTAAACCTATAGTGTTAAAGCTCCCAGGATTACCATACACTCCTTCCTTACCCATATACTTTTCCATCTCAAGAATAACTCGCTTATCAGTATAAGTCGTAGCTGCATTATCCAAATAGATCTCTGACATTACCATTAAATTAACAACAAAACTAGCATATAAAAAGTTAACGATAGTGAACAATTATACAAAATAATTCTACTTTTTTATAATCTTTCAAGTAACGAAACATCTTTTCTGCGCCTCAATTCTTCTAACTTTGCCTCAGGATTTACTTTATCCCACTCATAAGTCGATAAATAAAAGTCGCCTTCACCAACAGAAAGGTCATATTTACAAAAAGGTTTATACCCAACAACTTTTGAAAAAGCATTAACTAATCTTTCAAAATCTGAATCTAAAGACCCTTCACGGCTAACAACCAACTCTTTATCAGCAACATGAGAAACAAACACAGGCTTCCCATTATACTTAAAAAATCCAAAATCTTGCTCAAAATCTCTCTCATTTAAACCTCCTTGACTAACTAAGTCTCGCTCAACTAGTAACAAATGCCACAAACCATTATTTTGAAGTGTTTCAGACATAAAAATACTCTGAGCCACCTACAGTTAAAAGCATTATGCTATTAGAAGATATCTCTTACTTTGTCAACAAACGTTCTTCTTCCATTAACCATTGAGCCTATTAGGATAGCAATTCCTGCCCCAACAGCAGCACTTATTGCTAAGGACTTCCAAGGATTATTACTTATCATTTCTTGCGCATGATCCTTAGCATCAAGGATGTTTTCTCCAACTTTGTCCTTCTTCCACTTTAAGAATTCAGCCCAACTCGCCTCATCGTCTTTTCTTGCCATAAATTTTATACCTCCTTGAGTTTATTTATTATGAAAGCTAACAACAAGAGTAAAACACCAATTATTAAGAATAATAATGACCTGTTTACACCCAAATAATCAATCATAAAGAACATTAAACTTAACAATAAGAATAAGGCAGAAATCATCATTATTTGTAAACTTACAACTTTTCTTATTATTCTTCTTTCAATTCTCCAGACTTCCCTCTTTATATGAAAAATTACATCATCCTTAACATTTTTCAACCACCCCAAAGAAGCCTGACCTAAACCACTAAGCAAATAATTAATTAAGCTCATTTCTTAAATTAAAAGAGAAATTGTTATATATTGAAGCGCTGTATAAAACAATACTTCAATTTTTTCCTTAACAGCTAAATTATATTTTTCCCACTAAATCAAGTCCAGGCCTTAAAGTTTTTTGTCCCGGTTTCCAATTCATAGGGCAAACTTCACCACTATGTTCTGCAGTGTATTTTGCAGCTTGAATTTTACGCAATAATTCATCAACACTACGACCAATATCATTATTATGGAACTCAAAAGCTTTAACTAACCCTTCCGGATCAATCAAAAACGTTGCCCTTAAAGAAAGACCAGCATCAGAGCCATCATCAATTAATGTCTCATAATCCATACATACCTGCCTTGTAGGATCAGCAAGCATAGGAAAGCGAATCTTCTTAATAGTTGCAGAATGATCATGCCAAGCCTTATGAACAAAAACAGTATCAACACTAACACTAATAACCTCAGCACCTAAAGCCCTAAACTCATCATAATGATCAGCTAATTCTCCAAGCTCTGTAGGACAAACAAAAGTGAAATCAGCAGGATAAAAGAATAATATAACCCATTTACCCCTATAATCTGACAAATTAATAATTTTTTCCACTCCATTAACAAATGCCTTACCAGAAAATTCTGGAGCCTCAGAATTAATCTTAATCATGATAACAAAAAAGCAAGGATGATATATAAAGATTGTTATAAAGGATTAGAATTATGCCGCTTTCTGATAATAACCTTGCCAAACCCTATCAGAAAAAAATTTAACCTTTTCAGCACATTCTGAACCATACTCCTCCATAAAAAAATTACCAAAAATTTTTGATTCACCTAAAACTCTAGAAGTTATGGAAGAAACATCTTCAACAACTCGCGCACGACCATAATATGTAAGAACCCCTATAACCCACCCAGCATTATAATGCTCACGACTATTAACAACTAATAATATGCCAACAGGCTCTTCTAAAGCATCACCCAAACTTTTAGCAAATACTTCCTTACTAAAAGTAGTTCCAGGCCTGCTAGCAAGAACGGCCAATACTAAATGCAGAGGTGATACCCCGCGATCTTCACGTACCATAATTAAGAAAGAGAAAAGTGAGTTTATAAGAAGGAGAAGTATGAACAAAGACAACTACCTAAAAAAATTTTTAGTTATTATGATGCCTAAGCTTTTTTACAAAAAACAAATTTTTTGTATAAACCTTTAGGGAAAAATTTGATAAAAACCTTAATAAACGTCTTTAAACTAATATTTTTGAGGAATAAAAGGAGTGATATGGATAAGAGCAAGATTCTAGGAATAATTTTCGGAACACTAATAATAATAGGAAGCGTAATATGGCTAATAGGAAGCCAACTATTATTATTCGTAGTAGGAATTGGAATAATGGTAGCAGCACTACCATTTGTAATATCAGCCATATCAACAACAACAAAAGAAAGAGAAATAGATGAAATGTTCCTAGAATTCTCAAGAAACCTGGTAGAAAGCGTAGGAAGCGGAACACCAATAAGCAAAAGTATAATAAACCTAAAAGGAAAAGATTACGGACAACTAACAGGACACATAGACAAGTTAGGAAACCAAATATCACTAGGGATACCATTACAAAAAGCACTAATAATATTCGCTTATGACACAGGAAGCCAAGCAATAAAAAGAGCAGTAGCACAAATAAGCGAAGCAGAAAAAGCCGGAGGAGACATAGGAAAAATTTTAGAGTCAGTAGCAGAATCAGTATCACAAGTAGAAAAACTAAAAAAAGAACAAAAATCAGCAATATACAACTTAGTAGTACAAGGATACATAATATTCCTAGTGTTCATAGCAATAATACTAGTAGTACAATTCAAAATACTACCATTAACATCATCAATAGGAAATTACGGAGTATCAAGCGACGTAACAGCATTCCAAAACGTGGGGTTATCAAGCGAAAAATTCGCAACACCATTCCTACTACTAATACTAACACAAGGAGTATTCACGGGCCTAGTCATAGGAAAAATATCCGAAGGAAAAATAAAATCAGGAGTAAAACACTCATTCATACTATCAGCATTATCATTCCTAATACTAATGGGAGCAAGGGCAGCATTCGGATAAAAAAACAAAAATTTAACACAATGAAATACTTATTAATAACAGACATAAAAACAAAACTAAGCGACGCACAAGTAATGATGATAGCAGAAGTAAGAACAAAAAAATTAATAAAAGTAGAAGGACTAACAAAAAAATCTTTCGTTTATGATCGCAACAACAGTATTTATCACGAAATATACGAATTTGACAGCGAAGAATCATTAAGAAGTTACGTAAAGACAAACTTCGCTAATAACGTAGCAGAAGAATATAAAACGACAGAACCAGTAAAGATTAGAATAATGAGAGTGCTAAAAGAGCAAAAAAATGATAAATAATATAACAACAAGTAAAAGAGGTCAGACACACCTAGAAGCAATACTAGCAACAGTAATATTCATAGGATTCGTATTCGTACTGTTATACATAATAAAGCCCTTTGAGACTAAAGGGGGAAGCGACAATTCAGAATCACTAATTATAACAATACCAAAATATTTAGAAGCAAACATGACAGAACTAGGAATAAAAGTAACTAATAATGCAAACAAGTGCTTCTCAATACCATTATCAACAGGAAAAGTAAAAACTTACAGAGTAACAAGCGACAAAGAAGAATTAGTAGACTCTAAAGGAACAGGAACAAACTTACTAATAGACGGACCAAGCGGATTCTACCACGTTTACCAATGGGAAGAATTCGACGATAACTCAACAATTAACAGTTGCGCATCAACAAGTAATTATCAGTTAGCATCATCAAGAAAAATAGACGCATTATCATACAAAAAAATGTTATCCTTTAATGAGACGTATAACACAAACTACCAAGAAAGTAAAATTAGTGTAGGAGCACCAGACAATAGCGATTATGGAATAATAATTATAGATGACTCAGGAAAAGAAATAATAAGAGCACTAAAAGTACCTAAAAGCCAAATAAACGTAAACGTTAAAGAAGTACAAAAAATAATGGTTTATACTAACGGCAGCATGCAAAACGTTCGTTTAAGGGTATACTCATACTAAAAAACAATGATAATGTTTAAACAAAATGATGATAAGAAAGGGATTATTAGAATAATAGAATCATTCTTAGCAATACTACTAATACTTGGAGCAACAGTTTTAGTCTTCTCAAGATTTACAGACAATAACCTGGAAAGCCAAAGCATTAGCTCTAATGAAAAAGCAATAATGGAACAATTAGCTAACAACGCAGAACTAAGAGGAATAATAATAAACACAGACGTAAACAACGATAACGGAGTTGCAACAAGCGTAGACCAAAAAATTATTGATTTTGTGAGCAAAAGAGTACAAGCAGGATACGAATACGAGATAAAAATTTGCAAACTAGAAAGCATTTGCGCAAGCAGCAGCTACCACGAGCAAGTATTCGCAGAAGAAAGAGTAATATCATCAAACATCAACGATTATTCACCAAGAAAAATAAAAATTTATGAGTGGAAAACAGGAACAAAATGAAAATAACAAAAAAGAAGAAAATTGCCATAAAAAAAACCAAAAAAGTTGTTATTGAACCATACCAATTCTTAGACCACACAGCTGACGTAAAATTTAGAGCTTATGGAAAAACACTAGAAGAAACATTCGAAAATTGTGCAATGGCAGTTAAAGAAACAATAACCAAAAGCGAAATATCAGCTGTCCTAACTAAAGGTTGTGGAATGATGGCAGACGACTTAGAAGGACTCTTGCAAAACTTCCTTGAAGAAATAATATTCTTATTCGACAGCGAAAACTTCATAGTTGCAAAAATAGAAAAATTAAGAATAATAAAAGATACTGTAGGATTCTCACTAGCTTGCGACTTCGCAGGAGACTTAACGAGCGGAAAAGACACACAGGGCAATAGTTACGATTTTGAGGAACACATCAAAGCAATAACTTATCACGAGATGAGCATAAAAAAAGTTAATGGTAATTACGAAATAGAAGTAGTATTAGACGTATAATTAAATAGCAACACGCCTAGAGTTTTCTTTCTGACTAGAAGCCCACTTTTCTAACATCTCAAGACCAGCCTTAGTATGAACCTCTAAAGGATCATAAACTGGGGCAGGCATATTAAACCCGCGAGGTGAAGCTCTAGGCGCACTAATAACACCATAATGTGCTAGTACAAGATCCGCTCTAGGATCAAATAAGCCAGCAGACCTAAGCAAATCATCAACTTCTTGCCTAATAAACGGGCCAGGTTCAGGAATTGAGGTTAGTCTAGAATAATGACGTTTATCTCTTGGATTCATCCCAGAGGCATCTTGATACTTCTGAAGAAATTTTAATGAAGAAGCATGATCATACTCTCTGTGTGACATGAGAAGGGAAAAATCGTGGTTGTTTAAAAGGATTATGGTTATAGAAAACTTATAAACAAAGAAAACGAGGATAAATGATGGAAAAAGAAGAATCAAAAATAGAAATTAAAGAAATCTCTAAACACATATGGGAAATACCAATGAGCGGAGACATGTTAGTTCCAGGAAGGATATTAGCAAGCAGAATATTAATTGAAGCAATAAAAAAAGATAAAACTATAGAGCAAGTAAAAAACGTTGCCTGTTTACCAGGAATAATCGGAGCCTCAATAGCTCAATCGGACGCCCATTGGGGCTACGGTTTTAGTATAGGAGGGGTAGCAGCTTTTGACACTAAAACAGGAGTTATATCCCCAGGGGGAGTAGGATACGACATTAATTGTGGAGTAAGACTAATAAAAACAAACCTAAAAATGAAAGATGTAGAAAAAAAGAAAGAGTTAATAGTTAATGCGCTCTACGAAGCCGTTCCTAGCGGAGTTGGAGAAAAAGGCAGAATAAAGCTTAGTGATGATGAACTAAACCAAGTAATGACTGGAGGAGCACAATGGGCAATAAGCAAAGGTTACGGTAAAGAAGAAGACTGGCAACACATAGAAGATTATGGAAAACTAGAAAAAGCAAACCCAAAAATAATAAGTCCAAGAGCAAAAGCTAGAGGAAGACCACAACTAGGAAGCCTCGGAGCAGGAAACCACTTTGTAGAATTACAATATGTGGATGAAATATTTGATGAAAAAACAGCCCAAGCTTTCGGTTTAGAGAAAGGGATGATAACAATAATGATTCATTGCGGCTCCAGGGGTTTAGGACACCAAGTAGCAAGCGATTACATAGAAAAAATGGAAAAAGAGTATTCTTGGCCTAAACAAGACAGACAACTAACTAACGCACCAATAAACAGCAAACTAGGAGAAGAATACTTCGGAGCCATGTGCGCAGCAGCAAACTTCGCTTATGCTAACAGGCAAATAATAACACACTGGATCAGAGAAGCAATGAAAAAGTTATACCCAGGCTTTGTTGCAGAAGTAGTATACGATGTATGCCACAACATAGCAAAATTCGAAAAACACACAGTTAACGGTAAAGAAAAAGAAGTACTAATAATGAGAAAAGGAGCAACAAGATCATTCGGACCAGGAAGAAAAGAGTTATCAGCAGATTACAGAAAAACAGGACAACCCGTAATAATTCCAGGAAGCATGGGAACAGCATCATACGTCCTTGTTGGAACGCAAGAAGCAGAAAGAATAAGCTGGGGCTCAACTGCTCATGGAGCAGGACGCTTATCCTCCAGAACACAAGCAAAGAGAGAACTTAAAGTAGAAGATATAATAAAACAACTAAAAGATAAAGGAATAGTAATAAAATCAGGAAGCATGAAAGGAATAGTAGAAGAAGCACCACAAGTATACAAAGACATAGAAGAAGTAGCAAGAGTAAGTGACGAATTAGGAATAGGGAAAAAAGTCGTTAGACTAAAACCAATAGGCGTAATAAAAGGATAGGCTACTAATCCCTATTCTCTAAGGAATTTATAAGCGTCTTCTACACCGCGATCAAAAGTTTTACTTATATTATCAAGATTAACATCAAAATTAGAAAGCATAGCAGTCGGCCCATCAGGCCGGATAACTCTTATTGAAGGATCATTTTCTAAAGCATCAAGAACCCTGCAAGTATTATCAGCGTAACCCCAAAGTTTAGAAGCTAAAACAGGACGATGAGCAGATAATAATCCAAGAATTCTCCCAAAATTCCTTCTTCGCCTAAGAACATGTGAAAAATCTTTATGATGATTAATAACCACAACGATTTCTTCACAACCATCCTGCTTTGCTCTAGAAACAGGAAATGGGTCACTAAACCCTCCATCAAAATAATTAGAACCACCAATATTTACAGGCCTACTTACAAAAGGAATAGAGCAAGAAGCACTCATACTACGAAAAACGTTTTCTTTAGTAGGAGTAAAATAATTAGGTTTACCAGTTTTAGCATTAGTCATAACATATGTAATCTTAGGATCCTCACTAAAGAGTGTTTCCAAATCAAGTCTTGACCTATCACTTTGAAAAATCTCCTCTAAATAACTAAGCCTCATCACGTTACCAGTCAGGAAATTCATAAAAGACAAATCAACTAGGTTATTACCACCAATATGATTCTTCCAAGTATTCTCAATAACATCAGGCTGCCCTGAAAACATGAAAGTTAAGGGGTAAGTTCCAACTGAACAGGCATAACCTCTATCAAAATGTCTTCTGCCTTTTACTCTTCCAAAAGTTGCAGCTACCCCAGCACTATAAGCCCCGCTAGTTCCCCCAGGACCAAAAATAATAGCACGTTTAACCATGTCTTAACCACTTATTAGTGTGTTTTAAAGTTAATCTCGACAAACATTAATCTTCCGGGATAACTTTATAAATCTCTTAATTCTCTATAAAATATGAATAAAAAGGTGCTATTAGTATTAGTAATAACAACGATTCTAACAACAATAACAGCTTATCAAGCAAGCGCACAAGCAGCAACATGTTACGATAACCAAACAATAATATTCTTATCAGGAGCGACAAACGCTCACGGAGCAATAGGAGCAAATAGCGGATACACAAGCAGAATATGTTACGATAAAATATTCGGCACGCCTTATACAGGAACAAATCCTACATCATGCACAACAACAAACAAAATAGTAAGATTATCAGGAAACACTAACGCACACGCAGAACAAGTAGGACAAACAACACAAGGATACAGCGACGTATGCTACGGAAACTTAGCATGCGTAAGTAGAACACTACAAAACTGCCAAGAAGGAGAAAAAGAAGTTTTAAGATTATCATCACAAAAAAATTCTCATTTAGCAGTTAATGGAAGTGCAGGACCAATAGCTGTATGTTGTAGAATATTAGGAAATCTTTCAGGAGCAAGATGGGAAAACCTAATAGGACAAGAAATAATAATAACAAGCACGGGAAGCACTGTAGCAATGGTAGTACCTGGAACTGACTTAGACAAAACAACAATAAATTACACGATAGAAAAACAAACAACAAACTGGTTCTTTTTCAAAACATGGAATGTTGCATCAAGTTCATCAACAAAGGGAATAAAAACTGAACAATTAAACGATGAAGGGATTTATAGGTTTAGAGCAAAAATACCAGGACAAACAGAAAAAGTTTCAGCAGAACTACAAGTAATAACAAGCACAAGTACAAGCAACAGTCCGCCAAGAGTGGCAATAAAAGCACCAATAGACACTGGAATATACTTCCTAAACCAAACACTAAACTTCACAGCCGAAGTAACAGACACGGACGACCCATTATTAACATACAGTTGGAGTTTTGGTGATGGACAAATTTCAACACTAGCAAATGTTTATAAAATATATTCAAGCCCAGGACAAAAAACGATAATCCTAAGAGTAACAGACAGCAGAGGAGCATACGGAGAAGCAAAAGCAGAAATATTACTGGTTAACTCATCATACATGCTAGCATACATATCCTCACCAACATACAACCAAATAATACAGGGACTCACAACAACATTTAACGCATCAGGAAAAAGTTACGTTGTAAACGTAACATACTCACCATTTAGCATAAGATGCGTAGCAGGAAATTGTCCAAACCAAACAGCAGACGGACAAATAAGCATACAAGGAACACCAGCAGCAATAGATAACATAAACTTCTCATGGGCACTAAGTGACGGATACACAAGAAGCGGACAAGGAAGCAGTACAGCAACAGTAACATACAAGTTCACAACACCAGGACAAAAAAGCGCAAGGATGAACATAAGCATAAGCCCGCAATTCTCATCAATGACATGGACTAACTTCACAGTTTATCAAGAAAGCGGAGTACCATACTGTAAAGTAGTAGGAAGCTCAAGTACTTGGATAACAAGTGAAGGAAGCGCAAGCAGCATAAACGACTGCTATAACCCAAACGCGCAAGCAGGACAACAAATGTGCTGCCCACTAGGATACACATGCACACAACAAGGAAGCACAAGCGTGTACAAATGCTTACCAGGAGGGTCATCAGGGGGAGTAGCATCATGCGCAGACTACACAACACAAACAGCTTGTAACGCATTTAACCCAACAGTAGCACAAGAAACAGTTAAGGCAGCAAGCCAAGGAGCAGTAACATGCGGTGGAATAATAAAGCATTATGAAGAGAACGGAAAGTTCTATAGAGAAATAGCAGACAATTGCAGATGTGTATGGGACGCAAGCGCCAGCGCAGGAACACAATGCAAATCATCATACGACACAATAAAAGAATGCGTTGACGGACTATGCGGACAACAACAAATAGGAAGCTGTGAAACATCAGTAGCATTAAGCCAAGACTTATGCTCACAACCACAAAAAGTAAAAGTATACAACATTAATTCTGTATGGACAGGAAGCGTTGACCAAACACCAGAGTCATGTAAAAGCGGCAGCATACAAAAGGGATGTGTAGACTTTGCACAAATAAGACTACCATTCTTTAATTATTTACAACTGATAATAACAATAGCAATAATAACAGGTTTTTATTATTACAAAAAAAGAAGGAACTGAAAAAACATGAATAAAAGAGTGACAATAATATTAGGATTACTTCTAATGACTTTAACACCATTAGTAATGGCAGGTTATAATAAAGGAGTGCCAATTGATGGACTAGTAAGCAGTTACCCGAGTAATACAGCAGTAAGTGGATGGTTAAACATGAGCTTCTCGCAAGAACCAGCAGACTCAGTATTCACCGCAAACGTACAAGGAAACATAACACTCCAAGAATTATTAGAATACAATAACATAAGTTATGATTGCAACCCAACAGATTGTAAACCATCATACACAGCATCAAGCAGCGATGGATCAACAACAAAGGATTTCTCACTAAGCACATCAAACAAACTAATAACAATAAAAGTTGTAGGAAACTTCAAAGAAGTAATAAGTGACGGATTCTCAATGAAGATACAAGCAACAAACAGCGACACATGCCAAAACCCACTAATGATAGACATACTAGACGACCAAGAAGTAGACTTCATAAGCAAAAATTATTCCTCAGACTACTCATGTAAGTACGAAAGCGGTTACGGATGCTTTAGCTTAACAGAACAAGCACAAGAAACAGAAATACAAGAAACACCATACTGTAACAAAATAAAAATACCAGCAGGAAACTCATACGAGATAGGAGCAGAAATAAAAAAAGGAGCACAAGCAATAACATACGATAATGGGTTACTAAACATGGAACTTTATGGATTAGAAGGAGAATTCATTGATTCATGCTCATTCAAAACACCAGGACCATCAATTAACGGAGGAGAAATAGGATGCTACATTAATTACACTAATAATGACCTGGCAGAATACTTCTTGTGCTTATCAGCAACAGAAAGTTCATCAGGGTACATAACAAAATACGAAACGAGCAGCAAAGCTTGCGGATTCTTTGACAACCCACCAAGCCAAAACTACGAAGCAAACTACAAATTATACACAAAAGGAGCAAAATACGGAAATGTTGGAACGATAGAAATAAATGACACAACATACGAAGAAGGAGGTTTAAGCTCATCAAGCCTAACATCAATAATAACATCATACATAAACGAAAAGTTCGATGGAAACTGCACAGAAGGATGCGCAATACCAATAATGATAAGTTCAGATTCACAAACACAAATAAAAATTGTTTCATCATCACTAAAATACAGAACAAACGTGGGAGTAATAGAAACAAAAACAGTTTATGATTCAAGCAAACAACCAATAAGAATAAGCACACCATACACAAAACTTGATTTGACAAAAGCAAACTTCCAAGTAGGAAGCAATTACGGAAATTCAACCTTGCGAATATACTACAAAAACATAGAAATACTAAACAAAAAAATAGAGATAAAAAAGATTCCAGTAATACAAAGCATAAGACCAACAAGCGCAGCAGCATACCAAAACACAGTATTCACATCAACAATAATAAACAAACCAGTCGGTAACAACACATTAACATACAACTGGGATTTTGGTGACGGAAGCGCAGGAATCCAAACAAAAGAGAACTCGAGCACCCACAAATATACAGATATAGGAAACTTCACAGTAAAACTAACAATAACAGACACGCAGGGAAACACAAACACAAAAACATCAACAATAAGCATAGGAAGCCCAAAAACAATAATAAACACAACAATAACTAATTACAAAAAGAACCTTAACAAAGTAGCAGTACAAATAAGCCAACTACCACAATGGCAAGCAAAAAGAATTAAAGAAATAATAGACATTAACCAGTCACAAACAGTTCTAGACCAAGCAATAAAAGACTACACGGCAGCACTAAACGAGGATGACGATGAAGAGTTCTTATCAATAATGGAGTCATTATCAGACATTTACGTACCAAGAGAAATAAACATAAGCAGTAAAGCAACAAACGTACCATACTTACCAGAAGAAGATAACTTCAACCAAGAAGAATTACAAGAATTATCAGCAGAAACATACCCAGAATCAGAAAACACAGCAAGAGCAATAAATGACTGGGCAGAACAAAACTTAGAAGTAAGTTATGATTACCAAACAATAGCAGGATACTCAGAATCAGGAATTGATAACATAATAACAACATACAAAATAAGAATAAAACCAATAACAGATGAAGCAAACAAAGTTTACTTAATAATCAATGATGAAACAGCAGAATTCGCAAGTGATTACTCACAAACAGAGGGAATAGGATACTACGGCATGACACTAGACTTAAGTTCAGGAGAAAAAACAGTAGAGTTCTCAGTAGAAGGATCGGACACACCAACAGAAATAATATTCTCAATAAGTCCGCAAGCAGCAAAAATAGACTTATCAAAATATGATGATATAGGAGAGATAAAACCATGCAATTATAACAACGTTTGCGAATTACAACTTAACGAAGACAAATACACATGCCCAAGCGACTGCAAAAGCAACACTAAAAAAATATGGGCGATAGCAGCAGTCTTAGCACTAGCAATAATCGCTTACGCCCTAATGATGTGGTGGTACAGAAACAAGTACGCACTACACTTATTCAAAAACAAAAATGATTACTTAAACATCATGAACTACATTTACAAATCAGACAAAGCAAAAATAAGCAAAGAAAAAATAATGGAAAACTTAACTAAGAGTGGTTGGAAAAACGAACAGATAGAATTCGCATGGAAAAAGTACCAAAAAGACAACAAAAACAAATAAAATAATCATAAATCATATGAAAGTTTATAAAGGAAAGTGCTAAAGTAATAATAACAAAACAATGGTGATAAAAATATTTAAAAACTTTTTTGACAAATTCTCAAGTATATTTGCGAGTAAAAAAGGAATAAGTTTAGGATTCTACGGTCCACCAAACGCAGGTAAAAGCAGTTTAGCTAACAAAATATGCAAAGACTGGACTGGTGAAGAAATGAGTAGTGTAAGTAAAATACCTCATGAGACACGCAACGTTCAAATAAAAGAAAAAGTAGACATTGAGTACGAGGGAAAGAAACTAACACTAAAACTAGTTGATACACCAGGAATAGCAACAAAAATAGATTATGAAGACTTCTTAAAATTTGGAATGAACAAAAAAGACGCACAAGTAAGGGCTAAAGAAGCAACACAAGGAATAGTAGAATCAATAAAGTGGTTAGACGACGTAGACTTAGTAATAGTAGTATTAGACAGCACACAAAACCCATACTCACAAGTAAACATAACAATTATAGGGAACCTAATAGCAAGAAAAATACCAGTGCTAATAGTAGGTAATAAGATAGACCTAAAAAAATCAGATATTAGAAGAGTAGAATCAGCATTCCCAGAATACGACGTTGTCGGAATATCAGCAAGAAGCGGTAAAGGAATGAAAGAATTCTACGAATTATTATTTAAACTAGCTAAAAAAGTGAAATAATAACCATGGGACACAAAAAAACAGTTAAATTAGGAAACAACACCCTAGCTATAAGCTTCATACCTTACAGCGAACTAGCAAGCATGGAAAGCATGACAAAAATAAAGAAGATTCTTGATTGGTGCCTTGATAACAGAATTCTAATAATTCAAGGATCATTAACACCAACAGAAGAAGCAAGTCTTATACAAAGCACTATGGCACTTGTTGGAAGAGTTAAAGGATTCAAAGGTATCGAAATAGCAACAATTAACGGTAACAAAAAAGAAGAAACACTAATGGAAAGAATGAAAGAAAACTTAGCAAAAGCACTCGTAGGTGACAGAGCAATAATAACTCTCATTGGACCAGCAGCAATAGTAAAAGACATAAAGAAAGACCCAAAAAAGATAGAACTACTACTAAAATAATAAATGAAAAAGTCAAGAGAATTCTCAATAAGCACAATTATCTTACTAGTTATACTTTCAATAAGAGCAATAATACAATTATTTGGTGCAGTAACACTATATAGCCCACTTTTCACTCCCATATTCTTCTTATTGGCCGCGCTTTATATCGTAGCAATTATTGGCATAATAAAAAAGCATAAGTGGGGATTAATATCCTCATTTATAGTAGCCGTGATTGATGTAATGATAGCATTATCCATAGGAGGAGCAGCCTCTTTAGGAGCGGGAATAATCGACTTAACAATAATATTCTTAACTTATAAAGAATACAAAAAATAAGGATTATTACTTAACTAAGAATTCTAATCTGTGTTCAACCTTCCTAACACCAACAGTTTCTTCACCAACAAAACTTAGAGGCCCGTTACTTCTATCAATCGATTTATACAATAAAGGGTTAATTTTTACTTCTAAACACCAAGAACCAGCAGCATCCCAATCATTAACCCTCTTACGAAAACCCTTACCTCTAGAAGGCTTAACTAAACGATACCTAGAAACAATAGCCTCAGGCTCCAAACAACTACCATCACCATCATAAGTATCAACTATCAAAGAAACACTAACTCTCTCACGACCACTCTGTGGAAGAGGAAAATCTAAAGATGCAGACTTAGGCAGATATAACAAGTCACCAAACTCAGAAGTTGGTGGAGCGGGGATACCTGTAGTATTTGGAGACGGTACAAGTAAAAGCTTATTTTCACGCTTAGTTTTACTTAAAACAAAACGATAAGTCATAGTTACAGAGTCATAAGTAACATCCATAATAAACTAATAGAAAAGCAGACTTTTAAAAATAGTTATAACAAAAGAGTTACTTTCCAGCCCAGGCTCTTCTTTCACCTTTAAGCTTATAATCTAATATTTCTAACTCTTCATAAATGCCCTCAATAAGATCATAATTCTTAGCTTCAGTTAGAGTAACCCAAGCGTACTCAGTAAGCTCATCAGAAAGTTTAATATGATCACAAACAGGGTTAGCATAAAGACTTACAATAATTGCTGGAATACCATCAGGCCTTGAAAAAACCATACTAGTAACATAACCGATACTTGATGGAACAATGTCAAGATTAGTTTCTTCTTTAACTTCCCTCATAACAACGCTTTCTAAAATGTTATACCAACAATCAGGAGTATCCTTAGGTTTATTCATATAATCACTAGTTTCTAATTTTCCCCCAGGAACAGTCCACCTACCAGGAAAGGACTTCTCAGACAAAGAACGCTTAGCAATCAAAAACTTACCATTTAACACAAGAATAGCAGTTACAGTTATATAATGAGCCTTTTTGGGATCATAAACAATAGTCATAACGATTCTTGTTAATAATCATATTTAAATAATTCCTCAAAATCCTTGACTAATGACAATAAACAACGAAAGAAAAATATTAGAATCATTTCTACATAACAAAAAACTAAAATTTAGCGAAATAGAAAATTTGCTAAGAATAAGATCAAACAAGTTATCATACCACTTAAAAAGGATGGTAAAAAATGATTTATTAAAAAAAGAAGGAGATAATTACTTGTTAAGTAAAAAAACAGAAATGCTAATACCATACTTATCAGAGAAAAAAGCAGTGTTGCCAGTAGTAGTCATAATGATTAAACAAAAAGGCGAAGTTTTTTTAGTAGAAAGAGAAAAAAGACCGTTCAAAGGAAAACTAGCACTACCAGCAGGAAGAATAATACTAGGGGAAAGAATACAGGAATCAGTTACTAGGATAATGAAAGAAAAATACTTCATAAATGCAGAAATAAAGAAGACTTGTTCATTATCATTAGAACAAGTAAAAGATGAAGGAAAGATAGTTCATTCTTTCATGCTAATACTAGTAATTGCTAAAACAAAGGACAAATTAGTCTATTCTGACCCTAAAAAGCTTAAAAATAGGATAATAAAAAGTGATTATGAACTAATAATTAATGATAGCAAGAAAAACCTAAAAATAAAAGAATTCAATACCAAAGATTTATAATAATTCTATAATAGTCACACAATATTATTATACATATTTCACCTTTTTATTAATATGATTATGAAGTGTGGTTTCTGCAACCAGGACCTAGGGTTACCTAAAATCAGAAAAAGATTTTGTAGTCCTCTCTGCCAAAGAAAACATTATGTAAGAAGGCCGGAGATAAGGGAAAAGTATAGACTAAGGATAAAAGAATACAGAAGAACTCATCCCGAATGGAGAGAGAAACACCGAATCCTTCAAGCGACCTATAAAGAGAAAAGGCAAGCATATTGGAAAGAATATGGAAAAAGACCTGAGGTTAGAGCTAGGATAAGAGAAAAAGAAAGATGGAGACTAAAAAACGATCCACAATATGCCATTGCCGACCGTTTAAGGCGTTCATTACGCCACGCTTTAACCAAATACTCAAAAACTGGGAAGACTATGAGATCAAAAAAGTATGGTCTTAAATTCGCCGAGATATTCGAAAAATTGAAACCTTTTCCTCAAAATCTTTCAGATTATGATATTGACCATATAATCCCCTTAAGAATATTTGATTTAAACAATATAGAACAAGTAAAGAGAGCTTTCGCACCCAATAATCTTCAGTGGTTAACTATGAGAGAAAATAGGAAGAAAAGTGGTAAATACCCATTTGACAAGCTTAAACAAGTTGTTAAGGAAAATTTATAAGCCACTTATAGATATAGTTGTATGGTGATTAAATAGAAATGCATCAATGCGTCCACTGTAGTTTTATTTATCCCGATGCTAGTAGGGAGCTCTTAGAAGGATGTAGTAATAATAGTTGCGGAAGCAGATTCTTCTATTACATTAAGAAAATGCCTGAAAAGAAAGAGATGATAATACCCATGGAATTATCAGTCATGGATAAAAAGCAGGTAGAAAAAGACGTTAGGGAAATGATGGGAGCGCAAGAAGAGGATGTTCCAGTAATACTTGATTTAGAATCAATAAGAATAGCAGGACCTGGAAAATTCGAAATAGACGTAGTAAACCTCCTAGACAAGAAAAGACCACTAATATACAAGCTAGACGAAGGAAAATACGTCATCGATTTAGCATCAACACTAAAAGTTAACCTAAACGAAATAAATAAAAAGATAAGAAAACCTAAGAGAATGAGAAAAGAGGAGAAAAATGGTTAAAAACAAGAAGAATAAAAGAAAGGTTAATAAAAAAGCAGTAAGGTTAGTGAAAAAGCAAAATAAGAAGAAAATAAGAAAAACTACAAAAAAAAGTCATAAGGCTAAAGTTGTTATAAAGAAAAAGGCAAAAAATCACAACACTAAAGTAAAAACCTTAAGAAAAAACATTAAGGTTGATGATAAAAAAATTGATTCTTTACTACAACAGGTAATAAATGAGATAAAACCTTCTAATGATTACTACCAAGCTATAAAGATTCGAACTGATGAAGTAATAAGTAAGATTAGTAAGGCAATAAAGAGCAAGGATATTGATGCCTCAATCTTTGTTGGTGGAAGCCTAGCGAAAGGAACACTACTAAAGAAAGATGTTAATGACGTTGACTTATTCATAAGGTTTGAGGACGAAAAAATAGAAAAATTTGCAGAAATAATGAAGGAAACAAAAGAAGACTACAGAATGATTCATGGTTCCAGAGACTATGCACAAATACGCAAAGACAACATAATTTTTGAGATAATACCAGTTATGAAAATTAATAATCCTAAAGAAGCTAACAACGTAACAGACTTAACATACTTCCACGTTGATTACGTCCTAGAAAAAATAAGTAAGAATCCAGAATTAATCAACCAAATAGTATTAACTAAAACTTTCGCTCACGCGAGCGGTGCTTACGGCGCTGAAAGCTACATTAAAGGATTCTCAGGATACGCTATAGAATTATTAATGATTCATTACGGAAGCTTGAAAAACTTTGCTGTTGCAGTAGCTAACAGTAATGAAAAACAAAAAATTATTATCGACACACAAAAACATTACAAAGGAAAAAGAGTCATTCACGAAGTTAACGGTTCTAAACTAAAATCGCCAATAGTGCTCATTGACCCAACATTCAAAGAAAGAAACGCATTAGCAGCACTAAGTGAAGAAACATACAAAAAATTCAAGGAGTACTGCATAGAATTCCTAAAAAACCCTAGCGAAGAATCATTCAAAGAAAAAATTATTGATAGAAAAAAGCTTTTTGACCAAGCAATGAATAACGGACGAGACTTCGCAATAATCGAAATAACAACAAACAAACAAGAAGGAGACGTTGCCGGAACAAAACTACTAAAATTCTCAAAAATGTTCGCAAGCGAAATGAAAAGATACTACGAAAACCCAGAAATAACCTTTTATTATGATGAAAAACAAAGAGGAATAATGTTCTTCACAGGGAAAAAAATCAAAGAAGCAATAATTAAGGGACCACCAATAAACATGCCTGAAGCAGTTAAAGCATTCATGAAAAAGTATCAAGCAACTATAAATGACGGGAAAAACCTTTGCGCAGCAGTATCACTAAACTTAGACTTCTCAGAAGCACTAAAAAGGTTTATAGTAATGCATACTAAAACCATGAAAGAGATGGGTATAACAAGCATTAAAGAAATAAACTAAAAAAATTATTGCTCCAAAGAGTCATTATCTAAGAACCTTTTAGCTTTCTTCTTACTCTTCTTCTTAAAATTCTTGTACTCATCTAAAGGCTTTTTTGATGGCTTAATCATCTTTTCAATAAAGACTTATTCTTTATATTCTTTCTCATTTTAGGACTATTTTTTAAGTGCTTAAAAAACTCTACTTGTTTCAGACGCTTGCGAGCCTCTTCTTTTGTCCCATAAGTCCCCATTTTCCTACCACTTTGCGCAACAACAGTATACTTATTACCTGCTTTTTTAATCATAAATAAGAATAATTTTTACAATATTTTAATGATTGTAGTAAATAATAAGACTAATTAATCGCTATCAGTTATTCTCTCTAAATCGTAACCAAACTTTTTCTTAACATACTTAGGAATTAAGTCAATAACACTCTCATACTTACCAACAATTACTACTTCTGGTAATGTGTCATCAGAACCAATAGTCATGAATGCATGCCTTCTAGAAGGACCTAAAGCATAAGACCCATCATCACAGATCATTCCAGGAACATTTAAAGCATGATTATAAAACTTCATTGATAAAGCATTAATTCCACCATCACCAATAACACTATACCTAACAACTAAAGAAGTATCAGCTTCACGAGGACAGTTAGAATCAGTCATTATTCCTCCTTTAAGCTCTTCTTTGGCTAGGACCTGTTGCTACATCAAAAAGAGTTGCTAGGCTGTTAGCGAAGAATTCGCTATTAATCCAAATACCCACTTCTTGGTCTTCGTGTTCAGAATTAGTAACCATCATTAAAGCTTGGTTTCTATCAACAATTATGAATTTTGCGTCTACTGGAACCTTAAAAGTTTTAATTTTTAGCTTAGCAGCAACATCTCTAAGCTCTAAGTCATTACCACTTAATCCTAACTTGATAACAACACCAGATTTCTTAAGTCTTGCGAAAACTTGATCGAAAACTTTGTATCTTCTTAAAATTTCCATAGCATCAATGCAAAAAATAACCTCTTTAGAAGCATTCTCAACAATTTCTTTAAGGTAATTGTAAATGTTGCTTTTTCCCTTAATAGCGCTTGATAAATCGCCATGCTTTACTGGTTCTATACCAGAATTGTGTAATTGTTCAAGAGCAGTAAATTCTTCAGTTCCTCTTAAACCAACTAAAACTTTAACTTTTTCATCAGCTTCTCTTCTAGCGTTGTTCTTAAGCTTCTCAATAACCATTCCAGGCTTAATAGCCATATACTTTACAGGCTTACCAAGCTTAGTTATAGCAAAACCATTCTTTTCAAGTGATTCTAAAACGTCATAAGTTCTACTTCTAGGAACGCCAGAAACTTCGGATATTTCACCAACAGAAGAAACACCACGAGTTAGCAAAGCTAACCACACTTTAGTCTCATAAATATTAAGAGAAAAATAAGACTTAATCTTCTTAACAAGTTCAGGTTTAACCATCATATTTAATTTTTCCTATAAGTTAATTTAATCTGAGATAAAACAGAATTACCATCAGCAGCTAATAGTTCAGGCATTATTGTGCGAACATCATGAATAGCCCTGTCATATAGCTCTCTGTTTCTAGCAAGATCTGAAGAAACATAAGCTAAGTAGAATAATCCACCCTTAGGACCATTTTGAGTAGCAGGAATTCTAGTAATTACCTCATCGTCACTACATCTAACTTCTTTATCAGAAGTTACTCTAATTTCTAATT
The DNA here is from genome assembly GCA_038045945.1 of Nanobdellota archaeon. Lineage (GTDB taxonomy): Archaea > Nanobdellota > Nanobdellia > Pacearchaeales > GW2011-AR1 > JAGVWS01. The sequence goes on from JBBSXC010000003.1 coordinate 212,214, forward strand.
TATCAGTCATATTATAACCACCAATTAATAGTGCTTTATAAATGTTTCCATAATGTTGTATCTTAAAAGTAGTTAAAAAATGACAAGATTTATTAACTTATACCGAGTAATAAAAATATGAGAAAATTGTTTAAGAATATAAAAAAATCTTTTTTAGAATATTTTCTTAGCCTAAGTGCAGGTGAATTTTATAAAAATCAGATGACTATTCGCGGAGAATTTGATAGTAACTATCGTAAAAAATTTAGTTCATTAGGAGACCTGAGAGGTCTTATAAGCATAGGTGACAACTATGTACCAAATATGCTAACACCATTATCAGCGATTATTTCAGGAACGTCAATAATACAAAATGATACAGAGGGCATTACTAATGGAATAATGATACTTTTTACATCAGAATTAATAAGAAACGGTTTCAGCCTTTATGAAAGAAGGTTCATACGTCCAGGGACAGAGAAAACAACTGAAGAAATGGTTAGAAAATTCAAGGAAGAAGAAAGATTAGCAAAAAATTATGGGGATATAAGAAATGGGTAAGATAGTAGGTTTTATATTAGTGTTCTTATTAGGATTCTTAGTAGCAACAACTATTAATCACGTCTTTAGTTTAGAGAAGCCATTCTCATTATCAGCTCTTACAACTTTCTCTAGCGGGATAACTGGTAACGCTATTGCTCCAGAAAGAATACTTAGCGCTGGAGACATAGAAGTTTACCCTAACAAAATAGTTATTAATGTTGCTAACTCCTCACTCTCTCGTTACGCAGCTACCGGTAGCATGATCCCTACACTTAACGAGAACTCTAAAGGAATTAAAATACCAGTGACTTCCAAAAACCAACTCCACATTGGAGACATTGTAACTTACCAAGACGCTAATAGTAATGACCTAATTATTCACAGAATTATTGGTATCAGCTTTGACGAAAAAGGAGACTTCTACATAATAAAAGGAGATAACAACATAGTAAGTGACGGTAAAATACGCTTTGAACAAATAAAATACAAACTAGTAGTTTTAGTATACTAAAATGGCTTTAGATATTATAGCCGCTGGTGAAGTACTATCCCAAAAAGGGTTAGTAGAAAGGTATGAAGATGGTTTTAGACAGATTGACAGCAGATGTTACGAAATTGCTTGCGAACTTAGTGAAATTCTAGGCTACAATTTTCCGCCTATTGAAGTAACTTTATCAATAGTCTTTAAAGAAAGAATTGCAAGATTAGGAATGAGGGATTCACCTTTAGAATCAATGCCAAAATCTGAAGGGAGATTAGTTGTAAGAGGAAAGACCGATTCAGTCACGGATCATGTTACCTTAAAAGTTAATGAATTAGAATATAACTACGGCGTTGGAGACGCAGAAGGTTATATAGTAGAAATGGAGATACCTTTAACAAAGAAAAAATAAAAATGACTAACAAATACTTTTCTTTTGCTAAGAATTCTGTTATAACAATTGCTGCAAGTGTAGCAGCTGGCGCAGGGGCTTCAGAATTAGCAAGTTGCTTTACGGATGATCCATCAAAAATTTCTATAGCAGCAACAGCATCACAATACGTTACGGGATGGGCAACATTCTTACCATTACAAGCATGGGACAGTAGAGAACAGTACAGAACAACCAAAGGAAAATTCGACAAAAAAAGATTCTTATTAGACAATTTAAAATTTGGTATTGCCCTAACAGGACTAGACGTAGCGTATATTATTGGAAGACCTTTCTTACAAAACAATTTTTTAAATAACAGACTGAACGCTGCCGAGTCTTCTTTAAGAACAGATTACATCCTCGTACCAGCCTATACGATCGCCGCGATAGCAGCAGCAAAAATTACTGGAATACTAAAAACAAAAAGGGAAAATGAATCAATATTAGAAGAAGAGGTAAAAAAATGACTAATCATACACCAAAACCCCACCACGTAACTATTGCTAGAGATAGAGAATATAGAACAGCAGTAGTAGTTGGCAAAATAAACGGCGATTTAAAAGAGCCGCAAAGTTATTTTTTAAGAGAAGGAATGGAAGTAGCACATAATGAATCATCAAAAAAGGTTTTTGGAAGGAAGGTTCATCATCATAACCTTGAAGCAATATCCCTTGATCCAATAATGGTAATAAACTTATCATTCACTGAAGAATTAAGAGTTGCTTGTTTATTAATGAGCACTATGAGTAGAAATACAACAGTTGAAGACCTCTTAGGACTAGCGGATGATTTATCCATAGTGCCAGAAACCCGCACAAATACATACTATAACCCAAAACATGGAAAAATGTTAACAGATCATGCAATGAGTTTAAGTTTTGATTATGACAAAATTTTAGAAGTCTCAAAAATGATGAATATCCCTTTAGAAATAGTTTTTGGGGCAGTAAGTTATAACAATTTCATTAAATCAAACGGAAGAGAAGAACAAAGCTACGTTGAAGTATTTAAAAAATTCGGGATTGAGTTTAGATAACAAAATGGTTAATAAAGAACATCACGTGCACATAGCAAAACATGAACAGTTAGTTTTTGTTGGAATAGAAGGAAAATTGGATGAATCATTAGAAAAAACTCAAGAGGCATTAAAAAGTAAAGGCATGGAATCAGAAATATACCAAGACCCGCAAAGGGGCAGAGGCATAGAAGCAGTATCTTTTAACCCAATAATGAGTGTTGGGATATTGCAAGCTGGTAGAAGAAATAATCATGCTTTAGTAATCAAGGCAATTAATAGGCCTGGACTCAGTACAGAAACTTTACAATTAGCAAGGGATATAAGAATAACCCCTTCTAGTGGTTACTCAAGGAACTTCTACGCAAAACTGGAACAATTTAGCGACCAACTAGCTCTCGAGTACGAACTTATCAGTTTTATAGCGATTAAAGCAGGCGTCCCTTTAGAAAAAGCTTTTGGAACAATAACATATGGCGGATTACTAGAAAGGTGCAGAGGATATACCTCTCACGAAGCTTTTGCTGAGTCTCTTAGAAAGTTTGGAATAAAAAATTAACTAACGTATTAAGTACGCTGCTATTAGCCCTAAAAATATTCCAGCGCTTATGAAAGGCATTGCTGGATAAAACTTACCTTTCTCGGAGTAATATAATAATAATGATAATGCTATAGTTGCACCAATAGTTACCATTAATGCAGGTAGTAAACCCCAAAGTGTTAATACAACACCAGCAGCAATAATTGGGAAAACTACGTCTCCCCCACCAAGAATTGCTAAGTGAACTTTAATACCTTTAATTTTTTGTTCTTTACCCTTAACGCTCAATTTTTGCGATTTAATCTTTTCAAGTTTTACTTTATCATCCTTTTTTAAGTATGGTACGAAGAATCCTGCGAAGAATTTTAGTTCATTAATTTGGTACTTAGCCATTTTTTGCATGAATCCTGAATGCCAAACAGCATACATATCATAAGCTGAAATTATTACTAATAATGCGGCAACAGTCCAAATGTTAAGTATTGGAATAAAAGCGACGGATATTCCAGGATAAATTAATAATTCTGACAAGTTGTGAGTTATCATCTCTCTCTTAAAAACTTTAAGGTAAGAGATAGGCAAGGCGAGAACAAAAGCTAATAATTCTGAGATTGTAGGATGAAAAAGAGGGATGTTTAAAACTTTTATTCCAAAAACAGGATTAATATTAACTATTATTATATTAAATACTAAACCAATAGCTAAACAAACAACTAAGAAGAACCATGATCGTAAAAAGATAGCTGCTTTAAACTTCATTAAAAGAAAAATTATACTAACAGCTAAAATAAAAGAAAAAATTATGCTGCCCAAAGCCGGAGCGGCGTCTATTGGAGGAGGAGCCATACCATAAGGAACAGTGTTAGCTGTAAGGTTTCCAACAAGTATTGGAGTATTATAAGAATGAACAACGAATAAGCCGATAATTTGAGCTACTAAGAACATTCCAACAAGAATTAATGTGACTTTCCAATGATGCTTCATAAATTATTATTTTACCTCTTTGAATTAGATTATTATAATAAAACACACTTAATAAATGTTAAGAAACAAAAGAATCAGTACTAGTTTTTAGGAATCTATCAGTTTCGACTAATTTTACTCTTCTAAACAAATCAACAAGTTCTTCCAATCTAGAATCATAAGAAAAGGCATTTCTCAGACCACTAGAGTTCAAATCATAAAATTCCATCTCGCAACCACGCTTTTTAACACCAATAATAACTACATTAGAATTTGAAAAGTCAACACCTAAATCAACAACATCACCTTTAGAGCTTATGCCCAATGGAACATAACCCCCGCCTTGACATAATAAAAGATCCGTAGAATAACCAACACGACAAGTTTGATTGAAAATTCTTTTAACTCCATACCCAGAATCTGCTAATGGAATAACTCTTTTAAAGCTTGGATCAACAACTAAGGGGTTAGAAGAAGTAACTGAATCAATTATACTTCTGTGTTCACTAAAATGGTTAGGACCCATCAAGTTATGATTGCTAACTAATAAAAAACAATGAGTATCATTATCACCAGGGAAGAATTCTGGTTCTGTACCTGTAGTTCTAATAACATGTAGGTTTGGATAAGTTCTTCTTATCTCTTTATAAGCAGCATTCATTAATTCTCCACAAGAACCTACAGTGCTAGTATGACCGCGATTATAAAATGGGTAGAACTTAACCTGACCAGTTTGCCGGTTAGAAGTCGCTTTTATCCCATTATGCAATATGTTGAACTGTCCGTATTCGTAAGAAGCTACCAAGTCGGTTAATTCTTTAGTATTCATAAAAAAAGGATAAAAGTAGGCTTATAAGGCTTTTAGATGATGTATCACTTATTTTAGTCTTATCGTTTCCAAATTTCTTGGAACTGTTGTTTCTACTCTGTGAAGTTTATGAATCGTACTAGCGAAGTCTAAACTTTTACTTTGTTCACCATGAACTATCATAACTCTTTTAGGTGCTGGAACACAATTATTAATGAATGCTACAAGTTGGTTTCTTAAAGAGTGGGATGAGAATCCTCCAATAGTGTTAACTTCTAAATTAATCTTAACTGATTCTTCCTTACCCTCAGCGTTAGGTATCGATAACTCTTTTTCACCATCCTGAATTCTCCTGCCAAGTCCCCCAACACCCTGATAACAAACGAATACTAACCCGTTCTTTTCGTTAGAAGCAAACTCTTTTAGGTATTCTACAGATGCTCCACCAACTAACATTCCACTAGTTGCCAGTACCACACAAGGCCCTCCCTCAATAACCTTTTTCCTTTCTTGAGGACTTCCAACTCTTTGGAATATTTCTGAAGTGAAAGGGTTTTGGTCAGCAAATACCATACTTCTAACGTTAGCTGATAAAAAATCAGGATAAGCCGTATGAACAGCGTTAATATCCCAAATCATACCATCAATGTAGATGGGAACTTTAGGTAAGGCTCCTCTACGCATAGCATCTTCTAAAATAAGCATTGTTTCTTGTGAACGACCAAGACCTAATTCAGGTATGAGTATTTTCCCCCCACGATCAATAATTCTCTTAATAATAGAAGCTAACAAGTCTTCCTGCTCAGCATAAGGAGGATAACGATCGTCTTTACCACCGTATGTTGACTCAATCATTATTGATTCAAGTCTTGGGAATGATGCTACAGCAGGATCAAGCAGTCTTGTTCTACCATACTTCATATCACCAGTATAAACAAAGTTGTGATTACCATTACCAATATTTAAGTGAAGCATAGCGCTTCCTAAAACGTGACCAGCATTATACATAGTTAACCTAATATCAGGGGTTATGTCAGTTACTTCATTATAGTTTAAGCATACTGAGTGACGCACCATTTCTTTAACGTCTTGAGGACCAAATAGAGGAGCCTCAGCTTTTTTGTAAGCTACTCCAACAAAGTCTAAGTTAAGTAATGCTAAAATATCTCTTGTTGGTTGAGTCATATAACAAGGACCAGTATAACCCATCTTGTACAAGTATGGTAATAATCCACCATGATCTATGTGAGCGTGACTTATAATTACTGCATCAAGATCACTTATTTTGAATTCAGGAATATCTAGGTATGGATACCTGTCTGATCCTTGACCAGCCACATCAACACCACAATCTAATAAAACTTTTGATTCTGGCGTTTGAAGAAGGAAACATGATCTTCCAACTTGTCTAGATGCTCCTAAACATGTTACTCTAACCCAACTCTTAGACTTTTCAGGATTCCACTCCTTGTAAATCTTCTTCCCTAAAGAATTAAGGAACTTCTTCCTATAAGCACTATTCAAATAAAGTACTCTCCTAATATTATCCGTGATTTTAGAATTAATCGCTGGGCTTCTTTGAATTGTAGGAGTCCAAAAAGTTTTATCCTTAATGTCTTGCAAGATCATTCCTTGCTTACCAATAGCCAAGCCAGGCTTCTTAGCATCGATTATTAGTATGCTTCTAGCAGAATCAAACAATACTTCGCTTATTTCTGCTTCAACAGGAACAAGTTCTCTAACAATTTTCTCAGTATCCTCTTGTTTAAGTAATAATGACTCAGCAGCTCGCAGCTCTATCCTTTTTTTAACCTTCTTAACAGTATCTCTAACTAAAGGGTCTCCAACTTTGAAGAATTCTCTATCTTCCGTGTATAATACGATGTTAGCTCCTTCAAATGTTGCTTCACTTATCTTCTTTTCTGGAAATTCTGCCAGAATTGTTTTCAAAATATCTGCCATTTTACAATATAAAAATTATCATTTTTAAAATTATGATTTTTACGAAAAACTAATCGTTTTCGTACTTAGGGTCTATTCTTTGCTTAACCACTTGTTTTATTCCATCTTTTGTTATTGAAAAAACGTCTATCCCATAACCACTACCAATATCCCTCTGAGTTGAGGACTTTATTGCTTCAAGCGCTAACTCTACTCCTTCCTTCATGCTTATGCCCTTCTTGTACTGTCTTTCTAATAAACCTAAAACGAATGGCATACCAGAACCAAAATTAGCATCAAAATCTTCTATTTTTTTAACACTGCCAGCCGGTTCAATACTGTATAATTCGCAAGTACCATCATCGTTATATCCGCCCATTAAGAATCCAGCCATTGTCCCTGACTGCCTAATACCACGATATAATAAGTTTGCAAGTAAGTTAGCACCTTCCTTAACTGTTGGCCTAACTTTAGATCTTAATTCTTTAAGTCTTAATTCTGCTGAAAGTACTTTTTCAGTCATTTTTATATCAGAAACCATACCAGTACCAGATATTGCCAAATAACCATTTATAAGAATAGTTTTTTCAGAGTCCTTATTCATAACAATATTTCCAGCAGTGCTTTGCCTATCAGAAGCAACTACTACACCATCTTTACAAACTATCCCAAGAATTGTAGTACCACTCTTAAGAGCGTTCTTGCTTAACTCTTCGCTAGCGTTTTGATTCATGTTGTTATTCATATTTTTTTATTGATTAAGTAATTATTTTCTATAAAGAAGACCTCTAGTCATAAAAATAACTGAGAACTTACACTCTTAGATTAAAATAGAGATATATAAACTTTGTGGTAGAAAAATCTATTCAGAGATTACTTCCTTCTTTTCCGAACCCCTAACACCACTAACACCCTTCTCTTTACTAAGCTTTATCACATTATCAACGAAAGACTCAATCTTGTTCTCGTGCGATACGATGATTAGTTGTTCAGCAGAAAGTTCGTTAAGAACGTCACGCATCTTATCAAGTTGTTGATCTGAGAAGCCATCAGTAGGTTCATCAAGAATAACAAGATTCTTAGTTTTAAGATCAGAAAGCATAGAATTAATAGTTTTGTTAAGAGCTAAACGATAAGCTAGAGCAATAGCAGTCCTTTCACCACCAGAAAGATGAGCGTAGTCTAATTCGTAATCATGCTGATAAACAATAGGAGTAAAATCCTCATCTAGAGAAACAGAAAAGTTTTCAGGAACTAAGATGTTAAACCATTCATTGAAAAGTTTAGAGAATTCTTCCCTCAACCTAATAAGAACGTTTCTCTCAGTAAAAGCAACAAGTTCCGAAAACTGGTTAGACAACCAGTCATAGATCTCTAAAATTTTATTAAGATTAGCCTTAGTATCTTCCTTCTTCTTAATCTCATTACTCATCTCAATAATGATCATCTTAGTGAGCTGGATCTCTTTAGCTATACCACCACGAGCCAGGTCTGCCTCTCTCTCAAGCTTTAAAGCAGCACGAAAATCCTCTTCAGTCTTAGAATAAATCAAGTCATACTTAGCTAGTTCTCTAATATGATCCTTTAACAAATCAATGTTAGATGAAAGCATATCAACGTCTTTCAGAGCCGATTCTTTTCTTTTGTAATCATCTAAAAGCTTATTCTCCTTATCACTCATACTACTAATTCTTAACTTGTTAAGCTGAACTTGAGAGAATTGCCTCTCAATGTCTTTACGCTTACCAATAATAATACTCATGTCATTATCAAACTTCATTATTTTTTGATCACAATCCTTAATTATCAAAAGGTTCTTTTCTAAATCATCATCAAACTTCCGAAAAATATTAGTTTTGTAATTATTATCAACGTTTTGCAAACAAGTGGGACATAACTGTATTTGCATAATTCTCTCCTTCAAAGAATTAATCTCCATATTCCTAGCCTTCAACGACTTACTCTTAACAATATAATCAAAATTTTCTTTCTTCTTATCATCCTCAAGAATTTCCAAATCTTTCTTTTCAAGTTCCAAATTCTTAATTAGTTCATCAGAAAAAGATAAACCCTTAATATCACTAATTTCTTTATTAAGAATAGTTATTTCCTTATCCATATTAGTAACAAGTTCCTTCTTACCTAAAACAGCAACTTTTATTTTCTCAATTTCTTGCTCTAACTTCTTTTTTTCATCAATCTTTGTTTTAGTCGCAGATAATTCCATCTCAATAGTCTTTCTAGCAAGAATGAAAGTTTCTAACTCCACTTGCGAATCAACAAAGTTCTTTTCTAAAACTTTCAAGACTTGCTTTCTCTCATCTAATTGTTGTTTCTTATCATCTAAATCCCTAATTACCCCTTCCTTATTCCTTATGTCTTCCCTAAGATAAGTTGATAATAAAGAAACATTCTCCTTAATATTTTTGTACTTGTTAACACCAAAAACGTGCCTTATCGCATTAAGTCTAGTTTGAGAATCCTCTAAAATTATTTGTTTCATTTCCTCCTGAGGAGTATAAACAGTGAATTTGTAAAGGAGGTTAGTCTTCTTTGCGAACTCAATAGGATAATTTAACAATTTTAGTATCCTGTTCTTTAATTCAGAAGTTGCTACTTCTTCTCTCAAACCACCCATAGTTATGAAGGCCTCTTCTTGACTGATAGTCTTACTACCCCTCTCTAAGCCACGCTCAATTATTATTTCTTTACCATCAATATCGAGTTCCAAACGAACACTGCCAAAATCCTTACCAAAACGAAGAAGCGATGAACCTCTCTGACCTGGTTGTAAACCAAAAAGTGCGAACTCTATTGATAAAAGAATCGTGGTTTTCCCAGAGCCTATATCACCAGACAACAATAACGATCCTTTAGGAAAATCAATAGTTATTGATTCGTAACTTCTAATATTTTCTAAACTAAGCCTCTTGATAAACATCTCCTGACAAAACCTCCTTACTTCTTGATATGATACCTTGAGATTCCTCAAGACCTAAAACTCTTTTAGCCTCTGAAAGAATCCTCTCAGTGAACAATATTGACTTTTCATCTTCTTTCTTCTCAAATGATAATATGTGCATTAGAGGCTCTACAAACTTGTTCATGTCAGACTTGTTATCAAGAACGTACTTCTTGATTATATCCTCTTCCATATTAGGCAAAGCGTGATAACCATCAATTTTTATCTCCGAATCCTCCCTGACTAATTTTGACGTACTCTTAAGAAAACAATAAGCTCCCTTCCCAGAAACAAAACTACCAATTTTTAAAAAATCAATATTATTAACGTTACCCTTCTCTAGAGAACCATACAACCTTAACAAGACTATTTTGTCACGCAGATCATGCTTCCCTAACTCAAAAAGTATTTGGTCAGTACCAACCAAAGCATTGGTGATTTTCATCTCTGCCCTAACAATTCCCTTAAGTTCTAATGCAACTTTTTTGTACTGGAATGGTAAAGTGTTTACTATGTAAAAACTCCCACCCTTTAATTCTTCAATCTCCTCAAAATTATTAGGGAATGTTGGACCAGCATATACCATGTTGTTATACTCATAATCTATGTGCAAGTGCCCTAGAGCATAATAGTCTGCTTTTGGTAATTCTTTCTCATCAACAGAGTCTATTGGCAAACTCCCTATTGCGTCTTTTATGGATGTGTGAAGAGTTAATACTTTGAAGAATCCCGGAGAATCAATAAGTTTTATTCTCTTAACCTCAGGTATGTCAAGACCAGTCTTTTTCCCAGGATAACCATACAGCGCTACGTTTCCAATAATAGTTGGTGTAAGGTATATGTGGTCGTCTCCCTCCCTTAATTCTTGTTTGTGAATATTAGTGCATAAACCAGCATTTTCTAAAACATCCAAAAATGTTTTCCCACTTGAAGAATAATCATGGCTTCCAGCAATAAAGTAGCAAGGTATCTGGGAATCCTTTAGTCTTCTAAGTTCCCTAAATGTTTCTTTCAATACTTCTATTGATGGATACGGAGAATCAAACAAGTCCCCAGCTATTAAAACAAAATCTAATTTTTCTTTTATGCAAACCTCTATGGTTCTGGAAAAACAAGCCATATTCAGCGCCTGTAATTCCGGATGCCTCCAACTACCTAAATGACAATCAGACAAGTGCGCAAACCTCATTTTTTATTTATTCCTCATTTTTTATTTATGATGTCAAAATGTTTAGACTTACATTTTGAGCATGCCGAAAACGAGCACTTTTTTAGTGATCGTTTTCTTGATACTAACAAGTATCAACTTAAGCTATAAACCAAAAAAGAGTTATATAAGGATTGTTGTAATGAATTTAGTAAATTTCAGATTACAGCTTTCCTATCATACCCAACAACCCAAGAATCTCCAAGTATTCTCTGCATATCTACAAGATGATCTCTACTCGGACGAATTTTATAATCATCAGAACCAAGATCAGGATTAGACACCGATAATACTCTTTTACCCTCATATTTACCAGCACCAGCAAAAACTTCTCCCCAACCCGCACCTGCGATACGGTAAGCCGATCCCGTAGGAGCAGGGACCTTATCCGTTCTACCAACATCAACCATTTCAAAACTAATTCCCAATTCTTTTAGTCCGCCCTCCAGAATTAGTCGGTGCCTCTCACCTTCACCCCTAGTCTCTGAAAAGAACATGAAGGGTTCCTCTCTTCCAGCGATAGTAGCATACACTTGAACCATTTTATGACCAGAATAATCAGTAATTCCGCTTTGCGGAAGCCTAAGATGATCTTTAATCATGACAGTTTAGCATTTTAAGAAGTTTATAATCATTATTGAAGTGATCGACAATAATATAAATGAGTATTACGTTGATTTTTTATGCTCCTTAGAAACATTCTTAACATAAACATAAGCAATTTCCTTGCTGGATTAATAGCAGCAATATTTTATTTAACTGCAGGTTTCCTTTTAGGATTATTTGTCAATAAAGCTTTGAAAAAGCTTTCAAAACAAGCTCGTTTAGAAAAGGGTAGGTCTTATAATTTTATTAGACTTTTCATAACAATTATAACTTGGTCAATATACATTTTATTCATCTATTTAGCCTTAGTAGAACTAAACATCCCACTATTTACAAGGTGGCTAACATCAATACTTGTCGTAATCCCGGCAGTAACAGGAGCATTAGTACTAATAGTTGTAGGATTCACAATAGCGACTTACCTAAAGAACGTAATTGAAGAAAGTAAGATTGATGGAGGAAAAATATTATCAGAAACATTATACTTCTTCGCGCTTTACGTATTCTCAGTATTCGCACTAAAAACAGCACTAATAACCATTGATTCACAAATAGTCAATTACTTAATTCTAATACTAACAGGAATAATAGGACTAGGAATAGCTTATAGAAACGTAAGAAAAGAATAAAACAAAATAATTTTTTATATTAATCCCCAACCTCTAAGTGTTGCCTCAACTAAGTCCTTCTTAAAAATAAACAGACCTAAAACACCAAGAACTATTAGAAGAATTAAAGTTAAGAAAATAACAAGTCCAAGACCGTGAGCTTTAGGCGTGCCAGAAACATCAGCTAACCTCTTATAATCACTAGGCGAAGAAGCAGGCTTAGGAAGAGGCTTATAAGAAACACTTTGAGAAGAGGAGGATGAAGAAGGAAGTTGCTGATAAGCCATAGTAGCAGGAGTTTTTGGTGCTGAAGAAAGCCCAGGATTTTGAGCAGGAGTAGAAGGAGATGACTGGGGAATGCTTGGCGCTTGATAACTGCCCGAAGGAGGAGCAGGCCTAGAGTTAGCAATCGAACTACCACCAGCCATTAAAGCAGCCGCAGAATCATCAACGTCCTGAGAGGAATAACCAGCATTAATAAAACTCTTCTTAGAAAACTCTAATGAATAACCTCTTGATAGAGCTGATTTTAAACCAGCCATTATCTCCGCTTTTTCCATAACTAGTTCCAAGATTAATGATTATTAAAAGCTTGTTGTTTAAGAATTGCAAAAAATTATTATGAGAAAAACTAATAATTTGTACAACATTTATTATTCATAAACTATTTAAAGAAGTTAATGAGTTAGGAGTATTATGTTCGATAATAATTGTTTGAATTGTGGATCAAAAATAAGCAAAAAGAGTAATTTTTGCTCCGGTTGCGGTTTTGACTTAAGTAAGAATTATGACTCTAGAGATTACGGAATGTTAGGAAGAGACGATAATGGTCCACTAGGAGAATTGCCAATGGGTTTAGGATCACTACTTGGAAATCTAATGAATGAGATGAATAAGCAAATGAGCAGAGCAATGGGAGAAAACATGAAAGGAATGAATGAAGAAAAACAAAATAATAAAGTTAAAAGAGTTAAACAATCAGGAATAAGCATAAGCATTTCATCATCAACTAACGGTCAACCAAAAATAAGCATAAAAAAATTCGGTGACGCAAACCTAGGATCTAGCAAAGAAGAATTCTCACAAGAAATAGAGGAAATAATACCAAGTAACAAGATGTCAGACGATAAGGCAATTAGAGTTTCTAAACTACCTAAAGAAGAAGCAAAATCAAAAGTTAGAAGAATAGGAGAAAAACTAGTTTACGAAATAGAAGTACCAGGAGTAAAAAAGCTTGATGATATAATAATTAACAAATTAGAAGAAAGTATTGAAATAAAAGCTTTCAGCGACAAAACATCATACTGGAAAAATTTACCAGTAACACTACCAATAACAAAGTACAAGTTATCAAAAGAAGGAATACTAACAATAGAATTAACAAGCGAAGAATAAAAAAAATTATTTCTTTATTAAAGAAGAAACTTTCTGGAAAAACTCTTGATGATCCTTAACTCTTACAACACCACTAGGTAACTCTCTGTCAATATTCCAAGGCATAGTTAAAACAAAAGGAGTTATACCCTCCTCTAAACAATGAATAGCGTTATCCAAACAGTCTTCAAGAATAAAACTAACACCTTGCTCTGCACAAACCTTACCCTTATTCAAACGCATACCATTCTTATCAAGACCATGAACCAGCTTAATGTGTGAACCAAAATGTTTTTTTAACCAATCGTGAGACTTCTTCCAACCAGTACCAGAACGATAAGTAACAATGACTAAATCAATACCTAAAGAGGTAAACTCTTCCAAAACCCTGATAACACCATCATAAGGAATCAAAGAATCAAAATCTGCAGAGTTGTAATAGGACTCAACAATACCCCAGGCTTCATCCTGACTTATTCCTAAAAGTTTAGCAATATTGAGAGTCTTGATATTATCATAACTAATACTAGTACCATGATTGTTATTATGAAAATCTGAAAAACCCTTCATAAAACCCGTCAGTACATCATCAAGATCTAAACAAACCTTAACCTTGTTAACCATCAAAAAATACACCAAAATTAATCATTATAAACTTATCCATAAAGAAAAAAATGAGCCTGCGAGGATTTGAACCTCGGACCTCTGCCTCTCTGATCTCAACTTTGAAAATATCAGAGCAGCGTTCTGCCGGGCTGAACTACAGGCTCATTGTTATTATTGCTTATCAAAAACCGTTTAAAACCCTTTCTATATAACAAATATTTCTTAATATGTTTAGAATTTTTTGGGCCAATAACTTCCATAAACCTATCAAACATCTCTTTTCCCCTTATAACAACTCTGTAAGACTGATGACGATTCCCCCTAGGTGCAGAATCTTTGTACATAGTCGCCCTTAAACCTAACTCATTAAACAAAACTCTTAATTGCTCTGCTAATTTAAGAGAAATCGTACATATTTCCATTCTTGGATACATCGATAGTTTCTTTTTAACAAAGTAGACACAGCCATCAGTATCAAATATGCCCCTAAGAACTGCCGCTTTAATTTTGTTACTTAAAAGAAATGCATCTGGAATGACTAATTCTAATTTTGGCCCTCTTCTTAAGCCTAAACTCTCTTTAAACCTAAAAAGAGCATTACTCCATATCTGAAATCCGAAAACTCTTGTGGAGGGCATTTCTCTAAGACTAATATCCACATTATATAAAATCTTGAATATAGGCTTAATACGGTTGATGTAATGTTCTTTATCATCTTCAATATGCCCCCTTAACTGGTAAACACATTTTTCTTTACCATCATGTTTTTCGTAATAATTCATGCTTCCATCTCCTATATGCCAACCAGTTTCTTCAGCAAGTTCAGGAGTAATAACAGAAGGAAAACTTTTTATTTCCATATATTATAACCAGATGAAAAGTATTAATATTTGCCGTAGTCATTGGAGAATAATTAAAGTACGGTCTAAATTTCTTAACCAAAACTTTTATTATTCGTCAACAAATAATTCTTTACGTACAACTTCTTGTAGTGAGATAATTTTTTGTCGCAATTTTTTTGTGGTGAACAAAACTTATAAAGAAAAGGATAATTATCACTTCACAAAAGATGGTAATTGACAGATTAGACCCAGGTGAATTAGTAAAAGCTTTAGCAACAATAAAGGATGGAGGATTCAGTGTTGTTGGAAGTAAAAATAGAAAAGGATTAAGCGCCGAAGTTGTTAATGGTAACCCAGTTCTAAGAGCAAACATAAGATATGATGATCCTAAGGGCAGTTCAATAACTGTTTATGCTGAAGGGAAAAAGACTTATGAAGACCAATTAAGATTCGCACATTTTAGAGGAATAGTACAAAGAGCAGGCATCCCTGTAAGTTACTTAAAACATGGCTATTCTGATTCCGGTCGCCCATCATTATAAAAATAAGAAAAAGCCATAGTTTAAGTAAAGCTTTATAAACACATTTTTTCTCACATTAATCATGACTAACGCTTACGAGTATATTAAGAAATCAATGGAATTAACTCTCAAAGGAAGAATGATAGATTGGAGAGCCGGAGAATCAGTAACTAAAATAGATAAACCAACAGATATTGCCAGAGCAAGAACTTTAGGTTACAAAGACAAAAAAGGATTCGTAGTTATTAGAGTCAGAGTTGTTAGAGGCGGAAGACAAAGACCAAGGCCTAGAAAGGGTAGAAGATCTAAGAGAATGCACACAAGACTAACACTGAAGATGAGCTACCAATGGGTCGCTGAAGGAAGAGCACAAAAAAAGTATCCTAACCTAGAAGTACTAAACTCATACCAAACAGGAAAAGACGGTAAACACTACTTTTACGAAGTTATAATGATTGACCCTGATAAACCAGAAATAACTAATGATCAGAACACATCATGGATTGTTAGAAACTCTAACAAAAACAAAGTATTCAGAGGATTAACAAGCGCTGGAAAGAAATCTAGAGGACTAAGACACAGAGGACCAGAAATAAAGAGCGGTCCGAGCGCAAGAGCAAACGAAAGAAGAGGAAGATAAAAATTAATCACGCTCATTTCTACATAAATGTTTAAAAACAGATAGTAACTCCTAGTTTTTTGATGAGTATTTATCAAAAAGGGAAGAAGGATTTATTTCTAGAAGTTTATCGGGACATAGTTGACCAGTATTTATCGGCTAATAGAGTAAACAAGATAAGAGCAGGCTTACACTTAACAAATTGCGGTAAAAAGGACTTAATTGCGATAGTTCATGAATTATCAATAAGAGGAACCAGAGCAAAATGGAAAAATTCTAGTGATTCTCCTAGAAGAAAATCCAAACACTCAAAAAAAATAATAATACACTGGACAGACAGGAGATTATGCTACGAGAAAAGCGAATCATACCAAATAGATGTTCATTACATGAAAGAAAGGGAAGAAAAAAGAGAAGAGTGGGCAAAAGATTTTGAAGAAAGAAGGAAGAAGAATGAGATTTTTGCTAATAGAAGTTTATATGAAGAAGATGAAAATCTAAAATCACCTATTGTAGAAGCAAAAAGAGAATATTTATTGATGACTAAATAAAGATAAAACTAGCCAACTAATAAGCTATATAAATTACGTTAATTTGCTAACTTTATGTTATACTCACAATTATTAGAAGTTTATACAGCATTACAATCAACAACTAAGAAGCTAGAAAAAGTTGAGATAATATCAGAATTCTTAAAAAAAATAAAGGAAGAAAGAAACAGAAGAGACATAATATACCTCATTCAAGGAAGCGTATTTCCAGAAAGCAACCAAGAAGTATTAGGAATGAGTGAACAAACAATAATAAAAGCAATAGCACAAGCAAGCGGAATAAGCAATGAAGAGGTAGTTAAGGAGTGGAAAGAGATCGGAGACTTAGGAGAGGTAGCAGAAAGAGAGATAACAAAATCAAGAATAAAACAAAGCAAGAAAGAACTAGTAATTGAAAGAGTAGTAAGCAACATAAGAAGACTAGCAGATTTCGTTGGAAAAGGAACAGTAGAAAAAAAGTTAGAGCTAATAGCAGAATTATTATTAGATGCTAAACCAAAAGAAGCAAAATACTTGGTTAGAACAATCATTGGAGACTTAAGAGTGGGAGTAAAAGAAGGAGTGCTTAGAGACGCAATAATAAAATCATGCTTCGGACAAGAGGCAAGTGAAGAGGTAGAAAAATTAGTACAGAAAGCATACGACTTAACAACAGACTTCGGACTAGTATACGAATACTCATGCGATGGAATAAGCCGCCTTGCAGAAATAAGTTTGATGCCAGGAAAACCACTAAAAGTCATGCTGTTCCCAAAAGCAGAAAGCATCAGTGACGCTTTTAGAATAGTAGGAAAACCAGCAGCGTTTGAATACAAATATGACGGATTCAGGGTAATAATAAGCAAAAGTGGAGAAGAAATAAAAATATACACCCGCAGGCTAGAAGAAGTATCAAAACAATTCCCAGACATAGTAAAATACGTTAAGGCTTACGTTAAGGCAGAAACATTCATGATTGATGGAGAAGCAATAGGATACGACCCAAAAACAAAAGATTACTTACCATTCCAAGAAATAAGCCAAAGAATAAAAAGAATTTATGATATAGAAAAGGTCGAGAAAGAATTACCAGTGGAACTGGTAGCATTTGACTTACTATATATTAATGGAGAAAGCTTGCTAGAAAAACCTTTTAAGGAAAGAAGAAAAGAGCTTGAAAAAATTATTAAGAAAGAACCTTACAAGTTATCATTATCAAAACAAATAGTTACAGATGATGAAAAAGTTGTTGAAAAATTTTATGAAGAAGCACTAGAAATGGGAGAAGAAGGAATAATGGGAAAGAACCTAGAGTCACCTTACAAACCAGGAGCAAGAATCGGTTACGCAGTAAAACTAAAACCAGACGCAGAAGAATTAGACTTAGTAATAACAAAAGCAGAATGGGGAACAGGCAAGCGCGCAGGATGGTTAACTTCTTACACAGTATCATGCTTAGCAGGAAATGGTAAAAATGGCGACTTGTTAGAAGTGGGTAAAGTATCAACAGGTCTGAAAGAAAAAAGCGAATTAGGATTAAGCTTCGATGACTTAACAAAACTACTAAAACCATTAATCATTAGTGAAGATGGAAAAGAAGTAACTGTTAAACCAGAAATTATTGGTATGATACAATACCAAAACATACAAAAATCACCGTCGTACAATTCAGGATACGCCTTGCGATTCCCTAGAATAAAAGTTGTAAGACCTGACAAAAAAATAGATGATATAGCAACAGTAAAAGAAATAGAAGAAGAATACGAGAAACACAAAGGATAAAAAAATTATGGAAACAAAAAAAGAGGAACCAGAATGGAAGAGAGAATTATTCAACTTGATAGGCGTAGCATCATTGTTCTTAGGAATAATACTAATAATAACATCAAAAACAGTAACAACTGGAAACGCAATAATCAGTGAAATAATAACAAAACAATTCAGCATCATAGGAATAATGCTGTTCATAGGAGGAGTAATAGTATTATTCACAAGCAGCATTAGAAGCGACATATCAGATTTGGAAAGAAGGGCAGAAGGAGATGAGAGAGACAGAGCAAAGGGAATTAAAATATACTCAAAACATTCTGACCCTGAAAAAGACACATTTGTCCCAGATAGAGATTTACACATAATAGAACCCCAAGGGATGTTAGGTGTTCGCGATTATAGTCTTGGCGAGTTTAGAAAGAGGTATAAGGAATTAGGAGATGACGAACTGAAAGATGTAGCTAAGGAAGAATTAGGTCCAGGATTATTAAGTATTTACAATCATGGCAATAATTTAGCAAAATATTTTTTAGAAGCAATGAATGTTACAATACCAAGAACTAATGAGAAACCAAGAGTAATTATATCAAACAAGGCCTTGGTAAGAGCAAGAAGAGATAATAGTGTCAGTGGGAGAGCTAAAATGTTCAATAGCGAAATAGAAATGATAAGAGAAAATCCTATTGCAAGACCGAAAGAAAGAATAGGAGAGTTTTTTGTGTCACCAAGAGGAAGAAAAGAAATAAGAGTAGCCTGGGATTATGATCCAGAAAAAAACATAATAAAAATCTACGATGTTTTATATCACACCGGGACAAAGGAATATGTTGATGATTGGAACAATAAATCAAGAACAGGGGAATTATCAAAGAAAAGTTATGAATCAGCAGGATTCTCAGAATTCAGAGGAATAAATTAAAAATACACTCTTTCAGTTTCAAAACCGTTCTCTTGCAAGTTATCAACTAATATTGCAATATTACCGTTACCTTTTTTATTAACATAAGCAACTCTGGAAAAACTTCTACCATCGCCAATAGTTAATTCTCTGAGAAAATCGCTATGATCCTCAGCTAGTCTAGGATCAATAGGTTTATCACCATTTGTCTTACAGTACCCCTCGGTCGTAGGGGGAAAACCACTAGTCACCCGAGGCAGAGGAGAAACATCCCTAAACTTTTGGTTAACATCAAAATAAGCAGCATCAATAGGCTCTCCTCTATGAATGATAGCAATACTTCTCATTAGACCCCAATCTCCATTATCAACGCGATCAGGCCTTGGAGTAAAAATATAAACTTTTCTTGACATAAAACCTTGTATCAAGAACACCTTATAAATCTTTCTTTATTAGCTACTTTAAAGTGACAATTAGGCAAGGTATAAAAGGCATGCTTTATTGACGACTCCATGAAAACACTGGATATTGGTTGCGGTAATAGAAAGAAAGAAGGAGCTATAGGCCTTGACAGAGTCACATTACCAGGAGTAGATGTAGTGTGCGAAATAAGAAGCAGAGTAAGTATTCCTTTCAAAAATGATCTTTTTGAGGAAGTCTTTCTCACAGACATGGTAGAACATGTTGATGATGTGCCTTGGCTCCTTAGCGAGGTTCATAGAATCAGTAAAGACAAAGCATTAGTCTATATTAGATTCCCCCATTACAGCGGCAGAAACGCTTATGGTGACGTAACCCATAGAAGATACCTTTCCCTCGGAGCTTTTGATCATTTTGATCCTCAAACAGAAAGTGGTAAGAGGTACCAATACTATAAATCTTTTGGCAGAAATTTCCCTTTCCACATTGAAGATATATCCCCGGCAGCTAGAAAATTGGGATTTAGAAGTTTAGTTTACAACTTTTTAGACGGAAGAAAAAACGAATTAAGAATAAGCAGAATATTCCCTATAGAAAACGTTAATCTCAAAATGAGAGTAATTAAAAACTAATTTGAAACAGCCTTAGCTTTTCTAACTCTCGATTTACCAACTTTGGCGACAATCCTTTGAGGATCATTAGCTTTTATAAAATCTAAAACTTGAAAACCATCAATCTCAAGTCTTGATAAAAGATTTTTAGTCTCAGAACTTCTCCCTCTAGAAAAAATTACTAGCGACGGAGGAGAATCTTGTGGCACTGATGAAGCTTTTGAATATAAAGAGTCTTGGATGTCTAAAGAATAAACTTTAACTCGAGGCTTATTATTATAAAAATGAGGGACCACCTTCTCTAGAACACCCTTTATATCTTTTAAGCCTCTTTTAGAATCAACGGTATCAACATAAACTTCTCTCAAACCACCTTTAGGAGAAACAGATGATAGAGCGTTTAAAACAAATAATGGATGATCTTGGCGAGTATCATCG
Organism: Nanobdellota archaeon; assembly: GCA_038045945.1. GTDB lineage: Archaea > Nanobdellota > Nanobdellia > Pacearchaeales > GW2011-AR1 > JAGVWS01. The sequence continues at coordinate 232,930 of JBBSXC010000003.1, forward strand.
TATTCTAAAAAATAAACTACACCTTTATCTTTTGAGGACATCTCGTAATAAGTTAAAATTATGAACAATATAAAGGTTTAGTAAAATTGGCAATAATGAGGTCATAGAAAGGTTTATAAAGCATATCATTTATAAATAAGAATTAAATCGTCGAGATTTTTATAAAGGTTTATATAATGGCTGAAAAACAATCAAGTTCTAAAAAATCATCACTTAAAGTTCAAAACATTGTAGCAACAACTTCTTTAGGGAAACCAATTTCTTTAACTAAACTTGCTAAGACTTTAGTTAACACTACTTACAATCCTGACCAATTTCCAGGGGTCATATTAAGAGTTAAAGAACCTAAGAGTGCTGTTCTTGTTTTTTCAAGCGGTAACCTTGTTTGTACTGGAACTAAGAGCATTCAGCAAGTTAAGGAAGTTATTGATTCTGTTATTAAACAACTTAGAAGAATTAATGTTCGTATTACTGACAAACCAAAAATTAATGTTCAAAATATTGTAGCTAGCGGAAGTATTGACTTAATGCTTAACCTTAACTTGTTAGCTTTAGAACTTGAAAACACTGAGTATGAACCTGAACAATTCCCTGGCCTAGTTTACAAACTTGACAACCCTACAGCAACATTCTTATTATTTTCTAATGGTAAACTTGTTTGCACAGGAACCAAGACTCGACAACAACTTGACGAAAGCATGGAACAATTAATCAAGAACGTGAAAGCTGCCATTAAAAGAATGAATGCCTAAAAGTCTCAGAAAAATTTTCTAATAATTATTAACAAACAATGAGAACTATCTATCAACTCTTACCATTTAAGAAAGTTGCATGCTTAGAAGTTTTTCAAGAACTAAGAATGGCGCAGGGTCAAGAGCTTTCAGAAGAGGATAAGAGCATTACCGGCAGAACTAGTTATTATTGTAAAATAGTTTCTAATGACGGAGAATATTCTAACGCTCCACCAGTAGCAAATAGGACGATAGAGAGTTTAGCTGAAGGAGTTATGCAAGAATTATCTAAGAATCATGAGTCATTTGCAGAGTACGCCGTTATAATAGTCAATGATCCTCCAAAACTACAAAGCCTTATTGATTCTCATTGCGAGCCTATGTCAGTAACAAGAAAGATTAGTCCTGGAGAAAGGATAAGAATGCAGAGAAGAATTTCTGAATTAATAGTAGCTCGAGCTTAAGAAAAACTTTCTTTAGTATACGAAAGGTTTCTAAACATAGATTGTTATGTATAAATATCAATAAAAAGGGTTAGAAGTAATCATAATCATGGAAAAAAAGGTAGATCCGGAAGAGCTACGATTAGAAGCCAGATCCTTCTTTGACACTCACAAAAAAGAGATAATTGGTAAAGCAGCTAGAGAAGAAAACAAAGTCATACACGTAAATTTTGACGAACTTGCAAGCTCATCAACAATACTAACTGAAAGACTAATGGAATCTCCAGAGGAAGTAATAATGGCTATGGAAATGGCAGTTGAAGAAGCAGACATTATTAAGAATGCCAGAGTAAGGTTCCTTTCTCTTCCTGATTCTCACTCAGAAAAAATAAGAAATCTCAGATCTAAACACCTAAACAAATTCATACAAATAGAGGGAATAATAAGACAAGCAACAGAGGTAAGACCTCAAGTAGTTAACGCAAAGTTCGAATGCCCAACATGCGGTACGATAATATCAATATTACAAATAGAAAGCAAATTTAGAGAACCTAGAAGGTGCTCTTGCGGTAGACGCGGAGGTTTCAAACTATTATCAAAAGACATGGTTGATGCTCAAAGAATAGTTATTGAAGAATCACCAGAAAACCTTAGCGGAGGAGAACAACCTAGAAGGATATCAATATTCTTAAAAGAAGACTTAGTTGAGCCTAAAATGGAAGAAAAGACCACTCCAGGGGCTAAGGTAAAAGTTATTGGAACACTAAAAGAAGTCGTTAAGCACAGCCAGCAAGGAACACAACTAACAAGGTATGATATAGCAATTGAAGCTAACAACGTAATACCAATGGAAGAATCATACGAAGAAGTAATAATTAGTGAAGAAGACGAAACACAAATAAGAGAATTATCACAAGACCCAAAACTTTTCGAAAAAATGACTAACACTATAGCACCATCAATTTATGGTCATAAAGAAGTAAAACAATCATTAGTACTGCAATTATTAGGAGGGGTGAAAAAAACTATGAGTGACGGAACACAAAAAAGAGGAGACATACACATATTGTTAGTTGGAGACCCAGGAGTCGCTAAATCAGTAATATTAACATTCATAGCAGCAGTAGCACCAAAAGGAAGATACGTAGCAGGTAGAGGTGCTAGTGGTGCTGGACTAACAGCAACAGTTGTTAAGGACGAATTCCTTAAAGGTTGGAGTTTAGAAGCAGGAGCAATGGTATTAGCACATAAAGGAATTCTGTGCGTTGATGAAATGGACAAGATGGAAGCTGAAGACACTAGTGCTATGCATCAAGCATTAGAACAACAATGCGTGACTATTAGTAAAGCAACAATCCAAGCAACACTAAGATCGGAAACTAGTGTTTTAGGAGCAGCAAACCCTAAGTTCGGAAGGTTCGACCCTTACCAAACAGTAGCTCAACAAATTGATCTTCCACCAGCACTGATTAACAGATTCGATATTATTTTTATACTTAAAGACATGCCTGACAGAGGAAGAGACGAAGCGATAGCATCACACGTCTTGATGGAAAGTAAAGAACATAAAGAAAGAGAAATAACAATTGAGAGAGACCTATTCAAAAAATACTTAGCTTACGCAAGACAAAGAATCAAACCAAAACTAACTGATGAAGCAATTGAAGAAATAAAAAAGTTTTATGTTGATTTAAGAAACATGTCAAACGTCACATCAGCAGAAAACGCACAAAAACCTTTACCGATATCAGCAAGACAACTAGAAGGACTAATGAGACTTTCAGAAGCAAGCGCAAAACTAAGACTAAGCGAAACAGTTCTGAGAGATGATGCTAAAAGAGCTATTGAGATAATGAGGTATTATTTGATGAAAGTTGGTTACGATTACGAAACTAACACTTTCGACATTGATAGAATAGCAACAGGGGTTTCCACTGGTCAAAGAAACAAAGTATTATCAGTTAAAGACGCTTTACAAAAACTTGAAGGAAGACTAGGTAAACTAATACCTATTGAAGAACTAAAAAAAGAATTGTTAGGAAAAATGGATGATAAAGAAATAGATGACTCAATTGAGAAACTAACAAGAATGGGAGACTTATTCCACCCTAGAAAAGGATTCGTACAAGTAATGTAGTCTTGCAAGACATTACTTGTAAAACAATTCTAATAAAAGAAATGATTAATCAAAACGAACATTGATATCAAAAAATACATAGCTAACCATATCTCCGCTAACCAGTCAGGTATGTTTATGCCAAGGTACCGATGAAGAAAAGTAGGGATAAACTTCTTTCTTTTAATATGTTCTCCGGCTTTTATTCTTAGGTCATACTCTTCTGTCGTTAAAGGACAACTGAAACCATAAACTAGCTCAATAAGCCAAATTAATGCTAACCAAAATGCTGAATAAATAATTAGTGGTTTGTAAAAGAAAATTAGCACCATAGCAGAAATGGTTACAACAAATATGAATATATGAATAATGCTAATCTTCTCTGCTAGAGACTCATAATCACTCTTTTTCATAACATCATAAAATAAAATGCTTTATTTATTAAGCTATCGCCCTTATAATAAAAAACTATTAACAAGAGAATAACTATCTTTATAAAATGAGCATTACAACTTATAATAATGGTATTAACAAACACGAACAGCAATACTGGTGAAATTAAGAAGCGTAATGTTGCTTTCAAACTAAAAATTGGTGACATCCTGCGAGGACAACCAATAACAGACCCAGGAAACCTTGACAATAGTGGAAACCCGAGATTCAAATTTTTAGACTTAGATCATAAAGAAATCATTAGAGTTAACATTGTTGCTAACGTTGTTGACAAATTCTCAAGTGAAGGGGAAAAACAGTACTCAACACTAACAATTGATGATGCATCAGGACAATTAAGACTTAAAATGTTCGGTGATGACGTTTTACGATTCGAAGCGATTAATCCAGGAGACACAGTAATGGTTATTGGTTTATGCAGATTTTTTAATAACGAAGTTTATTTATCGCCAGAAATAATAACTATTAAAGACCCAAGATACTTACTTGTTAGAAAACTAGAATTAGAAGGAACAAGCTCAGCAGCATTAACAACCAGCACTTCCCAAGCAACAAACCATAATAAAGAAGAAGTATTAGCCGTTAAAGACCAAATTATTAAGATGATTAAGGACGCAGAAGAATTTGGAGGAATTGACGCAGAAAAAATGATTATGACAATCAAAGCACCTAAAGAAATAATAGACCAAGAAATAAAAAAGATGTTAGAAGAAGGATTAGCATACGAACCAAGACCAGGAAAACTAAGATACTTAGGATAAAAACAATGGTTAATTCCTTAGGATTCTACGAAGCAGCGGACGGACTTTTTAGAGGACACCAAATATTTTTTAGTTTATTATCTGAAGGAAGACTCAAACCTAAACAAGCAATAAGAGTTTATGATTATGGAAGAGACGCAAAAAGAGAAAACTATTACACTCTAGGGCCTAAGAAAAAACTTTACGGAGAAGGAGTTGTTGAAGTAAAACCCCAAGAAGTATTAAACGGAAGGGACGGTTGGTGTTTTGACGGTTACAGTTTTGAAAGACTACCAAAAAAAGGAATAGAAAACAAGGTTTAAAAAAATATGACACTTAAAATAAGCATACCTAAGGTCGTTCGTGGAAGACTAGAACCAAAACAAGGAGGAATATACCTTGTTGAAGTAGACGACAGGTACATGAAAGGAGACGCACAAACAGTCCTAAGACCAAGGTATGGTTATTATGAAGGACCTAACGGTCGAGACTTCACTTTCTTGGTACCTGAAGAAGAAGGATTAAGGTACGGAGAAAAAACAGAAGCAGGAATAGCACAATATAGAGCAATGATTAACAAACCCGTAAAAATGATAAAATTAGAAGGAAGAGAAGAAGAAATTCCAGGGTTTGAAATTAAGAGCAGGTACAGAATTACTGATCAAGCAATACTAAACCACTCGAAAGCAATTCTTAAAAGAATAGGACTAACAGCAAGGGTTGAAGAAGTAGAATTTGTTCAAGACTAAGGCAGATTTATGCTAACAATAAAGATTCTTCAGTTAAGGATTTTGATTTTACCATATCAAAACACCTGCTTATGAAACGGTCGAAAACTTTAGCTCTTTGATCCATACTTTTAACTAATAACTCATAAGAATGTAAATGTTTCAACCTCTCACCTACAGGAAGGCTTGATAAATAATTTATTGTTTTGCGATACTCATTAAATAATGATATTGATTCTTCAAGCTCTGATGAGTCAAAATCCGGAAACTCTTTTAAGAATTCTTTAGCTAAATCATTCTTATTTATTAGCCTCCCATCAGAAGTTCTAGGAACGGAGCCATTCTTGAGCCATAATAAGTCTAAAACATTAAAAACTGGTTCTCTAATCCTTAAAGCTAACAACTCATAATTAATACCATCATCAGAATTTACAGGCATCTGGGACTTCTCTTTAAGCCTATTCTGAACAAAAATCATCCTAGCCATCATTTCATGAAGCCTCATCTTATCAGAAGCCTTAGACCTGTAACGAGTAATCCGCGAATGAGGACCTGTTAATATATCAAGGGGGTTCTTTCCTACAACGTTTTGAGCAATAGCCTCAGGAGAAGACGCACAAGTCTTAAGGTACTCTACAAACCTGTGACCAGTAGAACAAGAAACACGTTTTTCCTCATCCTGAGCATCAACAACTAATACTTTATTATCTTCATCATTACCCGAGAGTTCTCCAGCCCTCCAATCAGAAGCCCTATCACTAATTCTAGGATGGGGAGATAAACCAATATTAAACAATTTTTTACCCTTTTCTTCAAGATCCCTAAAAACTTCCTTGGCAGAGGTACGATTCAACTTTTCACTGTTATAAACTATCAATAAGTCAAGATCACTACCCGCATAGAAGTCTCCCTGAATCATAGAACCATAAAATAACGCACCAACTATTAATCCCTCATCATGCATCCTTTGAAGCTCACCACGAGCCCAATGTTTAAAGGCAGAATAAGAGTTAATATTAGGAACAACATTCTCAACAAACACTTCTTTTATGCTGAAAACTTTTGCCATAAGAAAGAATTACCATTTCTCTAGTATTTATTCATTTATGTCCACTAAAGAAGTAAGACAACAAAAAATAGCCCTACAATAAGTTGTACCAAAAAATTTAGTAATCGATGATGGAAAAATGTTTTTGAAGAAAAATAGCTTTAAAAACTCCCTTTCTCTTTCCCTAATCATGGAATCTTACGAAGAGTTACTTAATGAAGCATTAGCAAAAGTCAAACCTATTGAGAGTAAGGCTTTTGATAGGTTCGAAATCCCTAGAGCTAGCAGCATGGTTGAAGGTAAGAAGACTATTCTTAACAACTTCAAAATAATTTGCGGTTATATCAGAAGAAACCCTGATCACGTACTAAAATACTTATTGCGAGAACTTGCAACACCAGGAACACTAAAAGGAGACAGGCTAATAATGCAAAAAAAGACTAATAATGACATGATTGATGGAAAAATAAGGTCTTACGTTGAAGAATTCGTTATATGTAAAGAGTGTAAAAAACCAGACACCGAACTTGTAAGACAAGAATCATTCTACTTCGTTCACTGCTTAGCCTGTGGGGCAAAACACAGCGTAAGAAGCAAAATATGATAACTATAACAAGAAAAACTATTGAAAAAACTCTTGAAACAACAGACATTGATGGCAACCCATTAGTCATAGGAAGAGCCTATACTGATGGATCAAGAAGAATAATTATTAGTTCTGAAGAAATATACGAAGGCGGAGCTGATGAGCCTTGCGCCACTATTACTCATAACTTAGGAAGAATACTTGTTGAATGCCAATACAGAAGGGTAGGAGTGAAAAAACTACCAGTTTATAATTCAGAACTAATACCAGCAGGATGATAAAAAAAGTAATTTTTACTACTTCTTCAATAAAAATACCTTAAAGATATCTTTAAATAAGCCTAAATTAGCATTATTTATGTATAAGGGAGGATAAAAAAAAGAAAAATATGGCAGGTTTAGAAGCATACTGTGTTAAGTGTAGAGAAAAGAGCGAGATGAAGAATCATGTTGTAAGTCAAACAGCAAGAGGCGGATGGATGGCAAAGGGCCCTTGCATTAAGTGCGGCACTAACATGGCAAAAATATTAAGCAAAGAACAAGCAGACAAGCTTAAGAAATAAAAACAAAAAATTTATTTTTATTTTATTATTATAGTAAGTAAATAGAAAAAAAAGGGTGATTATCAGGTTTTTTTAGATTAAGAAACACCTAAAACGATAGATTTTTTCTAGGTAAGTTTTAAAAGCAACCCTAACGATTATTAGTTTATGTCATACCTAATAAAAGTCCATAAAACATACAGGTCAGTAGTAGCTGTTTGTGATGAAGAGATAATAGGAAAAAATTATGAGGAAGGACAAAAGGTACTACAAGTACCTGAAAGCTTTTACAAAGGAGAAATAATAGCAACTGAGAAAGAACTTATGGAATTATTAGTTGATTTAGCAGCAGAAGACTCAACTTTTAACATAGCAGGAAAAAGATCAGTTGATGCAGCAATAAAAGCAGGACTAGTCAACAAAAAAGGCGTAGGAACAGTACAAGGAATACCATTCGCACTAATATTACTATAAACTAATTATTAGCCGGTGCATCAGCTAAACCTAGAAGATTATTAAGATAAAAAACCCCCATATTTCTAAGGGCCAAAACCCTTGGAAAAATATCATCATAATCCGAACAAAAAGCTCTACAATTAGCAGTAACTTCTTCCCTACCACCATCAAAACCTCTCACTAGATCACTAAGACTATAAGACCTCATCTTCTCAGGACTCATAAGTACGACTTCTGGATCCTCAATTCTACGATAAACTACTTCAACCCATCCGCGAGATCGAGAATAATCAGGATTGCAAAAAGAACCTAGTTCAGTTTTCTCGTTTGACAAAAATATAGGAACAGGCGCTAGACACATACGTAAAGTTCTATCACCTTCTGACAACCCAAGAGATAAAAAGCCATCAACCTGAGGGGTAGCACTAATAACCCAATCATCCCTAAAACGCTCATAACCCCTAAGACTAGAAGGGTCCACACCGTCAGCCCTCAAAACTCCAAGATGATAATCCATATCAATATTATACCAATCCTTAACAACTCCACAAGGATCATTAATGGTTGAAAGGTTAACCCTCAAAGCAGGATCCAAACGCATAACTCTAGGATTAACCGGAACAGTAGCGGTTAAGTCTTCTCCTCTCTCCTTAACTGACTGCAATGGAAGTTCTTCTCTTAAAAGTAAATCATTCATAAAATATTTATAGAAATATGAGCTTAAAACTATTATTGTAATAAAGGCAACTAATTATTATACTTTCACACCAATAATCCTTTTAAACTGAAGTGGTCATTCATTATTTATGGCTAAGAGTGACACAATAATTATTGTTTTTTTATTGCTCTTAGCGTCAATGACAATAATAGAATTTGCAAGTCCCGTAAGCGCATTACAATGTGTAAAGTCAAGCGATGATTACGCTAGCGAAATGGTTCTTAACAAACCAGGAACAGAATACAACCTAAACTACTTATCAAACGCACAAAAAGTGATATTAAGAGATAACAGGTACACTTACGAATCACACTACAACAAAAACCTCTTGGTAATAATATCAGAAGTTAAAGAAGACGAACAAGAAGCACCAGGACTGTCAATAAAGATACAAATGCCAACTATAGCCCACAAAGAAAACGTCCACATACTAGACTTAGTATCAAAATCAGTTAAAGGAAAAATAATACCAGAAAACGTTAGTTCATCATCATACAAAGAGTGGAGTGTAGGATGCACAAACGAAAGAATAATATCAGAATGCAAATTCTTAAGAGAAGGGGTAGCAGTAATAGCAAGACTTAACGATGGAAGTTACAATGTAGAACTAGAAATAAGTAATTCAGGAGCATGCCAAGCCTCATGCAGTGGATATTGCGTTAGAAGCGGGGGAAGTTCAACATGCATAACAAACGAAACAAAAACAAGCACTGAAGACTTACTAAAACATGTAGGACTAATAAAAAACTTTAATGAGTTCATATCAGCATACAACATAGTAAAAAACGGTGAGACACCAATAAACACTATTGATACAGAAATGACAGAAGAAGTTGATTGGCAAAGAGCAATGAAAGAAGAATTAGCATGGCTTAAGAGTCAGGACATAATAAGAATACTAAACGATGATATTGACAAAGTATCATCACTATCAAGACAAGGATCATCAGGGCATAATAACAGAGTAGTTTACGCTAAGAACAGGATGGGAGTACCAGAATGGGTTTATTATAACGAATCAGTACAACCAATAATAAACTTTGATAAAGAGTGCTCAGAATACGTAATATCACCAGGAATAACTGGAGGAGTAACATTCGAAACAGGAAACAGCAAAAACTATTACTTAATACCAACATTCGCAATAATAATTATACTACTAATATTTGCTCTGGTAATAACATTCACAAGATGGAATCACGAAAGACTAAAAAACCAAAGAAAAGACATAGATAAAGAAATACAAAAAATAAGAAAGTAAGCATTCACTTTCTCAAAAATTAAGGTTAAATCACCTTATTCTTACCCTAAAAAATCTTAAAATTAAAAAATAAAAGTTTGTCAGCTAAGAATTATTTATTCTTTGCTAACGCCGTAGTAGACAGCTAAACATACAACACCTATTACTAAGTGAAGTACAGTTATTGCAGTGTTAATGTTCAATAAGCTCATTAACAAAGAATCTACTCCTGGTACGAAGCCAAGTATTCCAAGGACTATACCTCCCCATCCAACAGCCATGTTGTAACCATAGCCCATTCCCTTAGTTCCAGCGTAAATTCCTAGTAATCCTACGATTACATGGATAACGCTCTGGATCATGTTAACGCCAAAGATTCCAAGGATGCTAGTAGTGAAGAATCCCCAAATACCGACCAATAACAAAACGATACCAAGTATCAATGCAAAGGTCTTTTGTGTATTATTCATTTTAACCTCCTTTCAATATTATGAGTGCTATAACGAAAAAAACTATTGTCAAACACCACGAAGAAGCTAAGAATAAGACGTATATAAAGGTTATTAAAAAGCCAAAAAACTAATAAGGATAAGCTAAAATTTTTTCCAAACAAAGAAGGCAAGATAAGGTATTTTCATTGACATCTCATCAATACTAGCCCACTCTTCTTTAGGAATATTCTCCACGAAATCAACCAAAGTGAAGCCTTCTTTCAGAAATTCTTGGAAGTATTCCTGAAGAATTCTTGGAAAGGCAGGAAATTTAAGACCTGATTTAGCAATATTATAGTAAACTACCCCATTATCAAAGTAACTATTACTGGGAGTAAATACACTCCTCTTTGAATCCCTAAACATATAAGTTATTGGATGCGGAATTGAAAAAATAAATAATCCTTGTGATTTAAGCACCCTTTTTATCCCATTTACAGCCTTGCTCAGTTCCCTAACATGGTCTAAGACAAAAGAAGAAGTCACAATATCAAAAGATTCTCCATCAAATCCTAAACTATAAATATTGCCAACTTCAAAATTAGCATGAGGGCAGTAATCTTTTGCCAACTTAATCATTTCACTGCTCAAATCAATACCAGTGCATTTAGCCCCCCTAGACACATACTCTTTTATATGAATACCAGGACCACACCCAATATCAAGCAAGGATTTATTACTCAAATCTCCAGGAACTAACTTAAACATCATCGGTTGTTCTATTTCACGATTTTGAAAACCAGATGTACCACGACCGGCAGTTCTAGAAAAAAGATAATCTTTAGAGACCTTATCATAAACCCTTTCTAACTCTTTTTCTTCCATAATTTTTAGAAGTCTTCTTTTCTTCTTGGTTCAGTTACAAAATAGGACCTGTTACTTTCACTTTCAAATATTCTGTTATCTTTTTCGTAAACTGCTGTTGCTTTAGGAAGTTCAAACCTTCCAACAACACCAACCCTTGAATAGATAATGTAACTAAGAACTCTTTCTTCTCCCCTGTCAAGGTTACCAAGATTCCATTCTAAGCGTTTAGTAGCTTCATCAAACCTGGAAGGCGTAATAGCTCCGAAACGTTCGTAAAGTTTAGCAATAGCTGGAATCCTGTCATAAACCTTAACTCTTTCAACAAAACCCCTACCACGAACATGAAGGGATACTCTAAGACCGAATTGTCCCCCCTTAGCCCTAACAAAAGTTACACGTTTGCGAACAATAACATGACTTCTTCTGTAAACATTAACGAAGAATGATAAAACAAGAGCAGCAGCAAATATTAGTAGAGGGATAAGCCAGTTAGTAGTTACTTGAACCTTATAATTCTCTCCTGGTTTAAGCTCCTTCTGCCAATAATAATAAACGGATAATCCCTGCCTATCAACATTGTAAGGCTCTAAATTATAAGTTGTGAACAGTCTAGAAACAATGTTTTTCTTAACTACAACATCAGCCATAGTTTCAAGATTACCCTTATTAGTCTTACTTATGACTAACTTGTTAATAGCAAAACCGTAATTTTCTTGCTCTGTATCAATAAGATTTTTTTCACTAAAACGAATATCAGTCTCTAAGTGTTTACTAACGCCATCAATTTCTAAATCAGTTTTTAGTATGTATTGTCCAGCACTAAGAACAGAAATCTTTTCTTTATCAACAGGAACTTGAAATTCTTTCTTCTCAAAACCTTTCAAAGAAAATTTTTCTTCATCTGAAAAGAATACTGATGAAAACTTAGCTTCAATATCATTGTACTCAAAGTTATAATTATTCTTAAAATAAATAGTTGCTTGGTCAGCTGAAGGCTCAATAGGGTAAGTGCCAATGGAGAAAGCATCAACTAATTGAACAACATTAAGCGTTAAAGTGTCTTCTTGAACTCCAGACTTATCACCCTTTATTTTGTAAACAAAAACTAATGAACCAGTATCATGTTTTAAGTCCTCATTAGGATAAACTTTAATTAATACTTCTTTTGTTTCACCACTTTGAAGAAAAGTTGGGTCTTCAGGTGTTATCTTAACACCAACAAGACTGTAAAAAGTGAATGTGTCATCAGCACCATTATTAGTTAGCGTTATACCAAAAGTTGCCGGTTGCTTAACTTCAGAAATTACAACATCATTAATAACTCTTTTTTGTATCGAAACATCAGCTAAAACACCAGAAGATAAACAAAAAACCATTAATAACAAAAATAGTAACCTAAAATTTTTATTAGTCATCCTTAGAAATCGTCATAACCATATTTAAAGTTTATTATGATGCAAATTAGAGAGAAAACAGACTACTTTACGCCTTCTAACACTAAGAATGATTTTAATTGTCCGACAAGGTCATCCATGTCTGAAGCGTAAGCGTTCTTAAAACCCTTATATACACTATCATTTATGAACTTGTCATAAATACCTCGGAAAAACTTTGTCGACCATGAAGACTCCCAATCACCTTTATAATCTCTTTCAACTTCAGAATTAACACCCACTTTAACTGACCCTTTATTAGAATTCTCTTTTCTATCACCCTTTTGCACCTCAACAGACTTAAGGTTTCTTAAAGTCATCTTAATTTTACCAATATACTTTATGTAATCAGTAACTTTTTTTTCTATCTCCCACTTAACCTCTATTTCTTTACCATCAGGAGTGATTTTTTCAGAATAAGCAGACTCTGCAATATCATAACTTTTATTTTTTAGAAAATCATAAGCAAAATTATAAAGTTTTTTAAAATCAAAGATACCGTCATGTTCTATTTCAGTTTTATAAACTAAGTCTTTAGTACCCATTATTTAATAACAGCCCTTTTTTTATTATAACTAAGGACAAAAAGAAGTATATAAACATTACTTGAAAAGGGTCACATTTCATCAACGCATGATTCACACATAACTCTGTTGTCAACTTTTGATAACCAATCAAAATTACCACACTCTTCACAAATACCCTGACGAGTAGACTCAGGCTTATCAGTTAATGATTCTCTTCTTTTAAGTTTTTCTTCATAACCTTTAATTTCCATAACGTCAGAAATAGTAGAGTAAAGAGTTGGCTCAATACGTAAAATGTCTTTAATAGTTACCATACCAACAAGTTGGCCTTTGAAAACAACAGGAAGCCTCCTAAAACCGCTCCTTTTCATAATCTTTAATGCTTTTGATAACTCTAAGTTTGGCTTAACAACCTTAACTTTTTTAGCAGCTATATCACCAGCTTTAATTTTCTTAAAATCTGATGGAGACTTCTTAGTTAAGGCCCAAACTATGTCCTTTTCTGTTAATAAGCCACGAATTTTTTTCTCATGAACTAAAACTAATGAACCAACCCTTTTCTTAATCATAATCTTAGCGCAATCAATAACACTAATATCAGAACTGATAGTTACGGGATTACGAGTCATAACATCAGTAACTTTTAAGTCTCTAATAACCATAAAAGTGTGTAGTCTCGAATCTTTAAATAATTATGCAAAAATTAGGATTAACTTAAGAGTACTAATGGGCAAAGAGACATATATGGTCTATACGAGGAATCCTTATAAAGAAAAAAACAATTTTTTATTTATGGATAAGCAACCAAATTATATTTTGCCAGAAAACGCTAGTCGAATGATGGGTAAAGACGCCCAAAGAAACAACATTATGGCAGCAAAAATAGTTGCTGACATAGTAAAAACTACTTTAGGACCTAAAGGAATGGACAAAATGCTTGTTTCCTCAAGTGGAGATATAACAATAACTAATGACGGAGTAACAATACTTCAAGAAATGGAAATTGAGCACCCAGCAGCTAAAATGATGGTAGAAATAGCAAAAACACAAGAAAAAGAAGTAGGTGACGGAACAACAACAGCAGTAATGCTTGCTGGAAAACTATTAGAATTATCAGAATTCCTATTAGACAACAAAATACACCCAACAACAATAATAAGAGGATACCAAAGAGCAGCAGAAAAATCACAAGAAATCTTGCGAGAATTATCATTCAACATTAACCCAGAATCAAAAGAAGGTGAAGAAGCACTAAAATTTATAGTAAAAACAGCAATAACAGGTAAAGGAGCTGAAATAGTTAAAGAAAAATATTCAGACATAATAGTTAAGGCAGTTAAACAAGTAGCTAACGGAAGAACAGTCGATTTATCTGACATAAAAATAGAAAAAATTCGTGGAGGAAGCATTGATGACACAGAACTTATTGAAGGAGTAGTCTTTGATTGCGCAAGGGTTAACAAAGAAATGCCTCAAAAAGTTGTGAATGCAAGAATAGCACTAATAGACTCATCAATAGAAATTAAAGGGCCAGAAACAGAAACGAAAATATCAATTAATACACCAGAACAACTACAAGGATTTATTGATAGGGAAGAGAGAATAATCAGGGGAATAATAGAAAAACTAAAAGCCGTAGGAGCTAACGTTGTAATATGCCAAAGAGGAATTGATGACGTAGCACAATTCTACCTAAGCCAAGAAGGAATTTATGCTTGCAGAAGAGTGCCTAGAAGCGACATAGAAAAAATATCAAAAGCTACTGGAGCAAAAATCGTTTCTAGCATAAAAGAACTCACACCAGAACAATTAGGAATAGCAGGAATAGTAGAAGAAGTAAAAGAAAACGATGAAGTAACATACATTAAGAATTGTAAAAATCCTAAAGCACTAACAATCATTATTAGAGGCGGCACTGAACACGTAGTTGATGAAATTGGTAGAGCAATTGATGATGGATTAGGAGTAGTCGCTACCGCAATAAGAGAAGGTAAACTAGTTGCTGGCGGAGGAGCAATAGAAATAGAGATTGCCAGACGCCTAAGACAATTCTCCCACTCACTAAACGGCAGAGAACAATTAGCTGTTGAAAAGTTTTCTCAAGCCTTAGAAAGCATACCAACGACACTAGCAGAGAACGCAGGCTTAGACCCTATTGATACTATCACTAACTTGAGATCCCAACACGATGCAGGTAATAAGAACCATGGCTTAAACCTATTCACTGGCAACATTGAAGACAACATTAAAGCAGGCATTGTTGAACCAACAAAGATAAAAAGTCAAGCTATCACTTCAGCTACTGAAGTTGCAACAATGATTCTAAGAATTGACGACGTCATAGGAGCTAACCCAAAAAAAGAGACATATAGCAGACTAAACCCAAGCGAAGAAATGGACTGAAAATGAGCGAATCATGTAAATACCGAAAAACTAATAGATCCGGACTTTACACAATGGTTATTATGACAATGCTTGCAAGTTTCCAATCATGCACTAATTCTGGAGAAACAGACAGAAGAGTTAGAGGTATTGAAGAAAGACTAGGAATTATTGAAATGGACGTTTTAGGAGATAAAGAAACACCCGAAAGATTCTACAAAGTCGATGGAAGAAACATTTATGTAGAAATTGATGGTGAAGAACCAAAAGAGTATTTTGAGAAACATAAAGAAGAAAAATGACTAATGAACCTGAAAGAATTGGCCCGCCTGAAATAATCTAATACTTATCTCTCTTTTTCGAATGCTTCTATATCGCTCATCGTGTTGAATGTGTAAACTCTACCTAAGTGTTTGTAAATATCAAATTGTAATTTAGGAAAAACGTTATACTCTAAACTTCCTTTAAGGGGGAAGTGAGATATTGAAAGTTTTTTTAGTAAGTACCAACCGCAAGATGACCAAATTCCTTTAAGTATTGGTCTTTCAAGAAACTGAAATTTTCCAAAGTAGTGTTCTTCTTCTTTTGCACCTTTTTCAATAATACCAAAAGGTAGTTTAGGGTTATGAACACAAATAACGTTTTGAGGAATCTTTTGCAATTCTTCAACATTAATATCACAAATGGCGTCACAGTTAAGAACCAGAACTCTTTCTGAGTCTACTTCATCAAGAGCATTTCTTAAAGCACCGGCTGTACCTAAAGGATTATTCTCTTTAATACAAACAATTGATAGTTCAGGATAAGTTTCGTCTAAGAATTCTTCAACTTCGTCAGCCTTGTAAGCCGCAGTTACAATAATTTTTCTAACCTTGTCTTTTAAGTAATCTATTTGGTGAGCTATAAGTTCCTTATCCTTAACTCTTATGAGGGCCTGAGGAGTCTCATAACCAATCCTTCGAGAACCTCTTCCACCTGCAAGTATTATACAATCAATCATGCTCCAGCATAAGTAAAGACAATATATAAGAATTATGAAGATGAAACACACTAGGAAAACTCCTAATCATAATTCCTAATAAAAAGTATAGTAATACTTATATAGACTTCAGGCATTAGCATAAATAATGAAAAGGGGCTCAAAAAAGAATTATAGTTATTCAGTATTCTTCTTAATTATCGCGATAGTACTGTTATTATCAGTAACAATACTTAGGCTTTCAGAGCAAACACTAACTGGAGAAGGGGGAAAGGATGTGGAATTAAGTCCTGGAATAACTGAATGTAATGATGGAGTCGATAATGATGGTGACGGATTATTAGACTGGGGATTAGACTTAGGTTGCTGGTCTTCAGAGGATGATAAAGAAATAGCAGAACCAAGAGAGCAAGAAGACGGTTGGACAACTTTTGATAAAAGTCAAGACACAATAATAACGTACGTTAGCGCAAGCTTAGGAAATGATAATTATGATGGTAGATGCCCAATAGCACCGATTGATGGTGGAAATTGTGGGCCTAAGAAAACTTTAGCAGCAGGATACTCGCAGCTACGTGATGGATTCCCTGACTGGTTATTAATGAAAGCAGGAGACAAATGGTACTGGGAAGGTTTTGGAAATAATGGAAATATAGGAACATCCGGCAGAGAGGATAAAGAAAGAATGATTATGGGAAGTTATGACACCGAACAAGGACCACAAGAAAGGCCAGCATTAGTATGCACACAATATGCTGCTAGAGACTCAAGCCACGTTGTAATAAGAGACCTAAATTTTGCTGTATATGATGAGGAAAAACCTTGTGGCGGATCAATAATAATGATGGGTGGCGATAACTCAAACTTACTAGTGGAGAATAGTAATTTTCCTAGCGGAGGAGCACTAAACGTTCAAGGAGGTGTTCAAAAATTCAAAAACTTAGAGTTCAGAAAAAACAATGTTTATAACGGGTACGTAGCTAATGCTGAGGGAAAACTTGGACCAATCCTAGGAGCTTATACTGAAGGGATAGACCTCCAATTGGTAGAGGGTAACGTTTTTTATCTTATTGGTTGGAAACCAGGACCAAGCGATAGTAGGGGGCCAGATCAAGAAGTAACTGCAAACTGGTTTAATCATGCTATTTACATTCAAGCAAACAGTCAAAATGTTATTGTAAGAGAAAATATATTCATAGACATCTCAGGAGAGGGATTAATGGACAGAGCTTCAGGAGTGATAGAAAACAACTTCGTATCAGGAAACCCTATGGGAATAACATCAGGATATACTGCACCAAACTTTAATTGGCCCACCATTGACGTAACAATAAGAGAGAACGTTATTACAGACGCAGTTAATTTAAACGAATGGGGAGTGGACGCCAATGGGGACCCTATTGGTAACATTAGAGGAAGTGGAATATCAACAGCCCACTTACCAGGACATGGAAGGTTAGAAATAAGTAACAACATAATAGCACATAAAGGAAAAGCGGGACTAGGACAGGGAATATCAGTTGGCGGATCAGTTAGAGAACTAATAATACAAAATAACATAATTTATAATTTTGAAGGAACATCAAATAGCCAATCAGACAATTTCGGAATGCAAATTTATGACGCAACACTTACAGGAGCTGCAGGTTCAAGCTACATAAGAAATAATGTTATACAATCAAGTAAGGGCACAATGATTAATGGAGGACCAAATGAAAAACTATCATTCTCTTCAAACACATACTATAATTCAGCACCAGAAATAGCTGATACTAACCCACCAGGATTCCACTTTGGCATTTTAACTGACGCTGCATGGTTAACTAGCGAACCCGACGCAAAATTTGCTAGAAAAACATTCAAGGACCCACAAGAGGGAACAGTTGCGGGGTACATGAAAAGTTTAGGATTCCCACCAGAGCAACAAAATAGAAAAGCATTCGCCCTAGAAGCATTAAAGAATAGAAGGGGAAAATGGGACAACAGATTCACGGCAGACGCGATAAACAAATTCATAAAAGACAAATTCTCAGTAATTGGTGAAGACATACAGACACCACTACCAGAAAACTTTTATCAAACTTTAGGACCTATAGCGGACTACTCATTTAAAGGAGATGCTAAAGACAAAGCAGGCAAGGGTTATGATGGAACACTAAAGAACGGTGCTACATTCGTTAAAGACGAAAATGGTAATGATGTTTTATCGTTAGATGGAGCTGATGATTATGTTAGTATCCCAAACATGCTAATACCAGGAGATATAAGTGTTTCAGCATGGGTTTATTCAAAAGAAACAAATGGACAGTATGGGGTAGACCAATCAAAATCTGAAGGAGGGACAATTGTTGTAAAGAACGGTTGGCGTTTAGATGGTAACTGGGTGCTTTACACCGGTAATAACCTAATAAAATGGGGTGGAAGACTAGGAGGAGTATCAGCTAATTGTGCAGCACCAACAAAAAATGGTAATTGGGACCACATCGTAGGGTTACAAAGAGGCACAAGTGCTAGCATATACCTTAACGGTGTTGACTGCACACAAAACCCAGGGTGGAATAATGTTTTTGTCAAAGGAGACAATAGCTGGGGTGGAATAACAATTGGGGCTTATTCAAACTCTGCTGGTGATGGTGGCTACGCTTTTAGTGGGATGATAAAAGATGTTAAAATTTATAACAGGATATTATCAAAGGACGAAATAGAAACACTTTATACTGGTAAACCTCCAGTAGAAAAAATCTGCGGTAATAACATAATAGAATTAGGAGAAAATTGCGATGGGAACACACAAGCATGCACGACTAGTAGCGGTTATTCTGGAACACAAAGTTGCGGTCTTACATGTAAGTTTAATCAATGTGTAGCAGCAGAATTATGCGGAGATGGAGTAAAGAATGGTGATGAAGAATGCGACGACGCAAACACAAACAATGATGACTCATGTACTAACCAATGCTTAACTAACACACCTAAAATACCAACATGTAGTGATAAGATAATGAATGGCGATGAAACAGGAATAGACTGCGGAGGATTAACATGCCAAGCATGCACAACAACAA
>JBBSXC010000004.1:0-304424 GCA_038045945.1 Nanobdellota archaeon
CATTAGTAGATCTCAGTAACAAGGACCGCCCGACTGTTTATCAAAAACGTAGCCGAGTGCAATGCTGAAAAGCTGTGTATACTCGGTGAGACCTGCCCAGTGGTGGTGTTTCAAACCGCACTTCAATGCGGCTAAGACCCATCAAACGGCGGGGGTAACTATGACCCTCTTAAGGTAGCGTAATACCTTGTCGTCTGAATGGCGACTTGCATGAATGGTTTAACGAGGTGGTCACTGTCCCTAACCAGAACCTTCTGAACTCACTATTCAGGTGAACAAGCCTGAGTCGCCTAGTGGGAAGCGGAGACCTTGTAGACCTTTACTATAGCTTGTTGTTGCGATGTTATTAAGAGTGCATAGAATAAGTAGGAGTGATGAAGCCTAGCTTCGGCGAAGCGGAGCGCAATATGTAATACTACTCATTTTCTAATAATATTGCTTACTTCGAAAGGAGGACACCAGCAGGTGGATAGTTTGGCTGGGGCGGCACCCTGCAGAAAAGATATCTGTAGGACCTAACGACAGGCTCAACCAGGTTGGAAATCTGGATTAGAGCGCAAAGGCAAAAGCCTGTCTGATTGTTTTTCGAAAAGCAAGAAAAGCAAGAGTGAAAGCTGGGCTTAGCGAACCATGGATGATTTTTAATGGGTCCCCATTGTGATAGAAAAGGTACCTCAAGGATAACAGGCTCGTCGCGCCCGATAGTCCATATTGACGGCGCGGTTTGGTACATCGCTGTCGGCTCTTCCTATCCTGGATGTGCACAAGCATCCAAGGGTGTCGGAGTTCACGCGTTAAAAGGGATCGTTAGCTGGGTTAAGAACGTCGTGAGACAGTTTGTATGATATCTACTAGGCGTGTTATTGAGTGAGTGGAACGAGTGTATAGTACGAGAGGAACTACACTCGGATGCCTCTGGTGAGCAGTTGTGATGACGCAGGCTGCGCAGCTACGCATTGTTGGATAAGAGCTGAAAGCATCTAAGCTCGAAGCCATCCGCAAAACGACTCAATGTAGGCCGCAAAAGAAGATTGCGTTGATAGAGTTGGAGTGTAAGATCCGAGAACCCGAGGATTTAAGCTTGCAACTACTAAAAGCCACAAAAAAAGATTTTAGAAAAGGTTAGCCCCATTATGTGAAAATTCATCATCCTACTTGCTCTGAAAACTGTAAAACGTTTTCAGAAAAAATTCTTTATTTTAGTAATTAGTTAGCTTGAGCTCTACAACAAAGTTTAATAATTAATTAACCATTACCCAATCACATGATAAAAGAAAAAAGGGTAGTAAAAGAGCCATATAATTTAAGCATTGGAGAAGTTGTAGTACATCCTGACGGTGATGTTGAAGGACTTGAAAGATCAATAAGAGCAGATAGTCCCGCAGGAAGAGAGATAATAAAATCAGCAGGCGCTAGCGGATGGTTCCCAAGAATAAGAGGAAGAAAAGATATTCCTCAAGAAAATAGAGGCCCAGGAACAGTATTAAGAGTCGATTATTTTGCAGATGATGAGAGAGACGGAGCAGGAATAAAAAGGAACGGTTTTGGAGCATCACTAACATGGGATGAATACATAAAAATCGGCAAGAAAGCAGTTATAACAGAAAGAAGAAGTTACGAATAAAAAAAACTTTCCAAACTATTGATAATAAAGTATATAAAACGATAATGCTTTAATAAGTCGTTATGGCAACACAGAAATTTGTTAATGGCTCTATGATGCTTGGATTAACAATAACAATTTTTAGTTTAGGATTCACATTCTCCCTAAGGTCTTTATTATCATCATTCCTACTTCTTTGTTCATTAATATTCGCATTTTTAACATATAAAGTATTCATGGAGCCTTAAAAAAAAACATGCCTAACAGAATATTTTTAGATTTTAGTGAATTTTTGAAAGAGTACAAAATTGTCGGTTTAGCAGTAGCATTCGTTATTGGTACAGCAGCATCAGTCCTTGTTAAATCATTAGTCGATAACATAATAATGCCACTAATCACCCCATTCATCCCTAATGGTGCTTGGCAAACAGCAACTTTTAGCATGGGACCAATAGTTATTGGTTGGGGACCATTTCTTAGCGCACTAATAAACTTCACAATAATAGCAATAACAGTATTCCTAGTAGCAAGACACTTCATAAAGAAAGAAAAAGAAGCACAAACAAAGAAAAAATAGTTAACCCGTAACAAAACTTAAAAACCCCCAAGTCCTTACTTTTCTGAGTAGTTGGGTAGTCAATCTACGGAGATCTAAACCATAATAGGTTGAGTGTCGCTAAACTTCAAAATCAATAGATTTTGAGGCCTCAAGAATTAATATTCTTGAAGATTAATCGATACGATTTCTGAGGAAGGTCCACACACCAGCTCCTATAACTAGGAGTTATAATTATCCACATGAGTGGCTGGCCGCGAGGTCAAGCTCTGCTACAGAAACGACACAGCCCTAAATGAGCAGTGAACCCTTGGGGGAAGCAAAGACTTTAGGGACATGATGAAACGCGAAACGTTGAGAAAAACGTATTCGAGTACTTGGTTTACCAAGTATTAGCATCTTGGTTGGTGCAAGGCAAAAATGCCGCTAAGTCAAATATTGACACGAAAAGTTCGTCCTGAAATATCGAGAAACGAAAGTTCCTCGTGACCTGGAAGATTAAAATCTTCAAGGAGGAAACGATTATCGACAAAAAGTGGCCTATTCCCAACTACTCAAAATTATTTTTAATAGTAAAAAGAAGAAATAACATTTACTTTTTTCTGTATCTTACTTTGTTGTTAATGTTCTTCTTTTTGAACTTGTCTTTTAATAAGTAAGCAGCAACACCTAAAACCAAAACTATTATTATAACATAAACCCATGTTTTAGAGGCTGATGATTGTGACTCTTCACCAACGCTTTCTTGGCTGTCAGAAGTATCATTAGTTACGGTTGATGAGTTACTAATTCCTGAAGGTTGAGCCGATAGAGTTTTTTCAATAATTGAACTAATAGTGAAGTTTGCTTTACCACCACTAATAGAGTTAAGAGTTATTTGAGTATCATAATTGCCGTCGCCATCAGTATCAAACTTTTTTGTTTCCCCAACACTCATAGTAGCTGTTTGAGTAGTGCTTCTAACTTCAATATTAGCCGTAGTTGTTGTTAAGCTCTTAACACCAGCATAATGGTTTTCAGTGCCACTAATACCAGAACTGCCAGTAGTCTTTATAGTAAACCTTACTTGTTCGTTAGCAGATAATGAAATAGTGTAACCTGAAGTGAATTGTGCGTTACTAATAGTATAAGTGTTCTTCCAACCAGCATTAGTTGATGATCCACCACTACCACTACTGCTCGAAGATGAGCAATCATCAGTGGTGAAAGAAGATGAAGAGCTTGCTCCAGAATTACCAGAATAATCAACGCAAGTAACTATGTAAGAGTAAGAATTACCACAAGCAAGAATATCCTCAGTCGATGTTTGAACAGTACTACCAGAGCCCGTAACTGATGCACCAGCCCTATTAGTTGAGCAAATACCATTAATCCCAGATCCAGATTCACTTATTGAGATATTAATAATTAGTTTGTTCTGAGTTGAAGTGCTAGACCTTGTTAAAGTAATAGTAGGCGTAATAGTATCAACTCTTATGAATCTTGAAATTGTTGTCTCGTTAAGGTTCCCAGCAGTATCAGCAGCTGTAATGTTAAGCATGTATAAACCATTAGCTATTCCTGAAAAGTTGTAAGTTGCAGAATCAGTGGTTGTAACATTTGATTGATTATATATCCCAGTAGAGTTGAACAAGTAGAATCTAACAACAACAGATGATGCAGAGTCAGTTATGCTCGCGTTAGCAGTAAATTCCGATAATGAGGTATTAACTCCATTAGCAGGATTAGAACTTCCGAATGATAAATTTGTAGGCGCAGAAGTATCAAGTCTTATAACAATATTAGTGCCAGTCAAGTTTTGATTACCAGTAGTGTCGTTAGCAGTTATGTTTGCGTAATAAACACCCTCAGCTAGGCCACTAGTGTTCATAATAGCTGAGGTAGTACTAGTAGAATTTGTTTGATTAATCAATACTCTAGTAGCATTGAACAAGTAAATCCTTACAACGTTAACAGCTAAGTTATCAGTAGCCGTAGCATTAAGGTATATTTCCGTTCGGGATATATTTGTTCCACTTGTTGGAGAATTAAAAGAAACTGTTGCTGGAGCAGTAGTGTCGTTAATCTGAACCGTAATATTAGTGCTGTTAACAGTAGTAGCATTAGTAACAACAACTGTCAGATTGAAGTATCCTGGAGTTGAAGCGGTAGCATTAAATAAGAAATTATTAGCTGTAACATTCATAACTAAACCACTAGAGTTAGTCCAAGTAAGAATTGTCGAAGTATTAGAGAAAAAACCGTTAGTAGCAGTGGTAGCATTACTACCGGATAAGAAAGTAAAAGATGAAGGCAGAGTAATATTAACTTGAGTTATATTAGCAGTAGCGGCAACTTCAGTAACATTAACAGTTATGTTATAACGAGAAGTAACATCTTCAACAGGATTAAAAGATGTTGGAGTAATAAGTATCGAAGCAATAACAAAACTTGCGCAAATTAGCAGTATAGTAACAAAATTAAATTTTTTATTTTTAAACATTTCACACCCTTTTCTCATTTTCTTAAACTAATCCTGTTTAAATACTTTACCCCCAGGCGATAGTAAACAAAAAAACTATTATGAAAAATAATAATCATTAAAAAAGGTCTTAACTCTATTTGTTAATGACAAAAGATTCTGATAAAAAAATATTAAGACCAAGTCAGACACTTCTAGACTTATTAGGATTTATTCCAGAAAAACCAGTAATTAGTAGAGAAATAAACTTAACAAAAATTACGGGAAATTATACGCCACTACCGATGATCAAAGAATTATTAGGAATAATAAAAAGGTTTTATGGTGAAACAATAGGAGAATTGTTTGAGCAAAAATTCTCTCTAGTGACTCATGAATCATTAGAAAACTCTCGAGTTCACGGATCAAAAAAAGGAAGAAAATATGGAATAACACTATACTTATGTAAAAGAGGAACAATTAGTGGTTTTTGGGATGATGGAGAATTTTTTAGAGGTAGAGGAATTAAAGAGCAGTTTGAATCAAGGACAAAAATACGAGAAGAACAATTCGAACTTGCAGAAGATGATGAAAGAGCAGGCAGGATGGGAGCACAAACAATTTACGGTTACGCAGACATAATAGAAGTAGACAACAAAGAAGGAGTTTTATGGTTGGGGCAAAGAGTCTCACAGCAATAAAAACCTCTTTAGAGAAACTTTAAAAATAAAAATTTTTGAGGCTTTAACAACGAAAAAACAGTATGTTAAAGTTTAAAAACTAAAAAAATCTAAAGAACTCGTAAACAATTGGGGGCTTAGCTCAGCGGGAGAGCAATCGACTGAAGCTCGATAGGTCCCAGGTTCAATCCCTGGAGCCCCCATAATAAAAACAATGGTAGAGATAAGCAATCATAAATCAAAGTACTTCAATTCTGAAGAAATTCTAGAACAAGCAAATAGTTTAGAGGTTAGAGCAGATGGCGAAGTAGGTGAAATGGCAGAAATACTCAGAGAAAAGTCTAGAGAACTAAGGGGCGCAGCAGCACTAAACAGAACACTAAGAGACTTTAGGTATGTTGGATCTTTACTTTCACTTAGACATTATGAATTATCATCCTATGAATAATGAAAAGTTTTAGAGACTATCAGTATGCTGAGCCAAGGGAATTAGTAAGAAGAGCAGAAATTTTAGAATACAAAGCTTATGGAGGAAAAACTTGTGAGGCAGTAAGTTTACAATATAGAAACTCTGTAGATCATTTGATGTCACAAGCGTTCATTTTAAGAAAGCAAGCAGATGTTATGGAAACAAGTTTAAAAATCCCTGGCAGAGCTTACAGGTTTATTACAGCCCTTCAACAAATGATGCTCATTTTCTGAAAACACTAAAATCATTAGATTTTATGGTCCTGAAAATTAATAATGCTAAATTTTCAGAACATTTAAATACGTATTTATTCTCACATAACTAATGAGAAATCAAAGGGGTGCGCTAGAGATGAGTGTTGGAACAATAGTGATAATAGTACTAGCAATGACAATGTTGATATTGGGCCTTGTACTAGTTAAAAGTATTTTTTCTGGAGCAACATATAACGTTAAAGTAATGGATGAAAAAGTTAAGGCAGAAATAAACAAGTTATTCGTAGAAAATAAGAGAATGGTAGTATACTTATCGGACAGTAAATTAGACGTAAAGCAAGGAGGAGACTGGGGAGTAGCATGGGGAGTGAAAAATTATGGGACACCAACAACATTCTCATTCACAGTAGCACCATTAGAGATACAGCCAGGATGCCAATTAACAATGGCACAAGCAACAGACTGGATAACACTAGGAAGAAGCGGAAGCGCAATATCATTCCCAGCAGGAGACTTAGTACCAGGATACACAAGACTGCTAATACCAGAAACAGCACCATTATGTTTAGTAAGATACAAAATAGAAGTAAAAACAGCAGACGGACAAACATACGCACAAGAATTCTTCGACCTTAACGTAGAAGCAAAATAATAAGATAAAAGCAGAAAAGATTTGTATAAAATAATACGATTTATTTGTAACTTTGTAGTTACAACCTTTTAGAAAGGTTTATAAAAGAGTTGAAACTCTGTAGTAGTAATGAATAAGTCATACTCTCATGCACTTAAAGTTTTATCGGCAATAATTGTAGTTTTTGCTTTTGTTTCATTAACTAGTGCTGCAGACTTTTTTTCTTTAGGCAACTACCAAGTTAGAGAATCAGGACTAACTGTAACTGACGAATCCGGTATTACTCTACCAGGAAACTTTGTTATTACTGGTTTAGGCATTGGTATGAGCTATAACCCAGATAGATCTAACGCTGGAGAGGTTGGATCTTATGTAATGAAGCCTATTCTAATCGTAGCTAGAGAATTAATGAATGATGGTTCTTTCGGTCCTGAAAAAGAATTCTTAACTGGAAGTAAAAGCAATGTTGAGAAAACTATCAGACTTAGCTCAGGATACTTAATAACTGGTTGGGGAGCTAAGGTTCAACAAGGCGCTGATTGGTCTTCATCAAGAATAATTTATCTTGAAGTTAGAGCTAGAAAACTAAATAATAACACTTTAGGACCTGAAGAAGTCTTCAAAGCAGGCAATATTGATAAGAACGCCGATAGAATAATAAAACTTGATGATGGATTCGTTGCTACTTACATCGGTGGAAGAGTTGCTCACGCTAGCCTTACTAAAGCAAGTATTGGCGGACAAAAATTATTAGTTAACAACAACCAGATAATAATCAATAACACTAACCAAACTACTAACCCTAATCAAACCACTAATGACACTATAAGCCTTACAATAATTAACCCAAACATTGTAGCTAGAGAAGGAGACCTTGTAAGAATCAATTTTGCTGCTTTCAGTACTGGCGGAAGCCTAAGCTTCTTCATCTCAAGCCCTTTCAATAGCACATTTACTAGTGCAACCGATAATGAAGGATGGCAAACAAAGATTGGAGACGCTGGATCCTACATTGTTAATTTCACTGCAAAAAACGAAAAAAATAGTGCAACAATTAAGGTTAACGTAACAATACTCCCATTCATAAACAACACTAACAACCAAACAAATAATCAAACTAACAATTCTAATAATGCGCCAATAATAAGATCAGTCAGATACACTGGCGATGAAGAAGGCGACACTTTTAGAATAATTGTTGACGCTTACGACCCTGACAATAACACTTTAACTACTACTTGCTCAAGCCCTTTCGGCAACGATTGCAAGTGGGAAACTGAAGAAGGAGACGCCGATGATTACAACGTTTTAGTTACTGTTAGTGACGGAACACTGTCAACTTCTAGAACTATAAAAGTTGTTGTTGACGAATATGACAACGATGACAGCGATGGTAGCGGTATTAGACATGTTGGCGAATTCCAAGATAACGACTTAGCTTATAACAACTTACTATACAACTCCCAAGATGCTATGCAAGACTCTACTAAGCTAAACATGCCTGAAGAATCCTACAACATAATTAGCAGTGCTAAAAGCAGCAATATTTTCGCACTAATGACCCTTTTCTTAAGCCTCATCGTTGTACTAATTGTTGTTATAATCTTAACAATACTATACAAAAGAGCAAATTAATTCATTTTTTCTCTAACACTAACTTTTCATACATAAAAATTTGTTTACAAATTTTTGGTCTAAAAATCCTGTACATAGGATTTTTATATCACTAATCCCGAGTAGAATAATGGTAAGTAAAGGAAAAGTATACTTGTATAATTCTTTAACGCGAAAAAAAGAATTATTAGTACCGTCTAAAAAAGATACTGTAGGTTTCTATTCTTGTGGGCCGACAGTTTATTGGTACCAACACGTTGGTAACATGAGAGCTTACACAGCATGGGATGTACTAAAGAGGGTTCTAGAATATAATGGTTATTCGGTAAACCATGTTATGAATTATACAGATGTTGGACACCTCAGTAGCGATGCTGACAGTGGAGATGACAAGATGGAAAAAGCCGCTAAGAAAGAAGGTAAAACTGCTAAAGAAATAGCTGACTTCTACATTAAAGATTTTGAGCAGCAGTGCTCATTACTAAACATTATCCCACCAAAACATAAACCTAGAGCAACAGAATACATTAAAAAAATGATTGATTTCATAAAAGTTTTAGAAAAAAAAGGTTATACTTACAAAACAAGTGATGGAATATATTTTGATACATCAAAAATTTCTGATTACGGAGCACTTATTGGCGGGATAAACAAGGAAGAATTAGAAGCGGGTAAAAGAGTTGACATGGGAGAAAAAAAGAGCAGTACGGATTTTGCATTATGGAAATTTTCAGAAAAAGAAGTATCCAGACAACAAGAATGGCCTTCACCTTGGGGCACAGGCTATCCAGGATGGCATATTGAATGTTCAGTAATGGGACATGAACTACTAGGAGAAGTTATTGACATACACAGCGGTGGCCAAGATCATCGTCAAATTCATCACCCTAACGAAATGGCTCAGAACGAAGGCTTTTTCGGCCATGACATCGTCAAGATATGGCTCCACAATGGATTCTTAACAACACCAGGAGGGGATAAAATAAGCAAGAGCACTGGCTCAGCAGGACTTAAAACAATAATAGAACTAAAAAAAGATGGAATAAACCCTTTAGCTGTTCGTTACTTGTATTTATCAACTCATTATAGAAAACCTTCCATCTTCACTACTGAAACTGTACAAGCAGCTACTAATTCCCTTAATTCAATAATCGCAAATTTTTTAGAATTCAAAAAAAACTCTAAAGAATTCTCTGTAAGAGAAAAAAAGACTAAACCCATTATTGACGAATTCAAAAAGACTGTTAATGATGACTTAAACATACCTAATTCTTTAGCAATAACTCATAACGTAATAAAAGAAAAAGGCCTTAACGACGCAGAAAAGTACGAACTAATAAAAAGCTTCGACAAGGTCTTAGGATTAGGCCTAGAACACATAAAGATTGAAAGCATACCTAAAGAAATAATTGCTATGGCCCAAGAAAGAGAGGAAGCTAGAAAAAACAAGGACTGGAAAAAAAGTGATTTGCTTAGAAACAAAATAAAAAAAGAAGGATACACAATAGAAGATTCACCAGAAGGATACAAAATAATAAAATGAAATCTAAGCACGCATTAATAATTAACGGCCCATCAGGTGTCGGAAAAAGTGCCATATCATCATTAATCTGCAAAAAATACAATTACAAACACTGTGATATTGATGAGTTTAAACTATTATTTTCACAAGAACGATCTAAAGAGAGAACAAAGATTGGTGAAAAAACAGGATATTTTTATGCTAAAGAACTGATAAGAATGGGATATAACTTAGTAATAGAAGCAATACCAGACAAATATGCGGAAAAATTAATACCACTACTTAAGAAAAATAATTATAAGTTTAGTCAGATAGTTCTAATTGCACCACTTGATCAATGTATAAAAAACAATAAGATGAGAAAAAGAAAGAGTTACAATGAAACAGTAATAAGAAACCTCTACAAGGGGCTCCTCCTAGTTAAAGGAGATAAAGTTGACATTTCAGGAAAATCTATAAATCAAGCCTATAATGAAATCATTAAAAACTATTTAGCATAGATTTATATATAAGTTTATATAACTATTAATATGGAGTTATATAAAGACAAAGAAATTATTCATTATCCTAGCCTAAGAACTATGTTGATGATTGAGACGACTCTGAAAAGTGCAGAGAGAACCATTGATAGAGAGGAACTTAAGAGAAGACTCCCGTCAAAGATTATGCACCAAACACTCAATGTCGCACTAAACTACTTAGAAGAAAGGGGAATGATTATTGATGGACACAAAGGAATATTATGGATTTATAATCCTAGCCCAAAGCTAAAAAAAGCAATTGATAAAGCAAGGGAGATCTAATGTTTAGAGGAAAACAAGTAAGTGTAAGACTATCAGATGAAGCAGATACAGTTTATCAAGAGCTAAATAAAATCACAGGCGAGGAAAGACTAAAGGGCATTGATAGCTCTTTTCATCAAACGTTGCTAAGATCAATAAACCGAGTTAGAGATTTATTAAAACAAAACCCCTTTGCAGGAGACCAAGTACCAAAGAGAATAATTCCGACAAAGTATCATAAAAAATTTGATGCGGATAACGCATGGAGAATTGAATTAGCAGACAGATGGAGACTAATCTACACCATAAGCGGAAATAACATTGAGATAATAACATTTATTATGGACATTTTCAATCATAAAGATTACGATAAAGTGTTTGGTTACAAACACTAAGGGAAAATATGAAACAACAAAATAAAAAAACACCTCAATCAAACTCTTACTTAAAATACCGTTGGTTTTTTACTAGTAGCGGAAAATTAGTTATTGGTGGTAAGAACTCTGAGCAGAATGAACACTTGATGAAAGAAATAATGGCTAGCGGCCTGGACTACATAATAATGCATACATCAACACCAGGGAGCCCTTTCACAATGATTGTTGATGAAGGACTAACAGATAAAGATTTACATGAACAAGCAGTGTTCACAGGATGTTTCTCACAAGAATGGAAGAAAAGAAAGAAATCAACGAGTATTGACATATTTGATAGTAAACAGTTAACAAAGGGTAAGGGAATGAAGGAAGGAACTTTTGGCGTTTTAGGTAAAGTTAGCAGAAGAAACGTTGAACTAAAACTAGGAATAGAGACGCAAGAAGGAACAATAAGAGCAGTGCCTAACTCTAATAACGCATCAATAATTATTGAGCCAGGAATAATTGAGAAAGGAAAAGCAGCAAAAATTATTAAGGAAAGGTTAAAGAACTTAGGAATAGAAGCAGATAGAGAGGAAATAGAAAGAGCAATACCAAGCGGAGAATTCACAATAAAATGAGTTTAGGAATAACAACAGTACAATTAGGAAAGAATGGTTATAATGAGAAAAGTTTAGAAAACATAAAGTTTTTCTTCAAAACCAGGAAAGACCTAAAAGTATCTGTGCTAAAAAACTATATTAGAGGACAAGAAGAACTAAAAGCACTAAAAGAAAAAATGTTAGCAGACCTAGGAATACACTACACAGCAAGAATCGTCGGATACTCAATATTTCTAAAGAAGTGGAAGAGAGAAATGAGAAAAGAGTAAGCCTTAAATACCCTCATTTTATAGATAAAAAGTGGTTGACGTTCATCGATAAGATGTTAACGGTCTATTGCTGAAAAGCAAGCCATTAAACAATAAAACAATGGGAATACATGATGTTGACGCAAATGAATATAACAAGTTACTTAGCGAGAAGCTTAAGGAATTCCCAGAACTTGTAGCCCCAGAATGGATTCATTTCGTAAAGTCAAGCGTAGCAAGAGAAAGACCAATACTAGAAGTAGACTTCTGGCATAAGAGAGGAGCAGGAATACTTAGACAAATGTACGTTAGAGGAGTATTAGGAGTAAGTCGCCTGCGAACAAGGTATGGTGGAAGAAAAGACAGAGGACACCAAAGACCAGAATTTAGGAAAGCAAGTGGAAAAATAATCAGGTTATTATTACAACAATTAGAAGCAGCAGGACTTCTAAAAAAGGTTAAAGGAAAAAGAAGCGGAAGAAGCCTAACAACTAAAGGAAAGGAACTAGTTGAAAAGACAGGAACAACGCATTCCGCACACTCAAAGAAATCTAAGGAGGCCAGCGAATAATGGCTATTAGAAGAACAAGAAAGAAAATAGTATTAGGAGTTCACGGCAGAAGAACAAAATGGGCACCAGTATGGGCAGTTCTAAAAAAACACGGAAAAGGAATGCGAGTACACCCATCAGCAATGACTCGTCTAAGAAGAAGTTGGAGAGGAACAAAACTAAAAATTAAACCAAGAAACACAGCAAAATCACACTTAGGATAAAAATATGGCAAAAGAAAGTAAAGAAAACAAAGTAATGCTTGAAAGAGAATACGTAATACCTATAAAGAGAAAGCTAAGACATACACCAGACTACAAAAAAGCAAGAAAAGCAGTAAAGGTAGTATTAGAATTCGTAGCAAAACACATGAGAGTTGAAGACAGAGACGTAAGAAAAGTTAAGATGGACAAATTAGTAAATCACGAATTATGGTTTAGAGGAATAGCAAACCCACCAAACAAGATGAAAGTGAAAGTAAAAAAGATGAGTGACGGAATAGTACACGTAGAATTATTCGAAATACCACAAGTGCTAAAATTCAAGATTGAACAAGAAAGAAAACATCACGCACTAGCACAAAAAGAAGTAAAAACAACAAAGAAACAAGACAAAGAACATGAAGGACACGACCACTCAAAAGAAGGTCATGATCACTCACACGCTAACGAAAAGAAAGAAGAAACTAAAGAAAAACAAGCTTCTACTATAGAAGCAGGACTGCTAAAACAAGCACAAGAAGCAAAGTCGCGAAAACACCAAGTAATGCCAAAAACCAATCAGAGAGACCAACCAGTGCAAAGAAACATACCTAAGAGCACAAATTAATGACAAATATCAGTTCTGAAGAAAACAAAATCTTATACTTTATCTTTATTGGAAGAAACAGTTTAGAAAAACTTTTAGAAACATTCAAAGATGAAAAGAAGCTTTTAGAAACAATTAATTCTTTAGAAAAGAAAGGAATGATTAAGATAAGTTTACGAGAAGGAAAAATTTATGGAGTTATAGAAACAACCAAAGGTTACCAGACTGTTAAAAAAGCCGGATTTGAAGACTGGAATGTTGGTAACAAATAATTAAGATCTTAAGACAAAAATAAAAATAAAAAAATTATTTTATTTACCAATCACCGTCATCATCGTCACTTTCTTCATCTTCGTCCCCTTCTTCCCAATCATCACTTTCAGACTCAACGCTTGCAGACTTAGGGCTTTCTTCGGAATCATCATCCGTTTCTTCTGTGGCTTTTTTCTTTACTGGCATTAAATTATACCTCCAATTTTTTAATTACTTTCTTCTTAACAAATTAGTATTTAAACCTTACTAAAAACAAAAAGTGGACTTGTAATCCACAAGCTTTTAATGCTTAAAACATTAATAATTTTTATGAAAAGAGTGATAATTATTGGTGGCGGATTCGCTGGTGCTAGAATAGCTAACAGTTTACAAGGACACTTTAGCGTTGCACTAATAGACACAAAAAACTTTTTTGAGTTCACCCCAGGAATAACAAGAACTCTTGTCCAGCCCTCTTATAGAAGATTTATTGAGATCCACCATAGAAAATACTTAAAAAAAGCTAGTTTTCGTCATGATTCAGTAATAGGCATTGACAAACAATTCGTTTACACAGGTAAAGGAGAAAAAATACTTTATGATTACACAATCATTGCTTCAGGTTCTCGTTACAACATGCCGTTCAAAGGAGAAAACATATTCTTAGCTGATAGAGCTAAAGACTTGGTAGACTCGCATAAAAGAATTCACAAATCTAAAAGAATATTGGTTGTTGGAGGAGGACTGGTAGGCGTGGAGATAGCAGCAGAAATAGTTAGTAAGTACAAAAACAAAAAAGTAACGCTTATACAAGCAGATGATAGAATCATTCCAAGAAACAGTTCTAAATCTGCTGATTACTGTAAAAAATACTTAACTGATAGAGGAGTAAAAATTATTTTAGGCCAAAAAGTTGTGGCTTTCAAAAAAAACTTGGTCGTAACTGACAAAAAAACAATGATTAAAGCAGACATGACACTAATATGCACAGGAATTAAGCCTAACTCAGAATTCTTAAAAAAACATTTCAGCAAGAACTTAGACGAAAAAGAACACGTAATTGTTAATGATAAACTACAAGCTTGCGGCTTAACTAACGTTTTCGCTGTTGGTGACATTAATAACGTAATGGAAGAAAAAACTGCTCAAGCTGCAGAAAAACAATCAAAAATAGTTATTAAGAACCTTAAAAACTTAGAAAAAAACAAAGAATTATTATCCTACCACCCAAAAAAGAAAGCAGTAGTTATTAGCCTTGGTAAATGGGATGGAATTTTAGAATGGAAAAACTTTGTTATGACAGGCAAGATTCCAGCACTCCTAAAGTGGCTTATCCAAATAAAAACCATGCTCAGGTACAGAATAAGAGCAAGTTAAGGTTTAAAACATTAATAGATTTGGTTTGATTAATGAAACTTGATATAACTAAGATCCAAAAAGATAAGCCTATTACTGAACTTATTAATTTTGGTATTATTAATATTGATAAGCCTAGCGGACCTACTAGTTTTTGGGTTGATAATTATGTTAGGAAGGCGCTAGGGCTTACTAAAGTTAGTCATGCTGGAACACTCGACCCTAAAGTTACAGGGGTGCTTCCATTAATGCTTGGTAGAACATGTAAACTTTTAGGATACTTCATGGGCCACAATAAGACTTATGTTGGTGTTATGAGACTTCATGCAGATGGAGTAACGGAAGAACGACTTGATGAAGAGATTAAGAAGTTTTTGGGAGTGATAAACCAGATGCCACCAGTAAAGTCCCGTGTTAAAAGACAACTAAGAGAAAGAGAAATAGTCTGCTTCAAAGTTCTAGAAAGAAAAGACAAAGACATTCTTTTTGAGACTGAAGTTCAAGCAGGAACTTATATCAGAAAGCTCTGTGATGACATGGGAGTTAATCTGGGAGGTGCACACATGCTAGAGCTTAGAAGAACTAAAGCCAGCATTTTTGAAGAAGGAGAAAAAAACAATAACCTAAAGGCCACAAGTAAAATTTTTACTCTTTACCAGTTTGATGAAGCAGTTAAAGAATGGAAAGAAAAAAATAACGATAAACTTCTAAGAGCAATGATTACCCCAGGAGAAGTCATCACACAAGTTTTACCAACAGTTTTTGCTAAGAACGAATACCAAAAACAACTTAGAACAGGTAAAAGACTTAACAACGAAATGGTCGTCAGCGGCAAATGGGATAAAGAAGAAGTATTCTGCGCTTTCATAAAAGAATCATTCCTAGGAATATACGAAGGACAAAGCAAAGAAGAAGCAAGAGCAAGATTCGTATGGAATTAACTATGGCGTATTCGAGCATTGTAAACAATATCCCTTGTCCATACCTTCAGAGGTGTATATCTTATTACATTTCTGACACGATTTGACTATATAAACTGAACCTGAATAAGGGGTAGAAGAAATATATGCCCCATTTAGAAAATCTTGTTGGGCACCACTAATGACAGGAGAACCACTTAGAGAGTTAATGAAAGTCCCATTCCGAACTATATTAGGTGTAATCTTTTTAATTTCTTTCTCCTTTAAATCGTATATTTGTTTATTTTTCTCCTCAATCTCCTCAGTCAACTTAATAATTTTACTTTTAATAATGTCATATTCTTTATTTTTATTATCATTTATTACTTTTAACTCATTTTCTTCTTTAAACTTTTGGACCTCTAATCTTTTTAATTCTAAATCTTTAAGTGTTATATCTTTACGAATATCAAACATTGCTTTTCTTTCTTTTTCTCTGTTTCTCCAAAGATTTTCTCCATAAATTAAAGAGACAGTTCCAAGCCCTACAAGAAAAAGTAGGAATGTCAGTTTTAATCTAGGAATATCACTAAAAATAAAGCTATACTGATAGAGCGGATAAGCACCCAAAGATAACAGAATAATACCAGCAGAGATATAAAATGTGTGAGGATGAGAATATTTTAGATTTAACATAGCTTTATTTGTAAGATAAGACAATTTATAAATATGTGGAGTTGCACCAACCCCAATCTTTAAATGGCTAAATAATGTCTTATTTTTATGCGAGAATTCGTTTATTATTCTGGTAAAGCTAGAACAACAGGAAACTTTGACGTACATGACTTAATGAAAGCAGGAAGAATGGACATAGCATGCCACGTAGTTGTTGGAACCTTTTTCTTATCTCATAGAATAAGAGAGGATGCAAAACTGCACTTAGTATTTTACGGGATGCCAGACCCACCAAAACACATAGAAATGCAACCAACAAAAGCATTACCAAGAGGAGAAGGAGACAACGAAGGAAGAATAGACATAAGCAAAAAAGACGTAGCGGGGCTCATTAGAAGAATACTATTCAAGTACAAACCAGGACAAAAAACAGAAGCATACCCAGGGTACAGCATAGAAAAAAAGAGTTTGCTAAAAGTAGTTGATGAGTTAATGAAAGAAGGAAAAACAGTATACGTACTAGACAAAGACGGAGAAGACATCAGAACAGCAAAAATAGACAAAGATTGCGTATTCGTACTAGGAGACCATGATGGCTTACCAATAAAAGAGCTAAAAAGGCTTAAAAAGCTCACAGTACCAATAACTATAGGCGACCGAATGTACTTCGCAAGCCAAGTAGTAGCAGTAGTAAACAACGAACTAGACAGAAGAGGAATATAAAAAAAAATGAAAAAATCTTACAAAATGTACATTACAGGAACAGTTCAAGGAGTATTCTTCAGAGACTTCGTAAAAGAAGAAGCAAAAAAGTTAGGACTTAAAGGCTATGTAAGAAACCTAGAAGACGGAAGACTAGAAATATGGTTTGAAGGAGACGGGAAAAAAACAGAAGAAATGATAGAAGTATGCAAAACAGGACCAAAACACGCAAGCATAAGAAGAGTAGACGTACAAGAAGAATCATACCAAGACTTCAAAGAATTCAAAGCATTAACAATATAAAAAATAAACAATGGGACGAGAAGAACAAATAATTAATGAACGAATAAAAAAGATAGCGGAGATGAGAAAAACAAAGATTAATCCGTACCCTTATAGTTACGAAAGAACACACACAGCAGCAAAAATAGGAGAAGAATTCTCAAACCTAAAAAACGAAGAAAAATCCAAAGAGACTGTAAAGATTGCTGGAAGAATAATGGTTGTTAGAGACATAGGAAAAATAGTATTCGCACAAATACAAGAATCAAGCGGAAAAATACAAGTAGTACTTCAAGAAGGAGAAACACCCGAAAAAGAACTAGAAAAATTCAAAAAATACTTAGACTCAGGAGACTTCGTAGGAATAGAAGGACAACCAGTAAGAACAAAGAGAGGAGAATTATCAGTAATGGCAAAAAAAGTAGAAGTATTAACAAAATCATTACTACCACTACCAGAAAAGTTTTCAGGCTTACAAGACAAAGAAGAAAGATACAGAAAAAGATACTTAGACTTACTAATAAATCCGGAAGTAAAAAAAGTTTTTGAGAAAAGAGAAAAAATTATTGATGAAATAAGACTATTTCTAAAAACAAGAGGATTTAACGAAGTTGATACACCATACTTACAAACAGTATACGGAGGAGCAAGTGCAAGACCATTCATAACACACCTAAACGCACTAAACATACCACTATTCTTAGCAATATCACCAGAATTATATCTAAAAAGGCTAATAGTTGGAGGATACGACAGAGTATTCACAATAGCAAGAAACTTCAGAAACGAAGGAATAGACAAATCACACAACCCAGAATTCTCAATGATGGAAATATACCAAGCATACGCAGACTACGAGACAATGATGAAACTAACAGAAGACTTATTCGATCACGTAGCAAGAAAAGTAAACGGCAGCACAAAAATAAAGATTGGAGAAAAAGAAGTTGACTTCAAAAAACCATGGGCAAGAATGACAATGCTAGAAGCAATAAAAAAATACGCAAAAATAGACGCAAACAAAATGAGCTGGGAAGAACTAGAAAAGTTCATGAAAAAAAATAATGTAGAAGAAAAAGGATCATCATGGGGACTAAGAGTACAAGCAATATTCGAACACTTCTGCGAAAAAGAACTAATACAACCAACATTCATAACAGACCACCCAATAGAAACAACACCACTATGTAAAAGCCACAGAAGCGGAGACGAAAGACTAATAGAAAGATTCGAACCATTCTGCATGGGAATGGAACTAGCAAACGCATACTCAGAACTAAACGACCCAGTACAACAAAGAAGACTACTAGAAGAACAACAAGGACTATTATCAAACGGAAACGAAGAAGCAAGCCCATTTGATGAAGACTTCGTAAACGCAATAGAAGTAGGAATGCCACCAACAGGAGGACTAGGAATAGGAATAGACAGAATGGTAATACTACTAACAGAACAAGAATCAATAAGAGACGTGATACTATTCCCACTAATGAAACCAGAGGGAAATAAAACAAAAACAGAAGAAAATAATGAAAAAGAAGAAAAAGTTAATGAACAAAATTCTAAAAAACCAAAAAAGGAGGTTTTAAGAAAAAAATGACAGAAGAAAAGATTAAGGGTGATGCAAGCTTAGTGATAAAGAGTAACATAAGATTAGCTGTAGAGCTAAGTGTAGCTGAAGAAGTAGAACCAGCACTTAACAGATTAATAAACGATACTTTAAGGAAAGCAGAAGAAAGAGCAAGAGCAAACGGCAGACGTACAATACAAGCAAGAGACTTATAAACAAATAAAAACCTAAAGTTTTTTGGGAAGACTAAAGCGAGAAATATCAGTATAATAATCAAAAATAAAGGAGGAATTAAGATAAAATGGCAAAAAAAGTAGTTAGCAAAACAAACAACTGGAGTAATGCATGTTGTAATTGTAACTGGTTATTCTCACTAATAATAATCGTATTAGTATGGATACCTAGTATAGTAGCAGCACAAATGTGGGTAAAGATAGTATTAAGCATACTAGCAATACTATTAGGAAGTAGCAGAGGAACGTGCGGCTTACACAGAATGAAAGAAAAGTAATAAAAAAGGAAACAAATTTTTTATTTTATTTTTATAACCACTTCTTGCCAGTTAAGAAGTCTTTAACCTTATGAAAAACGGCCTCGTGGCCTTTAGAGCTGAGGTGCAAGCCATCAGGAGAATCATTAATGCTCACACTACTAAGGCCAATAACTTCAATACCCCTATTTTTACAAACTGATAATAAAACATCATTGTAATCACTAATTCTTTTATTAGTAAAGAACACATTTTTGTCCCACTCAACAGGTTTAGTTCTCTTCTCATCAACAGGTAAAAGGCTCAAAAAAGCAACTTTGTCAGTAAAGGATTTAGCACTATCAATAATTAATGAAAGATTATTTTTATAATCCTCTAAAGTAACAGCATTATCGCTTTCTGGGTTAGCAGAGTCATTAGAACCAATATCAATAAGGATTATGTCAGGATTACGAGCAGAGGCTTCACCTTCAATTCTAGATAACAAATTATCAGAATTATTACCATTTATGCCTAAATTATAAGTTTCATAATAAAAGTCATCCTCACTAAAACACCTCTTATCAAGCCATAATCTTAAACGATTAACCCATCCGCCAAGCTCAGTATCCCAAGCACCCCACTCATTACTATCACCAAAAACACATATAACACCCATAAAAAAATTAAGTAAGACTAAGTATATAAATAGTTAGGATAATATTTCATGATAAGAGGTGAATCATGTCAAACAAATCAAAGGGAAGCACAATGGAGAGGGAACTAGTGAAACTCTTC
The DNA here is from genome assembly GCA_038045945.1 of Nanobdellota archaeon. GTDB lineage: Archaea > Nanobdellota > Nanobdellia > Pacearchaeales > GW2011-AR1 > JAGVWS01. The sequence continues at coordinate 20,100 of JBBSXC010000004.1, forward strand.
ACAGAGAAGGGTTGGAGAGCAGCAAGAGTAGCTGGAAGCGGAGTAGGAGATGACAGCCCTTGTGACATAATAGCAGGAAAGGTTGGAAGAAAAGGAGTGTGCGTAGAAGTAAAAAGTTCAAGAAAAGAAACAATATACATAACAAAAGCACAAATAGAAGACTTCTTATTATTCTCAAGCATGATAGGAACAAAAGCCGTAATAGCATTAAGATTCTTAAGAGAAGGATGGTTATTCATAGACCCATCAGAACTACGAGACACAGGAAAACTATTAGGAGTGCACTTAAAAGACGCAAGAATAAGAGGGAAAAAGTTTAATCAATACTTTGAAGAAAACGAAAAAGAAGTACCACACGACTTAGTAGATGACGAACACTTCAAAGAAGATGAAGTGGAAGAAGACAAAGTAATAGACTAGACTAATAGAAAACCTTTAATTATCCGACTACTTGTAAAGTTATGCTAAGACAAAGGATTTTGTTAGTATTAGTGTTTTTAACTTTAACAACTGTTTCTGGCATCAAAATAAACGAAGTAGAAGCAAACCCGCAAGGATCAGACTCAGGAGAAGAATGGGTAGAATTATACACAGAAGAAACCGTAAGCATTGACGGATGGAAAATAATGAGGTCAGATAACAAAACACAAAATCTGAGCGGAAACATAACTAGCGGATACTACACCATAAACATAAGCACACAATGGATAACAAACACACAAGAAAACATATACCTAATAAACAATAATGGAGAGATAATAGACTCATTAGTATCAATAAATGATAGCGCAAATGACAACAAGAGCTGGCAGTACTGCCCAGAAGGATGGATTTTTATCAGCGAGACCAAAACAAGAGAAAATAATTGCCAAATAGCAGAAAACAATACCGCAAATAATACACCACAGAACGCCGTAAACGTCACCAACATAACACAAAACAATAATACTAACCAATCAGAAAACCAGACTAGTCTTATAATAATAAAAACAGATTTTTCTCAAAGTTTTAGGAACGGTGAAGAAGCAGAATTATTAGTAGAAATGATAAATTTAGAAAACTATTATTATGACATAAAAATATTATTAACTGATGATGAAGAAAGCACATTATCAGAAATAAACATTGGAGAAGGATGGCAAAACTCATTCTACTACATTAAAGACTTTATAAAAGGACCAGGAAACCTCAGTAAAACAGTAAGAATAAGAATCAAAGAAGAATACTCAGACTTAGAAGGAGAATACAAAATTGACTTAAGATTAAGAAAAAGAGACTCATCAAGTTATAAACAAATAACAGGAAAAATTATGGTATTACCAAAAAATAATGAAGAAGTCCATGAGGAAAAATCAGAATTCGTAACAACTAGTCAATCACTAACAAGTAAATCTGAAGCCAGCAATAAAATGATATACCTAAATTATGATGATTCACAAAGTATAAAAAGCGACATTATTTATCAGTCAAAGAACCAAAAGGCGAGAAATTATTTACCTTACGCACTAACACTCTTATGCGTACTAATAATAACCTTTTTGTTAATAAAAAAGAACCATGATAATAAAAGCATCAATAATTTTTGAAATAATAGGAAGACCAGCAGAATTCTTAGTAGAATCATTAGAAGAAGTAGTAAAAAAAGTATCAGAAGAAAAAGGAGTAAAAATAATCAAAAGTACAGTACACCAGCCTAAAGATGTGCCTGACAAAAAAGGAATTTATTCAAGCTTTGTAGAAGTAGAAGCGGATTTTGATAACCAAGACTCATTATTCATGACAATGTTCAATTATATGCCAGCAAACGTAGAAATTGTTAAGCCAGAAGAGTGGAAATTCACAATTAACGAATTCAACATATTCGTAAACGAACTCTTGCGAAAACTACACCAGTACGACAGTTTAGCAAAAGCATTCATACTAGAAAAAAACAATATGCAAGCATACATTAACGAAATGCAAGAAAAACTTCAAAATTTGTCAGAAGAAATAAAGATGCCAAAACTAGAAGTGAGCAATTTTGGTGAAGAAAGAGCAGAAAAAAAGAGTAGTAAGAAAGCTAAAAAGAGTAAGAAATAATAAAAATTATTTTTTTGTTTGTTCTTTGAATTGGTTATCAAACTTTTTTGTTAAATCATTAATTTTGTTATCAGGACTAGCTTTAGATGCCTTATACTTCTTATAAAACATGTATCCAACAACTATCAAGACCAACACACCAATAATTATTAGTAATGTTGATGCCGAACCCCCACTACCAGACTTACTTCTAGGGATGCATTGTGAAAGGCAGCAAAGACCTTCAACAGAATTAGTATAATTACCAGAGCATAACTCATCAGAGAAGCATAAAACCCCACCAACACTAACACATGATGATAAACTACCAGTAGTTAAGTTATCAGAGGTTATGGAAGAATTAAGTTTGTTAACAACACTTATGAAGACTTTTGATGAATCAGAAAAGTTTTCTGTGAAGAAAGTTACTTGCCCTTCAAAAGAATCAACCCTCGACGGAGTAACGATCTTTACTGGAACGTTACGAACCGCGAAACCGCTCAAGTTTTCAATGACTAAAGTGTTAAAACGTAAAACGTCAGACAAGTCTGAAGAATAACTAATAGTTATTTTATCAATCGCCGTAGAACCAAGATTCTCAACAGTTAAATTAATGTTTTTCTCAACACCCCTAATAACCTCTAAACTAATATCTCTAGGACCAATCTTGAATAATGCTTCAGAATTATTATAAGATGATTGGTTAGAAGAAGCATTACCAGTTATTACATAAACAGGTAAAGAATAACTAGTGTTTGATGATGTTAAAGTTAATGGATAAATTCCTGAAGAAGGAATTTTTACAATGGAAAATTGTAATTCTTTAACTCTCCCATAACCAACATTAGTAGTTGTTTGTTGATTATTAAAACCACTAGTCAACGTTAAGTCAGAACCTAAATTCTTAATAGTTACAAGAAAGTCTTTGTTAGTAACGATTACTCCAGGAGTAACAGAAAAGTCTGCTACTGACCCATTAACAGAAACATTAGCTGTTATGTTAGAAGTGCTTTCTTTTCCTTGCTCAAAATAAGCAACATTACTCAAAACCATCCTATAATCCTTTTCTTCAACCGGTAGAACAGCATAAATGAAGTAACTATTACCTAATTTTGTTACGTCATAATCCATAGAAACAAGCTTATTACCATAATAAAAGTTAACGTCTGAGTGCTTTATAGGACTAATAATATTACCTTTAAGTTCTGCTATAAGTGTTTCACCCGGGTGGAAACGATCATTAAGTACTAGCTGGACAGCCGAAGCCAATGATGAGGAAATGATCAATAATATAAAAAAACCGAGTATTTTATTCATTTTCCCTTTTATTTACTGATGTCTTTTAGTTTTTTGAATGTTTCATCTAATTCCCTATCCTTCTCAGAATTTCTTTTCATAGGTGCAGCTTTTGGCTGAGAAGCAGGACCTGGAGAATAATTGCTTTGTGTTGGTCTATAAGGGGGAGAGGACGTTGGCCTTCTCAAAGGCATTAGTGGTGGAATACCACCGAATGGAGGTCTTGTTTTATCAACTGATCCTTCTTTGAATCCTTTAGACTTAAAAATTTTCTTTCTGAATATAACTAATGCTAAAATAATTATTACTAGTATTACTAAAACCCAAACCCACCATGAAACACCACCACTTGAAGGTGTTGTAACTTGTGATTTTGCTCCACAACAAATCTTACTATCACTGGCGCCACAAGAGTAAGGTTTTGTTTCTTGGTCTGAGAAGCACGATGATGAAAGGCATGAGTAACCTACCGCTTCACAATCAGTAGTGCTCACGTCTTGCTGAATACAAGTGCCAGAAACACAGCAAGTGCCTAGGTCTGATGAGGGTACAACATTACCAGAACATGATTGTGATGAAGAACAAAGAATTCCGCTTTTGCTCGAGCATGAGACTGGAGCAATATTCTTAGAGCAACAAACTGATGCACCAGCGCAAGAATAATCCATTAAACTACCGCTAACTGATGAACATTCAGAATTACTTAAACAAAAACCGCCTTTTGATTGACAAGTTTGAGTAGAAGAAGGACCGGCTATTGGAGGAGTTCTTGAAGGCCAACCAGCGTACAATAAGAAAGCAGTGTCTCGCAGGGATCCCCAACAACCAGCAGAATCTTGAGTGTTAGATAACCAATCCTTAATTTTTGCTAATTCATTAGATGAGGAAGTCCCTATTGATAACATTGTTAGAGCAGTATCATAACCTTTTTTGTAAGGTGAAGAAAAATCAAAATAACCAGAATCTTTTTGATACTTTTGTAATAATGAGTAATACTCGCTAAAACCCGTAAGTTGGTACAAAAATGCGTATGAACCAAACCTTTGGTTTTCTTCAGCGAAAGATATCAAGTAAGGCATGAATTGCTCAAAATCTCCCTTATTAGCTGATAGTAACATAGCAGTCCAAGCAGTCCCTTCATAATCACATTTCCCCCTATCAGCTATGCAGTAAGAATTAATCTGGTGAGTTAGTTTACCGTTAGCAGAGGAGGACTTAGTATCTGATGAAATGTAGTATTTCTCCTCCCCTTTTTTGGAATAAACAGTGTTAGAAGTAAAGTCTTTCTCACAAGTAAACTCGAAAGAGTAAGGCAAGCATGACCGATCAATTTGTAACCAGTAAGAGTCTCTGGAAGTCTTAAAACAAGAACCAGATATTGAATCAATTCTTTTATCACTCATAATCCTAAAGTTGTAAGACTTAGAATTATAAGTAACCGAACATTTTGATTCACCATCAGTATCAACTTGTAAAAACCAGTTAATGTCAGTTGGAGTGATATTTTTAGCTGATAAATAGTTTCTACCCTTAACAGAGTTTAATGCTAAACTAGCGATAGCAGTTTGTTTTAAATCGCAACTAGCAGCAGGCCAACACTCACTATCGCGAGACTTAGAAATTAATGATTGAGTACATTTACCCGTTGTTAAAACAGCAAAAGCTTGTTCTTCAATACTTAAAGAAGCACAATTATCAGTTTTACCATCGCTTGAAGAAACTTTTCCCATAACGCAAGAATAAGCTTTATCATCAATAGACTTAGAAGCATTAGAATTATTTGTTTGAGCAATAGCTGAAAATGATAAAGAAACAACTAGTAATAAGAACAATAATTTAACACCCAACTTTTTCATAAAATCAACAAGGAAGAATCTATTTATAATCCTTTCCTCGGCTATTAGAAAACATTTTTCTTATGGTGTAACTAACAGGATTTTTTGATTTTAGCTCATCTGAGGTAGGAGTAATACCAATACCTTTGTAATGAGGCTTATCATAATTTGGTGGAAGAAGCTTTTTTTGCTTATAAGACCATGAAACTTGTGATGAAACATAACCGTCACGCAAAGGCTTCTTATTCTTTTTGTTCCAATCATTAACAAGCTTAACAACTTCTTCCTCAGAAAAATTAAGTGACTTAAAATAATTAATAAGAATAAATAATCCCCTCTTCCTACCATCACCTAAACCTTTTAGTATTTCCTCAATAACCGGAGCGTACACTAACTTACTACGATCAATAACAACTTCCTTAAACTCTTTTTTACCACCGTTATAAAGCGATGGAGTTTTAGATGATCCTTCATCAGCCTTCTTATTCTTAGCAAACCAATCTAAAGAATCAACAACTAAACGCTTAGCCTCATCAGGAAAAGCAACAGGAAGGAAAGGTTTAGGAATAACCCTCATAGGATCAGCATCAGCATGCTTAAAACCAATAATTTCTGACTTATCAACAACCGCACTAGAAAGAGAAGTCTTCTCATGAAGAGAATAAGGAGCCCTAAACAAGTGACGAGGAGAAACAAGGATAACATCAAGACCTAACTGCTCATAAATATCAGGAAGAGCCTCATTAGAAAAAGCTCCAGGGCTATCTTTAGAGTTAAGATTAATCCTCTTACACTCAGACTCCTCACAAAAATAAACCTTTTCTTTAGAAGACTTAGAAATTAGAGAACTACACTGAACACACTTCCTCTGCTTACCATTAATGAAAGAACTATCCTTATCAGATGACTCAACATCTGTAATACCCCTCCGGAGTTGTTGCTTAGTACTACAAGAAGAACAAGTAAGAGTAATAAGATAGTAAGAATTAGCAATATTTTTACAATTCTCACACCTAACACCGATATTAGCACTACCTTTAAGACTATTCCACAATTCCCCATCACCCTTAAGATACTTCTCCAGTTTATCCTTACAATTATCCATTAAGTAACCAACGATAATCCTAGGAATTCCAGGAAACATTTTAGCTGTTTCTTGACCATTAATTTCTTTAGGAAAAGCCTCCCAAGGAACAATAATATGAAAACCTTTATTACCAGAAAATTTTGCTCGATAATTCTTAATACCATGGCTCTCTAAAGAATCAATAATAGAGATAGCAGCATACTTAGCAACCTCAAAATACTTAGAATCAATATCAACAAGCAAATCCCAACCATCACGCAAATCATTAACATCAGCCTCTTCTGAACCTACAGCCATAACATCCTTCCATCTTTCCTCAGAACAATGAAAAGAAGTAGTACCATTACGAGCGAGAGTTAAAACCTCAGTGGGGTAATCTAAGGCATTAGGACGTTTACCAAAAGACTCCCAATATTTAGGAACAGTCTCACGCTTAACACAAAAATCAAAAATAGCCTTTTGAACATCCTTCCTAGAATAATAAGAAAGAGCAACAGAACGAACCTTAACTTCTTTAGGGTCAGGACCAGCACCAAGAACCGCCCCTTTACCGTTTTGCAAAGAATCACCCATTAACGAGTAATGAAAGACCAATTTAAAACGATTATGTTACTAAAAGGTAAGGAATAATAACTAAGAACTAGTTGTCAAATGAATATAACAAAGCTTAAAAAGAAATTACGGCTCCCATCGACATGCTGTTAAAGTTGGAACACCCAAAAATTTTATCTGAAGTAATATCAATAGTTTCTGAATTAGTGTCAGAAGTAAGGTTCCGATTTGATGATAACGGAATGAACTTAGTAGCAGTAGACCCAGCAACAGTAGCATTAACAGCGCTAAACATACCAAAAAGCGCTTTTTCTATATACGAAGCGGGTAACGAAATGGTTGGAGTAAACCTAGAAGGACTAAAATCGGTTTTACGAAGATGTAGGACAGGAAGCAGCCTAATACTAAAAACAGAGGACAACTTTTTAAGAGTAGAAATACACGACAAAATAAAAAGAGTATTCCACCTAGCACTAATGGATATTGAAGGAGAACAGAGAGAAATACCACAATTAGAATTCTCAAACGAAATAGAGATGTCAAGCCTAGACTTTTTCGAATCAGTAGAGGACTGTAAAATAATGGCAGATTCGTGCACATTCCAAAAAAGAGAAAACAAGTTCATAATGGAAGCAGCAGGACTAAACTCAGTTAAACTAGAATTCTCAAGCGACGAAGCAAAAATAGTAGGGTCAGACGGAGACGGAAGGTACAGTTTAGAATACTTGCAAAAATTCACTAAAGCATGCAAAGTAACAGACAGAGTTAAACTAAGCTTCGTTAACGCAAACGAAGACACATACCCACTAAAATTAGAATTCGTAATAGGAAGAATAGCACTAATATTCATCCTAGCACCAAGACAAAAAACAGACAACTAAAAAACATAATGTCAACAGCAATATACTTAGGAATAATAAGAGAAGAAAAAATAAAGTATTGCGGAGCATTAGTGGATGATGAGGACTTATTTGATACTAGAACAGTGGAAACAAAAGATCCAAAAGAAACATACGAAAAAGTGGCAGATTTTTACGCAGAAACAATAAGAAAACATGGATTAGGAGAAGTCACAATAGTTAATGGGAGAAGAATAGACCTAGTAAGCGAATCAATACATGACTGTGAGGAACTGCCAGAAACTTTACTAGATGCCTTCACAAAAAAGTTAGAATCATTAGTTGATCAACCAATAATACTAGAACAGCAATAATGATGATTAAGTAAGTGTTTATATATATAAAAAATTCTCTATATATCATGTTCAGCAGAGGTGGTTTTCTTAACAAAAGAGGTCAGGTGACAATGTTCATAATAATAGCAATATTACTAGTGGCCGCAGTAGCATTCTACATATTACTAAGAGGGAAAATAACAGAAATAATACCATCAAACAAACCAGCTGAAAACATAAACAGGTATATCAGCGAATGCGTAGAAGACTCAGTTAGGGAAAAATTAGTGATGATAACAGAACAAGGAGGATTTGCCAGTCCAGAATTATACATTAATCATAGTGGAATAAAAGTAGCGTATTTATGTTACAACAATTTATACTACAGCCCTTGCATTAACCAAGCACCACACTACATTAATCATTTAGAAAGAGAAATAAAGAACAGCATATCGCAAGACGTAGAAAACTGCTTTACAACACTAAGTGAAGACTACCAACAAAAAAGTGTAGGAATAACAACTAGCGAAACAGAAAGCACAAATGTAGAATTACTTGACAAAAAAATAATAGTCACAATAAAAAAAGAGGTGATGATTAATGATAGAGATGAAACAAAACAGTATAATGATTTCAAAACAATAATCAATTCACCACTATACAACCTAGCAAGAACAGCTATGGAAATAGTCTTTCAAGAAGCAACATTCTGCCACGCAGAATACTTAGGATACCAAACACTATACCCATGGGTTGAAATAAGCGTTAGTGACATAAAAAGTCACTCCAGAGTATACAAAATAGTTGATAAGAATACTGGAACAAAACTAAACATGGCAGTAAGAAGTTGTGCCATACCAATGGGACTCGGGTAAAAACTCTAGGCGAGTTTTTATTTGAGAAAAAAGAGAAAAATGGATATAAAAAACAAAAAGAAAATGGTTAATAGAAAAAGATTTATTTCAATAACACAAATAATAATTTTATTATTACAAACATTTGCTTTCTCATACATAATTTATTCCGGAACACCAAGTGTAAGTGCTCAAACTCCCCCAGTAGAAGACTACACAGGTAATATAGGACCACAAATAGGAGACTTAGGAGTCTTACCAACAAACACAAACGTTGACTTCCAATCATCAGCAGCATTAGGACTATCATGCTGCACTAAAATGTCCAACGGGGCGATATGTCAAGAAGGAGTAGCTCAAGGAAACGAAGCATCATGCCCATCAGGATGGATACCATCAAGATGCAACCAAGTAGCCGAGTGTAAAATAGGATGCTGCGTTGATTCAAATTCAGGAATTTGTTCACCTCAAAGCCCAAAATCATCATGCGAAGCTGAAGGAGGAGCATGGAATAACAACCAAATATGCAATGTCGATTCATGTAAAAAAAATTGTTGTGTTGTAGGAGACAAGTCTTATTATGTTACAGAACAAGAATGCCAAGTATTATCAAATGATAGAGGAATACAAAAAAAGTATGTTAGTGTTGACAACGAAAATTCTTGTTTGTTACTCGGAGGGCTGCAAAAAAAAGGAGCTTGCACTTATGAACAAGGAGTAGTTGACGGAGAAAAACTATGTAAGTTCGGAACAAAAGAAGAATGTAACAAAATAAAAGGAGTATTCAGCGAAAACTTGTTATGCTCAAACCCCCTACTAAACACTACTTGTAAAAAATTATCAAAAACTTCTTGTGTTGAATCATTAGACGGAGTTTACTGGTTTGATTCTTGTGGAAACAGAGAAAACATTTGGGAAGGAAACTCACAAGCACAAAAAGACAGCGCATATAACAATGGCCTGGTAAAAACTCAGGCTAACAGTTGTACTTATTCATCAAGTAATAGTCAATGTGGAAATTGTGACAGGTTCAGCGGAAGCAAATGCTCAGTAAACACGGACGGTAAAGCAATGTGTCAAAGCCTTAATTGCGCAGCAGCACCAGCAAGCGTGGGAACAAAAAGCAGAATTAACGGAGAAACATGGTGTGTATACGAATCAAAATTAGGATCAGGAGATAACGTGCCGGGAAGCAGCCAATTCATTTACGGATGCATGGAAGGAAAAGTCATTAGTCAAAGTTGCGGAGATTACAAAAACGGCATTTGCAACGAAGAAACAATTAAAGGACAATCGGGAACTTTTTCACAAGCAAGTTGCAGACCAAATACAGCAGTAGAATGCTTACAATATAACAGCCAAAAAACAGCAGCAAAAAAAGTTAAGAGTTGTAACGAAAATCCTGATTGTTCACTAGAAAAATTTGATTTTGGCACAGGATACAAATTCTCTGTTTGTTTACCAAAATACCCAAGAGGTTTTGACCTTAATGAAGAGGGCGGAGTTAAACAAGCAAAGGTTGCTTGCAAACAAGCAGACTTCACATGCACTAAAGTAATGGAAAAGAAAATAAGCGGTTGGTCTTGCGTATCAGGATGCGATTGTGACACACAAAAATTCACTGATAAAATGACTGATTGGTGCACAAGCTTAGGAGATTGCGGACCAGGAGTCAACACTGAAGGAAAAGTAACAACTAAAGGGTACAAAGTGGTAAACGCACCAAAAATAAGCCAACAAAAAAAGAATTTAATATCAAACCTTTACAAACCAAAATTAGGAGACTTCATAAAAACAGATGCTAACTTTTCTGCAAGAGTACTAAAAGATTATTATGGAATAGACGCATCTGACCCAACAGATGGAGGATTAGGAGCATTAACAAGTCTAGGCTCAGGAATTGGAGTTGTAGGATTACTAACATATGGAGCAACAGCAATATTATCAACATCAGTTGTTGGAGGAACAATACCAGGATTTGTAAGCTCAGGAGGAGCATCACTTGGGGGAACAGCAACACTAACAACACCACTAGGCACAGCGCTTGCATCAATAGGAACAGTAGCCTTGGGAGCAGGAATAGGATTAGCCGTTGGAACAATCGTAGCAAAAGTTTTAGGAATACAAGGACAAGGAGCAACAATAATAGCAGTAACAGGAGCACTTGTAGGAACATTATTAGGAATAGCAGCAGTATCTAATGTTATACCAGTAATAGGGCAAGTAATAGCAATAGTAATATTTATCATAGTAACAGCACTAACAAAAGTTTTAGGAATTGGAGATGTTGAAGAAACAAAAGCAGTATACACATGCAGAGCATGGCAACCACCAAAAGGAGGATCAGACTGCGAAAAGTGCAGTAAAGACCCGCTGAAAGAATGCACAGCTTATAGATGCTCAGCCTTAGGAAAAGCTTGCGAATTTATTAATGAAGGAACAGAAGAAGAAGCATGCGTAAACATAGCACCAAACGATAACACAACACCAAAAATAACACCATGGAATGAAGGACTAACAACAGGATACGCATACCAAAACGTTGATGAATACAACACAAAAATAAGAACAAGCAGCGGAGAATGCGTGCCAGAAATGAGAGAAATAAACGTAGGACTAAAAACAGATGAACCAGCACAATGCGCATACTCAATGAAACCAACAACAAGCTTTGATGAATCAGAAGAACAATTCAACGAAGCAGAAAGCTACACACTAACACACAACATAACAATGATGATACCAAGCGCAGAAAGCGTAATTTACGAAGTATTAGGATCACTACAAAACCCACAATCAGTAAACATTAAACTTTTAGAACAAACAATAAGCCAACAATACAACAACATAAACTATTACGTAAGATGCGAAGATAAAGCAGGAAACTCAGACATAAAAGAGTACGTAGTAAACACATGCGTAAAACCATCAGAAGACAAAACACAACCAATAATAAAACAAACAAGTCCACCAACAGAAAGCAACGTAGCATACAACACAGAAAACATAAGCGTAAACTTCTACCTTAACGAACCAGCAACATGCAAATGGTCAGAAACAGAAGCAAAAAATTACACGACAATGGAAAACACAATGAGTTGCAAAACAAAAGTACAAGATATAGGAATACTAGGGTGGGAATGCAAAACAGACATGACAGGAATAAAGAATAGTGACAAAAAATTCTACGTTAAATGCCAAGACAAACCATGGCTAATAGGAACAAACAAAGAATCAGAAAGAAACACAATGAATCAAGACTTCACTTATAGCGTTAAAACAACAAAGAATAAACTAAACATAACAAAAATAACACCAGAAAACAAAGCAACAATTTATGGAGGAGAAGAACCATTCGCAATAACACTAAGCGCAGAAACGGCAGGAGGAGTTGATGGAGGAGTAGCACAATGCAAATACTCATTCACACAAAGCGGAAAATATTTAGAGTTTTACAATACTTACTCAACAAGTCACAAACAAGAGTTCAGCCTAATGACTAAAGGAAACAAAGTAGCATACTTAGAATGCACAGACTCAAGCGGAAACACGGCAAGCGCACAAACATCATTCACACTAGAACTAGACACAAAAGCACCAGTAATAACAAGAGCATACAACTCTGCAGGAACACTAAGCATAACAACAGATGAAGACAGCGAGTGCGCTTACACAACAACAAGCTGCAACTTCGACTTTAACAACGCTAGCAGAATGCTAGGAGTAACTAAAACACACACAACATCAATAAACAATTTTGACACATACTACATAAGATGCAAAGACAAATACTCTAACCCAAGAGTGGGAAGCGAGTGTAGCATGATAATAAAAACTTATTAACTTCTAAAACCATTAATCATTAATGAACATTAAGGAATTAGGACACGTAGTATTATACGTTACAGACATTGAGATAATGAGCAAATTTTATAGAGAAACATTAGGATTCACTCAGATAGCATCAAACAAAGGAATGGCAGTCTTTTCTTCAGGCAGAACACACCACGAATTATTACTCATAGAAATCGGAGGAGAGGTAAGAAGAAAAAGTCATCCTGAGCCAGGACTATACCACATAGGACTAAAAATAGGAGAAACTGATGAAGAACTAAAAAAAGCAATAAAAGAACTAACAAAAAAAGGAGTTAACATTACAGGAACATCAGACCACACAGTAACTCACAGCCTATACATAACAGACCCAGACGGGAACGAACTAGAATTATACGTGGATATTAACAATGATTGGAAGAAAGACCCTAAAAAAATATTTTCACCAACAAAACCGCTAAGAATATAAAAAATCTTTAATTAACCACAGGAGTGTTGGTTGTTGCAAGTTTACTTCCCCCTTTAGTGGCGGTCCAACCCTTAGCACTACCATAAACTTTTATCACGTTAATTTTAGTACCACAATCACCTAAACTAGTGCACATTTGTTCTTTTTGTTTAGTCCAAGAAGCATCTAAACATTCGCAATTGTCAACACATTTTTCCCCACTAAGAACACCAGTCTCAAAAGTAACTACACAAACTTCACTAGCTTGTTTACAAATTTGGTTAGAAGCTTGGTTATCACTCCAAAAGTTAAGACCAGGAGCAACAGAAGGAACACAAGAAGAAGAGTCGCCATTACTAAGCCATTTACAATCTCTAACATCATCATCCTCACAAGAAGACTTGGAGTTTTGTCCAGCACAATCACGCCATCTATTAACAACGCAGCCAGCTTGAGAAAAACCTCCAGAAGCAGTGCTTATTGAGTCTTGTAAACAAACTTCTTGACGGAAATCAGCACAAGGCTCAACTATTTCCTCACCACTAACACAAATATGACGATAATGCCTACTACCAACAGAGTCTGAGTCAGGATCATCATTATCATTAGCACACCATGATTCACCATGACGATAATTCTCACCATCATAAGTACCCTTACAGTTTAAGTCCTGACAAATAAAGTTACCGTAATCAGGCTTAACTGAAGAAGCAGCAGATTGATAATCCTTACAAACACTACCACTAAAGTATTGGCAATTACCACAAGCAGGAGAATTAGAGTTACTACCATCAGGATTACAACTTTCTTCCTTAGGAATAACCTTTCTCCAGTAAGACTTATCATTAATCTTTGTTGCATCATAAATATTAGCAGGGTTACCACAAGAATCAACAAAGTGAACTTCATCTTTATTAGCCAAACAAGTAGTCTTAGTTGTAAGACCACAATTTGTTGCTAAGTCCTCAGCAGAACATAAAAAGTCTTTATAAAAATTAGAATCCTTAACTTTAGTACAGTCAGATCGAGTTGTAAACCTGCAAGTTCTAGTGAAGTCTTGCTCGTAAACGCAAGCCCCTTCATCAGTTGCTTGAGTTACAGCAACACATTCTGCCTCAGTACCAATGTTTTTTCTAAAGTCTGTTTGCAAACCATAAGTTGATGATAACATTTTACAACGAGTAAGAGTAGTAAAAGCAGCCTGACCGCCAAGAACGCAACAACCACTTTGACATTGAGGAATCTCATCAGGATTAATAGCACTATTCCAAACACCGCCACCATCTTGACAAGACTTTTGAGAAGTCTTCTCTAAACATAACCCTTCAGAAGAATCATAACAAGTCCCTAACTTACAAAAAGATGTTGAATCACAAGATGAGGGAGTTTGAGAATAAGAAGCATCACACTCAGACTGTAAAGTGTTTTGACACCAAGCACCAGACTTAGTTCTTTCACAACAAACAGTAGAAGTAGTAGTAACCGTAGAAGCAGCAAAAGAACTAAAAGCCAATACTGAAACTAAAAATACTGATAGACAAAAAATTGTTAGTAACTTATTATTCATTTTGATCACCTACTATTACTTCATTAAAAGATAAACCTGGAGGCCAGGAAATACTTCTAGAAGCAAAATTGAATTCCTCAAGAGTGCTTCTACTTGAAAGAATATAAATCTTACTACCATCACTTTGCTTCTGCTTCTCTAAACGCAAATCAGGATAAGAAAGCATGAATGATAAAGTATCAAAGTCACCATAACGAGCTTCCCAATTAAGAATGTAAACAGCAGACATGATCAAAGAATAAACCTCACTTCTTTTACTAATAGTGAAAGAAGAAAAACTTTGAGCAGATTCGCCCTTAGAGAAAGTTAAAGGGCTAACAATAATGAAGTCCATCCTGTTAAGACTAAGATTCATAATTAAATCAGACCTTGAAGAAGAGCTAGTAACAGCATAACCTTTACTTTCCATTTCCGAACGAAGAGAAGTTAAACAATCAAAAACGGCCGGCCTTAGATCATTAACGATTTCTTTAGAAATAAAGTCTTTAAGGAAGGGTTGTTGTAAAACACAAGTCTTATAGTACTCATTAGTGTAACACAAAAACTCAATTTTACGACCGTTATAAAGATAATAGTTTTTGTTAACGCTGACACCACCACTAAGAAGAATTTTACTAACAGAATTCTTAATAGGATCACTTAAACATGTTTCTAAAAAACTTTGAGGGTTAGTCTCGATAGTAAAAGTTTTAACATCATTCCAAAAATAAGAAAGAAGACCAACCAGAACCACAATAACTAGAGCGATAATAATGAAAATAGTAACCTGACCCCTTTTATCGGCAATATTCATGATAAATAGTAACAAAAATTGTTTATAAATATTCCCCAAACAAGATAAAACAATTTTATTAGACCAAAAGTGAGGAGAGGAGAAGTGTTACCTCCCAAAAATAACAATATATTCGTAACCGGCTAATAGTAACATTTATATACTAATTTAGATGGAAAATGTCATGGTTAATGGGTTAAAAGATATAGTTAATAAAGGAGTAGCTTCTTTAGGATTACTTGGAGTTTTAGCAGCTTCTGAAGGTTGCGTTGCTGTTACTACGCCTTCCGAGGCTCTTGGAGTTATGTTCAACCCCTTAGGTTATCAAAAGACTGAGATTGTTGCAGTTCAGGGAGGGTATGTTGAGAAGAAACAATACGCCCTTGGCGGAGTTACATCAACCAAGTATGTTCAAACTACACCTATTGATTATAATGGTGATGGAATAATAAACCTCTGGGATATGGAACACACTGTGAGTAATGATTTTGGACAACCAGTTTGGACATGGAATCCACAAAGCCAACAATATAATGGCATAGGTTATACCCCCGGAACACTAAAAGGTGGCGCACCAAAACCTAATTCTCCTAACGAATTCTTAAATAAATAGACAATCAAAAAAATGAGAGATAAAATTAAAAAACTTAAAAACACAGGACTAATAGGAATGTTAGCTCTTGCTGGATGCACAACTCAAGGATGGGGCGTTGGTATGAACACTTTTGGGGTAGGTTTAGGGGGAAGAACTGGTGCGATGTATCAAGCAATGGGACAAGGCGCCATTGCCATAGGTAATAACGAAAGACTTTCTCAAAGTATAGAAAATGCTGGAGAGAATATTGCCAATAGACAATCTTCACAAAACTCCAATTTAGTTGGAGGTGAAGATGAGTTTTACGATACTATCCTAATAATGAAAGACGGTAGAAGAATAAAAGGTTATTATGATGGGGAGAACGAAAATTTGTTAAGCTTAATGACATGGCACGGAGAATGCGCATATTCAAAAAACAACATTTGGAAAGTAGTCAATGATAACAAAGACTCCTTAGGTAACGATAATGATTATGACACAGTCTTAATAATGAAAGATGGTAGAAGACAAACAGGATACTTTACCACAGAAGATGAAAAGTTAGTTAATTTAAAAACATGGCACGGAGAATGCTCATACTCTAAAAATCAGATATGGAAGAGAATAGACACAAACAAAGAAAAACAAAGCACAGATGAAAAAAAGTAAAAATACTAACTAAATCCCATCATCTATCCATTTCGTTACAATAAATGATAATTCTAATAAGTTTTATAAACGCTTCAGGCGTTAATAATCGATGATGAAAAAGAGTGGTAATAAGCATAATAATTTATTCTCTAAAAAAACTGCTGCTATATCAATAATTTTTAACTTGTTACTAGCAATTTTTGCTTTTAGCATTACATTATATAACACAAGTATCGTAAGTGCAGATGGAACACCAGGACAAACTGCACCAGTAAAATTAAACCCCTACTCAGGAGGATCTACGCCTACATCATCAGGTTCGCAATCAACTAACGTAGGAAAGTTTACACAAGATGCAACTATTGATGGAACCTCAGTTTCTGCAGGAACAAAGGTCGTTAAGGTCCAGAATGGTGGAGCAACAAATTATTATGCCCAAGGAGCAGGCCCTAATGGTCAAGATTTGGATATAACTAATAGCATTAACAAGAATAATGAATTAGAAGTAGGTAACCCAGCAAATGGGGGAGCGACATTAACACTTGACAATGCAGGCACTACTAAATACACCTCAGACATTTTTGGTAATTTAGGCACCGGAACAGGAGGATATGCTTTAAGTAATATATTATCAGGATTTCAAACAGCTTTATTCATTGTTGGTGGAATACAATTATTAGGGGGACTTTTTGGTTTAGACTCAGCACTAACAAGTTCTCTTAGTGTTTCAGCATTTGCGGGAATAATGGGATATGAAGCAGCTAACACATTACTTGTTGGAGGGGACGCACTATTCCCAAACACTATTGGCGGGGGAATACTAGGATCCACAGGAATAGGAGTAGCTATAGGAGTAATAGTTTTCTTAGCAACATATAGTTCAACGAGCGAAGAAAAAGTAACATTCGAGTGTAACTTGTGGCAGCCACCAAAAGGAGGAGAAGCATGCGAAAAGTGTAACGTTGACGGAAAAAACTTCCCATGTAACGAATACAGATGTAGAAGTTTAGGAGCAGCATGCGAATTATTAAATAAAGGAACAGGTGAAGAAAAATGCACATGGATTAACGCAAGAGACGTTGAATCCCCAACAATAACACCAAACTACCAAAACCTAAGCAGCGGATACCAGTACTCAAACGTACACATAAGACCACCAGGATTAGGAATGGAAATAAAGAACCTAAACAACACTAACAACGAGGACGGATGTATAGAAGCATTCTTCCCAATAACTTTCGGAGTAACAACTAACGAACCAACAAGTTGTAAAGTAGACTATAACCACACAGCAAACTTTGACGATATGGGATACTACCTTGGCGGAAGTTCAACATTCAAGTACAACCACACACAAACACTATCATTACCAAGACCAGCATCAAACTCAAGCGACACTGCCGACCCAGGAATAAAGAATGATGGAAACTACAACTTACTGATAAGATGCTCAGACCCTAACGGAAATTACAATGAAGACGAATTCGCAATAAAGTTTTGCGTAAATAAAGGCCCGGACACAACACCAGCAAGAATAGAAGCAACAAGCCTGATTAACGAAATGCCAATATCATTTGGCACCGACAAACTAAACATGACAGTTTATACTAACGAACCAGCAGATTGCAAGTGGAGTAATGAAGACAAAGATTACAACGTCATGGAAAACACCCTTACGTGCTCTCAAAGCGTAACAGAATTCAACACTAACATGCTATACGCATGTAAAGGACAATTAACTGGAATAAAAGACAGAGAAGAAAACAAGTTTTATTTCAGATGCAAAGACCAACCAGGAAGAGCAGATAATGAAAGAAATATTAACCAAGAAAGTTACGAATTCAAAGTTTTCGGAACACAACAATTAAACATAGTACGCCAAGGACCTAACGGAACAATAATGGGAAGTTCATCAATAGTACCTGTAGACTTACAAGTAGAAACAGCTAACGGGTACAGAGACGGAGAAGCAACTTGTTATTACAGCACAACAAACCAAGAAAAAGATTACGTAAAATTCTTTGATACAGGATCATTCATTCATAGACAAAGACAAAACCTAAAAGCAGGAACATACGACTACTACTTCAAATGCGTAGACTTAGGAGGAAACGCAGATTATAACAAAACAAGAATAAGAGTAGAAATTGATGAAAAAGCACCAATAATTATTAGAGCAAAACACGACAGCGGAGAAAGCAGCGTTTGTGGAAACTCAGGATGCTTACAAATAACAACAAACGAAGATTCAACATGCACTTACAGTACAACAACTTGCAATTACGAAATAACTAACGGAATTAAAATGTCAGATGATAACACTCGAGTCCACTTCGTAGAATGGAACACTAATTACAACTACTATATAAAATGCTCAGACAGAAGCGGAAACCAACCAGCAACAACAAGCTGCTCAATGACTGTTAAAGCTTATAACAACAAATGATAAGAAATAAACGCGCCCAACAAACAATGGGCATGCCATTCTCAGTAATTTTTTCAATAATACTAATAGTAGTATTCATAATAACAGCAGGAATAGTAGTAAGACACTTTCTCGGACTTCAAAAATGTTCTGAAATGAGCATATTTCTCAAAGGTTTACAAGATAACGTTGACAAAGTATGGCAATCATCTGCAAGAGAAGAAACATTCACAGTAGGATTACCATCATCAATTAAAGAAGTATGCTTCACAAACATGACAGAGCCATTAACAGATAACAAGTATTCTGACGTAAAAGTAAGATACGGATTTTATAACCCGAACTTTTTCTTCTACCCACCAGAAAAAGCATGCGAAATACCATACCACACGATAAAACACCTAAACATAAGCAGTGTAACAAAAGGAAGAAACCCTTACTGCATCACAAACGAAAACAACCCAAAAATGAAAATAAGTAAAGGATTCTACGAAAGCCTAGTAAGAATAGAAAAAGTATAAGGATTCTAAAACAAAAACATTGCAATAAAAGAGTATAAAAAGTGTTTATTGATAGTTATCATAATGGAAAAAAGGGGTTTTGAATTCTCATTCAATTGGATATTCGCACTAATCGCAGGAGCAGCAATACTGTTCATAGCAATATACGCATCAGGAAAATTTCTAAACACAGGAGAATTCCAACAAAGTACAGAAACAGCAAAAAAGTTAACGACACTATTCGAACCATTAGGAGTCCAAGGATTAGGAGAAGCAAGAACAGGAAAAATAAGTCTACAATCAGACATAAAAATATATTCAGATTGCTTCACGGACGGCAGCCTAGGAAGACAAAGAATATCAATAGCAGAAAAGAAAAGCTTTAATGATAAAGAATACGGCGACAAAGGTGTAGGAATAGAATTCTCAAACAAGTACATATTCTTTACGGAAGAATCAGAAGGAAGAGAATTTGACTATTTCACAAAAAGCTTAAACTTACCATTCAAAACAGCAAACCTTCTGGTAATAACAGACAAAAATTATTGTTTTGTTAAACCACCAAGATTCGTAGAAGATGAAATAAACGATTTAGGAATGAAAAACATAATAATAAAAGAAACAGTAGGAGACTGTATAAAAAACATGACGATGATAAACAAGAGTCAAGTAGTATGCTTTGATACAGGATCAACAAACACTTGCGGCAGCATGGTAACGGACACATCAGGAGCAGGAGAAGAAAAATATAGTAGAGGATACGTAAATAGCCCCTCCGGGACAAAATACTTCGTAAAAGAATTATTGTATCCGGCAATATTCTCAAAAAAGACAGATTATGAGTGTAATGTAAAAAGAATAATGATGAGAACAAGCAACTTAGCAAAACTTTACACAGAAAAATCAAAATTGTTATCAATAAGAGGAGTATGCGAAAGCGGACAAGAAACAGCACTACTAACACTAGACACAGCAGCAAGAACTCTAAGAACATCACAAGACCTATCAGGCGTAAAATCAATAGCTGACGGAATAAACCAAAACGGAATATGCGAATTATGGAACTAAAAAAAATAACAAACAAAAAAGCACAGTTCAAAATACAACAAACAGCATTCATGATACTAGGAACAGTATTATTCTTTGTACTAGTAGGATTATTCTGGTTAACACTAAAATCATCAAGCATTAACAAAAGCGCGGCAAACATAAAACAAGAAGAAGCAATAACCTTAGCACTAACAATAGCAGACTCACCAGAACTAACGTGCGGAACACAATGCATAGACTATGACAAGGCACAAGCACTAAAAAATACAAGACTATTCGAAGCAGTATGGCCAATAAGAAGCATAGAAATAAGAAAGATATACCCAAAAATAGGGGGAGGAACAATAATTGAGTGTAATAGCGGAAATATAGACAGTTGCAACCTAATAAGAATTGAAAACAAAGGAATAACATCCAGTAATGGGGGAACGGCATCAAGTTATGTAAAAATATGCAGAAAAGAAAAAAATGCTGAAGGATACACATACGACAAATGCCAGTTCGGAGAAATAACAATAAAAACATGAAGAACAAGCGAGGACAGGATGAAATAGTAGGATTCATAATAATAGTTCTGCTAGTAAGCGTGGTAGCATTAGTGTTCTTTGGGATAACCCTAAGAAAAACAGCGCCAATAGAAAGCTCAGTAAGACTAGAAAACTTTGCAGGGGCGGCACTCGGAGTAACAACAGATTGTAGCATAAAAAAAGTGCCAAGCTACTTAGACTTAGAAGACCTAATAAAAGAGTGCAGAAAAGGAACAAGTTGTTATGATGGGAAGAAAACGTGTGAATTATTAAACAAAACAGTAGGAGAATTATTAGATTCAACATTCCCAATAAACGGCCAAGCACCAACAAACTATTACAGTTTTAAAGCATACTACCAACAAAACACAAGCCAAGGAAGCAGCGGAGGAGTAGAATTCTACACTACAGAAAAAGGAAAATGTGAAGGAACAAAGAGCGGAAACACTCAAAGCATAAGCAGCCTGCCAGGGGTAATAAGAGTAGAAACACAAATATGCAGCAGTAGTGCCTAAAAGTTAAGATTAATAGAAAGCTGAGAAACTTCAACTTCCGGCCTAACAGTCTTACGGTTACCCTTACGCTCAGAAATAAGCTTAACAAAACCGAAACGTTCAAGGATTTTAAGATCCTTAGTAACAGCCTTAAAGTCACGACTTAACATTTTAGAAAGAGAATAAATAGATAAAGGTTTTTGGTTCTTAATAACATAAAGCATTTTAGCACG
Organism: Nanobdellota archaeon; assembly: GCA_038045945.1. Taxonomy (GTDB): domain Archaea; phylum Nanobdellota; class Nanobdellia; order Pacearchaeales; family GW2011-AR1; genus JAGVWS01. The sequence continues at coordinate 42,034 of JBBSXC010000004.1, forward strand.
CTCATTACTAAGAAGCTTACGCAGGTCAGTAATACCAGAAAAGTCGTAATCCTCAGCCTTTTTACCACTAATTTTCTTAAATAAGAAACTAAAGGACGTGGGAGTAATGTATAAATCAATAATACGCTTCTTCTTCGACGCCATTTTAAATAATTAAAAGCATACTTTGCTCATAGTGGTTTAGTAAAGCCATATATGTACATTTAGAACCCCCATACTTATAAATCTTTCTATAACAACTGTTAATAGGACATTAATTTAACCGAAAGCTTTATAAAGAAAAATAGTAAAAAACTCATCAGCGAGGCTGAAATAGGGGGTAAAGGACGAAAGGTTTTTAAAGGGGTAAGATTTAGTGGTATTACAAATATCGCGAATACTGGCTAGATCAGTATTCTAATAGGGACAACAGAGATACAACCAAAATACACATGGCAAATACCCTATCATGCCAAGTGTTAGGTTTCGAAAATAGATGAAAGGAGGTTTATAAAAAAAATAGAAAATGGTTATGTTTAAAAAAATAGCATCGATTTTGGCGAGCGCAGTAATGCTTGGAAGCACTATGGGTGCAGCATTCGCAGCTAATTACCCAGCACCTTTCGTGTCGGGTGGAGCAGCAGATGTAGCAATCGTTTATGGTTCTAACGCAGCTGTTAGCGACTTATCGGCAGCTATAGATATACAAACAAACCTTCAAAGCAAAGTAACAAGTTCCTCAGGTTCATCAGCATCAAGTACAGGTGGAGATTCTGCAGATTTGGCTTCTTCAAGTCAGAAACTGTACGTAAACTCTACTTTAAGTGCGGCAAGAACAGTTCTTACAAAGGACTACTTACCAACACTACTAGCTGATGGTTCCGCTTACGACAATGCAGGAACAGAGTACAAATATACACAGGTAATTTACCCAGGTATAAACACTAGAAAAATTACTTTCGGAAAATCTTCTGAAAGTGTCGACCCTGCCCTAATCTTAGATTTGGGTTATTCGGGAACAAGCGCACCAACGTATAACTATACTTTGACATTCTCTAAGATTCTTAATGTATCAAGTTCTGACGTAGTTGGAACAGCCGACATTATGATTTTAGGAAACAAGTATACTATTGGTTCGAATTCCGATTCTAACACTCTGTACCTATACGGAAGCGGTACAACAACCACTGTCGAGGAAGGCAATACTGCAACAGTAACAGTTGGCGCTAAAGACCACACAGTAATGTTGGTTGGAACTTCTGCAACAAATACTGCTACTATCGAAGTTGATGGATCATCAAGATCCGTTACTAAGGGTAACAGCTACAAGTTCGCAGACGGTTTCGAAGTTTACGTCAAAGATTTATTCCACGCAACAAAGACTGGAACACTTTCCAGAGCTGAACTTTTAATAGGTTCAACTAGTCTACACTTCGAAGACGGACAATCCGTCAGAGTTGGTGCAGATGACACTTCGTTGTTAGGAACTAATGCTGAAATAACAGGAACTGCTGGTGCTGGAATCAGTGCAATAATGGTTTCACAATCAGCAGAATCAAGTATAGGAGACTACCTTAAAGCTGGTCAATCCTACACTGACAGAGTTTTCAAGAACTTAGTTCTTGATCACGTTGGTCCTGTTCCATCATTAGATGCTGAAAGCAGAGATATGCTAAGATTCGACACGGACAACTCCGTAGCTGCAAGAGCAACCTTTACAACAGATTTATCTGATAAAGAGTACACTCTAAACTACGCGAGGGACTCAGACCAAACCGCAGATTCAGCTCTTGCTAGAGTTGACTTCTCTTACGACAACAACCTTAATATGACAAATATTGAGGGTGGTAATGCTAAGATGCAAGAATACCTTATCGTTAATGATAACGATTATGGTGTGATTCTTCGTGTTGACTCAATCCCAGCGGGAACGAGCACAAACGATCAATTAACGTTTTCGGATGCCATAACAGGAGAACAATATAAGTTCACTGTAGGTAACCTTAACACAACAACAGCAGTTGCAAACATCCGCGGCGGAGAATACTATGTTAACACAAACCCTTCAAACGCTGACAGCGCCTTATGGACTGTTAACGTAACTTGGGGTGCGGGTTCTGCTGCCGGTAATCCTGGTACGCAAACAACATTGTATCCTAGAATAAAGTTGCAAAACGGTGAGTGGATTTCATTCTTAACACAAGCAACAGTTAATAATGCTACCACTTATTCACTTCCAGGATTATATACACTATCTGATTACAAATCAGGTAGCATATTAACTGGTGGTAACGCTACAAACGCATACAACAGAAACTCAACGAGTTTCGGTAACGTAGCATTTAATGTAACATGGACTACTAACAGCACGGCTAATCCTGCTGCAGGTACCCTAGATTCATTGAATCTTGGCGGAAGTAGTTGCATCTTTAACTCTACTATGGGTCCAGCTGTACTTTTACAGGAAGAGAAGACTGTTGATACAACAAACGGTCACGCTATCTGTATTCCATTGACAACGTCAAGCGGAAGTAACAGAATGCCTGCAATAGGCACTCCACTATTCTCTGACACTTTAGGAAGCTTCGCAACACTGCAAAGCAATTCTTACAAGAGTCAGGCAATGGACAAGTTTGGTACATGGGTTGAGAGGGACACTACTACAAACACCAACGGTGCTGTAGCTATAAGTTATCCAAGTGAACAGATGTATGTTGATGTATTCTTCCGTGGGAAGGAAACAACACTAACTCCAGGTTCCGAGGGCTCACAAGGCACTGGGAATGTTCTTATATTTAAGGACTCTGAGAGTGAATCGTTCATGAACAAGAACTTAGTAGTTATAGGTGGAAGCTGTGTTAATACGGTAGCAAGGAAACTTGTTGACGCTAGCGCAAATTCACCAATCTGTGGTGCTGACTTTACAGCTAAGACAAACGTAGGTGCTGGTCAATACATGTTAAAGGCAATGGAATCTCCATATAATGTGGGTAAGGTTGCAATGCTTGTAGCAGGTTACGAAGCAGCAAATACTGCAACTGCAGCTGCAAAGTTGAAGGAAGGTCACGCAACGGACAAGGGAACGTCAAACGTTTACCCTGTTCAATCTGCTTAAAAACAGAAAAAGTAAATTTTTATTTTTATTTTTTTGCTTTTTGAGGACTTTAAAGTCCTCAAAGCCCTGAAAATCGAAAGCCAAGATTTTCAGAGTTTTGAAGAATCCTTTAGGATTCGAAGGAATCAGCAAATTGCTGATTCCTTAATTTTTTGTCATTAAGCGTTAGCTCTCGTCGATAAACTACACCATATCAGTTCATAAAGTTTAAAAGGCTTAGTCAGTAATAACTAATTATGAGAGAATTAACAAGCAGAGAAGAAATAGAAAAGAAAGAAAAAAGAAACAAGACAACCCTGGGAATAATAATGGTCCTACTAATGCTTCTAAGCACAGCAGGATACGCATTACTAAACTACCAATCAACAAGCACAGACACATCATCAGGAACACCAATAGCCAGTAATCCTAGCGGACAAATAGTTGAATACAACAAAATAAAGTTTGTAGGACAAGAAAGCGGACTGTGGCTATTTGAAGTACAAGGAAACACATTTTATTCATCGTACACACCGGAAGAAGTAAAACACATTAACGTACCATTCATAAACATACAAGCATTCTCAGGACAAACAGTCTATTACTCAGGAAACATACTAGCAGCAAGAGAAATACTAACAAACATTAACCCATACATAATTAGATCGCAAGAAGCATGCTTACAAGAATCAAACATAAGCAACCAAAAATGCGAAGATAACCTGCCAATAAAAGACTGCACAAATACGTTCCTAGTAATAACAGAAGTAGGAGAAAATGAAACATCAAGAGTAACAACAGATAATAAGTGTATAATAATAAAGAGTAAAGATACAGAACTTTTAAAAACCGCTGACGCATTACTTTTCAGAATATTAGGAGTACAATGAAAACATGACTAAAAAAAATATTAAGAAAGAAAAAGAAGAAGTGAACATTAATAGTGAAGCCTTCAGAAACAAACAATTAAGAAACATAACACTAATAATGGGAGTAGTAATACTAGTAACAATTATAGCATACTTAGTAACTAACAATTTATCAAACCCCAGCTATAGAGGTTTACAATTTACAAAAAATACTCAAGGTGGAGTAGACTTCTACATTGTTAAAGTGCCCGCAATTGATCCACTAACAGGAAAAACGCAAGGATACTACGACATGATCCTAAGAACAAACCCAAAAGAATTAGACAAAATAGAATATGATGGTAGAACAAAAATCTTAAGAAACGTGATAATGTCATTTGATAGAGCAATCGAAGGATGCGAAGACAACGTAATAGCAGTAGCAAACATGGCAAGATTCTTAACCGATGCAGGATTCCAGGTTAAAGGAGCATCACACGAGTACGAATACGCACAAGAAACAAACATGACATACGCAACATGCGCGGACGCAGAAAACTCAACAGTCATAGTGTTACAAAAAGCTTTAAACGGAGAAACAACAAGCGTTAGAGAAACAGTGAATAATTGTTACATCGTTAATATTGCAGAGTGCCAAACACTACCAGCCCTTGAAAGAATGATGACTGAGATAGCTATTGAAGCATCAAAACAAGGACAATAAAAAAAGATAAAATGGTGTCAATAATTGATTTATTATTACACATTGATAAGTATATAGGAATATTCTTACAACAAAGCGGGCCACTAACATACTGGATACTATTCCTAATAATATTTATAGAAACAGGAGTAGTATTCTTCCCATTCCTACCAGGAGACTCACTATTATTCGTCGCCGGAACATTCTCAAGCCAGGGATTACTAAACCCAATAATATTATTCATAACTTTATCAACAGCAGCAATACTAGGAGATGGACTAAACTACTACTTAGGAAAATTCTTCGGAGAAAAAATAATAAGAAAATTCCGATTCCTAAAAGAAGAATACTTAGAAAAAACTAAAGAATTCTACAAGCTGCACGGAGGAAAAACAATAATTTACGCAAGGTTCATACCTATCGTGCGAACATTCGCACCGTTCGTAGCAGGAATTGGGGGAATGGAATACAAAAAATTCTTATCATACAACGTCATAGGAGCAGTATTATGGGTAGGATTATTAGTATTCTCAGGATACTTCTTCGGAAACATAACACTAGTCAAAGAAAACTTACACATAATAATATACCTAATAATATTCGTTTCATTAATACCACCAATAATAGAGTGGTTAAGACACAAAATAAGAAAGAAAAAACAGCCTAAAAGCCATAAGTAATCATTTTTTGAGATATCTTAATAAAAACTTGAAGTCATCATAAACAGGAATACCACTTATAACAAAAACTTTTGTTGTAGTAAACCAAACCCCTAAAACTATTATAATACTAAGAAAATACCAAGAAAACAAGTGTAAAGTATCAAAATAGTTACTACCTCCTTCGGAAACAGCAATAAGAGAAAAAATCGTTATTCTAATAACATTAATAATTAGGAATAAAGAAAGAGAAAAAACCACGGCCTTGACCCTCTTATGAAGGATCATAGGCGTCGTTAAACAAAGAGCTAACAGTAAATAATAAGCTGCTCCAGCAACACAAGCATCTACTAATCCTATTGTTAAACCATTAAAAACTATTAATTTTTCTAAGAAAAATCCTTGAGTAGAACCCACCAACCCCAACATAAACAAGGATAAGAAGTAAGTTATCGGGCTCATAAAATAATAAATAATGAATAAGCCATTAATAGAAATAAGAAATAAAGAAAGATACCTACTTATTAAAGCAACAAAAAAACTATTAGAGTAATTCATAATACTAATATAAAGACTTGATTAATAAATAAAACTATTTGTCATTAAGATTAGCCCAAATCCATCTTTGACGGAAAGATCTTGAATGGTCCTCTTGAGCATCCCACAAAACACTCATCTCAATCTTACTAGAATCAACCTTTTCCCCTTCAGGCAAATTGTCATTATAACCAAGCTCTTTAGCAAGCCTACTCTCAGTTAATTGTTCTTCTCTTGATTCACTTCGCTCATATTTATGAACATCGTGCCTTATGCCCCTACGAACATAATCAACAAGTCTTTCTTTAATAATAGGAGAATCACCAACTAAAGAATTATAAGAAGTTCTCATTAGGTCAATAGGACCATGAGTAAAAGAACCTATTAATTCAGCTAAAAAAACTCCCGCAGTAACACCACCAAATACAACACATGCTGTTAAACCAAGACAAGAAGAGCAACCGTCATTATTTTCATTAGCCATAGAATTAATAGAAATTTTTATTCTCTTCTTGAAAGTCTTACAGCTGCAATTATTATTGCTGCTATTAAAATAATATTAGCTAATACTATAACCCAAATAACCCAGTTTTCCTTAATGCTGTCAATTATTGCTGAACCTGAAGGTGCAGATGAACCCTTAATGAATACAACTGCTTCTTGATCAGTAATAACACTACCTTTTGATGCTCTAATAGTGAATTTTTGTTCTCCAGAAGTGCCGCTCTTAGGAGTTAAAGTTATTGTAACGTCTCTGCTTTCTCCTTTAGCTAAAACTACTGATGAAGGCTCAACACCATCAAGAACAGCCCATGATTCGTAACTGAAAGGAATTATTGAGAAAGTACCAGCATCAGAGTTAACATTTCTAATACTAGCTCTAATAACTAATTCTTTACCAGCAACAGCCTCAGACTCTAAAGTTGGGGAAATTGTTAATAAACCATCGGAAGATGATCCATCATCTACACAGTTACCTTCAACTCTGAAAGATCTTAAGACACGATCATTAACAGACTCATAGTTATCATTTCTTGAGTTGTATTCGTGTCTTGCTTCAATACCTAACTGGAATAATTTTTCATCAGCATCTTGGGGTATGTCAATATTGAATATTACTCTCTTGCTTTCACCAGCGTCAAGGTTACTTAATAATACTTCTTGGTCTATTCCTAATTCATCATTAGTTACACTTACAAGAACTCTCTTCTGATCTTTGTCGCCAATGTTGTGAACTTGTGCTTCAAGACTAGCGCTTGAACCACACATTAAAGGACTTTCAATCTCTAAATCAGTTATTCCAACTTCGTAATCATCACGATCATTAATGCTTATACTTTCAAAAGCCCTAGAGTCCCAACGGTTATCGCATTGTTCGTCTTGGTCACCGTCAAAGTAAGCTTTAACGTATAATCTTGCATTGTCAGGAGTGTCAGCTGGAAGAGTGAAGTTGAAAAGGAATGTTTCCTCATCATCATCATTTATTGAGATTGTTTGTTCGTCTTCGAATAAGTTGTCGCCGTTTTCTGGGTCGTAAAGAGTGATAGCAACAGTTACGTCTTGTTCATCATTATCATTGTTTCTAGCTTCTATTTCAAGTTCTATTTCTTCAAGAAGATCCCAATCGAAGTTACCATTGCTTGATGTTTCATCTTGAACTGAGACTATCTCAACATCGTTACCTATTTCACCAGACTCACAGAAGTCTTGGTTGAATGTTAAAACAGTTGAAGTGCTGAATAATGTTGAAGCAGCTCTAATAGTAGTGCTTGCTGAACCAAGAAGTAAATCAATGTCTTCAGGATCTTGGGAGTAAGTAACATTAATTATTTTAGTCTCTTGAGGGTTAAGATTGAAAGACTCAGTTGGAGTAAAGCTTAATGATAATTCTTCATCATCAGAATCTCTAACAGCGTTATTCTCAATGGAAACAACAATATTAGTTATAGGTTGATTACCATCATTCTTTATAGTTACAGAAGCATTATTACTGCTCTTGTTAAGAATAACAGGGCTTTTTAAGAATTTTAATGAAGCAAAAGAATTAACAGCAACTGATACAGGAATAGAAGCTATTGGAACACCACTACTGTAATTAACAAAAATTGTTCCAGATGTAGGATTAGTTGAATACTTAGGAACAGTCAATTGTAAAGAGTAAGAATTAGTACCACTTGGTACAATAATATCACTAGTCTTGCTTAAAACAGGATTCCATGAGGAAAACCCAGAAGTTCTTATTATTACATTAGCATCAGCTACATCAGAACTTGCAAGAGTGAAATCAAAGGAAATTGTTCTAGTAGTACTATCATCACTAGGATTAGTAGAGTTTGAAAAGCTTGTTTGCGAAGCAGTTATTGTAGCACTAACGGAAACTACAGCTAAAAGCAATATTAAACTTGCAAAAATTATACTAAATAATCTCGATTTCATTTTGTGTTGTAATTGTGGAGTTATAACCTTTTATAAACTTTTCGGTAATTTGAAACAGAGCATTATAGGACTTATTAGTAAGAGGTATTATTCTAGACTAATGGATTAGGACAATGTTTATAAACGGATTATACGTCTATAAATCATCTAAAAGGAGGTAAAATATGGCAGCAAAAAATAGCAGGTCGAACGCTATAGGCGCTTGGGCTTTCCTTATTGGTGTGGTTTTAGCAATCGTTTTAGGACTATTCCAATCAAGCCTTGGCAACGTTACTTGGATCCCAATAGTCTTAGTACTTATTGGTTTAGTGGTAGGATTGTTAAATGTTGGAGCAGCTGAAAATAGTAATTTCTTACTGGCTTCAGTTTCTCTAGTTATCGTATCCTTCATGGGTAGCGCAGTCTTAGCAGTTGTTCCTCAAGTTTCACTAATACTCTCTGCTCTAATGATTCTTTTCGTTCCAGCAGCAGTTATAGTAGCTTTAAGAACAATTTTCGTTATAGCTAGAGACTAAAGTCTCTATAATTTTTATTTTAAAATTTTTTAAATTTTTGAAGAAAGGGGATTGAGAAGTACCTCTAGTTTTATGATGAGTAAAAAGCATGCATCCCAAGTGTTATACCAGAAAGGGTTGTAACTTCTCCAATAACTCTTCCACCCCGGGCAGCACTAAATCTTATCGCTCGTTCATTCTTCCACGGCCCATGACTAATTGCACCAATCACAACCCTGCCATCAACAGAAGAGCGTAAAGCTCTTACAAGTCCATGAACAGTACGCATTCCAACGAGTTTATCACGACCCTTAACCGCCAATTGATCTATATAAACGAAATCTCCAGACAGGTCTGAAAGAAAATTAAAAACAGGGTCATCGCTCAGAGTAGTTTCTTTTCCTCTTAATCGATTTGTGAATGCTCGATCATAGGCTAAGCAAAAACCACCAAGCACACTTGGTTGGCTAGAAACAAGAAAAAGAGGACTTTCTAATCTTCTCTTATATTGATCTAACGATAGGGAATAACAATAAAAGCCCGCGTCTTGATCAGAAGATGGCGAATCAACTAAAAGAGAATCAGCGAGTAACTTTACTTCAGATAAATCTGTCTCAGCAGCTTTCTTAATCACCATTTTACTCCAAATCCTTCATCTTTGTTATTCTGTCTAAGCTTATTATTCTTGAGTCATCTTCTTCTATTCTTGGGCATGCAGTGTTTACCCAGAAGTCTATGGGGAAATTTTCGAATTCTCTTACATTAATGTTGTTTGTTAAGAACAAATACATGTTTTTGTCCGTGTTTTCTGGTAGTTTAACGAAGTCTATGGCCTTACCCAAGTCTTGCTGACCATACTTGTTCGATACTAATAACCCTAAGCTGTTAGCCGAATAATACTTTGATAGTTTAGCTTTCCTTGTCTTTTCTGCTTCTAACATATAATTAGGATCTACCTTCGTTATTGAGTAACCATCAAATAATGTGATGTTTTTTGATATTCTGAAAAGGTTAGGGTTTGTTGCGTGAAACTTGCCTGAACCTACGTGTAAGATAGGCATTTCGCTTATTCCTAACTGGCGACAACCTATTATTTGTAAAAATTTGCCTACCTTTACCCCCCCTTTCTCTAATTCTTCTTTTACGTGCTTTGCAAGGTTATAATACTGTATAGAATAGGTTATGTGTGTCTCTTTTGGTGACTGCTTGACTAAACTTTGCAGTTTTGCTTCATCAAAATCAAGTTTCTTAACAGCACGAACAAATATAGTCTTCATAAGAATGTGAGATAAAGAGGAGATTATAAAGTTAACCTTTATTCTTCAAACATTGGGTCTTTCTGTGCTTGTGGTTGTTGGAACTGCATTCCAGGCTTGTATATCTCTGCGAATGATGGTGTTGCTATGATAGTGTTTTCTCCAAATCCTGCTACACTACCATCTAAAGCTTCAACCGTCTTCTTAATTTTAGAAATTGCCCTCTTAAGTTCGACAATGTCTCTTGATTTGATTTGTCTAATATCAATAACTGCTATTGTGTATCCTTCTCTTAAAGCAGCTAGTATGTCATTTATGTCTTCAAACTTCTTTATTACGAAAGGTCTGATAATGATTTTTGATTTTTTCTCTTTTTGTTCAACGTCTATTTCAACATAATCTTCGTCGAATGATGAGTCTCTACCGAACAAGTTTGAAAAACCCTTTTTTAATGTGTCCATTGCCATGGATAGTTTAATAATTCAATGGTATTTAAAGATTTCTATAAAATTTTAGTATATTATTCCTCGTCGTTACTTCGACGGCTTCTTCTTTGTGAATTCTTCACGAATTTTTTCTGCTCTTTCTGATAATTGTTTTTCTTGTGAATCCATTGCTTTAAGTCTTAAATTCAATAATTTAACTTTTTTTTCTATTTCTGTCTTTATTGAGTCTTTATCTGACTTAATCATTACAGAACCTATAATTTTGAATACTTCCCCATCAGAGTTTTCTAATTCTTCTAATGCGTGCTCACTCTCACTTAACTCAAAATCAAATGCTTGTTTCTGCATGCTTATGGAATGAAGATTTTGCTCAAGCATTTGTATTTCAGCTAGACTTTCAGAATCTATTTTCTCAGACATTTTTGTTATATTGCCTTAATTTTCTTAACCGCTGTTCTTGGCTTGAAGAATATTTTTGACCCACAGTTAGGACAAACAAACCTTGCTTCCAAGATTTTGTGTGTTGTTTTCTTATCGCACTTAAAACATTTATATGCTGCCATTGATTATTTGTTGATTAACTTCCCTTTTAAATTTATTGATTTATTTTAGGTAGTAAGCACTTGATGCGAATTCTTTACCACACTTCTTACAGTTCCATATTCCAGCTGATCTTCTCTTAGCTGTTGGTGACTTGCAGAATGGGCATACTTGTTTTCTTCTTTGTTTGCTTTCAACATTAACAAAGTTATCTCTAACCTTTCTACCGTAACCTACGGCGAATTTTCCCGCATGCTTTACTCTCTTTGTGTGTGCCATGATTAAATAGTTGTAATCTCTCTAGAAAAAGAGGGTTTTTAAACCATTTGCTTTTACTTCTCTAAAATAGTCTCGAAGAGATTATATACTTTCTGACCTTTATTTATTAATGGTAAAATTATACTATTCTAGGCTCTCTAATGAAGAAAAGTCGACGATTAAACAATTAACAGAGGATGGTAAAAGTTTGAGAGAAATAGCAAAAATAATGAGTCTTGGGATAACCACTATTTATTATTATACTAGAAAATTTAAACCAAAAGTAAAAGAACCATTTGTTAATAAACTAAAAGATTTTGAAGTAGGCGAGCTTATTGGAGCTTTTGCTGGGGATGGGAGCTTTATTCATCGCTTTAAGACTAATGGTGGTAGAAACTCTCAATACACAGTCAGATACCATCTTTCTTTAATAACTGATAAAGAATATGCTTCATATCTAAGCTCATTACTAGAGAAAATTAATTTAAACCCGATGACATCATTTGTAGAAAAGTCGCATAGGCTAGATGTTACAATAAACTCAAAAGATTTCTATAATCTTGTTAAAGAGTACTTAACCTGGAAGGAGGATAAAACACTTAGCATAGAATTATCAAAACCAATCAATGAATATTATGATGATTTCTTAAGAGGTTTTGCTAGAGGGATTATGGACACTGACGGTTTTTTAAATGATGCTAACGCTGGATGCGCATGTATTTCTGAAAGATTGATTGATAACCTAGCAGAAATATTTATGAAGTTTAATCTAAATATCTCAAGAAGTTGCATTCAAAGATCTGGAAATAGAAGACAAATATTTTATATCAGAGTTTTAAGAAAGAGTCTTGAGGATTATATCAGGGATATAGGTTTCTCTAATTTGCACAAATCAAAAAAATTAGAATTCTTGATAAATAAAAATGGGGCTGCCCAGATTCGAACTGGGATCATGAAGTCCCAAACCTCAGATACTAACCAAGTTGTACTACAGCCCCATCTGAATAGTTGAATTTAGAAGCGTTTTTAATCCTTTTGTATAACAAACTCAGAAAATAAAAATTACTTCTTAGCTGCCGGTTTCTTAGCAGCTGCTGCTGGTGTTGCCACTGCCCCTGCTGCCGGCTTTCCTGCAGCTGCTGGTGTTGCTGCTGCCTCTCCAGGTTTAGCTGCTCCAGTACCGACTGTGCCTGCTGTTTTTCCAGCTGCGGCTGTTGCTGCAGCCTTTGCTGCTTCTTCTTCAGCCTTCTTCTCTTGCTCTTTCTTGAGCTCTAGTTCTTGTTTAGTCTTTAATTCACTAAAGTATTTGTCTAAAGCTTTTCTTTTTTCTTCATCTACTTCTGTTTTTTCCAGCTTTATTTCCTTATCATAAATTCCCTTATCTATTTCTTTCATTACTTCTTTAGGGTTTTTACTCTCTATAAGTATCCCAGCACTTACGCATGACCCTACGACTATTTTTACTGCTGATTTGAATCCCGATACCATCATTCCTTGCTGCTTAATCTTTGCTACACCAATTATTTGTTCTATTGCTAAGTTTCCCACTTTTTGCGTTTTTGCGCTTCCTGATGCACTCTCTATTCCTAACTCTTTCTTAAGTAAAGCCGAAGTTGGAGGTGTTGATACTTTTACGTCGAATGCTTTTGTTTTTGTGTTAACGTCTAATGCTACTGGTACTTTCATTCCTTTGAATTCTTTTGTTGATGCATTAACTTTTGCTATTACTTGGCCTATGTTTACTCCAACAGGCCCTAGTTGCTGAGCTATTGTTGGTCCTGGCTTCATGTCCCCACCATCTACAAGCAATTTAATTATCATGTGAATAAGTCCTCATCATCTGTGTCGTTTTCTTCGCTTTTTAATTCTTCCGCTTCATCTCTTCTTATGATTCTTAAGTTGTCTAACTTTACTGTTACTGGTATTGGTATCGCTGCTGACAGTATCGTTACTACTACTTCTCCCTTTTGTTTGTCTACTCTTACTACCTTTGCTTTTTCTTTCTTGAATGGTTCCGCAATCATTTCAACAATGTCATTCTTCTCAATATTTATGTCTTCAACAGTTGGTTCTAACATAGTCTTTATTTCTTCATAAGTTACTGTTTTTCCGATTATTCCTTTCACGTATTGTAAGTTGAATGCTGCTTCTTCTGCATTAGCTCGATCAAGTGCTTCTAGAAGTACGTATCCTCGTAAACCATGAGGTCTTGACATTGCATAAACTGCTAATCCTTTCTTTCTAACTCTGTCAGCTATCGATTCTAATGCTCGATCTTCCTTGTTTGTTGTTACTTTTATTACGAATATTGATGATGCCATATTATTTGTTTTTTAATCCCAGATAAGTGTTTAATTTATCTAGAATAAAGATTAAAGTGAAATTAGGGTATTTATAGGTTTCTATAAAAAAATTGTTATTTGAACAAGCTCAGAATTATTGATATTAGGAATCCTAATAGTCCTAAAGCTAATATTCCTAAACCAGAAATTTTTGCTATTGACTTAAACTCATTCATGCTTGGTTTTCTAAGTAGAGACCAAACTCTTGCACATTGAACGAAGAAAGACTTCAAATCAACAATTTTATCCTTAACAGTCATAAACAAATATGAGAAAAGAATGTTTTTAAACTTTGAGATTAAGAGATGACTATATGAACGAAGAGATTAATATGTCAAAAACAGAATGGGATTTAGAAATACTAAAAACTAAAGGGGATGAACAGTTCGATAATTATTGGAACAAACTTGAAAGAAGCTATCAAGAGTTCATAAAAAAATGGAAAGAAAGAAAAGACTACTTAGAAAAACCAGAAGTACTAAAAGAAGCGTTAGATGAATACGAATTATTATTACAAGAATACGCTTCAGGTGGAAGAATAACTTATTATTATGCTCTAAGAAACCAACAAGACCAAAACGATATAGAAATAAAAGCAAAACTAGCAAAAATCGAGGATAAAGCAACAAAACTAGGTAATGAAATACAATTCTTCTCACTAAACATAGCAAAAATACCGATAGAATCACAAAAATCTTTCTTAACAAGCAAAAGTTTAACAGATTACAAACACTTTTTAGAAAAATCTTTTTCTGAAAGCGCGCACTTATTAACAGAACCTGAAGAAAAAATAATGAACCTAAAAGCTAGCACTTCACACTCAAAATGGGTTGAAATGGTAGAGAGACTGATATCAAAAGAAGTAAGAAAAATAATCATTGATAAAGAAGAAGTAGAAAAAAACTTTTGGGAATTAGTAAGCTTAACAAGCGACACAAAAAAAGAAGTTCGAGACCAAGCAGCAAAATATGTTAATGAAATAATAGTGAAAGTTTATGATGTCGCAGAAGAAGAAATTAACGCCATCTTAACAGATAAAAAGGTAGATGACGAATTAAGAAAGTTTTCTCGACCAGACCAAGCAAGACACTTAGGTGATGACTTAGATACTAGAGTTGTTGATTCCTTAGTCAGAGCAGTAACTAAAAACTTTGATATCCCAAAAAAGTTTTATGAACTAAAAGCAAAACTCCTGGGGCAAAAGAAGCTTGCTTATCACGAAAGGAATGTCCCTTATGGAAAAATTGAAAAAAAGTATTCTTATGAAGAATCAGTAAGACTAGTACACGAAGTGCTTAATAATTTAGACCAAGAATTTGGAGAAATATTTAAAGGATTCGTCCAAGGAGGAAACATTGACGTTAAACCAAGAAAGGGTAAGAGTGGAGGAGCCTTCTGCATCCACTTCGGAAAAAACTTACCAACATACATACTACTAAACCACACAGAAAGACTGCAAGATGTATTAACAATAGCCCATGAAACAGGCCATGGAATTAATAATGAACTTATTAAGAGGAAACAAAACTCTATAAATTTCGGGACACCAGTATCAACAGCTGAGTGCGCTAGCACATTCATGGAAGACTTCGTACTACAAAAACTAATGAATGATGCTGACGATGAACTTAAGCTAACACTTATGATAATGAAGCTAGGTGATGACGTAAGCACAATATTCAGACAGATTGCTTGTTATAATTTTGAATCAGAGCTTCATAAAGAAGTAAGAGATAAGGGCTTCTTGTCAAAAGAAGACATCGGCAAAATTTTTCAGAAGCATATGTCCGCGTACATGGGACCTGCAGTTGAACAAGACCCGGGCAGCGAAAACTGGTGGGTTTATTGGAGCCATATTAGAAGAATGTTCTACGTTTATTCTTATTCCTCTGGGCTTCTAATCTCTAAATCAATGCAGAACAAGGTTAAAAACGATAAAAAATTTGTTGAGAAAGTTAAAGAATTCTTAAGCGCAGGAGAAGCCGACTCTCCTAAAAACATCTTCTTAAAAATGGGCATAGACATCAGCGACGAAAATTTTTGGGAAGAAGGAATAAAAGAAGTAAGAACACTCTTAGTTGAAACTGAAGAATTAGCAAAGAAACTAGGAAAAACAAAGTAATCACAACTATTCTTTTAAACTAATAAAATATTAAGTTTTTATGCCAGAACTAAGAAGACTTGAGGAATATGGACCATTCTTTACCAATAACGATAAACCTTTAGACATTGAGAGGTTGAGAAAACTTCATGAACTCGTAGGAGAATTTAGAGAACAATTTCTAACAAATAAAGACTTACAAGATTTACTCATGAATAGAGGGTACGAATTAGAGGAGGAAGACAGACCAAGTTCATGGTATGAACTAACTGGCGGACCGCCAACATTAAGAGTTCAAAACGCTAGGCATCTAACAGCAGTTGAGGTAATGATGGATTTAGCAACAAGACCAAGACTTGTAGCACTGGAAAAAACTAGGATACTAATTCCTGGAAAAAAAGACGAAACTAGAGTAATTACTCCTGAAGGTTATGACGCAGGAAAAGTTGAAATTCTTCAAAGAGAATGGATGGAAAACAGCGATATAACACCAACAATTAGGGAATATAGAGATTTGTTAACTGCTTCTTTAGACGAATTCAATTTACAATTAGTTCTAAGTATGACCTTTAATGCAAGTAGAAGCGCATTCATCGATGAAAAATGGGAATCAGGAAGACTTCAAAGACGAACGCAAGAAATAGTTTTTCCGAATGGATATTCCGCCCTTGACAACGGATATTACAATTTTGCTAGAAGAAAATTCTTCCATTGTGCGGCAACATACGAAAAACTTCAGGAATCAGGATTTGCTAGAAGATTCACTTTAACACAAAAAGAAGCAATAACTGGAAAAATCGAGAATAGATAATAAATTTAATAACAGAAACGGAGGAATTAGCAAAGAGGTTAAGGAAGATAAAATAGACTTATAGCCTAAACTAAGCTCTTAACTTTTTAATGATCTTATTTATTTTTGAAATATTCTCTTAATACCGGTTCTTGCATTACTGCGTGTAATGATCCCATAACTGCTAAAACTCTCTTTTCTTTCTCTAGTTCCATCGGTATAATCTCCACACAATGAAGATCTCTCAAGACACTTGAGCGACGCGCTACACTATTAAAAACTGAAGGTTTGCTCGAGCCATATGGGCGAAACATTGCTCCGTTGAGCGAGGTTATATCAAAGTCTTCTCCAAATATCTCTTTGTATGTTCCTTTTATGTTTTCGAACGAGTAATCAAATTCTTTCCAGGGACTCTTATCCTTGAAACTTCTTATTATGCGTTCTATATCTGCAGTTTCTGGACGAAACTTAAGAGCTTGTCGTAAATTTCGTAAGACAAAAAAAGCAAATAACGTCTTTTGAGAGTATTCACTTTCTAACGCAGATAGTTCTTCTCTTCTCGTTAGGTCCCATCCTCTCACCTGGAGGTTATCCTTTTTTGCTAGAAATCCCGCATAAGCGTTTTCTCCTTTGTGTATTGCTTCTTTCTCTGTTTTACTCTCATCTGTTTGCCAGTTTCCTTCTAATAATACTACTTTTGGCTTGAAACTCTCAAGCTCTCTTTCTAGGATTGATAATTGAGGATCTCGAGGATTATTAGTATGACTCGTTCCAAAGACACAAAGATCAAAAGCATTAGCCCTTAGTCTGTATGTGTATGGTAGATCATACTTTATTGCGATACATTCTTCATGTGTAAGAAGTTTGGCCATCTATTTAGACCCTGCCTGGATTTTTCATTCAACGAATTCTATTCCTAATTCGTCGCTCATCTCCATTTGTTTTCTTTCTTCAGGAGTTGATGATGAACTACCAACTATTTGTGATGATTTAACACCAGTAACAATTACTAAAACCCTTATTGATTTATCCATGTCCTCAGATATTTGTGCTCCACCAATCATTCTAGCATCAGGGTTAAGTCTAGTACCAACGTATTCCAAAACCGTTTTGTACTCATCAAGACTTAAATCGTTACCACCGATAACATTAACTAAAGCTCCTTCAGCGTTACTAATATCAACATCTAATAGAGGATTCTGAATTGCTTTCTCAACAGCTTCAGTCGCTCTCTGAGCAGAATCAGATTCTCCCATACCAATCATTGAAACGCCACCATTAGACATAACAGCCCTAACATCAGCAAAATCCAAATTAACAAGACCTGTTTTTGTAACTAATTCAGTAATACCTTTAACGGCATTGGTTAATATTTCATCAGCAATTTTGAAAGCAGTAGGTAAAGGTAATTCTGGGGCTAATTCTAAAAGTTTATCATTAGGAATAACTATCAAGGTATCAACAATTCCCTCAAGTCTTTCAAGACCATAATAAGCATTCTCGATTCTCTTATTACCTTCAATAGTGAATGGTAGGGTAACAACACCTATTGTTAGCGCTCCTTGTTTCTTAGCCAAGTCAGCTACAACTGGCGCTGCACCAGTACCTGTTCCACCACCAAGACCACAAGTAATGAATATCATATCAGCACCACTCAACTTCTTCTTAATTTCTGATTCTTGCTCTCTAGCTGCTTCCTCACCGATTTTAGGATTAGAACCAGCACCTAAACCCTTAGTTAGTTCTCTACCAATGAGTATTTTGTGATCAGCATTAGTGTATAATAAGTCCTGAGCATCTGTATTAATAGCGATGAAGTCTCCGCCTTTAATTCCGACCTCTTTCATACGACTAAGAGTGTTATTACCACCACCACCTATACCAACAACTTTAACCTTAGCTGACTGTTTCTTAATAAGCTCCTCTAATTCCTTATCAACCTCTAAAAGTTCAGCGCTAGAACTATCATCTCCCCTTTTAGAAAAAATCTCTGCCATGAAATTAAAAATTGTCAAATAACTATATAAAGATTTATGTGATATTTATCCAAAACTTCCGTCAGGAAATAATCGACTTATGTCAGAAGAAACTTTAGGAATTTTCTGCCCAGCATCCACAACACGAACTAAACCCTTTCCCAAGTAATGTTTAACAACAGGCTCGGTTTCCTTAGAGTAAAGGTTTAGTCTTTTCCTAATAGCTTGCGGCTTATCATCATCCCTAACAACTAGTTCTGAATGGCAAGCATCACACTTACCCTTCTTACTACTAGGTTTTGCAGGACCATAAATAGCCCTACAATTTGAACATTGTTCTCTGCCAGAAAGCCTCTTAATAGCAGAATTTTCGTTTAAGTCTAAAAGAATAACCCCACCAAGAGAAAAATCTTGATCAAACATTCTTGCCTGATTAAGAGTTCTAGGAAAACCATCCAATAAAACATTTTTATCATCACCAATACTTAACAGTTTTCCCTTAATCATAGAATAAGTTAAATCATCAGAGGCAAGCTCCCCTCTAGCCATTGCTGACTCTATACTTCTGCCAATCTTTGTTTTACGACTTATCTCATCACGAATCATTTCACCAGTGCTTAAAACAGTATAACCATAACTTTTCGCAATATAATCAGCTTGAGTGCCCTTACCAGAACCCTGAATACCCATAATTGTAAGAATCATAAAAAAATTATAGAAACAAGACTTTTTATTACTTATTATTAGAAACTTCTGCTTTCTTCACTTCTTCTTTCTTTTCTTTTACGTCTAAAGTCATTCCTAATATCTCTTTGAATTTTCCGCTGAATGCTTCAAGGAAAGGCTTTATTTTAGGATCAATATCCAAAACAACGACTTTTTCTTTTATTTCAAAAGCAATATTATTCCTAAAATAAAAAAGTATTAGTGACTTAACTTGTTCTTTCAAATCATCAACTTTTTTCACAACTTTTAGATCATAAACTAAGTCCTTACCAGCTAATGGATTATTGAAGTCTACAGTTACTCTTCCACCAGAATAAGCCGTGATTTTTGCTGGCATATCATCAAAAGAAAACACTGCTCCAACAACAGGCCTTAAATTTTGTTTGACGAATACTTCAATAGGCAAAACCTTCATCATCTCTCTCTTTCTTTCACCAAAACCTTCTTTTGGCGTAACATTAACATTATAATCCTTATATAATTCCTTACCTATTAAAAATTCGTCAAGCTTAGGTAAAATCATTTGGTGACCAACACATATCACTACTGGTTTGCTTTCCATCTCTAGTCCCATAAGTTTAGCACTCTCGGGGATATTAGTATCAAAGATTTCTCCATCCTTAACTTTACCAGTGAATCGGAACTCTACAAAATCATTCTTAGCGATAACATTAGTCATAAAAACTAAAGAAAACAGCGGTTTAAAAATTAATCTGTTGGTAAACCCAATAGTCCAGCCAGTCCATAAGCACCAGAACGAGTTACTTACTCTTATCTGCTGTTTGCGTTTCCACTTTTATACCTAAATCTTTTAGTGCTTTTAGGTGCGCTTGCATTAAGCTCTCTGTTATTTGAACGATTTTTAGTAATTCGTTACGTTCAGAAACTAAAGTGTTAAGACAACCCTTATGGTAACCAACAACTTCATCACGACTAACAGAAGGATTAACAGAAGAATCTTTCTTAACAGCCATAAATAATTGGTATGCGAAAAGGTTTATAAACGCTTTCAATTTGAATCATTTAATGGCACGAGGATTAATTAACGCAACAGCAGCAAGAAGCGGAACAGGAATAATAGTTGATGGAAACGCATGTATCGTAAGAAGTAATGACATATCAAAATCAGGAAAACACGGAGCAAGTAAGTGTAGAATAGAAGCAATTGGAGTAATTGATGGAAAAAAGAGAGTATTAGCAGTTCCTGGAAGCGTAAGGTTTGAAGTACCAACAATTGAAAAACTTAAAGGACAAGTATTATCAGTAAATAACGGAATGGTAAACATGATGGATTTAGAAACATTCGAAAATTTTGATGTACCATTAACAGAAGATGCTAAAGAACTAGGAGTAAAAGACGGAGACAGCATAGAATACTGGAATGTTGAAGGAATAAAAATGATAAAGAGAGTAATGTAATAATATGGCAACAAAAATACCAGAAGCAATGAACAGGCTATACAAGAACGTTTTTGTATGCAAGAATTGCTCATCAAAAATAAGAGTAGACCCAAAAAAAATATTAACTAAAGTAGTTAAGTGTCGAAAATGCGGAAAAAGAGCATTTCGAGCAGTAAAGAAGAAGTAAATGTTAAGGAATAAAAGAGGATGAGCATTCTAATAATATCAGACTTAAGTTTTTTAGTATTATTCACACTAGGGGTAGTATTGTTCTTATATGCTAATAGAAAAAACATTCATAGAGAAGGGATAATGTACCTTTACAAAACACAATTAGGAGTAAAACTAATTGACATAATAGGAAAAAAGTTCGGCAAAACTATAAGATCATTACACTACACAGTCATAGCGTTAGGATACTTATTATTCGCAGGAATGATGTTCATAATAGGTCAAACAATATACATTTATTTAGCAATACCACAAATAACAGAAACAATAAAAACACCACCATTACTACCACTAATACCATACTTCCCACAATTATTCGGAGCAGAAAGCCTATTCCCACCATTCTACTTCATATACTTCTTACTAGCACTAATAGTAGTAGCATTCAGTCACGAATTCTCACACGGAATATTCGCTAGAGCAAACAACGTAAGAATAAAATCAACAGGAGTAGCATTCTTAGGACCAATACTAGGAGCATTTGTAGAACAGGACGATAAACAAATGACAAAAAAAGACAAAGTACCACAAATGGCAATCCTAGGAGCAGGAGTATTCGCAAACACAATAATGGCAATAATATTCTTCCTACTACTAGTATTAACATTCAACACAATGTTCCAACCAAGTGGAGTAATATTCTCATCATACAGCTATGGAATAGTAAACATGAGCCAAGTAACAAACATCACAAATAACACTGACGGAGTAATGTACATACAAACAACAACACAAAAATACATCACAGATAACTCAACATTTAACAAACAAATGAGCAGCAATGAGCAACTAATAATAGCATTCTTAGACGCACCAGCAGTAAGAAACAACATTAGCGGAGCGATAAAAGAGATAAACGGAATAAAAACAACCAGTTTTGAATCATTCTTAGAAGAATTCTCAAAATACAAACCATCAGATACAGTAACAATAAAAACAACAGTTGGCCAGTACGAGATAGTACTAGATAAACACCCACTAAACAACTCAAACCCGTTCTTAGGAGTAGGATTTCGAAACACAGATAACCAAAAAATAATAAGTAAAATATTCTCATTCAAAAAAGCGAACGTGTATTACGAAGCAAAATTCATGGGAGCAAACTTCACTTACAACTTATTCTGGTGGATAGCAATAATCAACATAATGGTAGGAATGTTCAACATGTTACCATTCGGATTCCTTGACGGAGGAAGATTCTTCTATTTAACAGTATTAGGAATAACAAAATCGGAAAAGAAAGCAGAAAAAGCTTTCAAAATAGCAACAAAAATAATTTTAGGATTATTCATAATACTAATGCTAGTATGGTTATTAGCATTTAAAATAAGATAAAAAATATTTGCAAAAAACACAAAAAATATTTCTCGACGATAAAAAAAACTTAAAAAAATGATTTTTTAGAAATTTTTCAAAAAAAGAAGAAAGTATTTAAAGAAAAAAATACTAATAATTATAATAAATTTCACAAGCAGTTGTGATAACCAAACAAAAAAAGAGGTAAAAATATGGCAGCAAAGAAAAAAGCAGCAACTAAGAAAAAAAAGAGAAGATAATCTCTTTTTTCACTGATTTAAATTATTTTATTTAAGCCGCGAACTTTTTTTAATAATTTTTCAGAAAAAATTATTTCGTTAAACTTCTAAAACAAAAAGAGGGAAAAAATGGCACAAAACAAAAAAAGAACAACAAACAAGAGACCACCAAGAGCTTACGTTAAGAAAAAGAAGAACAGATAAAATTTCTTAAAAAAACTAATTATTTTTTTATTTAATCCTAGAAATTTTTATAAAAATTAGCTTTTTACAAGTAGACCGTCTACAAGTAGACTATTCCTTCTTGAGTTAATACGGAGAACCTTATACCAACAGGCAAAGACAATAAAGCCGAGATTAATGCCATGTGCTCTTTCCCAGTACCAGAAGCTATTGACAACGCTACTTCTATTCCACCAATTTTTCCTTTAAGTTTACTCATTAGTGTTTCTTTCATCTCAACAAGCTTTTGCTCAGTATCTAGCCTTATGAACTCGTGAGGCGTCTCTGAACCCGTAGTCAATTCTTCAGCTGAAGAGTCACCTATAAGTATTACTTTATCCCACTCACCTTTCTTTATTAGACCTGAGACTTGAGCCCAAGTACCTTTACCAGAGGATAATAGCGCTACTAATTCCATGACTGACTTACACCAAAACCTCTTATAAGCTTTGAGATTCTCCAGTATACAGAATCTCAAGGCCCAAAAATCCACAGGATTATGAAGCTTTTATATAGTATAATCATGATTATAATTTAGGTGATAAAAAATGGCTCGTGACATCCCACTTAATGAAGTTATTCTTAGAAAGTACGAAAAGCCTTACTCCGCCGATAAAAGAGAGATTGTTAAGAAGGTTTGTTTAAGCTTAGGATTATTACAACCAGGCGACTCTAGAGACATAATCATTGATATTCTTTGGGTTCTCATTGATTCTCAAAAAGTTAAAGAAATGATTTCTAGTGATGAAATAAGGCTTCGCGTAGAAAAAATAAGAAAAGAGGGCGGTTTTGAGATGAAAGGTATTGCTGAGAGTAATATTCGCCGTCAACTTAAACGCCTTGCTGATTTAATGATTATTGACAAGTTAGAAAACACTTATCGCCTTAGCGAATTCGAAACTTTAGAAACAATCTTTAACGACAAATTCGAAAAGTTCATAATTCCACAAACAATAGAGCGAATAAAAGAATACCTAAGAGCAGTAAACTAATTAATCTTGTAATGATTCTGCACTACACCATCACCAATAACTTCTGAACTCAAAAGTTTCATATTAACCACTTTTTTACAACCAGAAAATAATTTTATACCATCACCAAGTATTAACGGATGAAATGTTAAGAAAGCCTCATTAAGCAATCCACCATTAACGAAAGAGCCGCTTACAAGACCCCCACCAGCTAATAAAACGCTCTTAAAACCCTTACCATTTGCTATAGCTAAAGCCCCTTTAGGCGTATGAGCAATCAAAACGTTTGCTTCATCATAAGAAACAGGCTTACTGGTTAAAACAATATTAATCACACCCTTTACTGGATAAATCTCTCCTCTATACTGATCAAAAGTTTTTCTTCCAACAATCACACAACCCGCATCTTTACACCTCTGAACAAAGGATTTCTCAGTAATAGGTGAAACCCAATTAGAATCACCATCAACTTTAGCAACAAAACCGTCAGAAGAAACAGCCATGTCAAGAATAACCTTCATAAACAATTAATTTTTCAGAACTATAAAAACTTATTCAAACTTTACTCTTTTTCCGTATTCAGGGTTTAAATCAACAGCTCTCTTGAAAGCGAGTCCTGCTTCTGCTTTTCTATTAGAAGAATTAAGAGCTAAACCTAGATTAAAACAAAAATCGGCGTTTTTAGGATTAATCCTTATAGCTTTTCTCAAATAATCAATAGCTGCATCATAATCACCCATTCTAGCATAAACAATGCCTAAATGACCATAAACCATTTCGTGCTGACCTAAGCTTGAAGCCTCCAAAAGACACTTCTTAGCCTCATCAAAATTTTCTTTCTCTAAAAAAATAGTTCCTTTCTCAAGCCAGGCTAAAAGAAAGTTTTTGTTCATAACCAAGCATTGATCAAGCCAATCTAAGGCTTCATCACTCTTACCTAAACTATGAAGCTGGGAAGCTATTTGGTAACGTTGAAAAAAGTCTTTGGCGCGAAGATTATTCCTCTCCATATCAACATACATTCTAGTTCTTTCATCATTATTCCTGGTAAGAGGACCGTAATGGTGAATAGGAATAGACGTTTCTTCAACTATACGACTCCTAAGTATGGATTTTTCAACACTATCATGAACTGTTCCTTCAAAAAAGATTTTTTCCTCATTACGAAAAATTCTAACTATTCTTCTAGGAACAAAACCAGAAGCAACACTAGATTCAGAGTAAGAATCATCTTTTGTTGAAACAAGACCAAACTTACCAATATCGTTAGTATAGTTTCTCTGAATTAAAGAAAAACCACCAATATCTAAAGAAGCGTTATTTATCATGTCTAGAATTATTTTATGATCAGATTTTGATAAACTCTCATCAGCATCTAGATTAATCACCCATTTTCCCGCCGCCCACTTAAGAGCATAATTCTTAGCTTCAGAAAAGTTATCATTCCATTTATAATCAAAAACTTTGTAAGTATACTTATCAGCGATTTCCTTAGTCTTATCAGTAGAACCAGTATCAACAACCACTATTTCATCAACAAGACCCGTAACGCTTGACAAACACTTATCTAAGTCTTTATCATTATTCTTAGTAATAACTATCAGTGAAAGCAATAAGTCTTTTTTATCATCCTTAACCATTAATAATCTTTCATAGTAAGGTTTAAAGATATTTTCATATCTTGAGACTTTTTGTTAAGAAACACAACCAAAGGTTTATAAATAGTTTTTCTTTCGCTAAAATAAGAAACATACTACATAGTTGTGAGGCATTAGTTCTTGCCTTTAGCAGCTTCCTGTAGAAGTTTTACAAGGAAAAACACAATGGAAATAAAAGAAGAAATACTCAAATCACTGAAAAGTTTAAGGTCACAAGAGAAGAGAGGATTTGACCAAACAGTAGACCTAATTATTAATCTAAAAAAGTTCGACGTCAAAAAAGAAAACGTTAATCTTAACATATCACTACCACACAAATTTAAGGATTACAAAATTGGAGCATTCTTAGAAAACAAAAGCGGAGTAATAGACACAATCAAGAGAGACGAACTAAAAAAGATGACAGATAAGAAAATTATAAAAAACACTCTGAAAAAGTATGATTATTTCATATCACAAGCAAGCATAATGCCAGAGTTAGCTAAAACATTAGGTAAGTACTTAGGACCATCAGGAAAAATGCCAGTACCAGGAAGAGGAGTAGTGCTTCAAGATGATGAAAACAGCATTAAGAAAGAACTTGCAAAATTCCAAGGATCATTAAGAATTAAGACTAAAGAACCAAGCATCAAAGTAACAGTAGGTAAAGAAAGCATGAATGATGAACAACTAGCTGAAAACATCGAAGTAGTATACAAAGCAGTATTCGCAGCATTAACTAAAGGTAAAGAAAACCTTAGAAGCGTGCTAATAAAATTCAGTATGAGTAAACCGGTAAAAGCACTAATAATATAAAAAAAATGGCAACTAAGAGAGAAACACCAATACCTGAAATAAAGAAAAGAACAGTTAAAGAATTAGTAAAAACTTTCAAAGAAAGCCCAACATTTCTAATAGCATCAATAAGAAATTTGCCAGGAGGACAATTCCAAGCAATAAAACAAAAACTTAGAGGAACAGCAACAGTTAAAGTTTTGAAGAAAAGCCTAGTAATAAGAGCTATTGAAGAATTTGGAGGAAACCTTAAAGAAATAGCACCATTCGTTAAAGAAGACTGCGCACTTCTAATGTCAGACGTTGACCCTTTCGAATTATCATTATTCTTATCTAAAAACCAAAGTGCTGCTAAAGCAAAGATAGGACAAGCTGTACCTGAAGACATAAGAATAGAACCAGGACCAACAGATCTAGTACCAGGACCTGTAATCAGCGAACTAGGAGCATTAGGAATACCAATACAAATAAAAGAAGGTAAGATAGAAATCAAAGAAGCAAAGGTCATTCTTAAAACAGGAGATAAAGTAACAGCAGCAGCTGACGCAATAATGGGAAAACTAGGAATAATGCCATTTAGAGTCGGCTTCGAACCCTTAGCTGCTTACGACTCAAAAACAGGAAAAGTTTACTCAAGCATAAGAATAAACAGCGAAGAAGCATTAGAACAACTTAAAGATGCTAACTCAAGAGCACTAGCAATAGCAGTAAAATTCGCATACCCTACAAAAGAAACAATACCTTTCATACTAGCAAAAGCAAACAGTCAAGAAAAAGCTTTAGCTAAACTAATTAAATCAGACAATCAACAAAATTAATACAGGAGGATAAAAAAAATATGGAGTACGTTTACGGAGCATTATTATTGCATAAGCTAGGTAAACCAGTTGACGCAGAACACCTAACAAAAGTTGTTCACGCAACAGGAGTAAGTGTTGACGACGCTAAAGTTAAAACTTTAGTTGCAAGCCTTAAAGAAGTTAACATCGAACAAGAACTAGCAAACGCAAGCTTAGCAGTGGCAGCACCAGCAAACGCAGGAGCAGCACACGCACCAAAGGCAGAAGAGAAGAAGGAAGAGAAGAAGAAGGAAGAAGCTGCCGAAGGATTAAGCGCATTATTTGGATAATTTTTTATTTTAATTTTTCATTTGTGTTTTGATTAGCATTAATGAAAAGCGCTTAACCTTAGATAATCATAGAAAGAAACCTTTAAGGAAAAACAATAGTAAGAACGAGAAAGAATAATTCTAAAAAAAAGTTTTTAAGGAACAATAAGTCTTTTACCTGATTCAACTATCTTTTCATAAACTAATTGATTAACATCCATTTCCCAGAGTAACCTTTTTTCACAAAGAAATTTTTCCCTATCAACACCAAGCCCAAAAACATCATTCATCCCAAGAAGAAGACCACTAGACCTGTTTTTACCCCTCATACAATGAACAAGTAGCGCCTGAACAGTTTTATGATAAGGAATAAAATCGGAAACAACTCTATTAGCAGTTTCTTCATCAATAGCCTTACCCTCACCAGGCCTTAGACCAGTAAAGACACCTTTATCAATATCATCAAAAACGTACTCATTAACAGCAACCCATAATCCAGACTCTTGAAGTTTAAACTTTTCATAATCCCAGTTCATACGACCATAACCGTTAATCCTAATAGCATAAGTTGGAACTGTAGGAACAAAATCCATAGCGTCATCAAGACTAAGCATATGGATATCCATAAAATATTAAATGACAGTATTCTTTAAAAAGAAAGTTATGATCAGATAGATATAAGCCTTCGTGGCGCAATGGTACCGCGACGGTCTCGAAAACCGTGCCCGCAAGGGCTTCCAGGTTCGATTCCTGGCGAAGGCGTAAAATTAATCATGAAAATAAAACTTTATCATGTAGCAGCATTGTTTGTGATAATAATCATACTGCAGGTATCAGGGGAATATGCGGGATTATTAGACCCATCAAGAAACATAATATGGTATGATAATGTAATGCACGCATTAGCAGGGGTGCTTAGCGGAATATTTGTGATGTGGGCTGTAGAGAAAGAATCAATAAAAATAAGCAAGAAAAGATTAGGAATATACATAGTAATAGTAGCATTTCTAATGGCTGTGTTCTGGGAATTATTTGAACTAGCAATATTCAAAATGCTAAAAGATTACGCTATAAGTTATAACTACTCAACAACCCTAGCAGAAGCAATACTTGATTCATTATCAAACACTATTGGAGCAAGCATACTAGCAATAATAAACTATTATATTTTTAAGAAGAATTAGGTTAACTTATAAAAGTACTTAAAGTATTGATAAATAATACGATGATGAATTCTAGAAAACTCGTACATTTCTTTGGGCTTAAAAGGAGTGGAAACCATGCAATAACAAACTGGATTATTAAAAATGTAGAAGCCGATAACTCTGGTGTTTCTTACTTTAATAATGTTATAGACCCGTTTTCTAATGATGGGAAAATTCTAAAACGACCCTTTAAAAAAATTAAAGATATAATTGACAACCAAAAAGGCGGACCAAAACAATTAACAATAATAACTTATGAAGATTACAGCCTTAAAAATATCAAAACCGCAATTACGATAAAAAATCAAAGAAAAATAATGAAAAAAGGAGTCATTTCAAACATTCTCCTCATAAGAGACCCCTTTAACACATTTGCAAGTCGTATGAAAAGGATTGAAAATCTAGATAAAGAAGGATTAAAAAGACCTATTCAAAACGTAGAATGGCCAAAAGTAATAAGTTTATGGAAACAGTATGCTAAAGAATACTTAGGAATAACTAATTATTTAGAAAGAAAAATAATTGTTAATTACAATAATTGGACTAGTGATAAATCTTACAGAGATAAAAAATTGAAGGAGATAGGGCATAAAAACATGGATTTAGGAATAGAAACAGTACCAAACCAAGGCCATGGAAGCTCATTTGACCTATTGAGTAAAGATGGAAATGCATCATCAATGAAAGTTTTAGAAAGGTGGGAAGAATTCAAGAATATAAAAAAATATAGAGACTTGTTTAGAGATAAAGAAATAAAAACTTTATCAGAAAAGATATTTGGGCAGATTAAAGGAACAGAAGAAATTTTTAGTTCAAACCGAAAGAATCAGTAAAAGAAGCTTAACTAGCGTTAGTTCAGTCCAAAACTATCAGTAAACTCCATTACTAGCTTATACTTAGACAAATACTCATCACCCTTACGAGTTATCTCATAAGTACGAGTCTTACCATCAGGAAGATTAATTTGCTTAATGAAACCCTTACTAATAAGCTCCTCTAAATAATCAGACATCATACTATAAGAAAGATTAGACTTATACAAGATATGAGTAGGTTTAATACGACCACTCTTAAGTTTGATTAATTGCAAAATGTCACGAATAATTTCCAGCTTACTTCTTTTCTTGGCCACTTTTCAACACCGTTAAAAGATTTATTAGGAGAACACCATAACCTAAAAGTTCTACACTATGACCAATCATATAATGTAAATAACTATCAGCACTGAAGAATAATTCTAATCTGCCAATAAGAATTAGAAGGAAAGAAATGAATGTTAATAACCTTCTAACATTCCTTCTTCTGAAGTATTCTAAGTAGTAATGAACAAGCATCATAAAGACTAAAAATATTGAAACATAATAAAAAGCCACGGCTTTATTAGCACTCAAATAAACCGTTAGCAAGCTTAAACCGATAAGTAAAACATAATTTCTTAAGCCCTTAGACTTAAAGGTAGCATAATTAAGAGTGACCCAACCAATGATTAACAAAACAAAGTAAGAAACAAGAAGAGTGGCACCAAGAGTTTGAATACGAGAAACCTTCAAAGCAGAAATACCACCACCAGCCCCTGTAAGCATAACTAAATTAAGAATGGACCATAAAAGGTAAGAAATAGCAATAGATAAGAAACCAAGACTGAAAAACTTAACTTCTCTCTCATTACTAATTTTGTAAACCTTCCAAGAGATGAAAGCGATACCAAAAGAAACAAGAGTAATGATAAGCTCCATAAGAATTGAGATATTAATAAACCACTCCGGGATAAGGTACAGTTGAACCATCAAATAAGAGTTAAGAACTAATATTTAAGCATTATGTAAGAACCATCTAGAAATAGAATCACTATTATTCTTTAATAATCGCTTTAAAAAGGAAAACCTTAACCATTTTAGGAAAAAGAACAAGAGGCGAACAATATGCACAAACAAACAACATAAAAAAAAGATTGTGAGAAAGAAAACATCACAAATCATACTCAACATAACCCTTTTCACAGATCACGCTCAGGGGGGCAGAATATCGCCCCCTTCGTGTTTTGTAGGAAAACATCACAAATCATAATAAATCCAGGATTACCCGGATTTAAAAAATCAACACCACCTTTTCCCCACCAAACCCCTCGAAAGAGGGGAGGACGGGGTTTTACAGCAGAAAAAATAGGCTTAAAAACTTCTAACAACTAACACTTTAATGAGTAAAGAATGGCACGAATTAGGACAACACGAACTAAAAAACCCTAGTTTATTCCAGCCTTACTTGGATAATAATGATGAAGTATTAGAAATAGGGGCAGGAAGAGGAGGAATAACAACAATTCTAGCAAAAAATTGCAAGAAAGTCTTATCATTCGAAATAGACAAGGCTTATGAGGAAGAATTAGCGAAAATTTCTGGTAAGAACACAAAAATTATTTTAGGAGACTGTTTAGACTACGATTGGATAGGAGTCAAAAAAATTGTTTCAAACCTACCATTCCACTTAGCAGAACCAGTAATAAAAAAAGCGATAAGATCAGAAATACCAGAATTATTACTGTTATTATCAGAAAAATCAAGATACAAACTATTATCAGATGAAGATTTTGGATTCATAATAAGAAAATATTATGATACAGAAGTATTAGAAGAAGTAACGCCAGGGAATTATGAACCAGAACCAAGCACAACAACATGGCTAATAAGAATGAAAAAAAGAGAGAATACAGGAGAAAACGATAAAATAATCCTAAATGTCTATTTAGGAAAGGGAAAAATAAAGAATTCAATAATAAAATCATTAGTTAGTATTGGGATGACAAAGAATCAGGCTAGAGAAAAGATAACAAGCATGAAAATGAGTGAAGTTACACTGGACAAACAGTGCAACAAAGCAACAATAAAACTCCTAAAAATTATTAATAAAAAGTTAGAGTAAAAAAAGAAAAGAAAAAAATAAAAATTCTTATTTACTCAGCGTCTTCTACAGATTCGCCATCTTCTAACTGCGAAATTCTTTCAGCGATACCCTTAGACTCTTGGTCAAGACTTTTCTTGTACTCTCTAAGCATCTCAATCTTTTCATCACGAGTCAAGAAGTTTCTACCAATAGGGAAACTACCGCAAGAACTTCCATAACAAGATCCATTCATATTTTTTTAACCTCCTGTACATATCGTACATACGATAATAGAAATTAGTTATATTTAAATATATCGGTCATCCAATAAGAAGGATGGATAAAAGAGACAAAAATAATTGTTGCGACATGAGAGGATTCTTATCTTTCCTCATACTCTTTATCCTATCAAAGGATAATTTGAGCGGCCAAGAAATTGCAAAAGAGCTTGAAAAGAGAAGAGGAGACAAACCAAGCCCAGGAACGATTTATCCCGCCCTTAAGTCGTTAAAGGATTGCGGATGGATTAGCGAAAAGAAGAGCGGCAAATCTATTATTTATACATTAACCACTAAAGGTAAGTCTGTTCTCAAAGAAGCTAAGGCTCAGTTTTGTAGAACATTTACAGACATATTCTAAAAATTATTATAAGTTACTGCAACCGTCCGCTTGTCGATCCGTGTGACCACACTTAGCACACTTGAACAAGTACACGTTTGATTCATCTCCTAAGAATGCTCCCAAGTCTTTTACGTATCCTTCTCCGTGACCACACTTACTACAAACATGAGGGAATACTCCTTCTGCCGGAGCAGAGTTAGAATCAGCCACTTCCTTACTTACATGAGGCTTAGCTTCTGTTTTATTTTTTGCTATTACTCCCGATAATAATAGTTTTGCCTTTCCGCAAGTGCAGCTAGCTGTTGCGAAACCACCATTCTTTAAAACAGTCATTATTTTTCCACATTCATCACAAAAATGCATTGCTGACATCTTGTGAATTACAAAAACAAGGTTTAAAGATTCTCCGAATCTTGAGACCTAAAAATTGCAAATGATGAGCAATATTAAGGTTTAAATATCTCTCTTGCGATTTTCTCGTAATGGTACTTGATACTTTCAGAAACTTTGCTATTGCTATACTAATATTTATTATGCTTGATGGAGTATGGCTTGGTCTGATAATTAAACCGACTTATAGCAAGCTCCTTAATAAATTCAAACTAAAGAAGATTAATCTCTTATCAGCCCTTATTGCTTACTCATTCTTAGCTTTAGGTATTGCATTGTTTGTTATTCCTAGAGTTATTACTCCCCTTCCAGCTTTCTTTTTCGGTGTTATTTTCGGGCTAATAATTTATGGGTTTTACAACTTTACTAACTTCGCCATTTTTGATGGTTACGAGTTTTCATTCTTAGCTATTGATGTTTTGTGGGGCGCTATTGCTAGCGGTATAACAAGCATACTCGTGTTTTTATCAATTTAAAACTATTAATTCTTAAGTAATAACGTCGATTATTTATACTTTCTACCTAATTATTATATAATGGAAGCAAGTAAAGACTTAGCATTATTTTTAGGAATGTTATGCGGAGATGGATGGCTGTCACTTGTTACAAGAGGGGATGGTTATCATAATCACAAAGTATGCTTTTGCAATACAGATGTAGTCGTTATTAATAACTTTAAAGACTTATTTTTTAAAATATTTGGTGCTAAGATCAACACATATATCAGAAAAAGGCCCCTTAGAAAAAAGATTTTTGAGCTCTCCTCATATTCAAGAGAAGTTTTCAGTAAGATTAAGGAAATGGGCTTTCCTATTGGGGTTAAGCGGGATGTTCTAAGAATTCCCGAGATAGTAAGAAATGGTTCCAATCAGGAGAAGCTAACTTTTATTTTTGGCCTCTATTTAACTGATGGTTGTCTGAAGAAAGATAACTTTATTCATTTTCACTCTGGGAGTAAGTTACTATTAGAAGATGTTTCTGAAATTGTGAACGAGTTATTCAAGGACAAAAGAGTAGTAAAATCTTACATACAACAACAGAAATATACCTCTTATCAATTAGGTTTAAATAAGGAAGAAACTCGAATGATATTATCGTGTGCCCACATCGCGTAATGGTATCGCACTAGTCTTGAGAACTAGGCCAGAAATGGCATCCCCGTTCAATTCGGGGTGTGGGCGTTCCCAATCATTTATAAAATAACTTTCTTAACAACAATTTATGAGCTTCTTAAAATTTGGTGATGACGGAAAACTATTATTGACAGGAAGTATGAAAAGAGAGAAAGATGAAGAAGAATCAAGTATTATCTTAACAAAATTGCAAGTTAGTGAAAGTAGTCCAGCAATAGCACAACTAAAAATAAGGTTAGGAAGGAAAATTTCTGGAGACAGGAAACTTTTCACTTCACTAAGAGAACAATGCGAAAAATATGTACAATACAAACAAGCATCATCACAAACAAATATCACCACAACAGAGGAGGAAATAACTGTAGAGTCTAAGTCATCATGGGACATGTACACATACCTAAAAGAATTAATGATGAACATAAAAAATAAT
This sequence comes from Nanobdellota archaeon, assembly GCA_038045945.1. Lineage (GTDB taxonomy): Archaea > Nanobdellota > Nanobdellia > Pacearchaeales > GW2011-AR1 > JAGVWS01. Next base: position 75,778 of record JBBSXC010000004.1, read on the forward strand.
AATTACGGGAACAAAGTAGTAGTCAGAGGAAGCTGGGCCAAGGAATAATTTTTACAAGGACCCAGACTTATCAAACCATTCTATTGGAGTTATAAAACCAGTATCTCTCCTAAACCCCTCTATTTTATCTAAAAGTTCTTTAGCGCTATAAACTCTACCAGGAACTAAATCATACTTCTCAATGCATAATCTGTCCTTAAAACCGTCCTTTAGACAAAATGCTTCCCTTAAAGGACAGGGAGAAGATGACTCCTCACATAAAGAATCTAAACCCTTAACTATCCTAACCTCTAATTCTGGGCTACTAATAACCTTTTTGTAAGATGATTCTACAACACGACTAAATTCTTTACCATATTCTTCATTCTCTTGGAAAAAATCAGCAAAAGAGTTAAAATAATTCCAAGCCAAATTTGCAACATGATGACCCCTCAAAGTTAAGACTTCTACCATGAAACACTGCTCAAACAATATTTAATAAACATATAGATGATTACCAAGTCACGCGACTAATTTATAAATACTAAAATAATAATCATAAAATGAAAGAGATGATAAAAAGTCATAAGGGAAAGTTTATAATGGGAGTAATTATTGGGATAATAATAATTGGGATAATAATCATGGTAAAAACAAACGAATCAGGCGTTAAAGTAAGTGAAGGAAACAAACTAGCAGTTCTAGAAACAAATTATGGAATAATAAAGATTGAGCTTTACTCTAAAGAAATGCCGATAACAGCAGGAAATTTTGAAAGTTTAGTAAATAAAGGGTTTTATAACAACGTAATTTTCCATAGAATAATTGATGGATTCATGATACAGGGAGGAGACCCTACAGGAACAGGAATGGGAGGACCAGGATACGAAATTAAAGATGAATTCACAAGAAAAGCTTTAGATCAGAATAATAGGGGAACAATAAGTATGGCTAACGCAGGACCAAACACCGGAGGAAGCCAATTCTTCATAAACCTAGTCAATAACAACTTCCTTGATGGAAAACACCCAGTTTTCGGAAAAGTAGTAGAGGGAATGGAAGTGATAGACAAGATAGCTAAAGTACCAACAAACCAAAACGATAAGCCACTAAAAGACGTCAAGATAGAAAAAGCTTACATACAATAAAAAAATTCTTTTTATAAAATTTTACAACTAGAGAAGTTTTTACAAATACAGCTCCTCTTTAAGAATAAGAAAACTTTTTGTCAATAATGGCAAATAAAAACAACAGAGTAAGAGACAATGAAGGATTAGAAAGGTCTCAAGGAAGTTTTGAAAGCTCTGCTAGAGGAAGTAACCAAGCCAGAGGACTGCAAGCAGTGGAAGTAGAGAGAGATAGTGCTATGAGCTCAGAATCAGGCACTAACAACTCAGCAGACAGACTTTACGACAATTGGCCAATGGACAAGTTGAAGCAGAAAGCTGAAAAGCTTGGAATAGTAGACATTGGAGAGATGGGAAGAAAAGAGATAATATCGGCTATTAGTGAGCTCGAGTCAGAAGATGTAGAAGTAGAAGAAGGAACATCAGACGACGATGAAGAGATGAATTAAGAAGAAAGCATCTATTGACACCAATAAGTCGCCCTTGATAAACCAAAAAATCTTTTTTTATTTAAATTTATTTTTAAACATACAGAAAAAGTAAAAATTTGACACCTAAACAATAAGAAGTCTTTTATTATACTAATCTCCTTTAATAAGCGAAAAACGTTAATTAACATATGGGTCTATTAGGATGGGCATTAATATTTTTGGTAGTAGCATTAATTGCTGCAGTTTTCGGATTTGGAATGGTAGCAGGAGTTGCTGGATCGATTGCTAAAGTAATATTCTTCGTGTTCTTAATATTACTAATAATATCACTTGTGAAACACCTAGCAAAATAAAAAAACTTTAGAATTTTTTTGATATCCAGCCAACTAAAAATCCGATTGAGGCAGATACTAAGCCGATTAACATTAACCTAGAACCTTTACTAAACCATTTGCCACTATGAGTAACTTTTGATTCTAAAGCACCAGTAAGGAATAATGCTAAAGCGGTGATTATTGAAGAAACAACCATCGCATTATTAATACTAATGAAGAAGAACGGTAATAAAGGTATTAATGAACCAATTATTGATGCTATTAGAACTACCCAGGCACTCCTAAGAGGATGAATGAGCTTTTTTGACAAACTGGCGCTTACATTCATATTTTTATAATAATCTCTTTCTGCTTCACTAGAGGTATAAGCAACAGCACTCATGGATATGCTTTCAGAAAATGTTGATGCTAAACCGGCAATAATAACGATTCTAGAGTCACCAGTGGCTATACCTAAACCTAATGAAAGACCGAGAACCTCAACAAGCCCGTCTTGACCTCCAAGAATTAAGTCTTTAAAGAAAGCACCAGAATCATCACCCTTAACCCTTTTATTCATGATTCTAGTAAAGAATAGAGGTATATAAAAAGGTAGCTTAACAACAAAAGGTTTATGACAATAAGCGCAAGCATGATAGTTAAGAATGAATCACTATTCTTAGAAGAATGCTTAGAATCAATAAAAGACGTAGTTGATGAAATAATAATTGTTGATACTGGCTCTACTGACAACACCAAGGAAATAGCAAAAAAGTACACACAAAAGGTTTATGATTTTGAATGGTCAGGAGACTTTAGTAAAGCAAGGAATTATGCCTTAAGCAAAGCAACAAGTGATTGGGTTTTATCAATTGATGCTGATGAAAAAATATCAGTTGTTGACAAAAAAAAGTTGTTAGAATTAACAAATAATAATGAGGTTGATGCTTATTACTTAAAATGGAGAGATTACAGTAACAGTGAAGGAACTCAAGGTTGGAAGTCGAATAAAAATGATAATTATAAAGAAAACAAAGGTTTTTTAGGGTTTACAGAAACACCAGTATTAAGATTATTCAAAAATAATAGGTCTTACAAATTTGTCGGAACAATACACGAAACTATCGCAGAATCAATAAAGAACAATAATGGAATAATTTATGATTGCGACTTGGTAATACACCACTACGGACACTTAAGAACTAAGGAAGAGCAAGACTACGCTAAGATGCTTAAGGAGAGAATTACAAAAAAAGACTTTAATGATGAAGAAGAATACTTCATCCTTTACGAAATTGGGAGAGAATTAACAATTAAGAATAATTTAGAAGAAGCAAAAAAGTATTTCGAGTTATCAATAGAAAAAAATCCTGATTATGCACCGAGCCTATCATCACTTGGAGCAATACACATAAATTTTGGCGACATTAACAAAGCAGAATCACTAATAAAAAAGTCCTTAATAATTAACGGTAATGACGACTCAGCACACGCAAACCTAGGGGTTATTTACTCAAAAAAAGGAGAGTATAACAAATCATTAAGAAAGTTTGAAAGAGCAATAGAGATTAACGATCAATCAGCAGACCATTACTATAATCTTGGAGTTATTTATGAGAAAATGAAAAAATCTTCTAAAGCTAAAGATTTTTATGATAAAGCAATAGAACTTAACCCTAACTACAAAAAAATAATTGTTTAAGCTATAGGATTAACACGAACAAAAAAATTCACTGCCTCTTTTAATTCAGCTGCAGATTGAGAGTAAATAGTCGTTATTTTTTCTCCCTTAATGACTTTATCACCTAAGTGCTTGTAAAGGTATAATCCTGAAGCTTTTCTTGAAGGGCAACCAGCAATTATTGCTGTTTGGTTTATTCTTTTAATATCAATATTTTTTATAGTAAAGTTTTTTTCTGCTATTATATCCTTTGAAAACTTTCCGGGTTTGAGTGAAGAAAACTTTTTTGGGTCTCCCCCTTGAGCTTTAACTATTTCTTTAAACTTCTCATAAGCTTTACCAGAGGATAATATTTCCTGCGCTAAAAACTTACCTTTACCCTTTTTACACTTCCCTATTAACTCAAAAATGTCAGCTGACATTTCTATAGCCAGTCTCCTCATGTGATGACCCTCTGATCGTCCGCTTAATACTTCAATTACTTCTTTAGCTTCTAGTAACGGTCCAACACCACTACCCCTAGGCTCTCTTTCGTGGAATAAGAAGCATTTTAGTTTAATCCCGACCTTTTTCCCTACTGACTCAAACTTTTTTTCTAATTTTAAAGCATCAGACTTATCCTTAACTTTCGCTGTTACACCATAAGGTATATCGATAATTGCGTATTTGGCTCCAACTGACAACTTCTTTGATATTATACTAGCTAAAAGTTGTGGTTCTGGGTCTAAATGTAACATTTTTTCAACTTTTATTAGTTTATCATCAGCTGGTGCGAATCCTAATGTTCCACCCCAGACTATGCAGGCATTAGTTTTATGAATTATTCTTCTAAGCTGAGCAGGACTGAATGATACGTTACACAATACTTCCATACAGTCAGCAGTCCCTGAAGGACTAGTTATGGCTCTGGAGGAAGTCTTAGGCATCGTTACTCCAGCAGCAGAACAAATAGATATTACTATAGGCGTTATCCTACCAGAAACTCCGCCAATACTGTGTTTGTCAACGATTAACTTCTTTTTTAGGTTTAATTTAACTCCCGTATCAACCATTGCACGAGTTAAATCAACTGTTTCTCGCAAAGACATACCACAACGATAAATTGCTGCAACAAAATAAGCTATTTCAGCACCAACTAAAACATTATTTGTTATGTCTTTCATAACCTTCTCTAATTCTTCATAACTTAGAGGCGCACATGACAACTTTTTATGTATTAATTCAACACTTTCTTCATGAGTTGTTAAATCAACTTTTATCATGTCACCAGCTTTAACATTTAATGCTAATACTGCTTCAGTTGATAAAATAATCTCATCTTTTTTTACGAATCCATCAGCAATATCAACCATAGCTACAGTTTTACGAGAATTTTTTGATATTAGCACTCTTCCATCAATCTCCACACCTATGCTTTTTGACAATGATTCGTTCAGCATTACTACAGCACCACCTGCTGACCAATTTAGAATTTTTACTCTTAATAACAAATTATTTTTCACCTCTCAAGGTGATAAACAGTAAAGCGTTTTTATACCTTTGTGATAAACCCTTCTTATTCGAATAGTGATGACAACTCTTTCTTACGGTAAGCTTCGAATAATACTATTAGGTATGATAATATTAGCGGTCCTAGTATGAATCCTAGTATTCCGAAAGCGAATAATCCTCCAACCATCCCTATTAGCCCTATTGCTGTGTGCATCTTACCGTTTTTTGATATGTAGTATGTTCTTAGTATTCCTTCAACCACTATTGTGACTACGACCGCATAAATTGCTAATGCTACTCCGTAACCCACATGATCATTAGAGATTAAGTAAATTGATGCTGGAACCCAAACCATCCATATCCCTAGTATTGGTATTATCCCGAAAAGTATTGCTACGAACGTTAATAGTAGTGCGCTTGGTACTTTGAATGCGAATAATCCTATACCTATAAGTATTCCCATAACCACACTCACGATTATTGAACCGTAAATTACTGCGTTAGTAATATTTTTGAATTCTGACATAAGCTTTTGTTCTGTCTTTTCTGTGAATGGCGATATGCTTTTAATGTACTCACCAAAATTCTTAGAGTCTTTTAGAGAGTAGAATAATGAGAATAACACTATTAATCCCTCAAGTATTAGCGTTGGTAAATCAAAGAGGAAGTTTGAGAATGTTCCTGAGAATCCTCCAGCTGCCTTCCCAACTAATGCTGATAGTGCTGCGCTTAGATTAGCATAAAATACTTCGTTAAACACCCCATCTGCGAACAGGCGCCTCATAAACGATACTAAATCCACCTTCTGTATCATTATGAAAAAGTCAAATACTTGTTGACTTATCACTGGGAACAAAAACCATAACGGTAAAAAGATTATTAGAAATACTAAGAAAATGATTATTAATGCAGAAATATTTCTTTCTTTAACGAATGATAAAATCTTGTTATATAAAGGCCTAAAAATGTACCCTAATAGAAGACCGGTAATTATTGCTAAAAATATTGGTTTTACTATTATAACTGACAAAACTATCAAACAAAGAATCAGTGCTACCGATATATACTTTCTAAGATGTATTTCTGAGGACATAAATGTAGCAGTAGTAACAAACTTATAAACCTTATTATAACTACGATGATAATCAGAGTTATCATGAAAAGAAATAATTTTGTAGTAACAAATTCTTATCAATTAGATTTATAAATATAAAATCACGTTTTATTATTATGAATAGTACAATTAACAAAGTTTTTTCTGGAAAAATCGATGATGAAGCTCATGGCGACTTCGTAAAGTTTAGTAAAGGACTTTTTACTGATAAGTTCTTAGTTGATGCTAAGAAACAGAAGGGCGGAATTTTCTCTTTTAAGACTAGTTACGAGTTTGCTAACTACTTGGTTAGGACTTGCGCTAGTGAAGTATCCGATAATTCACCAATTGAGGTTACAGGAGTTGTTGTTTCTACTCGTAACTTAAAGAGCGAACTACCTTTCCCAATTAGTAGCGTTAAACAATTCGCTGGCGTTAAACAAGCAATCATTAAAGCTTCTATTAAGCCTTCAGACATATTGGCAGCTACTGAAAAACTCCCTAAAGCTTTTTTTGCATTATCATTCAAAACTAGTAAGAGTCAACTAAAAATTAAAGCTAAGGCCCCTAAATCAGGAAAGCCATCAACTAAGGGAGACGTTAAAGCTGTTCCAGACTTTTGCAGCCTTAAAACCACAAACCACGTTATAGTTCACGACTTATTATTTGACATTAAAGATAAAGTTTTTGATTCAGCAAGCATCTCTCACAATTTTGAGATTAAGAGGATTAATGTTCCTAAAGGAGTAACTGACCCTGTTGCTATGAGAGAGAAAGCAACAAGAGAAGGAACAATTAAGAGAAGAATAATTCTTGGAGAAGAAGTATTTGAAGAAAGTAAAGAATTCAACATTTAATAATTATATTCTTGAGAATAATTAATGTTATAAGCTAACCAATCGCCCACCATAACATGAGCTACTCTCCACAAACTGGTAAAACAATCCTAGAAAAGCTTAGAGAAAAATCATGGAACCCTTATGATTCAACTAATACTAGAAGCATCGGATCTGATGGGGTTATAAGAAACGGCCCTGCCGAGGAATTTGCAATAGGCAATAAGTACGTTTTGTTACCAGTAGCTAAAAACCCAAGAGATCCAGAACAGGTCATGAGTAAACTTGAGAAATTATCCGTAAAAATCGGTAGAGAAACTCCAACAATTATGGTTAGAGGCGAAAGAATGGGGTGGACAGGTTTTAGAATAGGAGCACAAGACATTAAAGTAATTAATGAGATGGGGCAAATTGTTCCATACGAAGAATTCTTAAGATGTTTAGAAACAATTGTTGATGCAAGAACAGGCATTTATCCAGCAGACTAATCAGCCCATAACGCTTTAATACTTACTCAATGCTTAATTACTCAAAGGTGATGAAAGTTGAATTCTGAAAAAAATAAGAAAATCTCAGCTCTAAAAACAAGTATTTACGAAGGAGGAGGATTTGAGGTTATGAGCGGTTTTGGAACAAGGTACTTATCACCCTTCGCTGTTGCACTAGGAGCAGGCAACACTTTTATGAGCTTGTTTGCAACCTTGCCAACTCTAATAGCAGGGCTTTTCCAAATACTAACACTAAAATCCTTTTATGATCACTCAAGAAAAAAAGTTGTTATGTTCAGCGTTGCAGCACAAATAATTTTTTGGCTCCCACTAGTTTTTTGCGCATCATTATTTTATTATGATAAAATAAGTGTTAGTTTATCACTAATAATACTCTTCTTGTCATACACACTACTATCAATATTTGGTGCTTTAGCAAGCCCATCTTGGAATTCTTGGATGAGGGACCTTGTACCTAAAAAATCCGGGAACTATTTTGGCAAGAGAACAGCAATAATTGGAACTATTGGAATAATATCAATGGTTATTGGTGGAATAATTTTAGACTTTTTCAAAAAATCATCCCCTAACAAACTAATGATTGGTTTCTCAGTAATTTTCATAATAGCAATAATTGGAAGATCAGTATCATTATCGTTTTTTAGGAAACAGTATGAACCAAAACATAAAAGTTATAAGTCATCATACTTCAGCTTTTTTTCATTTATAAAAAACATTGAAAAACATGGTAACAACTTCGGAAAGTTTTCTGTGTTCATAGGAATTTTTGGTTTAGGAGTGGCTATTGCTTCACCATTCTTCTCAGTTTACATGTTAAAAGACATAGGATTCTCAAACTCATACTTGTCTTACACAATAATATCAATTGTTTCCTTAGCATCAATAATGGCTTTTTCTCCATCATGGGGAAGAATCATTGATAAGCATGGTAACGTAGCAGTGATGAAGTTTTGCTCAATAGGGATAGCATTCGTACCATTACTGTGGGCTTTCTCTTTTATGATATACAACAACTTCGGCTTTTCAGTAACTGCTGCTTACTTATTCTTTATTGAAATATTCACAGGTTTCGTTTGGGGCGGTTATAACCTATCATCAGCAGTTTTTATTTATGAAGCAGTAACTAAAGAAAAAATGGCTTTGTGCGTTGCTTACAATGGAATTATTGGTGCAGCAGGAGCTGTAATAGGATCGATAATTGGGAGAATAATGATGAACTATAGTGGGCCAATACCAATTTTAGGAAATGTAAACTACTTCGTTTTCGTGTTCTTAATCAGTTTTGTTGCTAGACTAACAATAGCAATATTTTTCTCCTCAACCTTTAAAGAAGTAAGAAAAGTCAAGAAAGCGAGCCTTAACCTTAAAGACGTCCAAGAAGCAGCACTTTACCCACTAACAATAATAAAAAAGTACACTAACAACCACCAATGGTCATTATTCCACCCGCCATGGAAAGCAATATAATGCTATTCTTTCAAAAAACTTAGTCTGTCACAAGCCTTGCATACGATGTTGAATCCGTCATTCTTAGCTAAATTACTAGTTGAAGTATGCTTTTTACAAATAATGCATTGTTTAAGACATCTAGTACAACCAGATTTACCATTACTAAAATCTTCCCTAGAATGATTCTTACAAACTCCAGATTTGCAGATATTACAATAAGAAAAGCACTTACCACAAAGCTTCTTAGCGCAATAATCACAGTTCTTGGTTGAACACTTCTTACACATTGGGCTGTAACAATCAGAACAATTCCATGAACAATTAACACAAGAAAGGTGAGAAGAGTTACAAAGACTTAATTCAACAGTTTCTCTCTCGCACGAATCACACTTGAAAGGGGGGGAAAGCTTTTGTGTGAAAGGATCATAATTCTTATCAACAAACTTAGTCTTATCCTTAGACTTAATTTGAAGAGTAAAAGTGTAAAGAGGACAAGCAATCAGTGTTGTGCTTAACAACTTATTATTAACATTAAGTCCGTGCTTTTGAGACTCCTCAAGCAAAAAGAAAGATTCTTCATGCGTTAGATTCTTCAAATAATCAGAATTTTTTAGTTCATCAATGCTCTTCTTAACCTTAAGGATTTTTTGAGAAATAGTCAATAAGTCACCAGGCTTAGCCTTAGACTGCTGTTTTTCTAGATCATTAGCTTGAGCTTGTAGTCTAGTAATAGAAACTTCGTATTCTGCTCTTTGTTTAGAATAATGCTCCTTAATCCGCGCCTCCTCCTTAGCCAACTTATCAGTTAATAACACACTTGTTTGATCAATTCTAGAACTAACAAGCTCCTTAAGGTGCTTTTTTGCAGAATCATAATTATTCTTAGACATGGTAGGATCAGCCGCAATCTCAAAAGGCTCAGACTTATAATTGTCTAACAAAAAATTAACAACTTCACCATTCTTAATGAATAATTGGTTAACAACCTGCTCCTTCTCATTAAGATACTGTAAGAGTGTTTGAAAAGTGAATCGGTAAACAAAATCATAATTCTCCTTAGTTGTGAAACCAACAATTTCAGCATTCCGCAAGCGTAAATGCCTCTTAAAAGCGCCTAAGTAGTCATCAGGAAAAATAATTCTAACACAACTAGTACTGCCCTTCTTTTCTAAATAATCAGAAATTTTTTGCAAAATAAGACTGCCTTTAGTAACAAGTTCTGTGAAAGACTTACCACTAATAATAGAAGGATCATAATTGAAAGAGTAAGGTCCAGCCTTGCCGTAACTATTCTCAAAATCCTTAGGAACGCTAGTAATATCACTAGAAACAGAATCAGAATTTACAGTTGCACCTATACCCTTAAAGAATTCTTCAACTAAGGGTCGCAAATCATTATTATCCATTGTTTAATACCTCTAATTTTTCTTCGTCAGGGACTTTTGTTTCATCAAATTTTCCTTTATCAAGTATTTCCTCATTCTTAGTCTTTGTTTCTTGATAATCCTTAATGCCTTTTTGCACGAGCTCCGAAATCTTTTTTACGTCAGCAGCAAAAACGTCCAGGTTATTCTTAGACTCAATAAAAGCATCCATTAACATCTCCTCAATCTTATTCCTACCAGACTCCATATCACTATCAAGACCAAGATTAAACAATATGATAGGCAACTCCCCAATAACTAAACCAATACAACACATCTTATTAATTATTAAGTCAACAACGTGTTCCTCCATAGTCTTCTTAGTTGCTAAACTATAAACGTTCATGTCATGACTTTGACCAATCCTGTCAAGCCTCCCAATTCTTTGCTCAACAGACATGGGATTCCAAGGCAAATCATAATTTATTAGGTTATGACAAAACTGAAAGTTTAATCCCTCAGCACCAGTCTCAGTAGAAATCATTATGTTAGCACCATTACGAAAAGCTAAAACTCTTTTACTTTTCTCTTCTCTATCAAGACCGCCCAAGTATTCAACAATACTAAGTTTTATTTCACCTAACTGACTAAGCTTCTCAACCATATACCTTAAGGTTGTTGGGTGACGAGTATAAATCAAAACTTGTTCTTTAGGGTTATCTTTAAATATTCCTCTAATTATTTCTAGCAACTTCTCCATTTTAGAGTCCTTCTGGATAGCTTTATACTTAGCCAGAACTCTTAAAGCAGAAATCTTTGTTTTTGCATGATACTTATGCTCACTTGCTATAATGTTTTCTAAAGTTTCCATAGCAGACTTTATAGAACTAGTCATTTTTGGAAGCATAGCAAAAATTATTAGACGACCATTCATCTCCATGCCATCTAAAGAAAAATATTCTTTCTTAAGTAACTCGCACATGGAGTTGTAAGCGTCCAGTTCCTGAGGTGTTAATTCTACAGCTATGATCTTAGCTACTCTTTTTTTGTAATCAACCTTTGTTTCGTCACGCCTCCTACGAATCATTACTTCATCAAGCTTCTTTTTCAGTTCTCTAGGCTTAAGAGGATGCCTCTTATTCCCGCGATAAAAAAACTCTTTTTTGAATTCGTTAATTGTTCCTAAATGACCTCTCTTTAACAAATGAAGAAGATTATAAAGTTCTAATAAATCATTTTGGAATGGTGTGGCCGTTAACACCAAAAACCTCTTCTTTTGTATTTTGTCAACAAACTCCCACCTCCTAGTATTCCTATCCTTGAGTTTGTGTGCTTCATCAACTATTAACAAATCCCAAGCAATTTTGTGTGCTTCGCTGTGTCGAAAATCTCCTTTATCCTTATCAAATACTTTCACTCTATCCATTGACGCTACGACCAAGTTCGCTGTCAACCAGTCTTCTTCTTTCTCTATTATTTTAAAGTCTAACTCAAACTTTTCTTTAAGTTCAGCAACCCACTGATCAACTAAGCTTGGAGGCGTTAGTATCAAAGCCTTCTTTACTATCCCCCTATGCAAACACTCCTTTATCACGATCCCAGCAGTTACTGTCTTTCCGAGTCCCACTTCATCAGCAAGCAGCCCAGAACCTTTTAAGTCTCGTAAAATTTTTAGTGCTCCCTCTTTTTGGTGAGGTAACTCATACAAGAGATTTTTTCTTATTGCTTCATAACTCATTATTTCTTTTATTTCAGAATCATGCATTACTTCTTGAGAGCTAAGATTAAGTTTTGCTAGTGCTGGACTATCATACTTCTTTTCATCTAATTTTTTTAGCATTTCGCTATCATCATCAAATGATTCATTAATAGTTATCACCATGTTATATGTTTGTTATTACCTCTTACCGTTTTTCCTCTTTTGAAAGTTATTTATCAAATAATTAGTGGTTTTTAAGAATGATTATAATGAAAAAGTTAAAATAATTACAAGCCAAGAACAAAATCAGCGAATTCTCTTCTCACAATAGCAAGTTCTCTCATTCCTTCTTTACCAAGGCCAATTGCAATTGGGGAGTCAGATTGAGGAGATTCAGAAGGATTATCAATAGTTATTAGATAATCCTTAGACTTTTTATCAATACTAAAAACTTCATAATTAGTACTGTTATAATGTCTAAGTCCGTATAATTCCATAAAACCATTAGAAACAATTACTCTTGGACCAAGACTATCAGACCTAAAATTTGCAGAAACACTTGAAGATTTTCCAGCCCCGTCAGAGTTAACCCCAGACCAAGAAAGAACTTCACCAGGGAGAATCATGTTCTCCAGAACGTAAGCCCTTACTGAATCCCTACCCGCACTTTTCAAATTGCAGTAAAACAAAGGATCATCTTTTAATTTACGCCCATCATCAGACCTATGAAGATCTAAATCAATACCCCTTTTCCTAGACTCCTCAATAACTTTAGCTACTTGCTCAGCACTAAGACTTTTATCTAATAGGAATATACTCATAATAAAACTAAAAATAACAGCTATATAAACCTTACCCTTTAGATTAACTTATTAGTAGTAACATTTATATATCCTCCTTCCTCTTATTTTTTTATGACTACTGTTGTTGGCATATCTCATGAAGACCCTAATGTAGCATTGCTTGCGGCTGACAGGCAGGGAACAATAATGCTTGAGGGCAGAGCTCAGGAAAAGAGCATGGGGCATAGAAAACTATTCTTAGATAAGGATGGAAATTATGCTCTTGGACACTCCGGCGCTTATGACGAAAAAACTGCTGAGCTTATAGAAAAAATTCAATCAGGAAAAATTGATATGAAAGCAGTTGTTGAAAGCGGCAAATTTGAAGAATTAAGAGAACTGAATCTTGGTAGATTGGGGAGAAAGACTCCAGATCTTGAAAGAATGAGCTCATTCTTATTAATCAGCAGGTATGACGGAAAGACCAGACTTCAAACCTGTTGGCCCTTAGGAGATGTCGAGAATAGAGGCCTTACTTATATCGGCTCTGGAAGTCAAAGGGCCGCAGAATACTTCAACGCAAGAAAAACATTGTCGCAAACAAGAGATTACAGAAGGTTGAAGAATGATAAAACAGAGATAGCAGACATAATTGTTGCGGGTCTTGAAGCCGTGAGATATGCTCAAATGATTGACATACACTCCTCAGGACTAGACCTAGTTGTTGCAACCCCAGAGGGTTTGAAAGACCATGAGACATCTCTTAGTGATGACTTCTTTGCAAGAAAACTAAAGACTATATGCAGAGACTATAAGAAATAACCAACTGGTAAACCACTAACTATTTCGGGCATTCTCCATCAGTCCAGTATGACACGTCAAGGTTATGACAGGCAAAGCAAGAATTACTGTACGTTTGTGCGCAAGGATACTTTATACACTGTATCTTTTCTGGATCACTCCATCCACAAACTGGTTTGTAGAGCTCTACACAAAAATCTCCCAGCCTTGATTCATTATCACAATAATTATTTATTAGTACTGGTGGCTCTTTAACGGAGTAATAATAGTAAGCTACCCATAAACCAGATAATAATAAGATTATTATCACCCCTACAGCTATTATCAAAAAGTTTATCTTTTTCATCTTCATTGTTAAGGTTTTTAGAGTTTATTAAAATAACTTTTCTTTCCATAACGCTTTTATATCGTGAAAATGAACAATTTGTATGATCAAGATACTACTATACTACAAGTACGTAAATATTAATGATATTGAATCGTTCAAGAATAAGCACTTAGCTGATTGCGAATCACTAGGCTTAAAAGGAAGAATTCTACTGTCAGCCGAGGGAATTAACGGATCTGTTAGCGGTACTGCCCAGCAAACAGAGTCGTACAAAAAACTCCTTACTTCTGACTCGCGATTTAGCGATATTAAATTCAAAGAAGATGACGGCGTTTCTCACCCTTTCAAAAGAATGATTATTAAGGTTAAGAAAGAGATTGTTCGTTTCGAACATGACGTTAACCTAAAAAACACCGGTAAGCATATCTCTCCTAAACAATTCTTAGAAGTTTACGAATTAGATGATAATGATAAACCTTTGATTATTGATGCTCGTAATAATTATGAGGCCAGGGTTGGACGCTTCAAAGATGCTGTTATTCTCCCCATTAAGACTTTCTCTGAATTCCCTAAAGCTATTAATGACCTTAATATTCCTAAAAATAAACCTGTTGTTATGTACTGTACTGGTGGTGTTCGCTGCGAAAAAGCCAGCGCTTTCATGAAAGAGCAAGGTTACAACGATGTAAGCCAGCTTTCTGGCGGTATTCTTACTTTTGGTAAAGAATTTCCTGATACGGTTTGGGAGGGTAAGTGTTTCGTTTTTGATAAACGCCTTCTTTCTCCGATTAATAAAAAGGACGTTAATAACATCCCCCTTACTTCTTGCGAGTCTTGCAGCATTCCTTGTGACTTGTATAAGAATTGTCGTAATGTTACGTGTGACAAGTACACTATCATGTGCATATCATGCGATGATAAGTTAGCAGGTAACTGCAGCGAAAAATGCAAAAAAGAATACTTAGCTTCTAGAGAAGAAAGAATGGAAGATGAAATAGAGATAAAAAATTGATCATTATTTATTCGTGATTGTGCGTGTCTAAACCTAACTCTAACTTAGCTACATCAAGCTTTAACTTTGCTATTTCTTTCTTTAACTGTCCTATTTCTTCTTTAGTTTCTTTATCCATGATTTGCGTTAGGATATGGCTATATAAAAAGTAATCAGTTACAAAGCCATTCTTCCCGTAACCTTTATATAGCCTCTTTTTTATAGTATTTGAGGTTGTAGAAAGCCTAGTTGAAGAAGTATCAGAATCGCGGACAATTCAGCCGTATAAGATACAAAAATAATCGTTATTAGTTATAGCGAATAATTCTAAGGTTGAAAGAAATAACTAAAAAAACGAAACAAAAAATAATCAAATAATAAAAGGATAAAAATAATGGCAAAAATACATAGACCAAGACACGGAACATTACAGTTCTGGCCAAAGAAAAGAGCAGACAAAATGCTCCCAGGAGTAAACTGGACACCAATCATAGAAAGAAATCCAACAGGAAAACTATTAGGATTCATAGCATACAAAGTAGGAATGAAAACAGCATTCGTAAAAGACATCACACCAAACTCTATGACAAAAGACAAAAAAATGGTAATGCCAGCAACAATAATAGAAGTACCAGGAATGAAAGTATTCAGCATAAGACTACACAAAAACGGTAAGACAGTAACAGAAGTATTAGCACAACACTTAGACAAAGAACTACAAAAAAAGGTAAAACTACCAAAAACTCACGAAAGCAGAATAGAAGAAGTAGAAAAAGACTTGAGCAAGTACGATAGAGTAACAATAATAGCATACTCACTAGTAAAAAAGACAGGAATAAAGAAAACACCAGACATAGCAGAAATAGGAATAGGATTAGCACAAAACGTAAGCGAACAATTCCAATTCGCAAAAAGCCTACTAGAAAAAGAAATCAAAGCAAGCGAATACTTCAAAGATAACAAAATGGTAGATTTACGAGGAGTAACAACAGGAAGAGGACTGACAGGACCAATAAAAAGATACGGACTTGAACTAAAACAACACAAATCAGAAAAAGGAAGAAGAAGACCAGGAAGCCTAGCACCATGGCACCCAGCAAGAACAACATACATGAGCCCAAACGCAGGACAACACGGACTATTCACAAGACCAATATACAACAACCAAGTAATAACAATGAACGACGCAACAAAGAATCCAGCAATAAACCCAAATGGAGGATTCAAAAATTACGGAGTGGTAAGAAACGAATACATGGTAATAAGAGGAAGCGTACAAGGACCAAGCAAGAGATCAATAATAATAACAACACCACTGAGAAGAACAAAGTCACAAGAAAAGAAAAAATACGAATTCATAGACCTAAGATAAAAAAAACAATGAAAACAAAAACATTAACATTAACAGGGCAAGGAAAAGAAGTAGAAGTGCCAAAAATATTCTCAAGTACAGTAAGAGAAGACTTAGCACAAAAATTCCATGAAATAAACAAAGAACAAGCACCATACGCACCAGGAGAATACTCAGGAATGAAGTACAGTGCAAGCGGAATAGCAAAACACAGAAGACACTTGTGGAAAACACAATACGGACACGGAATAAGCAGAATACCAAGAAAAATAATGTGGAGAAGAGGAACACAATTCTACTGGGTTGGAGCAACAATCAACAGCGCAAGAGGCGGAAGAGCAGCACACCCACCAAGAGTAGAACACTTCCTAGCAGAAAAAAAGATGAACAAGAAAGAAGCAGAAATGGCAATAAAAAGCGCAATAGCAAGCACAGCACAAGAAAAACTAATAAGAAAAAGGTATAGCAGCATAAGTAAAGAAACAAAAATGCCACAATTACCAATAATAGTTGATGAAACAGTAATGAAAACAAACACTAAAGAACTAATAAAATTCCTAAAAGAAAATCTAAAAGGCTTAGAACAAGTAATTTTCAGAAACAGAGCAGTAAGAGCAGGAATAGGAAAAAGAAGAGGAAGAAAATACAAACAAAACGCAGGATTACTAATGATCACAGGAAACGAAGAAGAAAAAAAGTTTAGCGGAATAGAAATAAAGAAACTACAAGACCTAGAAATAGCAGACGTATTCCCACTAGGAAGACTAACAATATACACAGAAAAAGCAATAAAAGAATTAAACGAAATAAAGGAGAATAAGTAAAAATGTCAATGTTACTAAAACCAGTCACAAGCGAAAAAGCAGTGAGAATGATAGAAGGAGAAAACACACTAGTATTCGCACTAGACAGAAGAGAAACAAAAGAAGAAATAAAGAAAGAAGTAGAAAAAACATTCAACGTAAAAGTAGAAAGAGTAAACGTAATAAACAAAAAGAACGAAAAACACGCATTAGTAAAACTAAAAAAAGACTTTAAAGCAATAGACGTAGCAACAAAGCTAGGAATGATATAAACAATATGGGAAACATACAATATAACGATCCAGGATTCACTGAAGGCGGACCAGTAGCCAAGTCAAGAAAAGAAGAAAAAATAAGAAGAGTAGCAAATGAAGGGGAATTAGAACTAGCAGCATTATCAAGAGAACTAGTAGGAATAATAGCAAGAGATGGATTATACACAGCATTACCATTACCAAGAGGAGAACAAAGAATAAGAGAATACGTGATGAGAGATGAAGATAACATGATAATGATACTAGACGAAACAGCAGGAGCAGAAAAGTATAAGTCAGGATATGTAGAGTTAAGCGCACAATCAGGATCAAGACTAATAGGACCAAGAACAACAGGGTACTCACAAATAATGGAGATATTACAAGAAGCAGGAGGATGGAATAACTAATTTACCATGGGAAAAAGAATAATACAACGAGCACGAGGTCACGGAGGACCAGTATACAGAGTAAGAAAGAAAGCATTCGTATACGAAATAGGATTCCCAAGCATGATGAACGGAAACGAAGCAGAAATAATAGAACTAGTACATTCAAGAGCACACACAGCACCACTAGCAAGACTAAGAATACACAACAAAAACGGAGTAACACAAACATTTTACGCACCAGCATTCGAAGGAGCATACACAGGACAAAAAATAGCATTCGACATGGAAGGAAGAAAAGCAATGGGAGACATAGTAAAAGTAGGAATACTACAACCAGGAGACAAATTATACAACGTAGAAAGAAACCCAGGAGACAGAGGAAAACTACTTAGAGCAGCAGGAGCACACGCAGTAGTAGTAAGAACAAGCAAAGGAAAAGTATACATAAGAACACCATCAAAAAAAGAAGTCATACTAAGCGAAAACTGCCTAGCACAAATAGGAATACCAGCAGGAGCAGGAAGACTAGAAAAACCAGTAATGAAAGCAGGAAAAATGCATCATATTAAAAAAGCAAAAAGCAAACTATGGCCAAGAACTTCAGCCGTAAAGATGAACGCCATAGACCACCCATTCGGAAGTGGAAGAGGAAAGAGAATAAAGAGCAAGATAGCAAAGAGAAACGCACCAGCAGGAGCAAGAGTAGGACATCTACGTCCAAGAAGAACAGGAAGGACAAAAAGGTAAATAAAAAATGGCAGAAAACAAACAACACTCAAACTTAGACTTAACAAAGAAAGAATTCCTATACAGAGGAAAAACACTAGCAGAGCTAAAAAAGTTAGACGTAAGAGAATTCGCAAAGTATTTACCATCAAGAGAAAGAAGAAGCGTGCTAAGACACTTCGAAGTAATAGAACAATTCGTGAAAAAGTTCGAAGTAGTAGGTGGAAAAGACAAACAAGTAAAAACACACTTGAGAGACTTAGTAATAGTCCCAGGAATGATAGGACAAACAATCAAAGTACACAACGGAAAAGAATTCGTAGCAACAAAAATAACAATGGAGATGTTAAGCCACAGATTAGGAGAATTCGCAGCAACAAGAAAGAGAGTAACACACGGAGCAGCAGGAATAGGAGCAACAAGAAGTAGCGCTTCAAGATCAGTAAAATAAAGGTAATAAAATAACAAAAATGGAAGACTTAAAAAAACAAGGCGGAGAAAAAGCAAGAAAAATGGAAAGCAAAATAGATAGCAAGAGCCCTACACACACAAAACCAGTAGACAAAATCAAAGAAAAAGTAGAAGAACAAATAGTGAAAGAAATGGCAAAAGAAATAAAAGCAGAAGCAACAACAGACGAAACAAAACCTGCAACTGAAACAAAAGTAACTGAGAAGAAAGAAGCAAAGAAACCAGCAGTTAAGAAAGAAATGGCATTCGTAAGAATGAACGGGTTATCAATGTCAACAAAACAATCAAGAGAAATATGCAGATTCCTAATGGGAAAAACAGTAGACAAAGCAATAGAAGATATGACAAAAGTAACAAAGATGAAAATAGCAGTACCAATGAGAGGAGAAATACCACATAGAAAGGGAGACATAATGGCAGGAAGATACCCAATAAACACTGCAAGAGTATTCATAAACGTACTAAAGTCGCTAGCAGGAAACGCAAACGTTAACGGAATAGCAAACCCAGTAATAACAATAGCAAGCGCAAGTTGGGCAGCAAGACCACAAAGAAAAGGCGGAAGGAGATTTAAAAGGACACATTTGTATATGGAAGTAAGAGAAGCAAAAAATTACGTAAAAGAAAACAATAACAAAAAAATGCACAATAAAACAAAAACAATGGACGGTAAAAAGTAATGGAAGAAAGAAAATTTGTAGACTTCAAGAAAAGAGAATTCAGAGTTAAAGAATTCATAAAAAACAATTTAGGAATGGGAAAAGTAAGCAGAGTAAAACTAGAATACACTCCCGTTGGAGAAAAAGTAGTAGTATTAACAGACAAACCAGGATACATAATAGGAAAACAAGGAGCAAAAATAAACGAGTTAACAATAAAACTGAAAAAAATGTTTAAGTTAGAAAACCCGCACATAGAAATAGCAGACATAGGAAACCCAGATTTAGACGCACAAACAGTAGCTGACGAAATAGCACTAGGACTAGAAAGATTCGGAAACATAAGATTCAAAGCAATAACATACAAATACTTAGTGAAAATAATGGCAGCAAAAGCATTAGGAGTAGAAATAAGAGTAAGTGGAAAATTACCAGGAGAAAGAGCAAAAAGTTGGAGGTTCGCACAAGGATACTTAAAGAAAACAGGAGAACCAGCAAACCAAGTAGACAAAGCAAAAGCAGTAGCCAAAACAAAAACAGGAATAATAGGAATAAAAGTAAGCATACTGCCACCAACAGCATTCATAGAAGATAGAATAACAATAGATGAAGAGATGAAAAGCAAAATGAGAACAAACTTAGCAAACATGGAAACAGAAGAAAAAGCACAAGTAGAAGCTAAAGAAGTAGCAAAAGAAAAAAGAAAAGCAGCAAAAACTAAAAGTAAAAAAACAGAAGAAGTAGCAGTGGAGGAAGAACAATAAAAAAATGGCAGTAATAAAAAACAGCGAAGTGAAAAAGATGAATGCTGAAGAAAAAAAATCAAAATTAGAATCATTAAGAATGGAGCTAATAAAGAAACACGTACAAGCAAACAAGGCAGGAAAAGTTAAGACCAAAGAGATTAAAAAGGCAATAGCCAGAATACTCACAAGTACTTAACATGGATATATGCCCAAAATGTGGCCTGCCCAAACAGGCGTGTGTTTGCAACGAGATTGCAAGAAGTGAACAGCGAATAACCGTTGAGTCGGTTAAGCGCAGATTTGGCAAGTATGCGACACTTGTCAAAGGGTTAGAGAATGTTGACCTAAGAGAAATAGCAAGAGAGCTTAAAGAAGAGCTAGCTTGTGGGGGAACAGTGAAGGACAACATAATAGAATTACAAGGAAACCATTTATCAAAAGTAAAACAAACATTGATAAGACTAGGATTCCCGGAAAGTTCAATAACAGGAGAATAAGGAAAGAAAAAACATGAAAACAGAAAAAAAACAAGAAGGAAAAAAAGTAAGCAAAGAAAGCAAAAACTTAGCAGGAGCTACAAATAACCACGTAGCAGGAGAAAGAGAAGTATCAACAAGAGGAAGAATATTCGAAGGAAACGTAACAAAAAAGTTCCCTAGAAGAGTAGTAATAGAGTTCGAAAGACCAATATACGTAAGAAAATATGAAAGATACCTAAAACTAAAAACAAAATTACACGCAAGATTACCAATAGAATTAGAAGACAAAGTAGTGATAGGAGACTACATACAAATAAGAGAATGCCGACCATTGAGCAAAATAATACACTTCATAGTAACCAAAAAAATAAGAAGCGCAAGCGAAGAACACAAAAACCAAAGTGAGGAACACAAAAACAAAATGAAAACAGAAAAAATGGAGAAAGAAAAATGAAAGCAATATCAGCAAAAGTAACAAGAGGAATGAACATAGGTTCCGTAGTAGTAGCAAGTGATAATAGCGGAGCAAGAATAGTAAGAATAGTATCAGTAAAACACGGAAAAACAAGAAAAGGAAGACAACAATACGTAAAAGTAGGAGACTTCGTAAAAGTATCAGTAAGAGAAGGAGACCCAAAAATGAAAGGGGAAGTATTCGAAGCAGTAGTAATAAGACAAAGAAAACCATACAGAAGAAGAACAGGAGAAAGAGTATGCTTCACAGACAACGCAGTAGCATTAGTAAAAGATGAAAAAGGAAACCCAAAAGGAACGCAAATAAAGGGGCCTGTAGCAAGAGAAATTCAAGAACGATGGAAGGAGGTTAGCAAAATAGCACAATTCGTATTCTAAAAAATACGAATTATTTTGCGATTAATAATCATGAAAGAATACTCAGCAAGCTGGAATTCAAGCAGAAGCAAAAGAAAACAAAGAAAGTTCAGATTCAATGCACCTTTACACACAAGACACAAACTAATGAGCAGTCAAGTAAGCAAAGAAATAGAAAAGAAAGAATCAATAAAAACAATACCAGTAAGAAAAGGAGACGAAGTAAGAATAATGATAGGAAAATTCAGAGGACAGATAGGAAAAGTAAAAAGCGTAGACACAAAAAAACTAAGAGTAACAATAGACAAAATGCAAAGGCAAAAGAAAGACGGAACAAAAATAGACGTATACTTCCACCCATCAAACTTACAAATAAAAACATTAGTAATGGATGACAAAAAAAGAATAAAAAATAAGAAAGAAACACCTAAAGAAGCAAAAACAGAAAACAAAACAGGAGAAAAAAAATAAAATGTACCTAAAACGAGCAAAAACACCAACAACTTGGCCAATAGCAAGAAAAGGAACAAAGTACGTAATAGTACCAACACACAACATAGAGAAAGGAGTATCATTAATGCTAATGCTAAGAGACCACTTAGAACTAGGAAATACAAGAAGAGAAGTAAGAAAAGCAACACTATCAGGAAACGTACTAGTAAACGGTAAAGAAGTAAAAGACGTAAAGTACGGACTAGCATTAAACGACGTAATAACACTAAAAGCAGCAGGAGAAAACTACCGTTTAACATATTCAGAAACAAAAAAATTCGTACTAGAAAAAATATCAGCAGGAGAAGCAGTAGAAAAAGTATCAAAAATAGTAGGAAAAAAGATACTAAAAGGAAACATAATACAAATATCACTACTTGACGGAAGAACAATGATAGTGAAAACAGACGCAAAAATAGGTTCTTCAGCACTAATAGACCTAAAAACAAACACGATAAAAAAAGTAATACCAATGGAAAAAGGAGCAGAAGTAATAGTAATAGCAGGAAAACACTTAGGAAAGAAAGGAAAAATAGAAGAAATAAAAGACGAAGTAGCAAGAATAACATTCAGCCACGGAAAAAAGATAGGGCTAAAAGTAAACAACTTAATGGTACAAAAATAAAATGAAAACAAACACTATGAAAAACATAAAGATGGAAAAGATCATATTGTCAGCTGGAGCAGTAGGAGACCAATTAGACAAAGCATACAAACTACTAGGAAGAGTATCAGGAGAAAAAATAGTAAAAACGATGACAACAAAGAGAATACCAACATGGGGAGTAAGACCAAAACTAGAAGTAGGATGTAAAGTAACAGTAAGAGGGAAAAAAGCAGAAAAATTACTAAAAAGACTACTAGCAGCAGTTGATAACGTAATAAAAGAAAAACAAATAGCGAACAACCACTTCTCATTCGGAATAAAAGAATACATCGAAATACCAGATATGGAATACCAAAGAGACATAGGAGTAATGGGATTCAACACAACAGTAGACTTCGCAAGACCAGGAGTAAGAGTTAAAAGAAGAAGAATGAAAAAGAACGGGATACCAAAAAGACAAGAAGTATCAGTAGAAGAAATAAAAACATTCATGCAAGATAAATACGGAGTGAAAGTAATATGACAGCAAGCGACTGGCAAAAAATACTAAAGCAACTAAAGAATAAGCCAGCAGTAGCAGAAAAATACAAAAGGTTTAACAAGCCAAAAGACAGAAAATTTGGAGTAGCAAGTAAGAAGTGTGAGATATGCTTCAGGTTCGGAGCACACATATCAAGTTACAACTTAAACTTGTGCAGACAATGCTTCAGAGACGTAGCACAAAAAATAGGATTCAAAAAATACTCATAAAAAAATGGCACACGACATAATAGCAGACGCATGCAATAACATAATGAACGCTAAGAGAGCGAGAAAGAAGTCAGCAGTAGCTAAAATCTACTCAAAATTCTTAATAGAAATACTAAAAATAGCAAAAACTAACGGATACGTAGACGACTTCAAAATAAACGAAAAAGAAAAAAGTCTGAAGATAAGCTTTGACAAAATAAACGAGTGCGGAGCAATAAAACCAAGATACTTCGCAGATAAAAAAATGATAGACATGTACGTAAGAAGATTCTTACCAGCAAGAGACTTTGGAATAATAATAGTATCAACAAATAAGGGACTCATGACACACAAAGAAGCAATAGAAAAAAATATTGGAGGAGCACTAATAGCTTACTTCTACTAATGAAAGAAAACAAAACTGGCGGACTAACACAAGAAATCCAGATACCACAAGGAGTAAACGTAGAAGCAGGAAAAGAAGAAGTAACAATAAAAAAAGATAACAAATCAACAAAGAAAAACTTAACAGGAGTAAAAATAGAGAAAAAAGACAACATGATAATACTAACAACAAAAAAGTCAGCAAAAAAAGACAGAAAACTAATAATGACATACAGAGCACACATAATAAACGCAATAAATGGACTGGACAAAGAATTCGTATACAAACTAAAAGTATGTGCAGTACACTTCCCAATGACAGTAACAGTAGACAAAAACAATCATGCACTAGTAATAAAAAACTTCCTTGGAGAAAAAAAGGAAAGAAGAGCAAAAATATTACCAGGAGTAGAAGTACAAATAAAAGGAGAAGAAATAACAGTAACATCATTCAACATAGAAAACGCAGGACAAACAGCAGCAAACATTGAAACAGCAACAACAGTAAAGTACAGAGACAGAAGAGTATTCCAAGATGGCATATTCCTAACAGAAAGAAGAGGTGAAAAGATCTAATGAGCAGCGGAACAAAAAGCGTAAGAAGAAAAGACTCGCACAAATTCGGAAAGTTAGGAATGAAGGTCAAAGCTAAAAGGAAATGGAGAAAAGCAAAAGGAAGACATAACAAAATAAGAGAAAGTAAGAGAGGACACGCAGGAAGACCAAAAATAGGATACAAAGCAGACTACTACGTTAAACCAATAACGATAGAAAACATGACTCAGCTATTAACACTAGGAAAAGAACAGCAAGCAGTAGTATCAGGAAGAGTTGGAGGAAAGAAAAGAACAATAATAATGGAAAAAGCAAAAAGTTTAGGACTAAAAGTAGAAAACCCAAGGAGACAAAAAAAATGAATTTAAGAAACAAAAAGGAACTAGCAGCAAGATCACTAGGAGTGGGAAAAGGAAGAATAAGATTCATAGAAAGTCATCTAGCAGAAATCAACGACGCGATAACAACACAAGACATGATATCACTATTACAAAAAGGAGCAATACAAATAAAACCAATAAAAGGAAGACTTAAGAACGTTAAACGAACAACAAGAAGAGGAAGCGGAAAAATAAAGAAGAAAATAAGAAACACAAAAACAGTTTACGTAAGAAAAACAAGAAAACTAAGAGCAGCAATAAAAGCAATGAAGAATAACGAGTCAATAAGCGGAGAAGAATACAAAAAATTAAGAGTTCACATAAAAGCATCAAAAATCAAAGACAAATCACACTTACACGAACACATAAAGGAGATGAGAAAATAAAACAATGACACAAGTAATACCAAAACGAAGAAGACTTGAGGGAATAACAGACTACCAAGCTAGAAGAAACATGCTAAAGTCAGGAAGAGCAAGAGTAGTATTTAGAAAAACTAACAAGTACATAATAGGACAAGTAATAGTTAGCGAGGAAGCAGCGGACAGAGTAATAGAGTCAGTAACATCAAAAGAATTATTAGGTAAGGGATGGCCAGAAAACAAAGAAGGAAGCCTTAAGAGCCTGCCAGCAGCATACCTAACAGGGCTAATGCTAGGGAAAAATTCACAAACAAAAAAGATAACTTCAGCAATACTAGACATAGGACTTAACAGAAACATAGCAAAATCAAGAATTTACGCATTCGCTAACGGAATAGTAGATTCAGGCCTAGAAATGCCAGTAAGCGAAAAAATGTTCCCAGAAAAAGCAAGAATTGACGGAGAACAAATAAAGATGAGTAAAGAAATAAAAACAATAAAAGAAAAAATCCAGAGTTCAGACGGAACAAGAGCCCCTAAAGCAAAAGAAACTAAAACAAAAAATAAAAGTGAGGCTAAAAAATAATGGCAGAAGAAGTAGTACCAATATCAATAACAGCACAAGACTTAGCAGCGCCTGAAGAAGCAGTAGTTGCTGTAGTTGAAGAATCAAGGGGCAGAGGAAGAAGAAGAGAAAGAACAGAACCAACAAGAGATGAAATAGTTGACAAATGGACTCCTAAAACAAAAATAGGTAAATTAGTTAAGAATAAAGAAATAAAAAACATTGATGAAATACTAAACAGTCATAAAATATTAGAATCAGAAATAGTTGATGCATTATTAGACCTTAAAAAAGACTTATTAATGATAGGTCAGCTTAAGGGAAAATTCGGCGGCGGTAAAAGAGCTTGGAGAAAACAAACACAGAAAAAAACAGCTGAAGGAAACGTAACAACATTCTCAATTATGGCTATAGTTGGCGACGAAAACGGAAGAGTAGGACTAGGAAGAGGAAGAGCTAAAGAAAACATTCCAGCTAAAGAAAAAGCAATAAGACAAGCAAAACTAGGAATAATGAAAATAACTAGGGGTTGTGGAAGTTTTGATTGTTCATGCGGACTAGAACACAGCATACCAGCAAAAGTTGATGGTAAGTGCGGAAGCGCGACAGTAGTTTTAATGCCAGCACCTCAGGGAACGGGACTTGTTGCTTGTGATGAACTAAAAAAGATATTAAGACTAGCCGGAATAAAAGACGTTTACTCTAAAACATTCGGAAAAACAAAAACTACTGGTAACTTAGCAAAAGCATGCATAGAAGCACTTAAGAAGACTAACAAAATAAAAAACTATGGAGTACAATAAAAAAAATGGTAATAGCAGTTATTAGAATAACAGGACAAGTAGGACTTAACGCTGACGTTAAAGAAACATTATTCCGATGGAGAATGAGAAAGAAGTACGTTTGCGTACTAGTTGAAGAAAACAGAGAAAATGATATTGTTCTGAAAAGAATAAGAAACCTCGTAGCTTTCGGTAAAATAAACGATGAAACTCTAAAAAAACTTGTAACAGTTAGAGCTGAAAGACTAGCCGGAGTTAAACTAGACCACGAAAAAGTTTTCAAAGAAGCAAAAATTGCTAAGATTGTTTCAGCTAAACCATTCTTCAGACTTCACCCACCAATAGGCGGAGCTGACACAAAAGTGCACTTCCCTAAAGGGATACTAGGAGATAATGGCGAAGATATAAATAAATTATTAATGAGGATGATAAAATGAAACTTCACAAAAGGAAAAAACCAAGTAGGCATAGAGGAACAAGAACTGCTGGTTGGGCTATGAAGAAACACAAAGGCGGTAAGGGTAACAGTGGTGGTAAGGGAATGGCAGGTACTGGTAAAAGAGCAGATCATAAAAAATCATGGGTTTTAGTAAACCAATACCCTTACTTTGGTAAACAAGGATTCACAAGCAAAGGCACCGAAAATAGAAGTAATGACGTTTACAACCTTGACGACATAGAAGGAATGCTACTAAGTAACAAAGCAAAAAACGGAGTTTTAGAGCTTAAACAATACAAAGTATTAGGCGATGGAGAAATAACACAAAAAGCAAAAATTCACGCAAAAGCATTCTCAAAGTCAGCTAAAGAAAAAATCCAGGCAGCAGGCGGAGAAGCAATAGTAGTAGCACAAAAAAGAAACGAACCTAAAGAAGGAAACAAAGAATTCTTAGAAGAAAAAAAGGCAGCAAAAGAAAAGAAGACTACAACAGAAAAGAAAGAAACAGCAACAGTTAAGAAAAAATAATTATTTTTCTAACTTTTTAATATAATTCTGTAAGTCTATTTTTAGTTTTTCAAAAAGTTTTATTTGATCGCCTTCAACTTCTGCAGCAGGCATTTCTAATGAAGCAGCATCGTCAACTATTCCATCAAGTTCTTCATCAAACTCGTAAAAAGAAAAACCAGTCAATAAATAAGCAGTGTTTTGAATACTTTGTTCATCCTTAGCGGTTTTACTAACAATTTTAAGGAAGAATTTTCCAAGTCTTAGCTTTATGATTTTATCATTAATAACAGGAGTTGACTCCCTGTCCTTCATCTTAATCCTAGAACCTTTATCCTTACCAAGAGAAGTTTTTTGTTTTATTAGCTTATTAATCTCAAAGAGTTCCTTCTTATCCTCAAGAGACAAATTATCATTTACATCCCCAGTGTTAAGTTCCATGAATAAGAAAACCGTTCATAGTAGTTTTAAACTTTTCTAAAAAAGAAAATTATTCTATTTTATCAGATAACTCTTTTTTATTAGCAGGCTCAAACCTTAACTGGCGAGTCTCAAGGTCATAAACGAGTCTGCCAATAACTTCATCATCGCCAGAATGATGAGTAATAGGACTAGAAATTTGGCTTTTAGAAGTATAAACAGGCTCAGTATTAACACGGTTTTTTCTAATTACTGGCTCTCTAGGCTGATTACAAGCATAAGCATCAACGCCCAGAGAATAACTCATAAATCTTATCTCTCTTAAAGATTCTAAACTATGCATAATTATTGTAAGAATTAGAGGATATTTAAGATTATATATCATTCACTAAAAGGTTTATAAATCACATTTTGCGTATATTAATCATTAAAAAGGTCAATAAGGGACAAGTAAAAAAATAATAATTATGGCAATAAAGGATATTCTACATAGTTTACCAGAAGTAAAAGCGCCTGTCGAAAAAAAGCTAAGTTTTAACGTAAAACTAAAATGGACTTTAATAATACTAGTAGGATTTTTCGTACTAGCTAACATACCACTATATGGCCTAGCAAAAAACTCCTTAGACAGATTCCAATACTTAGCAGTAATATTAGGAACAGATTTTGGTTCAATAATTAGTTTAGGAATAGGACCAATAGTAATGGCTTCTATAATACTACAATTATTAGTTGGGAGTAAAATAATACAAATAGACACAAGCACACCAGAAGGAAAAAAGTATTTTCAAGGAATACAAAAATTAGGAGTATTCTTCTTCATAGTATTCGAAGCAGCAATATACGTATTAATGAAGGGACTTGAAGCAAGCCCAGGACACACAGGAATAGTAATATTCCAATTAATACTTGGAGGACTGGCAATAATGTTCATGGATGAAGTAGTCCAAAAGTGGGGTTTTGGAAGCGGAGTAAGCTTATTCATCGTAGCAGGAGTAGGATGGAGACTTTTCACAGGACTATTCCAATTCGTAGGACCACAAGGAGGAAACTGCTTAACGGACTTTGGAAACATAGCATGCGGAGGAAAAGTATTAGTTATGATACAATCAATAATACAAGGAGCACCAACAGAAGCATTAAGAGCGTTCGCAATAATAGCAGCAACAGCAATAATATTCTTAATGGTAGTATGGGCACAAAGCCTAAAAGTTGAAGTACCATTAGTATACGACAGGTTAAGAGGATACGGAGTAAAATGGCCATTATCATTCTTCTACGCTAACGTACTACCAGTAATACTAGTATCAGCCCTGGCAGCAAACATGCAACTATTCGCAGGACTACTAGAAGGATGGTTAGGACACCCAACATGGCTAGGAACATTCTCACAAGGAACACCAGTAGCAGGACTCGCATTCTGGCTACACCCAGTAAACATACTAGACCTAATAGTAACAGGAAGAGTATCATGGATACAAATAGCACAAACAATAACACACATATTATACTACGTAGTATTCGCAGCATTATTCAGCGTATTCTGGGTTAAGACAAGTGGAATGGACGCAGGAAGCCAAGCAAGAAACATACTAAAATCAGGACTACAAATACCAGGCTTTAGAAAAGACGAAAGAGTTCTAGAAAGCATACTAAAAAGATACATAGGACCATTAACAATCATGGGAGGAGCAGCAGTAGGATTCTTAGCAGCAGTAGCAGACTCCCTTGGAGCAATAACAGCAGGAACAGGAATACTACTAGCAGTTATGATAATGTACCAATTATACCAAAACATAGCACAACAACACCAAGTAGACATGCACCCAGCACTAAAGAAAATGTCAGGATAAACCACAAAAAAACTAAAGTTTTGGATTAATAAGAATAAGATTATAAATTAATAAGAGTTATAAACCAAAGAATAAACAATAATAACCATGAGCATAACAACAATAATACAAGCATACCCAATAGCTAGTACAATAATAATAGCAGCTGTAGTGTCATTACTAAGCATGCTAGCAACAAAATACTTAACAAACCAAGAAAGACTAAAAGAATTAACAGTGAAACAAAAAGAACACCAAAGATTAATGAAAGAACACAAAGGAGACCAACAAAAAATGATGGAGATACAAAAAGAGATGATGAGCGGAAGCATGGAAAGAATGAAAAGCTCATTCAAACCAATGATAGTAACACTAATACCATTCCTACTATTATTCAACTTCATGAGAAAAGTACTAGAAACAACACCAGCAGCAAAAAGTTGGTTCTGGTATTACCTAATAACAGCAATAGTACTAGGAACAGTATGGAAAAAAATACTAAAAGTACACTAACAAAAATATGAACAACATAGAAATGAACCCCCAGCAACAAGCAGTAATAATGGAATTGCAAATGATAGAACAAAAAATGAAACAGTTAGAAGCACAAATAAGCGCAATACAAAAACAAACAGGAGAAATGGAAGGAATAATAGAATCTTTAGCAGCAGTAGAAAGAAACAACGGAGAAGAAATGCTCCTGCCAATAGGTAAAGGAATATTCATAAAAAATAAACCAACAAGCAAAAACGTCCTGTTAAACATAGGCAGCGGCACAGTAATAGAAAAAGACATAAAAGGAACAATAAAACTAATTGATGAACAAATAACAAAACTAAACGAAATGGCAGCAGAATACCAATTAGAAATGATGAAGAGCGAAAAAAAGATAGAAGAAATGATAGAAGGAATACAAAAAACACAACAATAAGAAAAAATCTTCAGAAAAAAGACAGCAGCATTCTTTAAAGAACTTAAAACAAAGAACAATAATGGTAATACTAAAATGGTCTAGAATAGAAGAGTTAGCACAAGGTGAAACTGTAGAAGGAGCTGTAATAATTGGAAGATTTAAAGAACAAATAAAAGAAACAAAAAGACCTCAAGGAGTAACATTTAGTATCCAGTCACCAAACGGAGAATTAGAAGTATCAGCAGTTTATGAAGCAGAGATAAAACCTTTAGATTTAGAAAAAATAAGACGAGTATCAGACAGTAATACAGAAATGAGAGCTGTAGGAACTTACACTCATAAGACTGGAGAAAAATACTGCGGAGAATTAAAAGTTAAAGAACTAGAATACGTACTCCACTAGAAAGGATAAGCATAGAGAGCTAACAAACCGCAAAAGAACCCAATAGCACCAATACCCATTAGTTGCTTAACCCTAACTATAGCGCCAACAAGCATTACCAAACCGCCAATGATAGTAACAGTAGCAATTATTTCTCTTAGCATAAGAATCATAATTCCTTAATTGAATCAGCAACTAATTTGCTAACATCAATTTTTGAGTATTTTGAAAGAATAGTATTAGTAGTAATTAGATTAGCATACTTCTTAATAAGAGTTTCAGCATTACCTGCTAGTATACCATGAACACCAATACAAGTAATACTCTTAACACCTTTAGACTTAACAAGCTTCAAACTTTCGCAAAGAGTATGACCAGTACTTATAATATCATCAACAATAACAGCGTTTTTACCCTTAAGACTGAAATTTTCACCAGTAACTTTAACATTATTAGAGTCTTTACGATTCTTAATCAAGATGTGAACCTCTTTGTCTAAATCACTAGCAATTTTTTTAGCCCACTGATAACTTTCCTCATCAGGACCAACCATAACAAAATCATCCTTAAACTTTCTCAAGTAGTCAGTAATAACACCAATGGAGGAGACCTCAAAAGCATTCTTAGAGTACTCCTTAAGACTATCAATGCGGTGAAGGTGAGGATCAATAACTACCACTTTATCAAACTTATCACAAAAAAGATTCATAACTTCCTTAGCTGAAACACACTCAAAATCATGAAAAGACTTATCTTGACGAAGATAAGGCATATAAGTAGCCATAAGAAAAACTTTTTTAGCACCATTATCCCTAGCAACACCACCAGCAAGAAGAGTCTGAACGACCTTAATATCAGGATTATGAGCCAAAGACGCAACAATAACAACCTTTTTACCTTTAGGGCTTATATTAATCTTAACTAATGATTCACCATCAGGAAAAGTATTAACAGAAATATCAGAGTAAGAACAAGAAAGTATTTTTGCGACATTCTTAGCTAAAGCAGAAGTATCAGAAAAACCGCAAACTAAAACCTCTTTAGACATAAAAACATAAAACTTTCATATTATATAAATGTGGTGAAAAAAGAGAAGATTCCCCCACATGAGAATTGAGGGTCATCAGCATCAAAAAGAAAAAAATATAAATAAAAAAGTTATCTTTTAGGTACTCATTATCTGAATACCAGCAGGACGGTTCTTAATAGGCCCATGACCGCCAGGATGAGCCGCTGCTCTTCTTTTAGCCGCAGCCATTCTTGTTCCTCTTGTTATCTTTGCCATAATAAGCATAAGCTAAAGGAGCATAAATACTGGAGTAGTATTAAGAAAGACCAATAAAATATCAAACTTTATATATACAATAAATCTAAGAGTAATATTAAAGATGGTGAAACTCGCAATAAACGGTTTTGGTAGAATAGGAAAACAATTCTTCTTAGCTTGCATGGAAAACAGCGTAGCATCAAAATGGGAATTTGTGATAAACAATTTGGGGGGAATGGAAAACATGGTTTATGAACTAAAATATGACTCAGTACACCCATCACCAAAAGAAAAGATTACTCATGACAAAAAATACTTATATTTTGGTAAGAAAAAAATAATGATTTATAGCGAAAGAGATGTAGAAAAATTACCATGGAAAGCAGAAAATGTTGACTTAGTAGTCGATTGTACAGGAGCATTCACAAACGCTAAAGAAGCAAAAAAACATTTGCAGTCAGGAGCCAAAAAAGTTTTGATAAGCGCACCAGCAAAAGACCATGACTGCACAATCGTTTACGGAGTAAACAACAAAGTGCTAAAAGCAACACACAAAATACTATCAGCAGGAAGTTGCACAACTAATTGCGTAGCACCAATAATAAAAATAATAAATGATAATTATGGAATAAAAGACGCTTATTTTGTCACAACACACGCATACACAGCAACACAAAGACTAGTAGACTCAATTGATGAAAAAGATTTGCGACGCGGAAGAGCAGCAGCAGAAGACATAATACCTTCCACTTCGGGAGCATCACAATCAGTAGTTGAAGCAATACCAGAGATGCTAGGAAAACTAGAAGGGTACGCACTAAGAGTACCAGTGCTAGACGGATCATTCTCAAGTGTAATAGCAGTAATAAAGAGTAAAACAACAAAAGAAAAAATAAACAGTTTATTCAAAAAAGAATCAAAAGGAAAATACAAAGAAATACTCCAGTACACAACCGACCCAATAGTATCAAGCGACATAATACACAACCCTTCTTCATGTATTATAGATGGCGAAATAACAAGCACAAGCAAAGACGGCAGCATGATAAGCATTGGCGCATGGTATGATAACGAATGGGGATACTCTAATAGACTAGTAGACGTAGCAAAACTAATCGTAGGAAAATGAGAAAAGGAATAATAACATTAGGAGTAACTTACAGCATAATAAGCATCATATCGCTAATTATGATAACACCATACCTATTATCATTAACCAAACTAAACATTACGGATGTTAAAGAAGGAGGAAGGCCAGCATTCCCATGGACTTTTGTAATAATAGTAGACTTATTACCAATAATAATTATAGGAGCAAACATCCTAATGTGGAATTACATGAAAAGAAAAAACACTAAGATGATAGTAACAACAATTATAACACCAATAATCTATACAGCAATAATAACAGCGTACTTTTTGTTATTAATAATATAAAAAAATGGTAAGAAAAAACAAACTAGTATTATTAAGAGTAGATATTAACTCAGCAATATCACAAGGAGGTAAAGTCCTAGACCAACCAAGATTCATAGAAGCAGCACAAACAATAAAAAAATTATTAAAAGAAAAAGCTAAAATTGTAATAATAGCCCACCAGGGAAGAAAGGGATCAGCCGACTTTTGTTCACTAAAAGAGCACGCAGCAATACTAAGCAAGCATTCCAAGAGCAAAATAGAATACGTTAATGACTTATTCGGCGAAGCGGCTAACAAAGCAATATCAAAACTAAAACCAGGACAAGCAATACTTTTAGAAAACTTACGAGATTACGATGAAGAAACACACCCAAGAATCTACAATAACCACTTTGTAAATTTCAGTAAAAAATTTGATTTATTCATTAACGATGCGTTCTCAGTAAGCCATAGAGAACAATCAAGCATAATAATACCACCAAAACACATAAAATCAACAATTAGTGAAACCTTTAGCAACGAAATAAAAAAACTTGAAGATTTCGCACTCCATAACAACTTCAAAAAAACAATAATAATCTTAGGAGGAAGTAAAGTTGAAGACTACTTCCCCTTATTCAAATTCTTAAACAACAAAACTAACAAAATAATAGCTGGAGGAGTAATAGGCAACTTATTCTTAAAAATTTCAGGAATAAACTTAGGTTTTGAAGAAAAATGGTTCAAAGACAAAGGATACTTAAAACTAATAAAAGAATTAAGCAAAATATACAATAAGTATCACTCACAAATAATCTTGCCTGTTGACTTTGCTTTATCTGGCAACAAGAGAAAAGAGGTATTACTAAGTCAAGCACCATTTAACAAAAAAATTATGGATGTAGGACACCAAAGCGTTAACACAATAAAAAACCACCTTGATAATGCTGATAGAATAATAATGAAAGGACCATTAGGATTCGCAGAATTCCCACAATTCGAATACTCAACAAAAGAAGTATTATCACACATATCAAACTTGCACATTAAACGTCACATCCCAGCACTCATTGGCGGAGGACACCTAACAACGGAAAGTTACAATAACAAAAACTTGAAGTTTTCTCACGTAAGCCTAGCAGGAGGAGCAAGCATTGCTTACTTAACGCAAGGAAAAAAAGGATTACCCGGACTTACAGCGATAAAGGATAATAAATGATTAACAAAAACCCCGAGTTAAGAAAGTGTCCTCTTTGTAAAAAAAGAATTTCTAACCCGGAACACGAGTTATGCCAGAAGTGTCATAAGAAATCTAAGAAAAAATAAAACTATTCTTCTATTTTTTCTTCTTGTGCGTGCTTATCACCCATGCTATCTTTTAGGTTGGCTATTTGGTCACGCAAAGCAATAGCAAGCTCGAAATCTAGAAGTTTAGCAGCATTGTGCATTTCTTTCTCAAGTTGCGTTACAAGACGAACTTTTTCTGCTTTAGGAATATGTTTAGTATCACGAATAATTATTTCAGGTTCCTCAATAGGCTTCTTAATAGTTTTAGGAGTAATTTTGTGCTTCTTATTATAAGCAACTTGTATTTCTCTACGCCTATCAGTCTCACTAATAGCACCCTTAATAGAATCGGTCATACGATCAGCAAATAATAAAACTTTAGAATTAACATTACGAGCAGCCCTACCAATAATTTGAATAAGGCTTGAAATGTTACGTAAAAATCCTTCTTTATCAGCATCTAAAATAGCAACTAGCCCAATCTCAGGAATATCTAAACCCTCACGAAGTAAATTAATACCAACTAGGACGTCAAACTTACCAGCACGCAATTGCCTAATAAGTTCCGTACGCTCTAAAGTCTTAACTTCCGAATGCAAATACCTAGCACGAATACCTTTACTAGCAAAAAAATCTGTTATTTCTTCAGCCAACTTCTTAGTTAAAGAAGTAACTAAGACTCTATCACCACGTTTAACCGTTAAAGCAATTTCTTGCATAACAACTTCCATTTGATTCTTAATAGGCTTAATAAAAATAGGAGGGTCCACTAGACCCGTAGGCCTAATTATTTGTTCAACAATCTGAGTTGAAAGACCTTTCTCATAGGCAGACGGTGTAGCACTAACAAAAACAACGTTTGCCTTCTTAAAAAAAGCCTCTACTTCCTCAAACTTCAAAGGCCTGTTATCAAGAGCGCTTGGAAGGCGGAAACCATAATCAATAAGAGTTTGTTTACGCTGACGATCACCCTCATACATAGCATGAAGTTGAGGAATACTCTGGTGAGACTCATCAATAACTAATAAAAAATCATCACCAAAATAATCAAGAAGACAAAAAGGTTTACTGCCAGGAGCACGACCCTCAAAATGCCTAGAATAATTCTCAATACCCTTACAAAAACCCATACTTCTAAGCATCTCTAAATCATACATAGTCCTTTGTTTAAGACGATGAGACTCAACCATTTCAAGCTTTGGAAGCCTCTGCTCAAGCTCAGCTTCTATTGATTTTAACGCCCTTTCCATCTCAGCAGGAGTAGTAACGAAGTGTCTAGCAGGATAAACAAAATAGTGATCAAGTTTTTGCAAAACACTCTGGTTTTGTTTATCAATAACAGTAATCCTATCAATAGTTTCTCCAGTGAGCTCAATCCTTACAACGTCCTTGTCATAAGCCGGAATTATATCAATTGTATCACCCTTAACCCTAAACCTACCAGATAATAACTCTAAATCATTTCTTTCATAAAGAATATCTAAAAATTTGGATATCAGCTCTGTTCGAGAAATTTTTTGCCCTTTAAAAAACTCAAAAGCCATACCACCATAATTTTTAGGGTTACCAATACCATAAATACAAGAAACAGAAGCAACAACAATAACATCATTACGGCTTAATAAAGAGGTAGTTGCTGAAAGCCTCATTCTTTCAATAACAGCATTAATTTGAGAATCCTTCTCAATATACTGATCCTTAGCAGGCAAATAAGATTCTGGCTGATAATAATCATAAAAAGAAACAAAGTACTCAACACGATTATTAGGAAACAAATCCTTAAGCTCATTATAAAGTTGAGCCGCTAAGGTCTTATTATGAGCTAATACAAGTGTTGGCTTATTAAATTTTGATATAACATTAGCCATAGTGAAGGTTTTACCGCTACCAGTAACACCCATAAGCGTCTGGTAATTATCACCATTCTTAACACCGCTAACTAACTTAGAAATAGCTTCGGGCTGTGAACCAGCTGGCTTAAACTTGGAAACGAGCTCAAACTTATTCTTAAAAATGTTTTTCATAAAAATGACAATAATACAGAGCTTTAAAAGATTGTGAAAGAAAAATATGACCACCAAGCAAGATTTAAATACCATTTAACCACAGTCTATTTTATGACAAAGCTGAAGAGCGCGATAGAAATTAGAAGTCTTGAATTTAGCTCTAGCTTCGCATCAGCATAAATCCCAACTTTTTGAGGGGAGAACTATGCAAATTTCTTTTGATTTATTCTAAATCTCTCAGCCTTATAAAAAATGATAAAAATAACTAACCTAACTAAAAAATATGGAGTAGAAAGCCTATTTGAAAATATAAACTTGACTATACATAAAGGTGATAAAATTGCGGTTATTGGTCAGAACGGCTCTGGAAAGAGTACATTGATAAAATGTGTTATAGGAGAAGAGTCTTTCGATGAAGGGAAAATTGATATCCAAAATAATATTTCAATAAGTTTCATGGAACAAGAAAAGACTTTTGATTCTTCAGAAAAGAATTTTTGGAACTACCTAGAAGAAAAAGCAAGGTTAATTGATGAAGATCTAAGAGAAACAGAAAGAAGGCTAGAAGACTCTAGCTTATACTCAAATGAAAAAGAACTAGAAGAAGTACTTAGGAAGCATGAAAGATTATTAGTAAGAAATGAACAAGCAATTGAGATAAATGATATTCGTAAAATGTTAGAGAAGGCTGACTTTAATTTAAATGATTTTGATACACAATTATGCAAACTTAGCGGAGGACAAAAGATGAAGCTACGTTTAGTTGAATGCCTTGTTAAAAAGGCTGATTTATACATATTAGATGAACCAACTAATCATCTGGATTTTGAAACTTTAAGATGGCTTGACCAGGAACTAACAGAGAAAGAAACCTTCATCATTATAAGTCATGACCGATATTTGATTAAAAGATTTGCAAAAAGAATAATAGAAATCAGAAATAAGACTACAAATATCTATGAAACAAATTATGAAGGATACCTAAGTCAAAGGGCTCATAGAGAGGCCATTATGGGTAAAAACCATAATAACGTAGTAAAAAAGAAAGAAAAGATGGAAGAGTCAGCTGAAAAATTAAGAAAATGGGCATCAGTAAGAGGTAGTAAGAGCAAGAGAATACTTGCAGAGAGAATTGAGAGACAGATTGAAGATCTTCCAGAAATTACTAATCCGGATGATCTTGACAATAAGTTTGAGTTATCCTTTAAAGAAAGTAAAAGAACTGGAAACATTATTTTCGAAGGAACAAACATATCTAAGAGCTATAATAAAGAATTGTTCTTAGATGCAGACTTGGAAGTAGAAAGAGGAGAAAAAATAGCTATAATAGGCAATAATGGGTCAGGAAAAACAACTCTACTCAAAATATTATCAAAGGAAATAAAAACTGATAAAGGAACACTGATCACTGGAGAAAATGTTAAAATAGGATATTTTGATCAAGAATTCAATAACTTAAACCTAGATGAAACAGTTTTTGAGTTCTTCATAAAAAATTTCCCTTATTTAAATCAAGAAAGATTAATATCCCTTTCAACAAAGTATGGTTTGCCAAAAGATACCTTCAGACAAAGAATAAAAACTTTAAGCGGCGGAGAGAAAGCTAGAATCAATCTTCTTGTATTATCAATGGGAGACTATAACGTCTTACTTCTTGATGAACCTACAAATAATCTCGATATTGCACTTATGGAAAGCTTAGAAAAAGCTTTACAAAACTTCAAAGGAACAATAGTAATGATATCTCATGATAGGTACTTTATTGATAAATTAGCAACAAAAATATTTGTAATAAAAGACGAAAAGGTAATAAAGAAAAAAGGCAATTATTCAGATAACTTTGAATAATCTAGCTCTTAGGTTACATTCACTGAGACAAGTCGAAGAGTTTTTTACATTCTTCTCTTAAAAATCCTTCAACTAATTCTAATTTAGGAGTGCCTTTCTCCAAAACTTGCTTACAAGAAATATCGATCTGCCTCCAAGAGAAGCTATTACCAGACTTCAGTTTTGCATCTTGAATAAAAGCACCAAAAACTATGCCTTTCATTTTTGCCCACACCGCAGCAGAAGAACACATAGGGCAAGGTTCGCAAGTAGTATAAAGCACACAATTCTCTAGATATTTTGAATTAAGCTCTTTGCAAGCTTTCCTTATAGCAACAATTTCTGCATGAACAGTAGGATCATTTTCATGTTTAAGATTTGTTTTTCCAGTAGCAATAATTTTCCCATCTTTAACAATCACAGAACCTAGAGCGTAATCTCCCATAATTGCAGATTCTTTAGCAATTTCAATTGCTTTATGCATAAATTCAACTTTTGCTTCCATCATTTACCTCATCTAGTAATTCTTTTCTTCTTAAAACTCTTTGGTATGAAACCGCGAAACGGTGGGCTTCATCACGAATAGCTTGCAATAGTTGTAAACCCTTATTGTTTTTAGGGATAATTATTGAGTCTTTAGAGTGAGTTGTGAAAACTTCTTCCAATCTTTTAGCTAAAGAAATAAGCGGAATGCTTAAACCCAAGGATGCAAGAACGTCACGAGCAGCACTTAATTGACCTTTACCACCATCAATAATAATCAAGTCAGGTTTAGACAAACCATCTCTCTTAACCTTACTGTAACGCCTCTCTATAACCTCTGCAACAGCCAAAAAATCATCACCATGAGTTTGAGCACGAATCTTAAACTTACGATAATTAGCTTTGTCAGGCATACCATCCTTAAAAGAAACCATAGAAGCAACAGTATTAGTACCACCAAGGTGAGAAATATCAAAACATTCCATCCTAGAAGGAATCTTAGGAAGACTCAAAGCTTCTTGAAGTGCCTTAGTCCTCTCTGTACCAGCAAAAAAAGTTGCGTGAACATTCTTAATAACTAATTCTAACAAATCCTTCTTATCACCCTTAACTGGAACAATAACAGAAACCTTTCTACCAGACTTTTTAGATAAATAAGTAGAAAACTCAGCACTAATAGCTTCAGGTATAATCACTTCTTGAGGAATAGGAGCAGAATCATAATAAACTAGCAAGAATTCCTCTAAAAAATTATCTTTTTTAGAAAAAGAAAATTCTTCTTTACCCTCAAGAACTCCTTTACGAATAGAAAAAACAAGTAAGAATACTTGATCATTAGTTACAACATAATTAATGATGTGAGAATCAACGTTCCTAGTAAGCTCCATTAATTGCTTTTCCTTAAGACTCTTAAGAGCAGCAACTTGATTACGCAAAGTTATAGCGTACTCAAAAAACTCCCTACCAGAAGCAGTAGACATCTGTAACTCTAAATCAGCAATAAGCCCATCAACATCACCTTTCAAAATCCTGCGAGCCTGATTAATTCTCTGATTATAAGCTTCTTTATCAATAAGTTTTTTATGCCTTGGTGAAAGTCTCCTAGTAAAAACTTTAAAGTTACGAGTTAAAACTTCCATTAGAGACTTACGAATAGCACCAGAAACAAAAGGACCGTAGATCTCCCCTCCATCTTTACGCGATCGATCAACTTCTAAATAAGGATAATCTCCTGAAACAATCCTAATATAAGCATACCTAGCAGCATCCTTAAGATCAATGTTATAACGAGGATAATTTTTCTTGATTAAAGTATTCTCCAAGATAAAAGCTTCAACTTCTGTTGAAGTAACTATGAAATCCACGTTAAGAATTTCGCTCACTAACAACAAGGTTTTTTGATCATGATCTTTTTTACTAAAATAACTACTAACTCTTTTACGTAAATCTTTTGCTTTACCAACATAAATAATTTTTCCGTTCTTATCCTTGAACAAGTAGCAACCCGGACCAGCTGGAACTGATGATAAGTTAATCATTAAAACTTCACCTCTTATCAAGAACTGGTTTTAAGAATTGTCCAGTATAACTTTTAGAGATTTTAACAACGTGTTCAGGCACGCCTTGAGCAACTATTTGTCCACCACGATCGCCCCCTTCAGGGCCTAAATCAATAATCCAGTCAGCACACTTAATGACTTCTAAGTTGTGCTCAATAATAACCATAGTGTTACCAGCATCCACCAATTTGTTAAGTACTTCTAAAAGATTTTTAACATCATGGAAGTGAAGACCAGTTGTCGGTTCATCAAGCAAATAAACAGTTTTACCAGTACCACGCTTAGATAATTCACGAGTTAATTTAACTCTTTGAGCTTCACCACCACTAAGAGTAGTAGCTGACTGACCAACCTTTATGTAACCAAGACCAACATCAACAAGAGTTCTAAGCTTTCTATTAATGTTAGGAACAGACTCGAAAACACTCATTGCTTCCTCAACACTCATACTAAGAACATCAGCAATGGATTTACCTTTAAAATCAACCATTAATGTTTCTTTATTATACCTTTTACCCTTACATTCTTCACACTCAATATAAACATCTGGTAAAAAATTCATTTCAATCTTAATAGTACCATCACCCTTACACTTTTCGCAGCGCCCCCCTTCAACATTGAATGAAAACCTGCCAGGACCATAACCTCTAATCTTAGCTTCACGAGTAGCAGCATAAAGATTTCTTATATCATCAAAAACTTTAATGTAAGTAGCAGGATTACTCCTAGGAGTTCTACCAATAGGGCTTTGATCAATAGTAATTATTTTATCAATATCAGCATCAATATCAATACTGTCATGCTTACCAGGACTTACAGAAGCACCTTCAAGCTTCTTCTTTAGTCCCTTGTTAACTATTTCTTCAACAAGAGTAGATTTACCACTACCGCTAACACCTGTAATACATGTTAACACTCCTGTTGGAATACGAACATCAATACCAGTAAGATTATTCTCTTTACAATTACTAAAAGTTATACTACCTTTCTCTTCCCTACGCTTAGGTGGAATTCTAATGTAACTTTTACCAGACAAATACTGACCAGTAATAGACTTAGGATCAGCTATAATCTCTTTAGGAGTGCCTTGAGAAATAATATGACCCCCATGGATACCAGCACCAGGACCCATATCAACAACATAATCAGCTTTTCTAATAGTATCCTCGTCATGCTCAACAACAACCAAAGTATTACCCAAATCTCTAAGTCTATGAAGGGTCTCAATAAGTTTCATATTATCTCTTTGGTGAAGACCAATTGATGGTTCATCAAGAATGTAAAGAACACCCATAAGGTTAGAACCAATCTGAGTAGCAAGCCTTATACGCTGAGCCTCACCACCAGAGAGAGTACCAGCATGCCTACTCAGAGTAAGATAAGATAATCCAACATCATTAAGGAATGTTAATCTCGAGATTATTTCTTTAAGTATAAGTTTAGCTATTTCTTTATCACGATTTTTAAGTTCTAAAGTATTAAAGAATGATAAGCATTTACTAATAGAATAATCAGTAAGATCAATTATTGATTTTTTAGCAACAGTAACAGAAAGGATCTTTTTCTTAAGCCGCTTGCCTTCACACTCGGGACAGGGGGAAGAACTCATAAACTTTTCCATTTCTTGCCTCCTCCAATCACTCTGCGTGCTCTTATACAAACGGTCAGATTGAGGAATAACACCTTCGAAGCCACCTTGCATGTTCATGCTGCTACCATTACTCCAACGAGAGAAAATAGAAGTTTTAGAACCGTAAAGCAAAGTCTTTAGTTGCTCACTAGAAAACTTTTCTATGGGCATAAAGAGAGTAAAACCATGTTTTTTACCAACAACTTGTAATTGTTGAGCACGCCATGACAAATCCATCTTACCATAAACAGCAATAGCACCATCCATGATAGTCTTACTCTTATCAGGAATAACCAAGTCAGGATCAAACTCAATCTTAACACCAAGACCCTTACAATCCTCACAAGCGCCAAAAGGACTATTAAAAGAAAACATTCTAGGTTGCAATTCCTCAAAAGACATACCACAAACAGGACAAGCCATAAGTGTTGAATAAAGATGAGATTTTTCTTTCTCATCAAGAATAATAACTAAGCCACCACCTTTCTTAACAGCACTCTCAATACTTTCAGAAAGACGAGTCTTATCACTAACACTAACTTTGTCAATATAAGCTTCAATATCATGCTTTTTGTAACGATCAAGCTTAACTTTCTCATCAGTGCGAAAAACCTTACCATTAATTCTAACTTTAGAAAAACCCTCAGATGCTAAATCTTTAATTAATTGTTCATAAGTACCCTTCTTCTGACTAATAACAGGAGCAAGAACAGTAAGCTCACCCTTGAATTCTTCAATTAACCGATTAGTTAATTGTTCAGGAGTCTGACCCTCAATTTTTTCACCATGATCAGGACAGTGGGGAATACCAATCCTAGCATATAATAATCTTAAATAATCATAAATCTCTGTAACTGTACCAACAGTACTACGAGGATTAGAACTAGTAGTTTTTTGTTCAATAGATATAGCAGGAGATAAACCATCAATAGAATCAACATCAGGCTTATCCATAACACCTAAGAATTGTCTTGCATAAGCAGATAATGATTCAACATACCTTCTTTGACCCTCAGCGTAAAGAGTGTCAAAAGCCAAAGTAGACTTACCACTACCAGAAAGACCAGTAATAACTATCAATTTATCCCTTGGAAGAGTTAAGTTAATATTTTTTAGGTTATGCTCGCGAGCACCACGAATAATTATATCCTTCATGATAAAAAATGACCAATATTTGAGTTTAAATATATTAGGAAAGGAAAATAGGAATTTATTACTTCTTCATAATGTCAAGAATATTAATTCTTGACCACCTCGAAAACATTAAAGTTTTCTCAGTCCTAAACTTTTGAGCATATTCATACGCTCATCGTGATCTTCTTTAGAAACAGTAGGGCTTTCAGACATAACTTTTTCATGAGTAGCAGCGCCCGCATCAGCACGGCGAGCACGATTATTCTGAATTATTCTAGAAACCATACGCTTCTTGGTACCCATAGTCGCCATAAACAAAAAAAGAAAAGACAGTATAAAAATCTTTAGTAAAAAAACTTATAATTCTGGGGGTTTAAGTCTGCGCGTAAATGTTGTATCTTCGCCAAGCCTCTTTGTTGTTATTAGTCTTTCTCGTTTTTGTTTTGTTTTGTTCATCCTCATTTTTTTTATTTCACCTCCAGTGAAATGTTTAGTATAGAATGTTCAAGATAATCCCTTTTAAACCGATTATTAAACAAAAATCTAAATTAGAAATAAGTAAAACAAATACATAAGGCTTAAAAGCGAAAGAAAAATTCCGACGCGAAAAACAAAAGGATATTAAAGAAAAAAATAAAATAAAAAAATAAAAGTTTTTTATTATCTTCTCTTAGACTCGCTCACATGACCAAAACATTTCTTACAAGTAAATGAGTGAATGATAAGCACAATTGAAGCTATCAAA
This sequence comes from Nanobdellota archaeon, assembly GCA_038045945.1. Taxonomy (GTDB): domain Archaea; phylum Nanobdellota; class Nanobdellia; order Pacearchaeales; family GW2011-AR1; genus JAGVWS01. Next base: position 120,050 of record JBBSXC010000004.1, read on the forward strand.
ACAACCCACATAGAAATGCTAGTAGTCCAAAGAGTGAAAACCAAGATGATAACACCAAGGATTAACTCACACCAACTTTTGCACATAGTTTCATATACCTCCAAAATAAGATTAGAGCAAGGAGTTAATAAATATGCCCGCGAGGGACAAAAAAGCTTAAAGAAGCAGAAAAAGAGCATAATAAGCCCTAATAACCCAGAAGATTCATAAAATAGCAAGGATTTTTATATACAGATAACCTCGATAAGTAATAAGGGAAAAAAGAGGTATAGAGTGATGAACGAACAATTAAGCATTGAAGAATTAAGAGACGTAGCAAACATTCTAAGAAGAGACTCATTAATATCAACAAGCGCAGCACAAAGCGGACACCCTAGCAGTTGCTTATCATGCGCAGAAATAATGAGCACTTTATGGTTTAAGGAAATGAGTTATAACACCAAGAATTCTGAAGACCCAGACAATGACGAATTCATATTATCAAAAGGACACGCAAGCCCAATTCTTTATTCATGCCTAATAAGATCAGGATGCATAAATGAAAACATTAAAGATTTAAGAAAACAAAAAAGCCCATTAGAAGGGCACGCGAACCCATCATCAATAAAATGGGTTAAGGCAGCAACAGGATCATTAGGACAAGGATTATCAGTAGGATTAGGAATGGCGTTAGCAACAAAAATGAGTGGAAGAAAAAACAAAGTTTACGTTTTATTAGGAGATGGGGAAATGGCAGAAGGATCAATATATGAAGCCTTAGAATTCGGAAAAAAGTATTCATTAAGAAACGTTTGCGCAATAGTGGATTGTAACAGACTAGCACAAAACGGAGAAAGCATAGAAGGACACAACACAGAAAGCTACAAAAGAAGGTTCGAAGCATTCGGGTGGAAAGCAGTAGTAATTGACGGACACGATATATCACAAATAACAAACGCCATACACTCATTCAAAACAAACACTCTTGAAAGACCTTTTGCAATAATAGCAAAAACAACCAAAGGAAAAGGAGTAAGCTTCTTAGAAAACGCAGAAGGAAAACACGGAGTAGCACTAACAAAAGAAGAACTAAAAAAAGCATTAGGAGAATTACCAAACAAAAAAATGCCATCATTCACAATTAACAAACCAGAAAAATTTGAAGAAACAAAAATAAAACACGAAAAGATAAAAGTAGAAGAGTACAACCCAAAAAAAGGCAAAGAATCCTCCACCAGAGAAGCCTACGGAAGAACACTGGCAGAACTAGCAATAAAAAACGATAAATTATTAGTTATTGACGCAGGAGTTAGCAACTCAACAAAAGCAGAAGAAATAAAAAAGTATAGGCCAAAACAATTCATTGAAGCATTCATAGCAGAACAAAACATGATAGGAGTAGCACAGGGACTCGCAATAAAAGGCTACGACGTATTCGCATCAACATTTGCATCATTCTTAACAAGAGCAGCAGACCAAATAAGAATACTAGGAATATCAAAACCTAGAAACAACCTAACAATTTGCGGATCACACTGTGGAGTATCAATAGGGCAAGATGGAGCAAGCCAAATGGGACTAGAGGACATAAGCCTATTTCGAGCCATTCCAGAAAGCACAATACTCTACCCAAGCGATGCCGTATCAACAAAAAAAATAGTTGATATGTGCGCAAACCAAAAGATCCCAGGAATAAAATATATCAGAACAACAAGACCATCAACAACAACAATTTATGATATTAATGACAAAAAAGAAAATTTTGTTATAGGAGAATTCAAAACTATTAAGGAATCTAAAAAAGATGAAATAACGCTTATAGGTGCAGGAATAACACTACACGAATGCATTAAAGCACAAAAAGAACTAAAAAATAAAGGAACAAACGCAAGCGTGATAGACTTATACTGCATTAAACCAATAAATGGTAAAAAGTTAGGAGAGTTCATCAAGAGTCACGGAGGAAAAGCTTTAGTTGTTGAAGACCACCACCCAGAAGGGGGAATTAAAGAAGCAGTTATGAGCGCAACAGAAAACAATGAAATCATTATTGAGGGATTATCAGTAAAAGGAATTCCGCACTCAGCAACAAAAGAAGAATTATTATCAATAAGTGGCATAGACTCAAAAAGCATAATTAATAAAGTCAGAGAATTACTCTCAAGTAAATGAGGATTGACTAATAATGATTGTTTTAGACACAGAAGCTAGCGGAATAAACAGAGAAATTAACGGACTATGGCAAATAGGAGCATTCGAACTTGAAAACCCGAAAAACGTCTTTCTGATGGAATCAAGAATTGATGATGAAGACGAAGTCCACCCAAGCGCACTAAAACTACTAGAAAAAACTGAAGAAGAACTAAGAGACAAAAAAAAGATTAGTCAAAAAGAATTAATAAAAAAGTTTTTTGATTGGTCAAACAAAATAAAAAATAAGAATATCATAGCACAAAACCCCACCTTCGATGTAGGATTCTTAGAAAAAAAGTCAACAAAGTACGGACTTCACGATCCAAGAGTTGTGGGAGGACAAGGATCATTCCCGCTCCCATATAGAAGTTTTGATTTACACGCAGTAGCCCAAACAGTTTATATGAAAATTCATGGATCGTTATTAATGAAAGATGACAAAAGTGATATGGGCCTGTCAAACGTTCTAAAAATGTGCGGTATAGAAGACTTAAGGAAAAAACTCCATAACGGAGTAGTAGTTAAGGAAGGGTCAGCTCACAACGCATTAGAAGATGCAAAACTAACAGGAGAAGCATTCTACAGATTAATGTACGGGAAAAACTTACTACCAGAATTCAAAAAGTTCCCAATACCAGACTACCTAAAACAAAAGATTCTCAAAAACAAAAAATGATGAAAATAGCATTCTTCGAAGTAAAAGATCATGAAGAAAAAATCTTTAAAGAAAAACTAAAAGGACACAAATTATCATTTTACAAAGAAGCACTAAACGAAAAAAACGCTAGCAAAGCTAAGGATTCAGACATAATCTCAATTTTCGTTTATTCTAAAGCAAACAAGCAAGCGTTAGAGAAGATTAGTAATCTTAAACTAATAACAACAAGATCAACAGGCTTTGACCACATAGACCTAGAATACTGTAAAAACAAAGGAATAATCGCATGCAACGTCCCAGTATACGCAGAACACTCAGTAGCAGAACACGCGATGGCATTACTACTAGCAATATCAAGAAACATAACAAAATCGTACGTTAGAATACACAAAAATAATTTCTCAATAGAAGGATTAGAAGGATTTGATATTAGCGGTAAAACCATAGGCATACTAGGAACAGGACACATAGGAATACACATGATGAGGATGGCTAAAGGTTTTGAGATGAAAATAATAGCTTACAGTAAAGGAATTAATAAAGAATTAGAAAGAAAAGAAGGATTCCAGTACGTAAAATTTAATGAATTATTAAAAAAATCAGATATAATCAGCATACACTTACCGTTAAACACAGAAACGAAACACTTGATAAATAAAGAAACAATAAAAAAGATGAAAAAAGGAGTAATAATAATCAATACAGCCAGAGGAGAAATAATTGATACTAAAGCATTAATCGATGGAATAAAAAAAGGCATTATTGGAGGAGCAGGACTTGATGTAATAGAGGGAGAAAACATAATAAAAAAAGGAAACCACCAAAAACTTGACCCAAAATTATTCAGATTATTAGCTGACGACCACAAAATACTAAACAACGAAAAAGTAATATTCACACCACACATAGCGTTCTACAGTAAAGAATCATCACAAAACCTGTTAAATTCCTCGATTGAGAATATTCAATCATTCATAAATAATAAAACAAAAAACTCCATAATAAAATGAAAAAATTTAGTAAAATTTTATACATTAAACTTAGAAAATCGAAAATTTAGTATGAAAAAGTTTGATGTTATAACAATCGGCAGCGCATCAATCGATTTATTCCTAAAAATAGGAAAAAACAAAGCAGCAAAAGAAGAACACCACAGTTTACTATACCACCTAGGAGAAAAATTACCAGTTGAGGACATAATAGAAACAACAGGAGGAGGAGCAACTAACACAGCAGTAGCGTTCTCTAGATTAGGCCTAGCAACTGGAACAATAATAAGTGTCGGAAGTGACGAAAACGGGAAAAAAATACTTAAAGAATTAAGAAAAGAGGGAATAAGCTTTTTAGGAACAAGAAAAAAAGGGAAAACTGGAACATCAATAATTTTGCCAGGAAATAACGACAGAACAATACTAGTATACTCAGGAGTAAACAACGAACTCGAAACAAAAGAAGTAGAAAAAAACTTGCTTGGAGTAAGCACTGACTGGTTATACGTATCAACACTTAGAGGAAAGGGCCTGAAAACTATTGATCAACTAACAAAAATTTTCCGCGATAAAGGAACAAGAATAGCCATGAATATTAGCATGTACCTAGCAAAAAAAGGACTGGTCGAACTTAAAGAATTATTATCAAGAATTGATGTGCTGATAATGAATAAAGAAGAATTATTAGAATTATCTAAAACAAAAAACTTCCAAGCAGCGATGGAAAAAACAGCAAAAGTAGTTAAGGGAATTATAATTATGACTGATGGACCTAAAGAAATAAAACTCTACAACTCAATAACAGGAGAAAAGATTACGAAAAAAGTTGAGAAAGTAAAAGTTGTTGATTCAACAGGTGCTGGTGACGCTTTCTCAAGTGGATTTACTTACGCAATAATAAAAGGAGAAACATCAAGCAGAGCACTAATTTACGGAATTAAAGAAGCTAAAGAAAAACTTAAGGGGATAGGGGCAAAAAGCGGACTAATCAGGAGAAGAAAGTAAAATGCCAAAAGATAGAGGGATAGAACACGCAAATAGACAATTTGATATGAGCAGATTAATTGACGAAAAGCTAAGACGCAAGAAGAAAATAAGAATTCTTGATGCAGGTTGCGGATATGGAGTTGCCATGATTGAAATAGCAAAAAAGTATGGCGATAGAGTCGAAGTTCATGGTTTCCTAGACAACAGCAATTGTGGAAACCAAAACATAATGAAAGAGCAAGCAGTAATAAAGGGGGTATACACAAGAGACGAGATAAAGAAAGCTAGAAAATTCCCAACCTACCACTTCTTTGATGGAAGCAACAAATGGCCATTGCCTTCAAATTATTTTGATATTATCTACAGTATGGCTGCTATTTACTTAGTTGATGATAAAGTTAATTTCCTTCAAGAAGCAAATAGAGTTTTAGCAAAAAACGGAGTAGCAAGAATAAGCTCACCCGTACCAAAAGTGCAATGGGAAGGAAAAAGATTGAGAAGCCATAAACAAAAAGGCTATCCGAAATGGTACTACAACTATTACGAGGTCTGGAATAACGGTAAAGAAGTAGAATTTCACGAATACATTAAGAAATTCAGAGGAGTCAAGGTTGAATTGTACAAGAATAAAGTAAAGGGGAGAAATTATATAGAAATAAAGAAACAACCAAAACTTGACCTAAAATTAAGACTTGTTGCATCAATAGATTATAACTTTCTGTGGAAAGAATGGCAAGGAGTAAAATCAATATACACTACACAGTTATCCTTTAAACCAAATTATAAAAAAGATGATAAATATTACTTAAAATAACTCTCTAATTCTTTAATAGTTTTTTTAGGATTATCTGAAGCGTTAACTAAAGAACCAGAATTAATAATATTAACACCCGCATTAGCAAGTTTTTTAGCAGTAAAAAGATTTATGCCACCATCAATTTGTATAACCACATCACGATCAAAATTTCTTAAAGTCTTAATACGATCATAAGTTGAAGAAATAAGAGATTGGCGTTCAAGACCAGGATTAACACCCATTAATAAGAATCCATCAACAAAAGGAACAAAAAGACCAACGTTAAGAACACTTGTACTTGGGCTAACAGCAAGAAAGACTTTCATACCAGAAAACTTAATTTTTTCAATAAGTGACAAAATTTCACCCTTATCTTTTATTGATTCATAATGAAAAATTATTTTTTTAAAACCCTTATCTTTCAACTTATTAATCCACGTTTGAGGTTTCTCAACCATTAAGTGAGCCTCAAAAACATTACTAAGTTTTGTTAGGTTAGGAATAACAGCTAACGACACAGATTTTCCTTTAACGAACTTACCATCCATAAAATCAATCTGTAAGTGTTTTGAGACCTTAACCAACTTTTTGAACTTTTTAAAAAATTCTTCTTTAGAAGTGGAAAAAATTGTTGGTATTACGTGAACCATCGTTTTATTATTCATCAAGTTCCCTTATCCTTCTAACATGCCTGGACTTACCACTAAAAGGAGTTGATAACCAAATATTCATCAAATGAACATTTTCTTTATCAGAAAACTTTCTAGCTCTTAAGCACAAAACGTTAGAATCCTCATCTGAACGGGACATCTTAGCAGTATAAGCATCATAAGCATCAACTGCTCTAATACTCTTAAGCCTATTAGCAGCAATGCTCATACCAATACCAGAACCACAAATAAGTATTCCCTTACTACCGCTATTCTGCCTTACAGCCCTAGAAACCCTAAAGGCGTGCTCAGGATAATCATCATTTTCATTTAATTCTGGGGATAAATCATTAACTAAGTAGCCCTTCTTTATGAGTAAAGGACGAATTTTCTCTTTTAGCTTAAAACCTGCATGGTCAGCCCCAAGGAATACTTTAATTATTTTATTTTTCATAGTTTTTTATATTACTCCTATAATGTATATAATGAATCACTACCTTTAAATATTTGTATTTTAAAGGTAAAGCAATCCTCACCTCAAAAATTACATAATCAACTAGAAACAAGGGATTATAAGCGTTTTGGGTAACTATTCAGTTACGAGAAAGCAATAATCTCTATCATTAACCCTTTATTTTCTTAAGTTTCATATTAGTTAATTCTTCATAAAGAACAGAACCAATTATCCCAACCATTAAACCATAAAGATATTCCTCAAGTGGAACACCCAGTAAGTAAATACCCCAGTTGCCATTAGGATTCCAGTTGTTGGCTACAAAACTAAAAAGTGCATTAAACATAACTGTAGCAGAAATATACAAAAGACTGAATATTACAGAGGTCCAAACTATTTCTCTGAAAAGATCTGGCCTCATAAGAATAAGGTAGACGGAAATAAGCATTAATGCAAAGAGTGAAGTATGAATAAACGGTACGTCTAGTAATACTTTAAACAAAACTGTAACAACCCCTATGAATATCCCTAAACAAAAAATAATGTGCGGACTAATCCTAGTGGTCTTAGTGCCTCTTGCTCTTTTTAGTTTGTACCCTTTAATCTCCTTATAAAGGACTGCAGCTATGCCAAAAATAAAGAATACGTGTAGCAAACTTTCAATGTCAAATAGACCGAAAAATTGATGAATAACTCGAGGTTGCCAATAATCAGGCACATAAAGCGCTTGGGTTAAACCACTCGGGATGAATATAAACCCAATAATTAACATTTCTTTTCTCAAATCTTTTCTTCTAATAAATAAGATGAGCCAAATTATTCCCAGAATAACTGATGACAATAAGTAAGGATAAGCTACCATTTTTCTTTAGAACAAACTTGCTAGCCCTTTAAGGAATTTTTCTTCGCTTCCAGGAGTAGCCGGTTTAGCAACAGCAGAAGCCACGAGCACACCCTTACATCCAAGAATTATTGATTTAGCAACGTCATCAGCAGAGGAAATACCAGCACCACAAAGAGGAATAACATCAGTTTTTTCTAAAAGTTTAGCAAAAGAAGCAACAACAGTAGAATCCTCCTTAGTAACGCTCCTGCCAGAACCGATAAGTTTAGGATCCTCAAAAGCAATAGCGAAAGGCTTAAGCTTAAGAATTTTTTGCACGTCCTTAAGAGTAGAAGTGCAAATAATAGTTTTCAGACCAACAGAGTTACAACGATCAACAGTCCTCTTAATTAAAGAAAAACTAAGTTTGTGCTCAGAATGATTAAGAATAGTGCCCTGAGCACCAACACCTGCTAAGCTTTCAGGGATAATAAAACCAGTAGACCTACCAGGTTCTTGAAGATCCACATGTTGAGAGAAAACCGTAAGGTTAACTTCCTTAGCAATCTCCTTAACATCCAAGAAAGGCACCGCAATAATAGCACTGTTATAATAAATCTCAATATTCCTAGCTAAGTCCAAAGCAGCCTTACCAGAAACATAATTCTTGAAATTAACAACAACTAAAGGCTTAGTCATTTTCCGAAAACGATACCTCGAATTTTTTTACTAAGACTAACAGGATCATTACTCTTCCAAATGTTTCTACCAACAGCCACACCAAAAGCACCGCTAGCAACAACTTTTTTAGTATTACTAATAAACTCTTTTTCTGTAGTTTTTTCACCGCCAGCAAAAACAACTTTAGCCCTACCAGCAGCCTGGACAGCCCAGGACAAGTCACTAATAACCCCGTCTCCTTTAATCTTTATTAAGTCAGCATCAATTTCGAGTCCAATACGAGCAGCATAAGCCATTAGCTCTCTAGGAGACTTATCATTAACTACTTTACCCCTAGGATAAACCCAAGCAATAACAGGAACTTTCTCCTTATGAGCTTCACGTAAAATATCTTCAAATTCTTTAAGCATAATAGACTCATGTTTACTGCCAACATAGACAGTGTAACCAACAGCTTTAGCACCAAGACTTATTGCTTCACTAACAGAACAAATAGCACGAGATAAAGGCTCACCACCAGTTAGATTAGTCTTGCCATTAAGTTTGAGAATAAGAGGAACTTTACTAGCCTTAATCTCTTTATGATACTTATCAGCAATACCCTTATGAACAATCAAACCATTATAACCACCTCTTTTAGCAATATTAATAATTTCTAAAGGATCAACGTTAGTCTCATCAAACTCTTGCGGTCCGTGCTCAAAACCCTGATCATAAGCTAGATAAAAAGCCTTACCACCCTTAGAAACACTTTTAATATTAATCATTGTTAAATCCATTTATGAAATCATAATCAACTCTTTTAATAAATAAACAGTAGATTAAGGGATATAAAAATTTATAGATTGAGCAAATAAGAACAGTAAAGACAAATATATAAAGCTATTATGGATTAGTAGACAATAAAAGGTGATATGAAAAAATGTTTGAAATGCTTCTAAACCCAAAAAGGGCTGAAAGACACCCAATGGAAATGTTCCTAGTAGGAATAGTATACGCTTCTCTTTCAGTATTATTAGTAAGGTGGATATTCTCACAAGACGCAGTACTATCAAACTATTCAGGAATACTAATAGTAACATTCACAGTAATGTTCTCATTACCATTCATGTATTACGCGATAAAGAATGAAGAACAAAAAGATTTAGAACAATCAGGATTCGTAAAATTATTATTACAACACGGAAGAGCACTATCAATGTTCATATGGTTATTCCTAGGATTCATAGTAGCTTACGCATTCTGGCAAATATTATTCGCAGGAAGCGGACTACTAGACGCACAAGTAAGTGTTTATTGTCAAATCAACAGGCCTTCACCTTCAGCATTCCAAAACTGCTTAGAACAATACGGAGTAGCAGGACTGAAAAAAACTACTGGTTTCATAACAGCTAAAGAAAAAGTATTCATGATATTCGCAAACAACATTTACGTACTAATATTCACGCTACTATTCTCACTAATATTCGGAGCAGGAGCAATATTCATATTATCATGGAATGCTAGCGTAATAGCAGCAGCCATAGGAATATTCACAAAGTCAGAACTAAAAAGTTTACCCCTAGGACTGGCACGGTACTTAATACACGGAATACCAGAAATAGCAGCATACTTTATAGGAGCAATGGCTGGAGGAATAATAAGCGTAGCAGTCATAAGACGCGACATGGCAAAAGGAAAATTTTGGGACATACTACAAGACTCACTAAACCTAGTAATACTAGCAGTAGTAGTATTATTCATAGCAGCAATAATAGAAGTATTCATAACACCAATGCTATTCTAAAAATAGCCAACAGAACACTGAGTAAAAACATCTGGAGCTACCCTAACAGAATGAATTTTTGTAGACCTAACAAGGGAGGAGCCAAAAGAATGATTAATCTCATAAACCTCTAACTCCATTTTCTTATAAGGAAGGTAAGCACCAATAAGCCTAGGAGGCTGATCAAAATTAGACTGAAGAAAATTATAAGCTCCAGAAAGCTGAGGATTAATAACTCTTCTAATTCTTCCATCCTGAGCACCATGAGAAGCTTTAGCTTCAAAAACAAACATTTCTTCTGGAGAGAAAAAAACTAGGTCTAAACAACCTAGGTCTTGAGTACCACTGCTTCTACAAAGAACTTCTTTAAAAACCAAAAAATCCCTCGGCGTACGAGAAAAAAGCCCTAATATTCGAGGGTTTAGACGTTCGATGATGTTAACAACCCTTTTATGAGCTCTTCTTCCACCCATACCCCTACCACAATTATCTTGATGAGTTTGCAAATATTCAAGAAGTTGCATTAAAAAAGGCCATAAACAAAATTTATAATTATATCTATAACACAAAAAGGATATTCTAAGACCCTAATAGAACCTTTAATCATAACATTTATAATAGGCATTATGATTCTTCTTTTAAATGTCTGACGATAATAACAACTACTTATTAGAAGAAAGAAAAAAGAGAATAAAAGATTTTCTAAAAAACAAAACATTAACAGTTTATTTAGCACTACTAGCAATAGTAATATGGATTGCTAGCTGGATAAGAACAAGAAACCTTTACGGACTAAAAGACGTAACGACGGGAGGATGGACATTAGGGCCGGACTTAGACCCTTTCCTTTTCTTAAGATGGGCAAAATACATAGTAGAGCATGGAAGCATAATGGCACACGACATTATGAGATACGCACCAGTAGGATACGACACTAGCGGAGAACTAAACTTAATAACATACTCAATAGTCTGGTTCCACAAAATAATAAGCATATTCGGCACATACAGTGTAGAATACGCAGCAGTGATAGTACCAGTAGTAATATTTGCATTAGTAATAATAGCGTGTTTCTTTTTTGTTAGAGAAATATTTAGAGGAAGATTCGAAAATAAACACTTACCAAACATAATAGCACTGTTATCATCATTCTTTATATCAGTAATACCATCATTACTACCAAGAACAATAGCAGGAATACCAGAAAAAGAGGGCTTGGGATTCTTATTCATGTTCATAGCGTTATACTTCTACATAAAAGCATGGAATAGTGAAAAAAATAAGTCATCAATAATAAACTCCGTATTAGCGGGAATAGGAACAGCACTAATGGCTCACTCATGGGGAGGAGTACAATACTTATACATAACAATAGCGCTAGCAACGTTATTTTCTTACCTAATGGGAGTGATGAAGAACAAACACTACTATGTGTATTGTACATGGGTTATAACAAGTTTAGCATTATTATTACCTTTCACAGGCCGTTTCACAGTATCACAATTCTTAACATCAACATCAACAGGGATGATGCTAGGAATATTTGGATTCTTAGTAGTTGACTACATAATAAAAGAAACAAGAATAGAAAAAAAGTATTTAGAAAAATATGAACACAAAATACCAAGACAAATATTGTCTATGATCATAGCAATAATAATAAGTGTAATACTAGTAAGCATAAGCGTAGGACCATCAATACTAACGACTTTCATAACAGAAAGCGTTAAGAGCTTAATATACCCCTACTCTGACAGGTTATCATTTACAGTAGCAGAGAATAGACAACCATTTTTCACCAGCGAATGGAGAGGAGAATTCGGACCAAACATAAGCGGAATACCAATATTTTTTTGGTTATTCTTTATAGGATCAATATACTTATTCTACCAAATGACTTCACCAATAGAAAGAAAGAAAAGGATAACACTAGTAGGAGCATACACCTTATTCTTATTCGCACTAATATTCAGCAAGTACAGCGGAAGTAGCGTTCTAAACGGAACAAGCGGAATAAGCAGATTCATATACTTTGGAGGGATAATAATATTATTAGGAGTATTCGCACACTTAGTATGGGGATACTTCAAAAGAAAGGATTTAGAAACATTAACAAAAATATCATTTTCAGAAATATTGTTATTCACACTATTCTTCATAACAATACTTGGATCAAGAAGCGCAATAAGACTAATGATGGTTTTAGGAATACCAGCAGCCATAATAGTGTCATATTTTATAATAACAATAACAAGTAAAGCAATAGAAAAAAAGAATGATAAATCAAGATTAACATGGTTCATTATAGCAGGAATAATACTAATAGCAGCAATATACACTAGCCAAAACTATTACATGACAAGCTATTACCAAGCAAGCAGTTTCGTGCCAAACACTTACACACAACAATGGCAAAAAGCAATGTCATGGGTAAGAGATAACACACCAGAAGGAGCAATATTCGCACACTGGTGGGATTACGGATACTGGGTCCAGAGCATAGGCCTAAGAGCGACAATAGTAGACGGGGGAAACGCACACGTATACTGGAATTATTTAGTAGGGAGACACTTCCTAACAAGTCCATCAAAAACAGACGCACTAGAATTCTTATACACACACGAAGTAACACATGTACTTATTGACTCAACAGATATAGGAAAATACTCAGCGTTCTCAAACATAGGAAGCGACGAGAACTATGACAGAGCATCATTCATACCACTAATAGGACTAGACCAAAGATCAACACAAGAAACAGCAAACAGCACAACATACCTGTACCAAGCAGGATTCGCAATAGAAGGAGACATAATATACAACCAAACAGACGGACAAAAAATCTTCCTACCAGCAGGAAGAGCAGGAATAGCAGGAGTATTATTCACAATGACAAATGAAAGCTTAGCAGCACCAGAAGCAGTATTCGTAGATCAGGGAATACAGTACAGAGTACCATTAAGATACGTATACTACAAACAAAGACTTTATGACTTCGGCAGAGGACTAGAAGCAGGAATACAAATAATACCAACAGTAACACAAACAGCAACAGGGATAGAAATAATGCCAATAGGCAGTGCGTTATACTTAAGCCCAAGAACAATAAACTCAAACTTAGTAAGACTATACTTATTCGGAGAAGAAGGAGAAGGATTCAACATAGCCCACTCAGAAGACGACCAAATAGTAACAAGCCTAAAACAACAAGGAGCAGACGTAAACGACTTCGTAAACTTTAACGGCTTACGAGGACCAATAAAAATATGGGAAGTAGACTACTCAGTTTACCCAGGAATAAAAGAAAAACCAGAATACTTAGAACTAGAATATCCGGACAAAAACGTACAATACGTTAAGCAATAAAAAAAAAGATGGAACTAATACTAATAATACCATTACTAATAAGCTTAGCAACAACTCTACTATTCCTGCCAAAATGGATTGGCAAAGCATCAAAGATAGGACTAATTTGGGAGAATATGAACAAGTACACAAGAAAACCACTAATAGCAGGAAGCGGAGGAATAACATTCATATCAGGATTCATAATAGGACTATTAGTATACATAGCAATAAACACATTCTACTTCAAAAGCAGCCAGAACGTAATAGGAATATTCGGATTAACAACAGCAATACTAATATTAGCAATGATAGGATTCGCAGACGACTTAATGGGTTGGAGAAGCGGAGGACTAAGTAAAAAATTAAGAATGGTGCTATGCTTATTCGCAGCAATACCACTAATAGTAATAAATTCAGGAGTATCACAATTATCAATACCAATAATAGGAACAGTAAGCTTCGGAATACTATACGCAATAATAGCAATACCCATAGGGATAGTAGCAACATCAACAACATTTAACATGCTAGCAGGATACAACGGCCTGGAAGCAGGACAGGGAATAATAATACTAACAGCATTAGGAATATCAACATACGCAACAGGAAACCCTTGGCTCGCATTCGTATGCGCATTAGCAGTAGCAGCACTAATACCATTCTGGTTTTATAATAAGTACCCAGCAAAAGTATTAGGAGGAGACGTACTAACATACCCAATAGGAGGACTAATAGGAATAATAGCAATACTAGGAAACATAGAAAAAATAGCAGTAATATTCTTCATACCATACATAATAGAAGTAATACTAAAAGTAAGAGGAGGACTCCAGAAACAATCATTCGGAAAACCAGACAAGAATGATAACCTAAGCCTGCCATACACAAAAATCTACGGTTTAGAACACTTCGCAATACTAATACTAAACAGGACAAAGAAAGAAGTAAGAGAAAAGGATGTAGTCTGGCTAATACACGCAATACAACTAATATTCGTGATAATAGGCCTTGGAGTATTAGCATACTAACAATGATAAAAAAGTCATTTTTAAGAATTAAGAATGACAAATTAGTAAGAGGAAGCTTCACACTACTAATAGCAATAGGAATATTCAACCTGTTCGGATTCTTATTCCACACAATAATGGCAAGAATGCTCTCAACAGCAGATTACGGAGTGTTCGCAAGCCTAATGGCAATAATATTCATTTTAGGAATACCATCAGAAGCAATACAAACATGGATGTCAAGAATAGTATCAAGAAACAAAAATAATGAAATAGTAAGAGGAATACTAGAATACGCAATAAAAAAATACTTTAAAATATCAATAATAATAGTTGGAATTGGAGCATTATCAACAATAATTCTTTCAGAGGTACTACAAATACCGTCAGCACTAATAATAATATCAATAGCGATACTATTCGCACTATTCTTAATACCGCTAACAAGAGGAATAATGCAAGGAGAAAAAGACTTCAAAAATTTAGGCTTAAGCATGATAATAGAAGCAACACTAAAACTACTAATAGCGCTAACACTAGTAAAATACCTCAACTTAGGAGTTTACGGAGCAATGTTAGGAGTAATAATAACAATGATACTAACACTATACTTCTCATTCAAACAAATAAGATCAGTAGGAATAAGAAAAATAGCATTAAGCGAAGTAGTAAAATCTAAAGCAGAAACCTACAACAAACACAATTCTAACACTAATGAAAACACCCCAATATGGATAATTATGTCAACAATACTAATATTTTTCAGCATGGACATACTAGTAGCAAAATCAATATTCACAGCAGAAATAGCAGGACAATACGCAGTAATATCAATAATAGGAAAAATAATCTTTTTCGCTAGCAACTCAGTAAGCAAAGCAATGTTCCCAATGTCAAGCGAAGACCACAACAAAGAGAAAAGAAATCTCAAAATAATAAAAAAATCATTATTAATGACAATGATAATAATAATCTTAGGGTTAGGAGCAGTAGCATTATTCCCACAAACAATAGTATCATTATTATTCGGAAACAATTATGTAGAATCAGCAGGAATACTACTAGCAACAGCGATATCATTCAGCTTACTATCATTAACAAACCTTTTCTTACTACACGCAATATCAACAAACCTAACAAGCAGATACTCATACATACTAATAATATTCCCAATACTACAAATAATAATACTACCATTAGCAACAACGCTAAAAGATTTCTCTATAGCATTATTATTACTTAACACACTGCTACTAGCAGCAGCAGCAATCATCTGGATAGCCAGAGTTTTGAATAAGTATAAAAGCGATAAATGAGACAAAGAACAATGAAAACGAATACATTTTCAAGCATTAAACTTGAATCAAGTTTAACAATATGAAAAAAATAGCAATAATAATACCAGCTTATAACGAAGAAAGAAGAATAGGACCAACACTACAATCATACTCACAATACTTCGATGAAATAAAAAAGAAAAAGTTATTAGACTACAAAATAATAGTAGTGATAAACAACACAAACGACAAAACACCAGAAATAGTAGAAAAATACCACAAAAATAACAAGAATATAGAATACTTCGAAATAAAAAGAGGTGGTAAGGGAGGAGCAATAATTGAAGGATTCAAAAAAGCATTAAGATCAGACTTTGATTACTTAGCATTCATTGACGCAGACATGGCAACAAGCCCAGAATCATTCTATGAACTAGTAAAAAACATGGAAGAAAACCACGCAGTAATAGCAAGCAGGTACATGCCAGGATCAGTAGTAAAACCAAAACAAAGCATGCAAAGAATACTAGCATCAAGAATATTTAACACATGGATAAAAGCAACACTATTCCTAAACTACAATGACACGCAATGCGGAGCAAAAATATTCCAAAGAGAAGCAATAGAAAGAGTACTACCACACCTGTCAGTACTAGAATACGCATTTGACGTAGACTTATTATACACACTAAAAAAGTTAGGGTATAGCGCAAAAGAAGTACCAACAGTATGGAGCGATAAGAATTACTCAAAAGTAAACTTTGTGAATTCAGGACCAAAAATGGCATTAACAGTACTAAAACTAAGAATGCTAAACTCACCACTAAAAATATTTTTTAGAAGCGAGAAAAAATGAAAAGACTCACAATAATAATACCAGCACCACTAGATAAAAATTTACCAATAGAAGTAACAAAAACTATTGACAAAAAAAAGGTAGAAATAATAATAGAAAGGGGAAATAACCCATCAATTAACAGAAACAGAGGAATAAAAAAAGCTAAAACAGAACTAGTAGCGTTCACTAATATCCACTCAAAACTAGCAAAAAATTGGTATGAAGAAGTAATAAAGTTTTTTGATAAAAACAAAGAGGTATCAGCAGTTGGAGGACCACAATTCACAGAAAACGATGGAAAAGCATTTCAAAGAGCAAGCGGACACGCACTAAAATCACCATTCGGTTCAGCAGTCGTAAGCAAAAGGTACAAAGAAAACAAAGAAAATTTGGATTCAGACGAAACAGAAATAACAAGCGCAAACCTAATATGCCGTAAAAGCGTATTTGAAAAAGTTATTTTTAACGAAAAATTATACCCTGGAGAAGACCCGAAATTTGTTGAAGACATAAAAAATGTAGGGTTCAAAGTAGCTTATTCACCAAGAATAGTAGCTTATAATCAAAGAAGGCCGGGAATAATGGCCTTAGCAAAACAAATATACAATTATGGGGTTGTAAGACCAAAAAAAGAAAGCGTTAAGAAAACGCTAGCAAAACCTTACTTTTTTGTGCCAACAATATTCATAATATACTTATTATCAATAATACCCCTAACAACAATATCAAAATACTTCCTAATACCACTATGGGCTTACATAATACTCAACATCATAGTAATGACTAAGACCTACATAAAAACTAACGACCTAGAAGCAGCAATAATGCTGCCAGTAGTATTCTTAACAATCCACGTTTCTTACGGTTTTGGGATATTCCAAGGCTTAGTAAACAAAATTTTCAGCCCTGGAGAAAGAGTTTATAAATAGTAATGATGAATCACCACTGATGAAGAAGTTAAACATAGGTTGCGGACCAGACTACAAGAAAGGATTCGTAAACTTAGACTACAATAGTGAATACAAAACAGACATTAATCATAACTTAGACAAATTCCCATACCCATTCAAAAAAGCAGAGTTTGACTACGTTTACTGCTCACACGTACTAGAACACGTCAGCGATTTATTCAAAACGCTTAAAGAACTAGAAAGAATAACAAAAGTTGGAGGAAAAATACACATAGTTGTGCCCCACTTCTCAAACGGAATAGGATACAATGATTTGACACATAGAAGATTCTTCGGATGGGCAACTTTTGACCAATTAATGACAAATTATTATAATCAAGAATTCAAATTTGAAATTATTAAAAGAAGATTCAACTTCTTAAGCAGAAGATACAAATCAGTTAACACCCTAACAAGCTGGATTTTTAACATTTTACCAAAACAGTTTTATGAAAGATTCTTATGCTGGATAATGCCAGTTGGAGAAATAGAAGTATTATTACAAAGAAAAATTTAAGAATTATTAGGAACAAAATTTTCTGGGTATTTGTAAACTATCAATGTTGGTTGAGCAGTATTATCCACCCAAACAGCTGAAAGATTATTCCTGGCAGCATAAGTATAAGCCCACTGAGGAGTAAATCCTGGTTCATACTGAGAAATTATAAAGTATGAAGGCTTAAGAAATAAAACTTCTTCGTTAAATGCATTTTCCCATTTATTCTGACACTGAGACGTTCCTACTTGAGAACTGTCAACACACTCATCTGGAAATTTTGTAGGTTTCATATCGTGAGTGACTCTTTGCGAATAATAATAATTCTGGACTATTGATGAAGTGACAACTGAGTCGCTAGCGGCAGAATTCTGTTTTAACCAAAGCCCTGCGTCACGAACAGCAGCATAAGAAGTTTCCCTAGCTCGGATTATTTCTCCAGCGTGCCCAATGTTTTGGTAAACACCAAACAATAATATCATAAAACAGGCAATTATCGCAAAATTCTTAATGTAAGGCCTAAGAAATGACTCTAAAGAAACAAAACCTTTACCAGCAATTATGAATAAAGCCATAGAAGCAACAAGTAACCAACGATCATCAAAAGAACGAATAATAAACACGTAAAAGAATAATTGCGCTATAAGTATCATAAAGAATAGTAAGTCACTATTAAGAGACTTATCCTTTTGCTTCCAAACTAAGTCCAAACCAAGAAATAGAGGAATAAGAGAGACCAAACCAATTAACCCTAAAATTGCCCATGACAAGTGCATAAAAGAAAACACCGAGGTTATAGCACCGAAAGCTGCTGGATTAGTAACGGTTGTTGAAGAGCCACCAAAATAAATTTTTAGAGCTGAAAAACCAGTGGAAGCCAAGTAGATAAAGTAGGGTAATAACAAAAGTAACAACAAACCTACTGATTTCAAAATAACTTTATCTTTAAAGAGAGAAAACTTCCTAGTTATTAACAAGTAGGCAGCTATGGTTAACAATACTACTGCTTGAGGAAAACGGGTGTAGAAAGCTAAAACACCAAAAAGTATTGATAAGTATAATCCTTTAGCTAAACCTTTCTTTTCATAATAAACAACAAAGTAGTATATTGATAATAATGCTAAAAACGTTGATGGTACATCGGTCATAACTCTGAATGAGTAAAAACTCCAAACCCAATAAAAAGAAAGCATTAATGATGAAGCAATGCCCGCCCATTTTCCATAAACTTCTTTACCAATAAGATAAATTACTAATACTGAAGCAATACTTGGTACAAGCTCGGCAAAGAACCTTAAAAACGATTCTCCAAGCCCTAGTTTGAAGAATAATGCACCAATGAGGGATAATAAGAAAGGCCTCATCCCAAGAAGATACGACATACTATCAGTCAAAGGCACTTTGAAAGACCAAAACTTTGCTAATGATAAATAATCTCCTTCATCCCACCAGATTGGCTGATTTCCTAAACTAAAAAAGAAGTATAATTTGAATACTGCAGCAATTAACAAAATGACTATTATTAGTAAATGATCATTATTTTTAAGAAAAGCCTTAAGCTTCTCCTTACGTAAAGTAGTGACATCCTTTGAGGGATCAGACATGATTTGATGATAGAATAAAGCCTTTTTATTCTTTGTTATCTAATACCTAAAGCCTTAATGACAGAATCAGCAGAAATAGACTTAGTCAAAGGCTCATCATACAAATCAGATTTTTCAGGGAAGAAATCATAAAGCCTTGGAGAAACAAGTTTTACTAAAAATCCATAACTTTCAACCTCGTCAGGACTAGTGCAGAAGAATAGGCCAGCAGTTTTTTTCTTTAACGAAACAGCAACATGTAAAGCAAAACTATCAGAACAAACAATCATCAAACAAGAATTAACTAGTGAGGCAAACTCCAAATCAGAATTCTTAGAGTTATTAGAAAGAACATTAATCCCGTCCTTTTTCAAATCGCTTGATAAATTCTTAATCTGTTCTGATTCGCCAGGACCGCCAAATAATAAAACTTCATAACCCTTACGTTTAACTTTTTTAATAAAGTCTTTAATGTTATCCTCATGCCACATTTTAGAAGGCCATCTTTTAGAAGCACCAACATGTAGACCAATAATCTTTTTCCCCACAAGCCCATGACTCTTAAGGAATAATTCAGCATATGACAAAGATTCTTCGTTAAGTGTTATACCGCAAAACTGTTTATTGTAAGAAAGATCAGCAGCTGAAAACATCATTTCTTGATAAGTCTTCTTATTAGATTTTTTTAGTTCATCATCAAAAGTAGTATTGAGATAGTATTGCGCACCCATATTAAAACACTCAACAAATCCGCCGTTACTCCAAAAGCCATACTTTTTCTTTGCTGTTAATTCTCCAGCAAGTTTTGTTGCTTCCTCATCAATATCAAGATTGAATAAAACATCAAAATTATCTTTTATAACAACAGGAATAGAATAAACTTTCTTTATTAAAGGACTATTATTTAGTATTTCCACAGATTCTTTCTTGGTAAACCAATAAACTTCTGAATTAGGATACTTTTCCTTAATACCAGGCAATAAATGCATCGTGCGAACTACGTCACCTTTAGCCCCAAGCTTAATTATAGCAACTTTCTGATTCATTAGTTTTAAAACCTGAACAGTTTATATAAAGGTTATGAAAGCATATGTAGCAGGAAAGCTAACAAGTGAGTCTGAGAGAGAATTCTTAGAGAAAATAGCGAGAGTATGCGAATCTGTTGGAATGAAAACTTTCTTGCCGCATAGAGATGCAGGCTTAGCTAAAAGCATTAAGGATGTAAAAAAGATATTCAAAAAAGACATACTTGGTGGGTTTAAAGACTGTAAGCTTGTAGTTGCTGACTTAAACGGCCTTCATGTAGGAGCTGGAACAGCCTGGGAGCTAGGTTACGCTTACGCTAATGGAATACCAGCAGTTGGTATCAAGACAGATGAAGGGGTTAATGACGCTTTAGAAAGTCTTAGCGCGATACTAATATCATCAATGGATATAGTAACATCTACTCAAGAACTAAAAGAATGGCTTGTTAAGTTTTTTAATAAGAAACATTAATCTAAAGGTTTAGTTGTGGGAGTTTCTGTTTCTCTCCAACCATCAGCATAAGACTTTTTCTGTTTCAACTCCTTAAAAGCTCTATAGTAAATGAACAATCTTGCGAAATATAGCTCAACAGTCCAAAAGAATTCTTTAATATTTTTAGGATAGAAAAACAAAAAATGCCAACCATGCTTTATCTCGTTAAAGAAAGACTTAGTTCTTGGGATATTAGGAGCTATTTTACTAAGATTTTCGTGACCTTTAATATTTCTAACCTTCTGAGTTAGCCAATCTTTCCAATCAGAGGGATTCTTAACATAAACCTGAGCTTGAGGAACATATCTTATTTTATAACCTTTATTCCAAAAAAGGTAAGGGATAATACTGTCCTCAGATGTTTCTAAAGGAAAATCAGAAATAACACCTTTTCTAATAGCAAACAAGTACCCAGAACACTCTAAAAATGATCCGCTATCAGAAAGCTTTCTTCTAGCAGAGTCAATACCATCAAATAAAAAATTAGCCCAGTAGCCATACTTAGTACTTCGGTCTTCAACACAAACAGGTTTACCAGTAACACAACCAACATTAGGATCATTAAAGGCATCTTTTATCGATTGAACAGCATTTTCTCCAACAAAAACATCACCATCAGTCAAAATAAAAATATCTTCCTTGCTTTTAGAGCCGAACTCATTAAATAAAAGGTTCAAAGCATAACTCTTACCTTCTCCAGGATCAGTAAAGAAAATAACTGACTTATGACCACCTTTCAAATTCTTCTTTATGAACTTTTCAGTTTCAGGGAAAGGATCACAGACAATAACCCTTAAACCCTTAACTTTTTGGGATAAAACTTTTTCAACAGCACGTAGAGTAGCTTTAGGTTCCTTAAAAGAAGTTATTATTACATCAATCATTTTGATAAAACATCAAAAGGGTAATCAGCAGGCCTCACAAGAACAATTTTTTCTCCTTTTTCATTAATTGCTTCAAAACGCACCTTCTTAGTACCTTGCTTGCCCATGTCAGAAACCTCCAAGTTATTAATCTTGCACTTCTGATCGGCAATCACTACAATATCCCCTTTAACTAAATCTTTTGCTTGTTTCTTCATAAAACAAAGAAATTTATCAAATTTATAAAGATTGCTTATTAAGATGATAAATGACTAACAAAGCAATAATCATCTGCTCAGGAGGGTTAGACAGCGTAACTACAGCAAACTACGCAAAAAAAATATTAGGTTATGAAGAGATAATAATAATGTTCTTTGATTACGGGCAGAGAACAGTCAAACAAGAGAGATATTTCTCAAAAAAATGCTCAAAAAACCTAAAAGCAAAATTTATAGAAGTTAGACTAGACGAACTGAAAAAATGGTCGACTTCGCTAATAAACAAAAGAAGTAAAGTAAAAAAATTAAGGATTATTGACTTAAAAAACAGTAAAGAAGAGAGTAACAAGTATTATGTTCCTTGTAGAAACACAATTTTTTTAACATACGCTTTAGCACTTGCAGAATCAAAAATCATTAAAGAAAAAGAAGTTTTTGATGTACTTGTAGGTTTTAAATCTGAAGGATCTGAAAGTTATCCAGACACAACAAAGAATTTTGTTAAAAAGATTAATGAGCTAAGAAAAGAAGCAACACTAGTTAAAGGAAAAATAAAGGCGCCTCTAATAGACAAGGATAAAGAAGACATAATAGTCCTAGCTAATAAGATGGGAGTAAGATTGGAAGACACTTATAGTTGTTATGCAGGAGCAAAAAACTACCAGCATTGTGGTGTTTGTTTATCATGTAGACTAAGACAAGAAGGATTTTACTGGGCTAACACTCCAGATCCAACTAGATACGCTCACAAGTTAAAAGATTCTAGAAAGATTTAGGAAAGTTTACCCCAATCACTTATCATAACTTTTTAGTAAGTTATTCAGCGTATTTATCACTTTTTTTGATTCAAAATCTTTAGCTCTAATTCTAGAATTTTTTTGGATTAGTTTTATTTCTTTAGAGCCAATTTTTAAAACTTGTTCTATTTTAGATGATAATTCTTCGTAGTCACCTATGCTAAACAAGAAACCGTTTATTCCATCAGTAATTACTTCTTTACCACCATCAGTCTTTGATGATATTACTACCTTACCAAGGCTCATAGCATCAATTAATGATATTGGAAGACCTTCCCTCTTACTAGGAAGAACAAAAATGTCGCAGTCTTGTAAAACAGCAATTTTTTCATTAATTCCCTCCACAGATTTATTAAAATAAATTTTTTGAGAAGATAAAAGCTTTATTTTTTCATACCCATTCTCAACAGGACCTGTAATATCCAAATTTAACTTATGGTAATCCTTTGAGACTTTAATAAAAGCCTTAACTAAAGTTTCTATATCTTTTACAGGAGCAACGCGACCAAAAAACAATACTTTTTTCCCTAAAAAAGCCCTTGTTTTTTGTTTGAAAAAATAGTCATTTATTGAGTTTGGTATAATAACTATTTTTTCTTTAGGCACACCAAGAGAAAGTAAGTATGGCACTTCCCAATTAGTTATGGCTATTATTTTTGAGAAACTTTTTATTTTTCTTTTATTAAGAGAATAATATATTTTTGTAGCAATATTAAGAGGGAAACTTCTTGGAACATTAAAAGGGGCGTGAGTAACTAGTAAGCATGGCTTATTAAGAATTTTACAAATTTTAAGAGCCTTAAAAGAATGAGGGTGAATTAAGTGAGTTATTACAACATCCGGATTAATATCTATCAGCCTTTTTTTGAAATCAAAATAAGTAACATTTTTTGATAACAACTTGTCAAAGACTCCTGTTTTGCTTGGAAAACGGTATATTTCTATTCCATCTTTTGATTCATATGAAGAAACTATTTCTTCAGTGCTTTTATTAACGTTTGATGATAGAACATACACTTTGTGTCCCTTCTTGACTAATTCTCTTGATTCTTGATAAACTCTGCTCCAAACTCCACAAATACCACTAGAAAATTCGCAAATTTGTATTATCTTCATGAGATATTTATGTGATAATCAACTTATAAAAGTAATTAAAGATGAATCCATAAAAGCTTTTTTTGGGCGGTTGGATGGTTAACACCGTTTAAATGTTATTCTTTAGGACGCAATAATCTTTATAATGGGTTATGTCACTATAAAACAAGGATAAAAATGAGGCATACAGATAAAAAACCAAAGACTGCACTAATAATTCCTCCTTCTCCTTTTTTAGCTGATGAGAGAGTTTTCCCGTTTTTAGGCATACTAAAAGTTGCTTCAGTTTTGGAAAGTAGGGGCTACCCGGTAGATGTTTTAGACCTTTCGGGAATAAGAAACTATTTGGATGTTATAGATGCATATATGGGAGAAAATAACGCTAATAATTTTGGTATTACTGCTACAACACCACAATTTCCAAGGGCAGTAGATATTGCTAGAAGAATTAAAATAAACAGTCCAGGAGTAAAAACTATTTTTGGGGGTGCTCATGCTACAATGGTAGGGTCAGCTTACGGCTTAGATGTAAGGAAGAATGTTGTTGGTAGAGGAACAACAGCATATAGACAAATGGTCGAACTTTTTGATAAAGTAGTCATAGGTGATGGCGAAGAGGCAATATTTGAAGCATTAAAAGAAGGATCGGAAAAAGTCATTGATGCAGGAAGCCTAAAAAGCCCTTTTTTCCTTCAGAGAGGAACATTAGATAAATACCCCGTGCCTTCAAGACACCTAATAGACTTTGATTCTTACCATTACAAGATTGATGGTAAAGATGCACAGTCTATGATAGCTCAATTAGGGTGTCCGTTCGAATGCGGGTTTTGTGGCGGAAGAAACACTAACTCCTTTAGAGTAACTAGGACAAGATCAATAGAAAGCATCATGGAAGAGGTAGACTTATTAGTTAATAAGTATGGAAAAAGAGGGATAATGTTCTATGATGATGAACTAAATCTTTCAAACGCTACACTGATGAACTTAATGGGGGAGCTCGTAAAATATCAAGAAAAGAATAGTTTAGAATTAAGACTTAGAGGGTTTGTAAAAGCTGAACTATTCACCCCAGAACAGGCTAATCTGATGTATAGAGCAGGCTTTAGAGTCATGCTCTCAGGAGTTGAATCAGGAGATGATGGAATGCTCTTCACTATGAACAAGAAGACTACAAGAGAAATAAATTCTGCTTGGGTCAGGTATTGTCATGAAGCAGGACTTAAAGCAAAAGCTTTAATGAGCATTGGCCACCCGGGAGAAACAGAAGAAACAATTAATAACAGCTTAGAATGGGTTTTAACAAATAGACCTGACGATGTTGACTTCACAATAATAACTCAATACCCAGGAAGCCCATACTTTGATTCATCTGTAAGAGACCCATCTAGAGAAGAAGTATGGGTTTATACAGAGCCAAGAACAAAAAAGGTTTTATTTTCTCAAGATGTAAACTTTGCTGAAAAAGCAGAATACTACAAAGGAGTGCCTGGAGACTATACTTCCTTTGTTTGGACGGAATCTCTATCAGCCCAAGATTTAGTAAGACATAGAGACAGAGCAGAAAAGACATCTAGAGAAGCATTAGGGTTAGAACAAATAGCTTATTCCCCAGGCACACAGTTTGAGCACTCCATGGGCCAAGGATTACCAAGCTCTATACTAAGATCATCATAAAAAATTTATTTGATTAAAATTTTTCTTTCATGCTTAAGTCAGAATTCAAAAAATTTCTTACTTTCCCAGCCTTAATCTCTTTATGATATCTCAAACAATAAAAAATAGCTTCAGAGACATTCTTTAGATGTAAGAAATTCTTCTTTGATGGGCGAATAATTGCTCTAGCAGCGTTACCTAATAGCAACCCAGTTATTGACCAGGCCATTTTCAAAGTACCTAAAGGCGTGTTAAAAAACCTGTAATAAAAAGAAAATCTGTCTTCTTGGCTAACAAATATCCTCTTTCTTTCAGGATATCTTTCAACTTCACTAAAACTATGATAGACTCTGCACTTAGGAGTGATTAATAGACTTCCTTTACCATGCTCTCTATAAACTTTGTATGAGCATTCAATGTCCTGTAGAACATTGTAACCTGGAATTTTTGGCCAAAGATAATCATCATATACGCAAACTCTGTAAAACATGTTTGTTCCAGGAAGCCACTCTGCATCCGCAATGTCCCTTTTGATTATTGGGCTTTCAGTATTTCCATAAGGGCCGGTTATTCTAAACTTGTGATCTTCTTTTCTTGGAAGAAAGAACAGAGAAAAGAAAAATCTTGAAAGTATTGATTTAGCACTTGAAAAGTCGTAATTTTTAGATTTATCAGCTCCACCAACTCCAATAATTTTAGGGTTTGAATTGAATATTTTTAGAGCTTCTAAAAAATAGTTTTTTGATATTTCTACATCATCATCAAGTGTTAATATTAGCTTAAATTTCTTTCTAGCTTTAATTAGGCCTATGTTTCCAGACATGCCCGTTGAAGGGTTAGGATTGTGAATATATTCAACATTTAGTTTTTTGAATGATTGACAAACAATTTTTGATTTATCATTCTTGCTCTGATCAATAACAAAGACTCTCTCTGGCAAAACAGTTGAGGCTTCAATCATTGATAAAGCCTTATTTAAGTCATCAGGACGGTTATAAGTCGGAATAACAACACAAACATCTTTACCTGTAAGCATAAAAGATTCAAAGATAAAGGTAGTTAAAAAGCTTTTTATCTAGGGAAAAACATCAATACAGAAAAGTTCCTATATACTACTATTTTATCTAAAAACTTAAATAAGGACCATAATTCTTTAACTTAATATGGATTTAAGACTCAACGACGGAAGAGAAAAGTACCGTTTATTTTATGGAAGGAATTTAGCTGAAATGCCAAAGTTAGTTGCTGATGCTCGAGTACCAATTAATACAAAGCAAGTTATTGAAAGAAGACTAGAAGTATTTAGAAATTCAGATAATGAACTGAAAGAAACATGGATGGACAACTATTTCGATACAGGAGACGCAATTCTTTATCACCCAGACGGAAGAGTGAAGATAGTACTAGACTCTCAAATCCTAAGGGGTATGAGTCTAGAAAGCAAACGTATTGATGGAGCACTAATATTAAGTGAGGAAATTTATTCAAGCTCTTTAGGACTAGAGCTTAAACCAGAACAAATAAAAAAGATGGATAATGAAAAGACATTAACAGCAGAACAAGTTAAAGGTCACCCAATTTGGAAATACTTACTAAGGGAAGATGAAGGACTTTTAGAGGAATCAATTGATATCCTCTTTTCAGAAATGAACAGAAGATTTAGTTATAGCGAAGGTATGGGAGTTTATTTAGACCACCCTTCAAGGTTACCTAAAGCTAGAACTCTTTCAATAAGAAGACTAGAAGGATGGTCTGCAGCAGTTGCAAGAGGATTCTTTAATGATGGCGGAGGCCTAGGAAGACTCGTAGGCGTGAATTCTCAAAACCATTAGAGTTTTATTAATAATAGAGAATAGTATCAGATTTTAAAGGAAGAGAAATGCAGCTATTAACATGATTCTTTGAACCTTCACCAATATCAACAGAACCACTAATATATTTCTCAACACTGATATTAGCCTTAAGAGAATTATTTATTCTGTTAATCATGACCGATGAGTTAAAGCTAAGATAAGCCTTATTCAGAGGAATAAAACGAACATTATCAAGAACTAACCTATCAGAACTAATTACCAAACTCTTATTATAATAATTAGAGTTTACGGAAATAGCTAAAGGATTAATACAAGTAGCAGGCCTATCATGCAAAGAACTGTTTATTGATAAACCATTAATTTCTACAGTTTTAAAAATTACTTGAGGTCTTGAAAACTTCATAGTATTTTTAACAGTCTGATAATATGATAAATAAATAATTATAGAATCTGCATGGAAACTGTTACTAACTGAAACATCATAAAAAGCGATAGTCCCAGTAAGAAGATTATCACTAATTTTTCCAATACTAACACCTAAAGCAGTTCGTTCATTAATTATCCCTTCAATACTCGATGGCCTTAAAATCTGATTCTTTAACAAAAATAAGAATAATAAGATAACAAAAATTATTAAAGCCGCAGTCATCCACCACCTAATAATAAACTGAAAATCTTTATCTCTTTTTGAGATAATCTTAGGAGTAATACTCTTACGAGTAAAAAAGCAATAACATGATAAGCAAGCAATAATAAAAAATGACAATAACAAAAATAGATATATCTTCTTCAGATCATACTTAAAGACCAAATCATGATAGCCAGAAGGCAGATCAATGGCTATTCTGCCCAGAGAATCTTTACCATAAGAATATTTTTCCCCGTCTACTCTCAACAGATAATCTTTCTTGTATAAAAGATTAATAGTTATTATATTAGGTGAAGAAAAATTAGTTTCAAATGATAAAGATTTTTTATCAATATTATAAGGTATACTTCCGCCACCATAAAAAACATACGCCTTACTCGAGGGTAGCTTAATTATGGATAATTCCGAATTTTTATAAATAGTCTCTAGACCCACAAGTTCATTGTGATAAGAAAGACTATCATGAGGAACGATAACATACATAACCCCATATTCCTCAAGCGAAGAGATATTTAGAGTCACGCCAGACAAGCCAGTACGGCTTATAGGAATTTTTTCTTCAGTAAGCTTATCAATAAATGGCTCATAACCAGAAATATGATCAAGACCATAGTAAGTTGCAAAGTTTTGAGAAAGATAATAAGATTCAGGAAATGATGAAGTATAATTTGAATATTTGATATTAGAAGGATTATGAGAGCTATTTGTAAAAACACTAACAAATCTCCCACCACTCAGATTTAATTCTTTAAACAAAGAAGTGTTTAATGGCAATTTATCACCATAAGAAGACCAAGCGACTTTATGCGAGATAGAAAGGTGATAAATAAGTAACAAAGAAAATAAAACTACACAAATAGTATAAAGTAATTTCTTGCCTTTTTCTTTGTTTATTAAGAATTTGCTAGCAAACATACCTCCAGCAACAATAGTGAAAAAATTAGTAAAAAGAGTTATTTTGAATGGTGATGAAAAATTCTTTATCACTGGAAGGAAAGCACCTAATAAGTAAACCAAACCAAAATAACCAATACTAAGAATTATTGATAGTACAGCCATGTTAGTTATTACTTCAGATTTTTTGATAATTTTCCATTTATACTTGTACAAAGAATAAAACAATCCAATAAAGAAAATTATTGAAAATAAAGCACCAGAATAATAAATGCTTATGAAATCACCTCCAGAATAACCAAAGGAACTGCTAGAATGAACTAAAGGATAAGAAATTATCGACCCTAGAAATAAGTCTGATGGAGATGAAGGAAGACTAAATATGTAACCAATAAAGTTCCTGCTTCCACGAAGAGAATCATTAACAGTTAATAGCTGAGGCACTAGTAAAGGAATGGCAATCGCAATAGTGAATATTGCTGAAAAGACGTATTTTTCAGCTAAACCTTTAATATTTTCCCAATTTCTTCTTTTACACATGGATAAAAGATATAAAAATTCAAAGATTAGAGTAAATGCAAAGTATTGAGCGTTACCAGAATAAAAATAAATTCCTCTAACTGCTCCTAAAACTATTGCTTTTTTGAATGTTGGATCCTTTAATAAATAATCATCAAGAAGAAGAATTAGCGGAAGAAACAGAGCAGTAGGCACCACATAGTACCAATTTGCTGAACCAATAATCACATAACCTGAAAAAATGAAGGCAATTGAGGCTAATAACGATATTAGTTCATTTTTAGTCTTTGAATTAATAAATAAGTAAGCAACTATGAAAGCTAGAATTAAATGAATAAGGACAAAAATTTCGATTGTAAAAAAATCATTATGGAAGATATAGTGAGATAAAAAGTAGGATAGAATCATCAAAGGGTATAGAACTGCGTAAGTACCAACCTCAAATATTTTTACTCCCATGAATTGATGTAGATTAACACTAGGAAAATCACCCGAGAATAACTGCTCCATCCCTTCAATGATTGTTGGGAGGAATTGTGCTAAGTTATCGTCTTTTGTGAAGTTGTAAGGGTGAAGAAATTCCAAGTAAGAAAAAAGCATTATTACAATAATCAACCCAATAAGAATGTACTTCTTGTTCTTACTCAATACCATAAAAAACAGTGAGAATCATCCTTTAAAATATCTGTTATTTATGAGAGCATACATCACTAATCTAAATTTACAACACCAGACTTTTCCCACACCCCAACATAGTCTTTAGCCGTCATTACTGCATCAAGTTTGAAATCAAGTTTTTTTAGTTGCTCAATATAGTTTTGTATATCAGCAGGTCTCCCCCACCTTTCAGGACATACTAAACAAGTCTTAAATTTCTTTAGTGTTGGTATAGCCTCCGAAGTTATTGGCATTTTTGTGTTTGTATCAACCCAAACCCAGTCAAGCATTGGCTGCCCTTGTTCATCAATTTGTGCTTGAACATACTCTATTGGTTCTGCTTCACTAAACCTTATTGATACTTTTCTCATGTTTTCCTTACGCGTTGCTCTATAAACATATGGGAATTCTTCATCTTGAAAAAACCAATCTTTTACTTTGTACTTGTGCATAAGCTCAATAATTTTTTTTTCATAACCCATTTCTTTAACGTTTAGGACCATTATTGCATGATTCCAATGCCTCAAATATTCTTCAAAATCAGTATAAGCATTACTCTTTATGCCCTCATCAGTTAATGGATCATGAGACATAAACAATTTATCACCATAACCCCTAAGATCAAGCTCAACACCATGATTATGAGGAACATCCTTTAGTTGTCCAACAGTATTGATACGATGACGAATAATCATGTTAATTGCCTCTTCATTTCTCTTGTAAACTTCATAGTTCTTTTGATAAACTTGATTCTGGCTTTCCATCCCGTATTCCAAGCGCTTTCGCCGAAAATGCGTTTACCAAAATGGACAGGAAAACGAACAATCTTATAACCATTAATTTTGGCACTATAATAAACAAATAAGTCAAAAGCAAAATCTTTAGGAGGATTGACTAAATTTTTTAAAAAAGAACGATGAAAGATATTCGGCTGAGCGTTAATATCATACATCCAAGTTTTAAGCATTAAAGTTTCAAAAAGCGACATGCCAAGACCATTAACTAGTTTATCAACTAATGGTCTGCCGTAACGCTTACCCTTAACAAAGGCATTATTAGGATTAACCTGAGTTTTTATAATCTCTAATGCCCTTAGAGTATCAGCTGGCGGCGTTTGAAGATCAGAATGAGTCCAACCAATAAATTCGCCTTTAGCAACTTTGAGACCATTATACAAAGAGACACCATAACCAGGCTCTTTAGTAAACAACGGCCTGATGAAATTATACTTTTTAGACATCGCAATTATAACTCTTCTTGTTCCGTCCTTACTACCACCATCCTCAACAAAAATGACTTCGATATCAGCTTTTTTTGAAATCTTAAGAAATTCTCCTACAACCCTAGAAATATTTTTTTCTTCGTTAAAAACAGGAAGAACAATACTTAATTCAATTTTTCTTGATTTTGTTGACATGAGTAAAATACCTCTCCCACAGTTTGTTATCTTTTTCTGAAATTTTTAGGTCTTCCAGCTTCTTAAACTTGTAGAAGTACTCTATTTTTTCGTATTCATGAAATTCGCTAGGTGTTCCCCAACCAATAAGCAGATCAACATCAAATATACAACTCTTACGACCATCAAGCTTTAAAGAGAGAGGCAAATTATCAAGATAGAACTCATTATTAGTCTTAATTTCATGCTTAATCATAGTTCTAATAGCCTGATACAGTATTTCTTTAGAACGAACCCAAAAAGTTGCAGCAACAACATGGTCATTGAAAGGATTATCTGATATAGGAACCTTAACACTCATATCATTAATTGTTTTCCCATCCTTATCAAGAACTGCGTAACCCCAAGCTTTGGGACTCGCAGGAATTCTAGAATCCTTAGTGAAAGTCCATAAAACACAGTCATAATTAGAATTCTTTAATGACTCAAATTCTTTCTCGTTATAGACAAACCCCATGTCACAACCGGCTATGAAGACATCTTCACCTGCAGGAATGTGTTCTTCAGCACAAAATATTGATGCTCCACCAAGCAAGTCTTTATCAACAGTTATTATCGCACCAGGTATTTTTGCTTTTATTGCTTTATCAATAGAGAAGTCATCAATATGTTCTTGCCTAACAACAAAAATCCATTTATTAGCTTTTGGCAAACAATCAATAACTTTCCAGATCATAGGCTCACCATCAATAGGAATAAGAGGTTTAGGAAGAGAATAACCCACTTCAGAAAAACGTTTACCACGACCAGCCATAGTAATCAAGTTTATCATAATACTAAAAGCAACAAAGGATTTTTAAGACTATCTTCATCCAGAAAATTCATCAACAAAAGCTTCTAATAAGGGAACCCTACCTCTTACCATATCCACATTATTATCAGTAAGATCATCACCTACCCTAACAGGTAATTTATATCCTAAAGAAAGGGTTACCTTATCAGTTTCGTCCTGACTGATACCAGCATGATCTCCTTGGTGGTTTGAATAATCAATTGAGGATTCCAAAATTTTTCCCTTACTACCTGCCGCAATAGCCCTAAGATTAATAATAGTTTCAGACGTTCTTCTTAACCATGCATTCCACCTAAATCCAGCATGTGCAAGACTTCTATTTTTTTCACCATCATTAGATAGTTTTTTTGCCAATTCTGCTTCAATGGAAGAAAAAAATGCTAGCCCTTCTTCACTAATGGGTCTGTCATCAAGTATATTATTCTCATAAGTACTTACATTAAGATTCACGGAATAAGTAAAATAACCGGGACTTTTGTTGCCCGTATAGCTAATATCAAAATTATCTTGTCCTCTAAGAGCAATAACATTACTCTTTAACCCTCTGACTTTAGGCACATACTTTTGGAGAGAACGAATAAGGTTAGGATCTATTAGTAAACCTCTTTTTATGCTAACACCAAGATAATTTAGAGCGTCAATATTTTCGGCAGAACCCGTAAGTTCCTTCTTTTCCCAGTATAAACCACTACTAAAATTGAATCTTGATCGAAGTACAACACCAGGTCTTATCTGATCATCTAGAAAAACTTCATCCAAATCTTTTCTTTTTAGTCCAGCAATTGTCTTTCTAATTCCATCATCTATTCTCATGATCTCTAGTAAAATAAGAGGGTATATAAACATTTCTTTTATAGTCACTTTTAAGTAACACTAATAAACCTCTTACTAGACCATATTATGATTTCACTCTATAAATCTTTATAAAGATTCTTATAAAAAAACTCTATGAGAGATATGATAGAAACAATAAGAGAAGCAGGAAGATATGCATTGTCAATGCAAGGGCATGTCAAGCCAAAAGTGAAAGTCGTAAGCGACAGAGAAAAGCATAAACATGATGAAAAAGAATTATTCTCAGCAGTAGACTTAGAAGTTCAGAGGAGGATTATTGATAAACTAGTCAGAACTTATGGATCAGAGATAGGAATAATAGCAGAAGAGGAAAGCAGAGAATTTAGCAGCCTAAGAAACTTCGGAAAGTTTACTAGCGGGATCAATGCAGCAATAGACCCAATTGATGGAACAAAGAATTATCTACAAGGATCAAAAATGTGGGGAATATCATTAGGAATAATGCAGGGAAGAGAACCAATAAGTGGAATAATACATTATCCAGCACTAGAATTAACACTAGAAACAATAGCAGGTGATGGAACATTCATCAATGGTGAAAGAATAAAATTAGGATCCAGTTATAAAAATGGAGACTTTGTAAGAGTTAGTGGAAGCATCTCAGATTATGAAAGAATAAGAAAGTTATTCCCAAAAGACAATATTGCTCCAAGAAGTTTTGTTGTAACAATTCTAAGTTTATTAGGAAGAGAAGAATTAAAATCTCAAAATTACAAAGCTTATTTTGGAGGAAATATCGATGTTTGCGATTTAGGACCATCAGCACTAGCCTATAAGGAAGCAGGAGGAGTTGTAATGGACATGAATGGTAGAGATGGTAATCCTTTAGCTCAGACTTATAATGATGGTAAGACCCTAAGAACAAAAAAAGAATTTGTCATGGCACCAAACACTGAAAGCGCAATTAGAATAATAAGCAAGATAAGAACAGAAAGATTAAGATCACAATAATCCCTTACCGAAAGAGTGAAAATTTGATAATGAAAAAAATTCTTTCCAGTAATCAAAGATTCTTCTCCCATCAGAAATTTTGAATTTTATTGTTTCCTCAGCGATTAATCCGCTAGTAATTTTCTTAAATAATTCTGACCACCACTGATACTCTTGCAAATCCTGCGGAGTACCCCACTGACAAAAATACTTGTGCTCATAAACATACACTTTTAGTTTATCTCTAAGCATCAACTCATAGACAGTGCTAACATAATGCTCACCATTTATTTTTTTATCATTAAAGCTTAATAATTCTGAAAAGTAATCCTTAACCATTTTACCACTACTGAAATAATAAGTACCAGATGAATGCCAAGTATCAAAGGGGCTTGGAGTAAACCTGTGTTTTTCTTTAATTTCAAGCACCCGATTATTTTCATCAGCCTTAACACCCGCGTATAATTGCCCCCTAAGAAGGTGAGGATGAAAACCAGTATAGCAAGGAACACAACCATCAGCACCAGTTTTTTCCACCATCATCTTAAAATTGCCATAATCCCAGTAAGCATTAAAATCACAATAGTTAACAATGATTGGAGAATCATCATGGAGGAATTTTTTAGCTTTCATGACTGCATAAACAGGTCCGAATTTGTGAGGCTTGATAGAAATTATTTTTGCTGAAGGTTTGAGTTTTTTTATTATTTCTCTCATTTTAGTGTTTTTTAGGTGATCTGAGTTACATATGAACAAAAAATCATCTTCTCCAGGAAACATATTAATCACGTGCTCAATAATAGGCTTGCCTTCAACTTCAA
This sequence comes from Nanobdellota archaeon, assembly GCA_038045945.1. Classification (GTDB taxonomy): domain Archaea; phylum Nanobdellota; class Nanobdellia; order Pacearchaeales; family GW2011-AR1; genus JAGVWS01. The sequence goes on from JBBSXC010000004.1 coordinate 155,056, forward strand.
TCAAGGGTTTAGGATTAGAATACCCCGATTCGATGAACCTCCTACCAATACCAGACATAGGGATTACTATTTGCATTATTCTTCCACACTCCTCTTACGATATTTTTCTTCTTCCATGTTAACCAATTCTTCAACATCACGTACACTCAAAGGTTTAATTTCTCCCAAGACTCTAGAATAATTTAATACATGATTATGAGCGTATAAAACTTCATCAATGTTTCTTGAAGACTTCTCAGATAACTGGTAGAAAAGGCGGCCATCCAAAACACTCGCCTTCCCCTTTCCCCTTTTTAGGTCTTCCAGAAATACAACAGCGTCAGGAAACATATAGACTCCAGAAAGACTATCACCAATAACCGAGCCCAAAAATCCGCTCATACCATCATGAATGTGAGGAACAGGAGGAGAATAAGGAGGTAGAACAAGGTTAGTTCTATCAAGAACCAAGGACTTAGCAGCATTAGAAATTATTAAAGTTTTTTCTAAACAATCCTTAGGAGTCTGGCCAGAAACCAATAATCCATGATTTCTAAGGATAAACGAAGGGTACCTACACCCTTTTGCATTCAAAGATAAAAAAGAGGAATAAACTTGTTTTGCAAGATTGAAACCAGGCCTGAAATAGTCAACAACTGCAACATCATCAAGCCCCAGTGAAGAGAGTAAACTTGCAGGATCGCTAAGACCAGATATAGAGTTTAGAAATATTGGATGAGTATGCAAAACGCACCTAGGAAGATAGGAATGAAACCCAACTTCCATAGAAGGTTTAAGACCACCATTAGAATCAAGGATAGAAAATTTGATTAGATCACGAGACTGCTCTTCACTTTCTGCAGAGCCATGTTCAAAAGATTCTCTTATTAGAGGATGATTGACAAGAACATAACCAGACTTACAGTTTACATCAGAAAGATTGAAACCAGAAGCCTTAATCCACATAGAACGAGAATTTTTTACTGAAGCATTAGCCCCACCAGCCTGAGTCAATTCTATGTTCTTACCGATTTGGGAACACATAAGGACAAGGTCTTTAACCTCTTTCATAAAGAGTAACCCCCATACTTATCCAGAAGCTTTCTATGAAGACAGTATATAGATAATAACTGTATAACCCCGGCAATTCCACCAGAAACATTTTTTAATGAAAGACCATACTCATCATGATCAATGTTTAAAGCCCTTAGAACCCTTACCAATTCATCACGATTTGGAAAATCGTTAAAGGTCATCCTTTGGAATTTATTGTTAGGATAATCAAGACTGAGATTGACCTTTGAGTTCTTATTAAAAGAGCTTATCAGCGGTTCAATGTCTATATCAGACCTAATCCATATCTGAAGCCCATAATCAACCTTACGGTCCTCTTCAATATCAATCCTTATATCACTCTCGGGAATTAAAGAAAATATCAAGTCAGCGTTATCCCTCTGAGGAGAAATATACTTTTCAGAATCAACCTTCCTCTTGTTTATCGCTGACAAAACTTTTTCTTTAGAATAACCCCTTTCCTTAACATCACGATTTATTTTCCAATAAAGCTTCAACTCAGGAGAAGGGTCCATGTAAACTTTAAGGTCATATAATCCCCTGGTATCAACAAGGAAGGTATGCAATCCTTCATCAATAATATAATTTTTAGGAACAACAATCTTTGGATTTGTAAACTTGCCAGTGGAATGGTCATACTTAGACCTTAGGATAGATCTACCCTTCTTCAGGTTTGATATCTGCCTATAATGATGATGAATCTTGTTACTCTGAGGGTTGAGATGAGTAAGTTTTTCCCAGTTGACGTCCCCCCTTTCCCACCTATGAACATCATCACCATGGATAATCGTCGCTTCTGAAGGTTTAAAAATTTGAAAAATATAATCAGAAGTCGTAGTTTTACCACTTCCAGAATCACCAGAAATACCAATGACAGGTATACCCTCTTGCTGTTGGAACAGAAGACTACTCTTAACACCGTACTTGTACATCAAATATGAAATATATATAAGAGTTGACGAAAGGAAGGTAAAGGCAAGACTAAGGATTAACACACTGTTAAGCCCTAAACTTTTAAGGATGTAGTATGGAGTCTGAATTTGGGATAATTCAGGAGAAATAAGAGAAAATACCGCCCAAACGTCTGATTGTGGAACAAGGAAGAAATACAACAAGTAAAAAGCATTAAATCCTAAGTATAGAAACTTACTGCTAGTGTTATTCTGCTTCACAAAGAAGTAAACAACAAACGGTATACACCAAATATACCACCCTAGTGAAGGCCTAACTAGAGTGACAAAAATTGTGAAGGTCACACCAGTCAGCATGAAGAGAATGTTTTTTGTTATAGTACGAAAAGATGCAGCCTTAAAAATAACATAACCATACAAAGCTATAACTAAAAAGAAATAAACCTGTCCGGAAAATGGAATAGCAAGTTCAAAAACTCTTAATTCTGATTGACTGTTATAATTAGAGGATAACATTCCAGCAATGAATGGAGTTAAGACGGCAAAGAAAACAGTGAGAGTAACAAGCAGATAAATCCACCTTTCTCTAGTAGAATAATTTTTTTTCCATAAGAAAAGAAGGAACAGAGGAAGGATAAGCAATACCCCAAACTTTGTAGCTAAAGATAAAGCCATGAATATTGAAGAATAGAAAAGTTTTTTAGTGAACAAAAAATAGAAAGAAAGCATTAAGAGAGCTATAGGAATTATGTCAAGCTGCCCGCTTATATAAGTGGAATAAACTATTATCGGAGAAGCCCAGTATAACAGCATTACCTTATTATAATGCTTTGGAAGAAGGCCTAAAAGAGTGGCAAGTATCACAACGTCTGAAATTAACAAAGGAATCCTTATTAGAAACGAGTCAAGAAATGAAACAAATGCGTTATTAAGGAAAGAGAAAAATAGGAAGGGTAAACCTATAATTATAGCCATCAAAGGAGCATAAGGAAATGACTGAGTCGAAAGACTACTATAAGGGTTTGAAAAAGGATTATAAGCAAAAGCTTTTGCAATAAAAATGTTAGAATTTGCAGAATCAACAGAGATGAATACAACAGCAAAGAGAAGCTTTATTGCAAGAACGGTCAAGAAAACCCTGTTAGAAAATAATGATTTTATAACACCGCTCAAGCCACTATCAGAAACTACCATTTTTTGTCCTTAAAGGCGATTATTTTAGCACCAAAAAAGTTTATTATAATGATAAAAGGGGCAAGTAAAACATTAGCAGCTATTTGGTTCATTCCCCCATTCTCAACCAGGAATCTAAGGAATAAGAGGTTAATTGTCAAACTAATTAAATAAACAAGAATATAGAAGAAAAAGGAGGAAGTTTTTGTCCTATTAGAATCAAAAGTTAATGCTTCATTAAAGAAAAATCCGAATAAGACACCAATTATAAATCCGCAAGCAGCAGCTAGTAAATAATAAATGTCAAAGAATAACAATAATAAAATAAAAACAAAGTAGTTTAGTATTGTGCTCTCAACACCTACAAGTCCGAATTTGATAAACTGATAAAAAGTTCTACTTTTTAGTAACCCTGGAGTAGTCATACTTAGAGCTGTTAATTTCGGGTTATAAAGATTATTATTCTCAAAAATAGTGCGTTAAAAACTTTATTCTTATTAGCATTTAGTAACCAAGAAAACTGCGCCGCCAATGCCATAATTGTCCACTTGTTCTGCCTCAACCCCGTTTTTCTTCAGAAAGTCTTTAAATGCAGCCCTAACACCGACATTTTTCCCGCCAAGATAATTATAATAATCATCAAGTATTAAAATAGTACCTTTCTGCACTACACCTTCTAAAAACTTGAACGTTTGTTTAGCAGAAGAATAAAGATCGCAGTCCACTAGGGCCATAGAAACTTTTTTTATCCCGTATTTTTTAGGACCATCACTAAGAGTTTTATTAAAAAAACCTGGTACGAGCCTCACAGAAGGAAGGTTTTTGAATCTCTTCTTAATTATCTGAAATTCTGTTGAGAAGTCAAAAGTGGTGTAAAAAGGATGATCGTCGCCCTTTTGAGGGTTCATCCCAGTAAATGAGTCAAAGCCGAAAAACCTCATTTTGGAATCGCCACCAGAAATTTTTTTCCAGTAGGTGGATGCTCCCTTTAGACTTGTGCCTTCATAAACCCCGAATTCTAGATAGTCTCCTTCAACGCCCTCTATTTTCTTGTAGAAGAGAAATTTTTTTAGTACACTGTGTTTTTCGTTATTGTGAATTATCTCAGGACTAATGAACGAGCTTAACTGTATATACAAATCCTGGGCTAATAAAAAAAGTTTATGGGAGATTCTCATGGTTTGATTTATATTAAACGGTATAAAAAGATTTGGATAAAGGACTCAGTCACTTCATTATCATTTTCTTAAATGACGTTATTTCAGCAAAAGATGAACCCCTAACAAGCAGCAACACTAAAGAATAAACTATCAACCCGATGAGAGCTAAAATAACTGTTTCAAGTCCGCCAACTTCTGAAAATTTCGAATAAGCGTATAATAAGGCAAGAGTCATAACAGTTCCGGCAACTAGCGGTTTAAGGATTATAGAAAAGTTTGATTTTATTCCAAGACTCTTATTGATAGACCCTATAAGCAAAAAAATATAGAAGAATGTGCTTATTAAAGTGGCTATTCCCGCACCAATAGTTGCCCACTCTTGAGAAATTTTTAGTAACTGGATGATAAAGATAAAGTTTAGAACAATATTCATAACCATAGCAGCAATTATAGATTTAGCAAATGATTTGCTTTGACCCCTCGAGGCAAGAACAGGTATAAAGAAACTTGTCAGTATACCTGGAATAATAAGCGGTGAAAGAAATTGAAATATAAGAATAGCACCAGAATAATCATCACCGTATACCAATTTAATTATAGGACCGCCCAAAACTAACAGCCCAAGAGCGGCAGGAATAGCAATAATCAGTAAGTATTTTAGAACTCTATTAAAATTATTCTCTAAGGATGCCTTGCTGGATTCTGAAAATACCGCTAAAAAAACTTGGTGAAGAGCTAGAACGCCTGACAGACCAAAAACTAGGGTGTAACCTGCACGATAAAAACCAACATATTCAGAACTGACAAATACTCCAAGCATTACAGTATCAATATACGAAAAGAAAACACCAGAAATACCCCCAATTGTCAGGTAACCGAGGAAAGAAAGTACCTCCCGCTTATTTATAATAATAGATGAATCATTTTTTGAGAATAAGAACGGAAGAAATTTTTTGTAATAATAGTAGCAATAAAAGGTTATTAGAAGCATCGAGATTATTAACACAATTATCACTCCCGAAACATAATAAGCCCTTATTGTCAAAGCAAAGGCTACAAGTGAGAGAATTATTCTTGATAACTGAAAAATTATTTCCTTAGCGTTAAGATAGAATGTTTTATGGGAGATGTATAGTGCTGACTCAAAAAAGGATTGAAGAGAGAAAAGAAAAACGTATAGTGAACAAAGAATCAAAGGAAAGAATAATGATGGTTTATCAAAAAAGTAATAGGCTAAAGGGTATGATAAGATCAGTATCAAGGATGAAACTACAATAGTCAAAATTATTTTTAGCCTGAAAATATACTTAAAATATGACCTCGCTATCTTTTTATTGTTTAAATTTGATGAAACATACTTAATAAATGTCTGATTTATCCCTAAATCAGCGAAAGTCAAGAATATCAAAGCTACTGATGTAGCTAATGAATAAATGCCAAAACCTTCTGGAAGAAGAAACCTAGCAATAATTATCGTAAATATTAATGCCCCAGCCCTACTGAGGATATTTGATGAAACACTCCAAAAAGATCCCTTGACCGTCTTAGTGGTAATACTCTCTCTTTTCATAAGAAATAAATGACAAAACGTATTTAAATAACTAATCAACAATACGATAAGCGTCAAATCTTTGTTTTAGAACTTCCCAATTAGAAGAATTCTCACCACTCTTGACGTGGTTATAAACTTGTAATGCCATATCCCATGATTGATCAGTGTTATTATAGTTGAATCTTCCAGGCCTGCCAATAACGTATAAACCTTTAATGGAATCGAAATATTTTAGTGTTGGATCTAAATTTTCTAAAAACCCCTTAAGATAAACTGGATAAACCCTAGGACCTGTTTTTATGAAGTGTTCTTCAATTTCGCTATCATCTTTGATTATACCAACTTTTTTTAGTTGATCAATTATTATGGAAACATTTTCTTTTGTAGGTTCCTTAGTTGTCTCAACCATGAGTCCAGTCTTGCCAGGAGGAGATGACTGCGGAGAGAAAGCTTTTTGTTCACTAACCCTATGGAAAAGGAACTTTTTTTCTGGGAAAAAAACCCAACAGTCGTTCAAGGCTCTTTCTTTATTAAGAATAATGTATAATACACTTACTGGCTGGTACTTAAGTTTTGAAGCAAAAACTTTAGCTTTTACGTGCGCAGGGTCAGAATCTTTAATGATATTAATTAAGTAATCAGGAAAAATTGTCGATATTACGTAATCAGGCTTTATTCTAACACGACCAATTAGTAAAGACTCAATTTTTCTATCCTTAACCTTAATTTCACTAACAATTTTTTGCAAATAAATAATCCCACCATTATCCTCAATGGATTTCTTCAAGTTATCAGATAACTGCTTCATGCCCTTAGGAGGATAATGAAAGAAGTTTACGGATATCCCTGAAGTGTCACCAGTTAAAGTCTTCTTTATTAATTCTGCAAGACTAGAAACAGCAACTCTTCTAATTGCCAACTCTTTATCAAGATCAAAGCCCGGAGTATTCCAAACTTTTTCTGCGTAATCCTTAAATGATAAACTATAAAGAGTTTTACCAAAACGGTTTAACAAATAATTCTCATAAGAGTCATCAGGCATCTTACTAAGAGACTTTGTAAAAAGGTCTATACCTGCCTTAACAGCAATCAGTGGTATTCTCTTAGCAACTTGAGAAATTTTTAGTGGAAACTGAAAATAGTTATCCTTAAGATAAATCTTGTTTCTTTTCTCAACCCTTAGCAATGGAGTAACATTATTCATTTCTTTAACAATCCCAGGAATCACCGTCGCTATCTTATGAGGCCCGAAATCAAAATGAAACCCCTTATAATCAAAACCATGAGCTAATCCGCCAACGAATGATTCTTTCTCAACAACAATAACCTCATATGATGGGTCTGCAGAAAAATAATAAGCTGAGGCTAACCCAGCAATTCCGGCACCAATAATTACTACTTTCTTCTTTTTATTGATAATCTTCATTGTTTTCTTGCAAGCACTAAAGTCTGACCCATCCAGTAAGGAACCTGAACTTCATCTATACCTAAAGCACTTGACATTTTTTTGAATGGAACAACCAATGATTTAACATAAGCTTGAGCTCTAGTTAAAATATATCCTAATCCCAGAGTTTGCCAATGTTTTTTGAACTTAAAAGCTGAAAAACCGTTCTTTTTAAGAATCATCTTAATAGTTCTTGGAGTAAAATAAAATATGTGGACTCTTAGAAGGAAAACCCACTTTTTTCCCATAAGTCTTGCAACAGCACTGTCAATATCAGGATAATTAATAACTAAGACCCCTCCTTTCTTAAGGATTCTATTACACTCCTTTAGTACTGCTGAAGGATCAGATACATGTTCTAAAACATCCCAAAGTGTTACAACATCAAAATGGTTTGAAGGGAACTTGTTAGAGAATATGTCACCAGGTTTTACGTCAATACCATAATTTTTTTTAGCCCATTGACAAAGCCACTTGTTAGGTTCAACACCATAAACATCCCAAGACCTATCTTTAGCTACTTTTAAGAATGACGCTCCAGCAGTCCCAATATCAAGAATTTTCCCTTTCTTAGAATAATCCTCAATAAGCTTTAGAGACTTATTAAAAGTCATCTCTCTACCTTTAACTTGAGAAACAAAAACTTCATCCTTACCCTCAGAATAACCCTTAAGTATGATTCTAGGATTTAGCCTAGGATTAACATACTCTAAACCGCACTTTTTACACCTAACTATTCTATCACTACTAACAACATTACTTGAAGACTTATACTCAGACTTAGCAATATTATCTATTTCTCCACCCTCAGCACCAGATAATTCTCCTTCAAAGATTACCTTGTAATCATTACTCCCGCAAATATTACAATTTATCGTTTCGAATAATTCTTCTTTCGCCTTAGCCATGATCGGGAGAGGAGAGACGTGTTTTTAAAGATTATTAGTGTCTCAAAAATTACAAAAAATTTTCTTAATCAACAAACCGATACTTTATCAAAGTCCAAATAGCTTCTATTCCATCACGGAACTTAATCTTCTTACCTTCTTTTAGAGTTCTAGGATAATAACTAATAGGCAGTTCAAGAATTTTCCAGCCAGCTTTAGAAACTTTTGCTGTTACTTCAGGACAAAACTCAAAACGTTTAGACTTAAGATGTAAAGACTTAAGGACTGAAGTATCAAAAACTTTGTAGCATGTAGGCTCATCAGTTATTTTAGAAGAATAAAGAATATTAGCCATGTGAGTAAGTACTCTATTAGCAGCAAAATAAGGGTTTAGGATACCTGGACGCTTATCAGGAGTGGAAAATCTTGAGCCATAAACAACTTTTACCCTACCATCAATTATGGGCTTAATGAGTCTTTTGTAATCCGCAGGGTCATACTCTAAATCAGCATCCTGAATGATTGTAATATCACCAGTAACATGTTTTATTCCAGTTCTTATAGCAGAACTTTTACCCCTGTTCTTATCATGAAAAAATACTTTTATTTCAGTATCATTAATCTTTTCTAAAAATTCTCTAGTACCGTCTGTTGACCCATCATCAATGATTATTATTTCTTTAGGAATCTTTACAGCCTTAACTTTCTTGATTATTTGCGAAATACTTCTGATTTCATTAAAAGCAGGTATTATTATTGATAATTTATTCATAATGTAGAATGTTAAAAGATTCTTTAAAAACTTTTGTTAATCACTCCTATAAACATGATAGAAGGGGTAAGCTATTAGCACCATTGAAGCAATTATTGACGCTATAAGAATAACCCAGGCACTACCATAAAGAAGACTGTTAAATAATCCGTTAACTTCATAATTATCATAAATTTGTTCTTTAGGAATGTAGTTCATAGGATAATAAAACCAAGTATGAGTTGAGTCGACCGACAAAATTATTCTTGGATCCATATCAACCACTGCCGAGTAAACTTTGAAAATTACTTGCCCAGGCCTTTCTTCAGCATTATACCCACCGGTAATACTCTTTTCCAGTTTCCCTTGAGATGCAAATAATGAAACTAAGGCCTCTGAAGAATCATTAAGCTCACCAGCACCGACAGTGCCCCAACCACAGTCATCAATAGCACACTCAACAAAATAAATTTTTGTAGGAACTTTTTGTCCGCCGCTAAGATTCTGGTTAAGTTGCATTAGTTGCGGGAAAAGTGATGCCTCAAGATAATGAAAATCGTTAAAAGCCCAAGCTACCCTGCCACGATAAACTCTTGAATCAACAACAACTATAGAATTTTTATCAATGCTGTCAGAGGCGTAACTTCTAAGCCCAGACAGCCCTCCACGACTAGTAACATATGGCCAAAGCATGAATAATTGTGAAATAATCAGTGCTAAAACTATTATAGTTAAAACTCTCTTTTTATTGATTAATAACCCTATTTTTTCTCCAATAAATACTAGTGCATAACCGCAGAATATTGCTAGGACTGGCATGAGAGTGGTATAATGAGTTTGCAACCAGTTTGATAATATTAACAGAATAAACCCAGAGAAAAAATAAGCCACCAATATCCACCAATAATTTCTCTTATCTTTATTAATCATAAAAGACAATAATAACCCGATTATACCAAGAGAAATTATTAAAGGATCTAATTTGAATATCTCTGAAGAGACACTATGAACCCCTTGGAAAAACTTGGGCAAGAAATGAGCCACATCGTTACTATAGCCCAACTGACCAGCATAATTCTCTCTAAGACTTGGAAAGAAGTATTGTGCAAAATAAGTATCAACCATCCCCTTATCCTGATACCATAAATAGTTATGGATAAGTATTGGAGAATAAATAGCTAAGATTATCAAGCCAAAAAGAATAATTTTTTTTGTATTAGCCCAAAGAAGTTTTTTCTTCAACCCACCATTATAAAAAAGTATTGCTACAAAAAATGCTGGGACAAAGAATAGTGACAAAGTTTTTATTAAAGCAGCGATACCAATACAAATCGCCGATAAATAAGGATACTTTTTCTTTTCAGAGTCAATAATTAGAGAATAAAGAGCAACCACCAAAAAAAATGTTGCTGCTAAGTCCATTTCCGCTAAAGAATAACGAATGGTGAAAAAGGACATAGCCAGACTTAAAGATGATATTACAGCTACTTTCTTATTAAAAATCTTAACAGCTAGGAGATAAATCATGATTATTGTTAATGAACCAAAAAAAACTGATAAAAATCTTGATGAAAGAAGAGAAACCCCCATCAGAGAGTAAACAATGTCAGTAAGATATAACCAGACTGGAGCTTGGAGTATCGTACTTAAAAGTCCAGAATGTAGGAATCCTATAGCCCTAGGAGCATGAATCATCTCATCACCAAGAGGTGTGATACTGTTAGCCATCAAAACCCTTAATAGGAAACCTAATGGAACAATCCAAAGCAAGTGTTTCTTTAGGTCATTAGAGAATAAGAAGTCCACAAACCTGTCAGACAAACCCCTCTTAGTGCTATGTTCTCCTTCCATGATTATTATATCCACAATTAGGATTATTTAAAATCTCGCAATTAGTTTATTTTGATTGAATGTTTCTTAAGATATCAGCGAATGCAGGTCTTGTTATGAATATGCCAATACTTATACTTATTATTGTTGTGAAAGCAAAACCCTTCAGTAGTCCTGCGCCAGTCCAGAATAAAGGAATCATAGCAACAAGAATTGTTGAGAAAGCAGCAAATATTACGAACAAAGCACTTTTAATTTTGTCCTTAATACTTCTCTGAGTATCACTGCTTGTTGATTCAGCAAGAATGATTATTTGGTCATTAACACCAGTGCCCATACCCGCTATTATACCAGCAATACTTGGAGCGTCAAGATTCCAACCAAGGAAAGCAGCAACTCCCAGAGTTATGAAGGCTTCAGAGAACATAGTTAAGATAACTGATAAAGTAATCTTAATTTTTCTGTACTTAACAAAAATTATTATTGAAACAATAGCAAAGACTAATAAGCCAAGAATCAGAATGTTCTTGGTAAACTCTTTACCCAGAGTTGGAGATAAAGTATCAAGCTTAACGATTTCTAACTTGTAAGGAAGACTACCAGTGATCATTATTGTCTGAAGCTTATTCATTGATGCAGTAGCATCGTTAAATGCCTCTTCTTGGGTTACACCAACACCAGAACCTTGAACACTAATCTCAGTAGTAACCTGACCCTTCAACCCCTCACTAATAAGTAAGGAATCAGTAACGATACCATCAACCAATAAATCAAGTTGTTTTTCTAAGTACCTGCCACCAATAGCAGTAGTGTTTAATTTTAGCTTAGAAGTAATATCAGCATGCCTTTGAGCGGCTTCTTGAGACAGATAAACAACGAATGAGAATTGACAAAAATAAGTACTATCAGCCTGAGGAGAACAAGATCTGACCCCGGAACATGTAGCATCAAAACGGCAAACATCCGCTATGTCATCAGTACCGCCAGTAAATACTGTCTGATTGCCAATTTTAGCCTCAAACTTTCCTTGTTTAGCGACGAGATCTCTAATATCAGCAGGAGTAGCACCAGCCACTTCAATAAGCATAAACTTTTGACCAGATAAATCAGTAACAGGCCTTATAGAAATATCAGTTATGCCAAAAACGTTAAGTCTGTTACTAGTAACATCGATCAAGTCGTTAAGATCATTATCAGTAAGAACACCCTGAGGTCTAACTAACGCCCTAGCACCACCTTGTAAATCAAGGCCGGTCTTTAGTCTAGTTCTAGGCTTATTACCAACAGTTATGTTAGGAGTAGAATCACTAAGAATTATGAATTCGCCACTATCAGTATTTATAACATACTTCTTTTCGACAGGCGAAGAAAGATCATTAATGATTTTTGAGTAATCATCAAGGCTAGAAACTTCTAAACCGTTAAGCGAATTAATAATCATACCAGACCTTAAACCAGAAGTGTAAGCAGAAGAATTTTTTTCAACACTCTTAATGACTACACCAGGAGTTAATGAAGGATGAACAGCAACAAGCGCCACTAACAAGAAAATTATTAGTATCCAAACACGAAGACTAATCTTAAACATTAGTTTATACCCTTCCTTTTACAGTATAATTTAATTATTCCAGCATTAGTAAGCCATGTATTAATGATATCAGCAAATAACCCAATAGATATAACTAAAAATATTTGTCTGAAAGAGTCAGGAAGACCAGTAACTAACAAAAATGCAGGCAGCACAGAAGCTAGAGCAGTAATAGTCATGAATAATCCAGTATTAAAAGCGCCTTTAATTCTATGATTAACCGTCCCCTCTCTACTCCTTAAAACTCTATTAGTCAATAAGATGTCAGTATCAACGCTATAACCAATAATCATTAAGAAAGCAACAAGACCAGCTGATGACAACTTAACACCCATTAAGTCAACAACAACAGTGACAAAAACTAAGTTTGAGAAAGCAGCAAAAACAACAGCAATACTAGGAACACTATTAATTGAGTAAATAATAAGAAGTAATAACAAACTAACAAAAACCATAAAGTACAAAGGATAAAATAATGATGAAAGGAATAATAAGGCTGATAGTCCAAAGAAGATCTTGTTAATATTTTTCTCCTTACGTATGTTGATAAGTGAATAAATTATTGCTGCTGCACCAATAAGGATAACAAACCCAAATAAAAACCCGCTAGCAGGGAAAGTAAGCCTCACAGCAGATAATGATAAGAATACGCACAAGGACTTAACAAACTTACTTTCTCCAAAAATTATGAATACTACCAGCCCCATAAGTATGAACGATAACAAAATAACTTTTAGTAGTTCAGAATAAAAAGAAGAACTAATTGAAGGACCGTTAAATTCAGTACTAGAATTATCAGAAGTTAAAACGATGCCTAAAGCATCTTCAACTAATGGCTTAAGAACATCAGGATCTAAAGATGACTCAACAACTAAAGCCAAATCAGTATTAGTGCTTAAGTCACTAAGGCGCTTAAAACCAACATCAGGAATAGCAGCCTTTAGTAATGATTCTGAAAGATCAAGATCATTAAGAACGGATTTTTCACTAATAGTAACAGTTGTCCCACCAGCCAGAGAAATATCCTTATAGATAAAGTCACCATTAACAGAATAAAAATTTCCTAGGTAGAATAAAGAAGCAATAACTAAGACTACAGGAATTAGCAATAAAGCAATATAATACTTGTCATAAAACAAGCCAAATTTTGTTTTTTCCATTGATTATTTATGCACCCGCCGGGATTTGAACCCAGGTCGCGAACTTGGAAGGCTCGCATTCTGCCGCTGAACTACGGGTGCCCAATAGTATAAGAACATTACTAAAGGGTTTTAAAGGTTTCTTATTGAGAGTTAAAACGCACCCGATAGGATTTGAACCTACGACCAACAGGTTAGGAACCTGCTACTCTATCCAGGCTGAGCTACGGGTGCAAACCGATGCGGGATATAGGAATCGAACCTATGCAGGCACTAAGCCCCCGGCTTTTGAGACCGGTCCGTTTGACCGCTCCGGCAATCCCGCCTATGATAAATAGTCGCGGTCAAACACATTTAAAAATGTATAGAAAATGCTTTAAAGAAGAATAACAAGTTAAGTTAGATGTCGACATTAGCAGATATAAGAACACTAATAAGATGCGAAAAGAACTGGCTAATAGCAAAAGTACCAATAAAAGAAAAATTGGCATTCCTAGGAAGACAAGCTTCAGGAATAATAAAAAATTCTAAAAAAATAAAATATTTAGGAAGAACACTCCACTATGACAGAAAATGGGAACCCATACTCATAGCAGAATACCCAAATGAGATAGAGATGATAACAAAAAAATTAGACTTCAAAAAAATAAAAAATGTTTTAGATATAGGAGCAAACGTAGGACAATGGGGAATAACACTAAAATCATACTTCCCAAACATAGAATTATACTCTTTTGAGCCAGTACCAGAAACCTTCTGGATACTAAAAGACAATTCTTCAAAAATAAAAAGTTGGGAAGTTTTCAATTACGGAATTAATGAAAAAGATAGCAACAAAAAAATAAGTTATGCGGTAGGAGCATCAGCAGAAGCAACGTATTTTAAAGAAAACATAAACCAAACACACATAAGAAAAAACGTTAAAGAAATAGATACTAAAACAATAAACCTTAAAGAAAAAAATAGAAAAAAACTCTCAATACCTAAAAACTTAAGCTTAGTAAAAATAGACGTTGAAGGATCAGAAATGGAAGTCCTAAAAGGACTAACAGAGATAAATTATGACTACTTATACATTGAAACATCCATAGGAAGGAGAGGAAGTAGCATTAAAGAAGTAGTAAACTTTTTAGAAAAAAACAAGAAAAGTGTTAAGGTTTTATTCACTCACAGACCAGATAAACAAGCTAGTAGCGAGAACTCATTACTAGAAATAAAGAATAAAACAAACCTTTAAATACCGTTAATTCTGCATATCTTTGAAGACGGCCATAGTGGTTTGGAAACTCCTGATCCCGTTCCGATCTCAGAAGATAAGCTTACCACGTCCGTAGTGTTAGTATCCCACAAGATGCGAAACTTGGATGCTGTCTTCTTCATATTCACTTAATAAGAGATGATAACTTATTCTAAAAGTTTATAACAATAAAAGATCTATATCATTCATGAGTAAGAATAGAGAACAAATAAAAAAACAAATTATTGAATTCTTCGCTAACATTAAAAGTAAAAGTCCTAAAAACGTGAAAAAGATTAAGACTCACGCAATGTCAATAAACCTAAAATTAGGAAAAGAAAGAAAAAAGTTTTGCAAAAAATGTTACCACGTTTATGACAAAAAAGACAAAATTAGAATAACAAACAACACTAAAAAAGTAGTTTGTAATAATTGTGGGAAAATAAGTACTTGGAAAATAAAATAGTTTAAAAACTTCTAATTTGGTGATATATTTGTGATTAACAAAAAGGTAAAGTCATTACTTTTAGCAGACACAGCATGGCTCTTTGGCGAGGGAATGTTAGGGCCGCTTTTCGCAGTTTTTGCTCAAAAAATAGGGGGAGACGTATTAGAAATAACTTGGGCTTGGGCAACATACCTAATAGTTGCAGGATTATTAATTGTCATAATAGGAAGAATCTCAGATCAAAAAGTAAACAAGAGAAAATTAGTCTTCTGGGGATACACACTTAATGCCGCACTAACATTCTGCTATTTATTGGTTAATGGACCTCTAGCGCTACTAGGATTACAAATAGGTTTAGGGGTAGCCGCAGCTATGGCCACACCAACATGGGACGCATTATACTCAGAATATGGAAACAAAAAGAAGTATGGACTAGAGTGGGGATTATCAGATGGATTTGGAGAAATATTTGGTGGTTTAGCAATAATAGCTGGAGGAATAATAGTAAGCTACTTTTCCTTCAACACACTATTCATAATAATGGGGATAGTGCAAATAGTAGCAGTAATTTTATTATTACCGATAATAAAGAAAAAATAATTATGATTTTTTGAACTTTCCAACTTCTTGAATTAGGTCAACTTGCCCCATGAATGCTGACCTGCAACAATACCTACTAAGACCTAAACTGTCAAGAACTGATTCAGCAGATTCTCCATTAGAAGTCCTTTTCCTGAATTCTTCATATAGCTGAGCTATAGGCTTACCACATGAAAAGCAGCGCATAGGTATAATCATAATAATCAGACCAAAGAAGCGTTTTTAAAGCTTTCTGCCGTTTAATAATAACATGACAGAAACAGTAATAAAACTAAAAGGAGTGACTAAGTATTACCGAATGGGAGAAACGGTCGTTAAAGCTATTGATGGAATAGACCTAGAAGTAAAGAAAGGAGACTTCGTAGCAATAATGGGGCCTAGTGGAAGCGGGAAAAGCACAGCTATGAACCTAGTAGGAAGTTTAGACCTAGCAACAGGCGGAACAATACAATTAGACGGAGTAAACATAAACAACCTAAGTGAATCAGACTTAGCACAAATAAGGGGAAGAAGAATAGGATTCATATTCCAACAATTCAACCTAGTACCAAATTTAACAGCAAAAGAAAATATTATTCTACCAATGATATTCCAAGAAAAAAGCAAAGCAGAAAGAGAAAAAAAGGCTAAAGAATTACTAAAACTAGTAGACTTAGAAAACAGAGAAGACCACTACCCAAACCAACTGTCAGGAGGACAACAACAAAGAGTAGCAATAGCAAGATCATTAGCAAACGACCCAGAAGTAATATTAGCCGACGAACCAACAGGGAACCTAGACACAAAAAACGGAGAAAAAATAATGAATTTCTTAGAAAAATTACACAAATCAGGAAAGACAATAATAATGGTAACACACGACCCACACCTAGCAGGTCAGCACGCAAAAACAGTATACTGGGTCAAAGATGGAAAGATAGAAAAAGTAACAAGAAAAAAGTAAGAAGACGAGAATAACACTAAAGTAGAGAAAACTTTAAAAGAGGCAATTAATTACGACCGTAATGAAGAAGTGTGTTTATTGCAAAACAGAGTTAAAAGAAGATGTAGTTCTTGAAGTATGCATAAACTGCGGTCGAGGAATATGGGGAGAAAAAATGTTTAACACAATAGTGAAAAGCATGGAAGACGCAGACAGCAGAGGAAGTCTAATGCAAGGAAGCGTAGGATCAGACAACCAAGGGAAAAAGGCAATTTAAAAACAAAGATAATTCTTTTAAACAAAAAAAAGAGGAATATCCCAAAAAGAGGGGTAGAGGTAACGATGTGTCTGAAGAAAAATCAGAGATTCACCACATAACAAAGCTTAAAAAGCCTGCTTGAGAAATAATTTTGAATACTCAGGAAAAATAAGAAAAATGATAAAAAGAAAACAAGTAAAACAACGAGGAAAAATAAGACTTAGCGAATACTTCAAAAATTTGAAGGATGGAGAAAGAGTAGCAATAGTCAGAGAACTATCAGAAAACCCAAAATTCCCATACCAATTACAAGGAAGAAGCGGAGTAATAGCAGGAAAAAGAGGAGGAGCATACATAGTAAAAATTATGGATTTTGACCAAGAAAAAACACACATAATCCAAGCAATACACCTAAAAAAATTAAAATGATAATAGAACTAAAACCACTTTCACTAACAGAATCTGAAGAATTAATAGATGATTCACAAGAAGATAAAAAAGAAATAAAAGCATTCATAAAAAAATTCAGCAAGATTAGCGAAAAAGACGCAAAAAAGTTAAGAGAAGAATTAGAATCATTAGAATCAATGAGAGTTAAATCAGAACACATAGCAAAAATCGTAGATATACTACCAGAAGATGCTGAAGACGTAGCAAAAATATTTGTCGATACAAACTTAAACAAAGAAGAAACAGAGGGGATTCTTGAACTTGTCAAGAAATACAATTAACAACAATGGAACGAGAAGAACACGCAATTATTTTAGATTATCTACCATACGGTTATCCCCTGGAGAATAAAAGAATGCCATTAGCACAAGCAATCGGATCAACAGGATTCACACTACTAGAATTAATACCAAGAAAAGGAATGAGCTTAGAACTAAAAGAAAAGGTATATATAGGCTCAGGGAAGAGAGATAAAATATATTATATTCTGGGAAAACTTCCAGGAGAAAAATTAACAGAAACTGCAAAGGCAAACCTTAACGATTTTATCGCGCAAGCAGTTGCAGAGAACGAAAAAGGGTTTGTTGAGTTTTTCAACAAAGCAGAAGCGATAAACACAAGACTACACCAAATAGAACTACTGCCAGGGTTCGGGAAAAAACACATGACTGAAATACTAAAAGCAAGAGAGGTAAAACCCTTCGAAAGCTTTAGCGACATAAGAGAAAGAATACCATCAGTACCAAACCCAACAAAAGCAATAGAGAAAAGAATGCTAAGCGAATTAACAGAAAACGAAAGACACAAACTTTTCGTTAAATAAAAAAATGGAAAATCCAAAAATACAACAACAAAAAGCAGAAAAAGTATCAGCAAGGCCAGAACCAGAAGTAACAGAAGCACTGATAAGAATAATGGACAGGGACGTAAAAGCCGGAAGAAAAGTTGTAGCAGGACTAATGAGGATCAAAGGAATATCATGGGCAATGTCAAACGGAATAATGATATCACTAAAAATAAGCCCAACAAAAAGAATAGGAGAATTAACAAAAGACGAAATTAAAAAAATAGAAGAATTCATAAGAAACCCAAAATTACCATCATTCTTACTAAACAGAAGAAAAGACGTAGACTCAGGAGAAGATCTACACCTAACAGGATCAGACTTAGACCTAAGAAAAGAATTCGACATAAAACTACTGAAAAAAATAAGAAGTTACAGAGGACTAAGACACGCACTTGGACTACCAACAAGAGGACAAAAAACAAGAAGCCACTTCAGAGAAAATAAAAAATCAAGATTAACTGTAGGCGTAGGCGGAAAGAAACCTGCAGCAAGCGGAGGTAAATAATGGCCTGGACAAGAAAACACAAAAGATACTCAAGACCAAGAAAACCATTCGATAAGCAAAGAATAGAAGAAGAAAACAAAATAGCAGAAGAATTCGGACTAAAAAACAAGAGAGAAATATGGAAAGCAGAAGCAGCAGTAGGAAGACTGCGAAGAAGAGCAAAAAAACTAATAACAGCAAGCGCAGAAAAACAAGGAGAATTATTCAACAAACTAAAAGAAATGGGACTAAAAGTAACATCAATACCAGAGGTATTAGCATTACAAAAAAGCGACTGGATGCAAAGAAGACTACAAACAATAGTAATGAAGAAAAAATTAGCAAAAACACCAAAACAAGCAAGACAAATGATAGCACATAAATTAGTAATGATTGACGGAAACATAGTGAACCAACCATCATACATAGTAACAGTAGAAGAAGAAAACAAAATAAGCCTTAGAGAAGCAAAAGCAAAAAAGGAAACAAAAACACCAAAAGAAGAGGTAAAACAAAATGAGTAAAGAAGAAACACAAACAGGAATACTGCACATATTCACAAGCTTTAACAACACGATAGTGCACTTAACAGACCTGTCAGGACACACAATAGCAAGAATATCAGGCGGAATGATAACAAAACAAGACAGACTAAAAGCAAACCCAACAGTAGCAATGTTCATAGCAAAGAAAATATCAGAAGCAGCTAACGAAATAAACATGAAAGACCTATATGTAAGAATAAGAGCTAAAACAGGACAAGACACACCAGGACCTGGAGCACACGCAGTAATAAAATCATTATCAAGAGACGGATTCAAAATAATAAGCATATCAGATGTAACAAGAGTACCAAGAGGAGGACCTAAGGTTAAGGGAGGAAAGAGAGGTAGAAGAGTATAAGCTTAAAAACCGATAAAATAATAAAAACACTATGATGATTCACAAAAAAACAAAAGATAAAATAGTATTTTCAGCAGAAATAAACGACTCATTAGCAAACGCTATAAGAAGATCAGTTCAAGAAGTACCAATATTAGCAGTTGACGAACTAGAAATATTCAAGAATGACTCAGTATTATACGACGAAATAATAGCTCACAGAATAGGACTAACACCGCTAAAGAACGAACTATCAGGAAAAGACAAAAAGAAAGGAGAAGAATACGAAGTAAAACTAAAATTAACAAAGAAAGGCCCAGGAACAGTTTATTCTGGAGACTTAACAGGCGATGCAGAAGTAGTATTCAAAGAAATGCCAATAACAGTTCTAAAGAAAGGACAAGAAATAGAACTAGTAGCAACAGCAAAAATAGGCCAGGGAATAGCACACGTAAAACACACGCCAGGACTTGTACACTATAGAGAATTTTATGAAGCAACACCAAAGAAAGGCAAGAATCTTGACAAAGAATTCATAAGCGAATTCCCAAGCTTGATGATAAGCCTCAACGAAGAAGGAAACGAAGCAGAATTCGAAAGACATAAACTGCAAAGTGGAAAAATGTTCGGGGAAGCATTCAAATTATACAAAGATGACATAACAACAAGTAAAGCAAACGGTCTAATGTTCTTCGTAGAATCATTCGGACAAATAGACGCAGAAAAAATAATTATCGAAGCTGTAGAGGCACTAAAAATTAATCTTAATCAATTCAAAGAAGAAAATTAAGTTTTTAAAGTGAGGACCTCACTTTAATACCGTGAAGGCGCGGGATTGCCGGAGCGGTCAAACGGGTGTGGTTAAGGACCACATGGCTTAGTGCCTGCATAGGTTCGATCCCTATATCCCGCATCACAAAAGTGAAAGAAAAATGAGTATATCAAAAAGAACAATAAAAGCAAGGACAACACAGAAAACGAATTCTGAACTAGTTGATACTATACACGCAGCAAGAAAGAATTCGGTTTGGGTTGAAAAAGGAATAGCAAGATACTTATCAGGATCAACAAGAGTTATGCCAGAAGTAAACTTAAACATGCTAGAAAAAAACTGCGAAGCAGGAGACATAGCGATAGTCCCAGGAAAGATATTAGGAACAGGAAGCATAAACAAAAAAATAAAGGTTTGCGCATTCAAATTCTCAAAACAAGCAATGGAAAAACTAAAAGCAAAAAAGTGCGAAACAGGAAGCATAATGGACGAAATAAAAAATAATCCTAAAGCAACAGGAGTAAAAATAATAATATGAACACACAAACACTAACAATCGATGCAGAAAACGCCGTTGCTGGAAGACTAGCAAGCTTCATAGCTAAACAATTATTATTAGGCAAAACAGTAAACGTTGTTAACTGTGAAAAAGCAATAATCATAGGAAGACCAGCAGACATAACAGGAAAATATTTAGCACTAAGAAGAAAAGGTGGTAGTGCAATGAAAGGGCCTCTTTTCCCATCAACACCTGAAAGAATAATGAAAAGAATAATCACAGGAATGCTACCTCACAAAAAAGGAAGAGGAGAAGACGCAGAAAAAAGAATTAAGTGTTACGAAGGAATACCAGAAACACTAAAAGACCAAAAACTAATAAAATCAAGCAGAGAATCAGTACCGATAAAGTCAATAACAATAAAAGAATTATCAATAAAAATAAAACATTAAACACATGAAAGCAGAAATAGTAACATCAGGAAAAAGAAAAGCATCAAAAGCAAGCGCAGCAATAATAGCAGGAAGCGGAAAAATAACAGTTAACGGAAAACCTTACGCAAGACTATCAATATTTCGAAGACTAAGCATTGAAGAACCAATAAACATCGCCAGAGAAGTATTAGGAAACACAGACTTCGACATCTGGGTAACTATGCATGGCGGAGGAAAAGAAGGACAAGTTGAGGCTGCTAGACTAGCAATCGCAAGAGCAATAGTTAAATTCTCAAAATCAGACACACTAAAAAAGACTTTTTCATTATACGATAAGTCATTAATGATCGCTGATGTAAGAAGAAAAGAAGCATACAAACCTGGAGATTCTAAAGCAAGAAGCAAGAGACAGAAATCATACAGATAAGAATACAAAAAAAAAGATTTTTTATTCAGACATTATTCTATCAAGTGGTGAACCAACTTTCTTTAACTGCTCACTAGAAACATGTGTGTATATTTGAGTTGTCGATAAGTCACTATGACCTAATAATTCTTGTATTATTCTAATATCAACACCAGACTCTAAAAGATGAGTAGCAAAAGAGTGACGAAGAGTGTGACAATGAACACTCTTATTAATAAGAGCTCTAGCAGCAGTTTGCCGAACAATTTTTTGCAAGTTTTGGGAGGTAATAGAACCACCGCTCCTGCCGCTAAATAAGAGTTCACTACCAGAAGAAGTTTGAAGAGCAACCTGTTTTTTTAGATCATTAACTAAATAATTAGGTATATTAAAAATTCTGTCCTTATTACCCTTAGCTTTCTTAATACGACCAATCTTTTCATCAAAGTGTAAACTACTACACTTAAGATTAATTAGTTCGGATATCCTCATACCCGACGCGTAAAGCAGACTAATAATAAGCTTACTCTTAGGAGTTTTAGAATTAGCTATGAGCCGTAAAACTTCTTCTCTAGTTAAAACATCGGGAAGTTTCCTTTCCTTCTTAGGCCTCTTAATACCAACAGTAGGATCAACAGAAAAAACACTTGAGTAAGAAAACCTTATAGCAGCCAAAAAAAGAATTACTGAACTACCAGACTTATCAGAATAATTCTCAGACAAAAAAAGTTTTATGTCATCAAGACTTATATCCTTAGGATCTTTATTAGAAAAATCTAATAATTCCCTATTAGCAGATAAATAATTCCTTATAGTGTATGGACTATTCTTAGAAATTTTTAGTTCTACCTCG
Source organism: Nanobdellota archaeon (assembly GCA_038045945.1). Classification (GTDB taxonomy): domain Archaea; phylum Nanobdellota; class Nanobdellia; order Pacearchaeales; family GW2011-AR1; genus JAGVWS01. Next base: position 177,640 of record JBBSXC010000004.1, read on the forward strand.
ACTTTTTTAAGAAAATCCTCTTTATTCATAAGACAGATTGTACAAACTCGTTTATAATTCTATCTTAGGGAAAAAATTATTTTTTCCCACCAAGAGGTATCTCAAAACCTATCGACAACATCGAACCATCTGACAGGTCAGCATAAGTAAAACTTTGAGACTTTGACAGGTAAGCCAAGTAATTATTGCTGTTAACCTCATTACCAGTTATCTCAGATAATGAATTATTATCTAATCTTAAAAAAAACTTTACTGGAACACCACCGATCATTCTCTTTTTAGTGCTTAACTCCCCACCAATATTGTTTATGCCATCAGGGCCACCACTAAGATGAAGGCTATACTTTAATTTTTTAAGACCATCATAACCAACAACATCTCCAAGGTCCCCTTTACCATAATTTTTTACTTTGTGGGTTACACCATAATAAAAGTCAGCTATCCCTGAAAGCCCTGGAAGAATACTATCAGCCATTAACCTTATAGCCACTTCTTTTGATTCGCTAGAACCCGGCTGCTCCCCCTCACCCAAGTGCTGTGTTGCCTCATCAGACACCCTTCTTGCCCTAGAAGCATCTATTTTACTTGGAAGGTTATTGTTGTAATCAGAAACAGACAAACTTGCTGAGCTTACAATAAAACAGTTAGCTAGCAAAGGATTATCACCAGGATTATAATTTATCATCTCATAATTGTCTCCTTCCCCAGATTTTTCATCTTTACGCTCTTTAGGCTTGCTATTAAGACTATCTGAAAGCTCCCCCATCATCGCTTTTGTTTGCCTTTGTTCTGTCAACTCATAATAAACGTTTTTAACATCCCCTGTGGATATACAGCTTGCTCCAGACAAGGATAGTAACGTTAGCAGTGAAGGCATAATTTTTCTCTTCATCCTTTCGGATTAATATTCCCTAGTATTAAAACCTTATTGACTGATGACTGGTAACAGATTAACCTTTTATATAACTTGTAGCTTTTAACATTTACCTAAGGGCTTATAGTATAGTGGCTAGTACGCATCGTTCGCAACGATGAGACTCGAGTTCAATTCTCGATAAGTCCATAAATTTTTATCCAGTTGAAAGGCGAGGCGATGTATGATTCCTCTCGCTAGAATATTTTGTTGCCTCTTCTTCAAGATCACTCATAAGAACAACCCTGCCCTCAGTTATATTAATCAGTTCTATTAAGCATACATCGGACCCAGGATTTTCTATTTCCAACCTTTTAGACCCTAGAGGACACTTATTTTTTGATGCGTCTATATCGCTTCCAGCTACAAATTCCAAGTATTTTGGAACCCTCTCATCACCACTAATCAATAAATAATTAGCCCTGTAGAAATCCAAAACACGATGCATCGGAATAGCCATCACTTAATGTAACAAACAATGCATATAAATTTTCCTAAAGAAAAGCTTTAAATGGTTATTAGAGGTAGTTTCATTATGAGTAAAGAAGTTAAGAATGATAAGAAATATTTAGACGACTTAAGACATAGTTGTGCTCATTTATTAGCAGCAGCAGTTTTAGAATTATATCCTGATGCGAAAAGAACTATTGGCCCACCAATTGAAGAGGGATTCTATTTCGATTTTGATTTTGGACAGACAACAATAAAGGAAGAAGACTTGCCAAAAATCGAGAAGAAAATGGGAGAAATCCTTAAAGGTTGGAAGTCTTTCGAAAAAAAAGAAGTAACACCAGCAGAAGCAAAAAAAGAATACAAGAATAACGAGTACAAAATTGAACTAATAGATGAATTCTCAAAAGACTCTAAAAAATTAACATTTTACAAAAGTGGAAACTACACAGACCTTTGTAAAGGAGGACACGTAGATAATCCGTCAAAAGAAATTGTTGCTTTCAAACTCCTAAAAATCGCTGGGGCGTACTGGAGAGGTAATGAAAAAAATAAGATGCTAACAAGAATTTATGGTACTTGTTTTGGAAGCCAAAAAGAATTAGAAGAATACGTTAATAGGTTATCAGAAGCAGAAAAAAGAGACCATAGAAAAATAGGCAAAGAATTAGGACTCTTCACATTTTCGGAACATATCGGAAGCGGGCTACCACTGTACACACCAGACGGGGCATCGATCAGACTAGCAATCACTAACTATGTAGAGTCAATGCAAACAGCTAAAGACTACACACAGGTATGGACTCCACAAATAGCTAAAGCCAAACTTTTTCAAATATCAGGACATTATGATAAGTACAAAGACTCAATGTTTAGAGTAGTAAGCAATTATTCTAATGAAGAATTCTTCCTAAAACCAATGAACTGTCCGCAACATACACAAATATACGCATCAGAACCACACAGCTACAGAGACTTACCATTAAGATTCGCAGATTTCGCAATGCTTTACAGAGACGAAAAACCAGGAGAACTAAGCGGATTATCAAGAGTTAGAGCATTCTCACAAGATGACTGTCACATATTCTGCACAGAAGAACAAGTTGACGAAGAAATAGACAAAGCATTAGAAATGACTAAAGAAATAATGAAGACGTTCGGACTAAAATACAAGTACAGATTATCAACAAGAGACCTTAGTCAGCCAGAGAAATATTTAGGAGAACCAAAAACTTGGGACAAAGTAGAAAAATGGGCTGAGAAAATAATGAAAAGAAACAAGATAGAATACTTCGACGGTCCGGGAGAGGCAGCATTCTACGCACCTAAAATGGACTTAATAGCTACAGATGCATTAGGAAGAGAATGGCAACTATCAACAATACAAATAGACTTTGTTATGCCAGAAAGATTCAAACTAGAATACGCAGCACAAGATGGAACTGTAAAAAGGCCAGTGATGCTCCACAGAGCAATAGTAGGTTCCCCAGAGAGGTTCATGATGATACTAATAGAACACTTCGCAGGATCATTCCCAGTATGGCTTTCACCAACACAAATAATAGTTTTACCAATAAGCGAGAAGTTTAATAGTTCAGCAGAAAAAACTAAAGAGAAACTAAAAGCACTAATGCCAGGAATAAAAGTTAAGATTGATTCAGCTAACGAATCACTACAAAAGAAAATTAGAAATGCGCAACTAAAAAAGATCCCTTACATGCTAGTTGTCGGAGAAAGAGAAGAAAAAGCAGGAACAGCTGCCGTACGTTTAAGAACAGGAGAACAATTAGGAGAACTAAAACTTGAAAAAATAGCAGAAAGAGTTAAAGAAAAAATATCTAGCAAGAGTCTTGAATTATAATAAAACTTAAAAGCATTGAAAGACCCATAACAACATGAAAAATTATGAAAGTAATTGTGGCAAAGTAACGAAAAAACCTGCGGTAAGAGATGTTCAACCAGGAAGCATGATTACGCCAGAACAGTTTTATTGTGCTCATGCAACAGGAAATTATTTAGATGAAGGAAGTATAAGATGCAATATAGATGACTCTCGATGCCCCATTTATGACAAGTTAGCCGAAGTTATAAGATCCGAGAGAAGATTACCAAAATGGGCGGGTAATTTGGAAGAAGTAGCATAAAAATAATTATTCACTTTCTAACTCTATACCTCTCAAAAAGTAAAATCCGTAAACAAACAACAAAGCTAGTGAGATGAAGGGGTGAAGAATCCAGGCAAGGTCAGGCTTTCTAAAAAATCCAGCAGTTGAGTCTTTTATGGGCAAAATGATTGTTATTATGTATAATCCTAAGAGTAACATTTTTGATTTACTAACACCGTAAGTTGAGTATCTTCCTATTTCCATGTTGCTTCTTCTTTTAACACGTCTAAGCTTCTTACGGAAAAAAGTCTTAAGACTACCATCTTGTTTGTGAACAATTCCTTGTTTAACTTTAGCAATATGATCATAACCTAAGTTTACTAAGTCTCTAAGAAAGACTGTGTGGTTTAAAGGATTATTTTTTACTTTGTAGAACAATTCTTTGCGAAAGAAGAATCCGTTTGATCCGCCAGCAGGAACAAAACCCTTCTTGTAAACAACCTCATAATAATCCCCCTTATCAGCGATTGATTTTTTGTTTCCTACAATTTTACCGTTAAAGTAGCACATTCGGTCATTTGCGCCCAGATAACTTGCTATCGGGTCGTCACCACCAATGAGGGCATTATAACGAGTGATTATGTCATCGCCTTTCCTAACCTCAAAATATAACGTATCAGAAAAAGAAATTTTTTTATCATTAAATGGAGTTACCATTTTTTTAAGCCAACCCTTATCACTTGGTAAAAAGTTATCTGCATCAATAAAACCGATTATTTCTCCTTTAGCGTACTTAGTTATTGCTAAGGGTTTTGCTTTTTCTTCTATACGGCCAGGATTCTTTATTAGTTTAAATTGAGGGTACTTCTTGATAATTTTTATTGTTGAGTCTGTTGATCCACCATCAGCAATTATTACTTGAAAAAGTTTCTTGGGATAATCTTGGTTAGCTATTGATTTTAAACATTCGTTAAGTGTTGACTCATTATTATACGTTGGTAGCACAATAGTTACAGACTTCATAAAATCGTAATGATCACAGAAGTTTATAAATTAATTCTTCTTCTTAAAGAAAATAATTATTTCTTGTACAAACTTCTCTTAAACTTAGGATAAACAATAGACCAGGTAGTAAACAAGATAATAATTAATAATGAAGCACCAATTAATTGGTATTTGAAATCTAAAGAACCAATATAAGAAATTAGTAAGGCATGAGGGATAATACTAATCGCTGTGGCTAATGCATACTCACTAAAGGGAATCTTACTAAATAAACCAAAGGCGTAAGAAAGAATATCAAGAGGGAGTAAAATTCTTATTACCACAATACTCCAAAAACGATTCTTGTTAGAAATAAGAGATTCTAAACGTTTAACCTCCATAACCGGAGCAAAACGGGCGACAACGCGAGAACCAAACTTACGAGCAATAATAAAAGCTAATAAAGCCCCAGCAAACCAACCAATAAAAGTAAGAACAGAAGCTAAAGGCCAGCCCCATAGGTTAGAAGCAAGAGGAATAAGGGGAAAAGTGTTAATTGGAGCGAATAGTGAAGCAAGAAATTCTATAACAGCATAAGTAACCATGCTAGAAACATTATCGCCCAAATACCCTTCAAAAAAAGAAATATTTTTCTGAATAAAATAAGAAGAAACTAAAAAGATTATGATAACCAGAACCAAAGAATATATCGTTTTAGCGTCACTCTTACTAATCTTCATAATATTATGATGAAAAATGAACTAAATATACTTAGCTGTATAAAAAAAGACTAACTGGAAGCAACATTAAAAACCATAAACGTTATATAGCGATAAGGGACTTGATAAAAAATGAACAATGGTTGAAGAACTAATAAAAAACTTTGATAAATTGTTAACAGATAACCAAACGATTGTCATGTCTGTTAGTTGCATAGTCGAGTATAGCGGTAGAGCCGAAAGCGAACTGGAAAAAGGAGATAGAATAATAATCATAAAGTCAGATAACGCACTCCTAGTTCATCAGCCTGCTGGCAACAACCCTGTTAACCATATGAGAAGTGGAGGAAAACACAAAATAGTAACATCAGACTTGGACGAAGGAGAAAAATTCCGGATTATTAGCGAACACACAAAACACAAAGAACACCTAAAAATAAAAGTTTTTGACCTATACTTCTACAAATCACAAAAACTCACAGATAACGAACAAATAATGACTAAAGGAACAGAGTTTGATATGAGTGAAATGCTATACACCAACCCTAAAATGATAAGTGATGATTTCAAACCATTAAGTCGAGAAGAACACACAAAGTACGGATTCATTGACGTATTCGGCTACGATAAAAACAACAAACTAATAATTGTTGAGTGTAAAAGAACAAAAGCAGACCTTCACGCAGTCACTCAACTAAGACGTTACGTAGAAAAAATCAAAGAAAACAAAGGAGTAACAAACGTTGGAGGAATTGTCGCAAGCCCAGAAATAAGTGATAACGCTAAAAAAATGCTTGAAGACTGGGGATTCACATGGAAACAAATAAGCCCACCAAGAAACAAAGAAGAAAGAGACAAGAAGCAACAAAAACTAGGGTTCTAGCTTGTACAAACTCTCTATTTTATCATGTCACTAAAACTCTTGTGAACTAAGTTACCTTTTCCGTCATCAACATATTTTTCTTTCACTAAGTGATCACAAAGCACTTTAGGGTTGCAAAAAGGAACAAAACCAGCATTAAATGCTTGGTCAATAAAGAAACGGTCATCATCAGCGCCGCCATTACTACTAAACTTACCGTAACGAAGATCTAAAAAAACATCACGAGAAATAAGCATACAACCAGCAGAAGGAAGATTAACCTCCAGAACAGCACCAGAATCAATCTCTTCAGGAGTAATATGTCTACGCAAATCGCTACGAGAAAGAGAAGAATAAGAAGGAATTTTTTGCAATTCAGAAAATTCTTCAACAGTTAAGAGTTTCCAAGCAACAGGAAGCCACTTCTTTTGACCAGAAACAACAAAAAAATTGTAATACAAACCACTAACAATATCCTTATCACAAGCAAGAAGTTCTTGAATAACATTCTTAGGAGGGATGACATCGCTATCAAGCATCAAAACATGAGAATAATCCTTAGCAATAGCATACTCAAGAATCAAGTTACGACTACTAATAAGACGAAAAACAGACTTTTCTTCATCACTATGATCATGAATAACAGTAATATCCCAAATTTTTCGGAGTTCATTAAAATAATCAAGATTACGAGAATTATCAACAATTAAGACATCATACCCAGGATAATCAAGACTTTTAATCCTATCAAAAAATTCTTTTTCACAATATTTCATACCATCAAAAGTAGGAGCAGCAACCAAGACCTTAGGACGAATCATAAGAATAAGTAGCAAGAAGAAGTTTTTAAGAATATGGAATGTACAAACTCATCGATTAGCCTTTAGAAGTAGGGGTGTCATCAACCTTTTCAGAAAAATTTTTTGTTATAATTTCAGGTAGTCTATATCCAGCCTTTTCAAGATTATTTCTAACCTCTTTATAGAATTGTAAATTGTGAATCATGGCATGACAGTTAGGACAAAGAGGAGCAAAGTTTGAGGGATCATTATTCTTATGATTTAAATCTAAGTGATGAAGATGAACAACCTTAGTAAAACCACAAGAAGCACAGACTTTAGTTCTTTCGAGATACTCCCTATAATCCAAATTAAATTCTCTTTTAACCTTTCTAACCTTCTCGTATTCTAATCTAAAAATAGTATTATAACAGCCACCACAATACCCCTTTCCTTTCTGAGGCAAAGTTCTTTCACACCTCAAACACCTAATTTTAGGCTCATCCCACAATAATTTTTAGTAGCACCACTTACAAATATTTTTCTCAAGTCTTTTATTAAAACCTAGGTCATTCTTAGTTTTATTACAATTTTCACAAACACCCACTTTAGACATAAAGTTGTTAGGTACCTAGAATATATAAATCTTTTGGTACCTAAAGGTTTTAATATAGCGAACGCATTACTTAACTGTGAAACTACAAAAACAAAAGACAGGAGAAGGAGACAGAGGACCCTATTACAAGTACGTATTAGTATTACCTCAAGTCAAGATCGAATCGGCAGGATTCAAAGAAGGAGAAGAATTAGAAGCAGAAGTAAAGGGTAACCAAATAATAATAAAAAAATTAGAAAAGAAAACTAATTGATTGTACAAACTCATTAAAAGGAAAGGTTTTTTAGCAAGAGACTAGTAAGATAGATGATGGACAAAGTTAATGATTGGGGTTTTGACTTCTGGTTGCACTTGATAATAATAACCGCTTTTTGGGTTTCGCCATTATTCTTGAGTTGGTGGATAATACTTATAATGACAGGAGGATATTATCTTCAACTGTTGATTTTTGGAGATTGTATACTAAGCAAAAAACAGTTTAGGACCAAGAAGAGAAGCGTAACATTTTATTGGTATTACGGAAGGAAGTTATTTCCCGAGCTAGACATGATGAAAGTGAGGTTTTGTGCAGATTGGGTGTTCCCATACATAATTTTAGGGGTAGCAATAATTACACAGACTATTTTTGGGTACAGACCACTAATTTTTTGACCTTAGTATATAATAAGACGTATGCAAGAAGTTTTAAGCGAAGATTGAAGGTTTTAGCACGACTAAAGGTTTAAAAGACAAGAAAGCTATTAAGAGATATGAAAGAGAGAAGTAAACTGATATTAGGATTTATAGGGCTATTCTCAATAACAGGGATAACTGCGTTCTTAACAAAGCAGGGTATAGAAGCCCTAGTAATGATAAAAGACACCCTAAACCACGCATTGTAAGGCTAATTCTTAAAAGGCCAGGTAATTCTAACCAAAATAATGAAAATAGGCCCATAAAGAGGGCTTTTAGGCACCTAAAAAGGCTGCCCAATGTACCTTGTGCAAACTTATGAGGAGATTTTAGGCATATTTTAAGGATTTTTAGACAAATTTTTCTAATTTCCAATAAAAACTATGCTTGCAGGAAGTTTTAAGCAAAGATTAAAAGATTTAGAAAGGAAATTTTAGTCGTTTTTCTTGAATAAAGTTAAGGGTTTGAGAAGCAGATGAATCAAAATATCCGCCTTGCAAAGAGCCAAGAAGATCTGACCCAACACCATAGTCAATTGTAAAAAATCTAAAGGCACCCTCAACAGCAGGTTGAAATTTATCCCTTGGAGAACTAATGGAAGATAAATCGTCAATAGAAGATTGTACAAACCTGCGCAAAATCACCTGTTCAGACAGAGTAAGGTCAAGACCAAGATAACATAGAATCATCTTGCGAGATAAGATAAATTCATCCTGAACATCATAAGCTCCAACCATGAAAAGTAAACTAAAGCAAGCCTATTAATAGTTTACTAATCCTAAAACTCCCAGTTACGAGACCTAAAACACACTTTTCCTCACGCAAAAAGATTCAATCTAAAACTAAAACTTCTTGCGAAAGCTAATAAAGAAAAATTAAAGAAAAAATGTCCCAAATTAAGGAACGAAGCTAAGAATTCCAGCAATGATTAGGTAAACTCCAACAGCCCACCTTAAAAGACCAGGCACAGCTAGGACTAAAATACCCACCAATATAGCTAAAATTCCTGAAATTGTTAAACCAATAGATGCCATTTTTTTTGACCTCCAAGAAACAAAAAGCCAAGAACCAATAAAAAACTAAGTAGTATATTTCTCGACTAAAAACCCTAAAATCGTAAAAATAAAAATAAAAGAATGTTAGAGGGTAACTAGTTCCCCAAGAAACTAATAAGCCCTATAGCAATCAAGTAAAGGCCAAGAGCCCACCTGAGAAGCTTAGGAACAAAGATAACCAGAAGACCAGCAACGATAGCCAGAATTCCAGAGATTGCAAGACTAATAGCAACCATCTTATTTATACGAATAATTCCTAACTAGCTTACTAACACCAATAGCTAAGAACGAAAGAGCAACGACCCAATCAACCCATAGAGCTGTAAAGACACTAAGGGCAGAAGAAAGGTAAGCACCCATTCTTAACGTTAATAAAAGTCCAATAAGTGTAACGAGCCAAGCAGTAAGTTTTGCCATAATTATAACCCCCTTTAGAAAATAGAAAGGAAACGAAATTATATAAACCTATCGTGAAAGGGTAAAGATATGACGATAAAGTATGAGAAATCCATTAAAACGAAGATGGCCAAAAGATTAAAAATTACTAACGCAAACTACCTAAAAATTTAACAACATCTGCAAGACCTATCGAGGCTGTTTAAGGGTGTTTAGAGGTGTTTAAACAGCTGTTTGTTGGAATAAAATACAGTTTAGAGGTGTTTAAACAGCTGTTTGTTGGATTCATTCCAACAGATAATTAGCATTCACAGAGACGAGAGACAAAATAAGAAAATAAAAGTTAAGAAAGAGCATTTCTGCCGTCGAGAAAGAATCTACTCAGAAAACATTTAAATAGTCTTTTTTGCAATAAAATAACATGTTTGATTGGATTTTTGGAAAGAAAAAAGAGGTAGAAAAGGTTAGGACAGACACAAAGAAAGCCTTTGAAGGGGTAAAGGAAGATATAAGCAGCATTTCTAAATGGCTTGAACACCTTAAACAGGCAGACGAACAAGGAAAAAAGCGTTTTGATGATATAGATGAGAGATTATCCTCGATAGAATCAGACTTAAACACTATAAAAAATTTTGCGCTAGGTGGAAAAAACAAACAGCCGTTTAAACAGCAAACAGCTGTTCAAGGCAAACAAACAGTTGTTTATGGTGTTCAAACAGGTGTTCAAACAGGTGTTCAAACAGGTGAAAGTAGCGAATTATTGGTAAGGAACTTATCAGTTATGGAAAGGGCATTAGTATATGTTTTAATGAATAGTGAAATGAAACTGAGCTATGATGACCTGGGAGCGATGCTTGGAAAGACGAGAGCAACTATCAGAGGCCAAATAAACAGCATAAAGCAGAAAAGTGAGGGAGTATTAGAGGAGATTATAGAGAAAAATGGTAAAAAAAGAGTGTTTATACCTGAGGAAGTAAAGGAAATACTGCTCAAAGACGCAAAAGTGAGAGTTAAGAAGGACAAAAAAGAGAAGAAAAATGAGTAAAATGAGCTTAAAAAGATCATAAAGTGAGAGTTAATACGTAAGACATGCTAAAAACATCATGTCTAGCAGGATGAGAGAAAAAAGATACGTAAAAAGTAAGAGTTGAGCAAAAAATACAGCAAAAAGAGAGAGTAAAGATAAAAAGCCTTAAAAATAACTCTATAAGGCCTATAAAAACAGAAAGTAGCTATAGCGCTACCATGTTAATCGTTATACAGAATAAAGGAAATTTTAGATTTTTAGTCCTTAAAAGGGTTAAAAATAAGGTTTTTAGAGCTCAATAAGCTTTAAAATGGTGTCTAAGGTAGCTATCTTTTTGAGATCTGGAGATATCCTGAGAATAACTTTCTTATTATTTATCTTTTCTTTGTCTATGGGTATACCTTTAGCGACGATCTTCCCTATATAGTCCCTTATAGAGCTCTCAGAAAGACCTAATCTTACGGCTATAAGCCTATAATCCGCATCTTCGCCCTTTTCCTCCAAGGAATAGAGTAAAGAGAAGACTTGAAACTCCATTGGTGTTAATTGTTTAAACTTGCGCCTAATTTCCTTCTTAATACCGTCGAGAGTGTCAAGAACCCTCAAGGCTTCATCAAAGTCGTTTGCTTTACTAGTTTGAGAGTTAAGAGAGTATGAAGAGGGTAAAACCAGGCTGGGATTGTCTGTTGGTCTGTCTGTTGGTCTGTCTGTTGGAACCCCCCTATTTCCACTGGAAATAGCCATATTTTGACCTTTTAGAGCCTCTAAAGAGGGCATATGTGTTGGAGTTTGTGGTTGAAATGTTGCATTTTGAAGGTTATCTGTTGGATTATGTGTTGGAACGACTGCTACAGGGGGCAAAGGGGCTGTTTTTGCTTCTTGAGAAACGTTTTTCATCTCTTTTATTGCGCGATCTATTGACTCACTAATGCTTTTTTCAGTGTGGTCTAACTTTTCAGAGAATAATTCTTTTATGTGAGCTATAGAAAAAGCTATTTTATCATCAGTTGATATCCTTAAAGAGTTAATCTCTGCGTTTAGTGCGTAAAATTCTTTTGACAGTTGGGTAATATCATCTCTTACTTTATCAAACGCCTCTTTGATTCTCGGATCCATAATTACTAGTCATTATAAAACGTTAATAAAGATTTGTGGTCTAGAGAAAAGTATTTATGAAGAAACATTCTTGTAAGCTTTATGGGCTTTAGACGTCAGCGACCACCTTATTCTACGTATATACACATCACCGTCTGAATTCTTTCTTATCGGTCTCACTAAACCCTTATTTTCAAGCTCGATTAGCAAGGACTTAATAAACTCTTCATCTCTAGCTTCTTCACGACTTATCTGAGCAGTAAACATCGCTTGAGGATATTTGTGGAACAACAACGAAAGAATGTTAGACATAATCTTATCCCTCTTTTCTTTAGAAAGCTTACTCATAAAAAGAAGAAAGAATGGGGTATTTTTATACCTTGTGATAAGAAAAAGACAAATACTTAGCAAAAAATTATTATTCTCTCTTATTAATAACCAAGCCAAGGGTGTTAGAGACCTTCTGGGCTAACTGTCCCCCAGATTCGGAGAACTTCCAATAAAATAGAACGGGCTTTTCATTTGTTCGCACCATGAATTTTCTTAGTGAAGAGATACTAGCCTTGAGAGCTAAGCCCTTACCTCTAAAAGGTCCCTTAATTACTGCAACACACATGTAAACAGAATCGTAACTTATACGACTACTTTTTATCAGTTCAAGAAGCTCAGATTCTGTAATAAAATTATTACAGAACCGTTCCATGAGTTCTAATGAGCAAGGAAACATATTTACACAACCAATAACTACCCCATCACTCTTAATAATATTAAAAAGTTCAGGAGCATTCTTTGAAGACCAACTGTCTTTTCCAGGATGAGTCTGAGCTTGATAAGGGTCAGCAGCAGTATTAAAGTACTCTTTGATAAGTGACCGGGCGGAGTCCTGATCTTTTATAGAAAGAGCATCATTAGAATCCGAAGAGAAAGTGATCATTACACAAGAACCAAAGCCATTTTATTTAAACCTTACTTTTTTTGCTGTTTATTAGGATTATTGTTGTGCTTGTTAGGATTTTGATTACTACTCTGTTTGTTTTGAGATTGGCCATTGTTCTGCTTATTAGAATTTTGGTTATTGTTCTGCTTATTAGAGTTAGGGGTCTGACTAGCAGAAGGTTGATTACTGGAAACTACAGCCTCATCTACCTGACCTCTAAACTGAGGAATTTGAATATGCTTAGGAAGATTAAAGTCCTCTTCAAATTGCATAGCCTTAACAGTGCAACGAGCCATAATAAAGTTAAATAAAGGAACCCTAACAAGATCAGGAATTTTCTTATCATTCCAACGCTTAAGAATATCAGCAGCTGACTTCTTATCAAGAGCAACAAGAATGTTACCATTAAAAGAAATCTTAGCTATATCCTTATCATAAGAAATTCTAAACTCAAAACTGAAATTAAGAGCCTCTTCATCTTTAATAAAATCAACCTTGATTTGCTGAATATCCTTAATGTTGATACCATTACTAACATTAAAGTTAGCATTAGGCTCGGAAAGCTTCTCAGCAAACTGCTTGGTTAAACCAAAACTAATAACTCTCATAAAAGAAAGTAGAAAAGTTGCTTTTTAAACTTTCGGATTCCACAGTATATGAATCAAAAAGTATCAAAGCCCAAAAAGAGCAAAAGATTGGAAAAATTAGGAATAAACCTTAAACTAGTTAGAAAACAAAGGGAGAACCTAATGAGAAGTACAAATAAAGATTTTAATCAGCATAACTAAATTAAGTCTTCTTCAGAAACAACAACAAAATCGCCAACAGCAATAATGGAGTTGTAAGGAACTAAGGCTTCCTTAAGTTGAGTTGACTCAAGATTAAGATTCTTAATGTAAGGAGTAGGATCTTTAACAACAAGATGTATTAATTCACCAGTTCTTGTTTCAAAGGTAATATCCTTAACCATACCAAGCCTCTTACCCTCTTTTGTCACAATCAGTTTACCAAGAATGGCACTGAAAGGTTTCTTATCAATTGTCATGAAGAGTACAAATAAAAATTCTTTATAAACTTTTCTACAGTGGATAGATATAATAAACTAAGACAAATCATCGAGTAATAATACAAAAAATCATTGAAAACCAACGATAATAAGACATATTTAGCATTCAATGAAAAAACAAAAATAATAACTTTCTAATTTATGAGTAATAATATAACAGTTAAAGAATTAAGAAAGAAAAACAGACTAAAATATACAATTAAGAGAAGAAACAAGAGCAAAACATAAAAATAATAAGATTATTATCACTACAATAAGGAAAAGTAGTACCTAAATACTGGTTTTAGGGCTTAAAGATCCTAAAATTAAGAAGAATAAGACTTATTAGACCCCCACTCCTACGTTTCTTGTGGAAACATTTAAAAAAGAAAAATATTTTATTGGTTTCTTATTATTCATTTATAAATATTTATATTATATAATATATATAATATAATACTATTAATTACAAAGGTTCTTTTCATATGATTTTTACTCATTAATTCTCCATAGGAAAATAAGGTTAGCTTTATTTGTTCTTTTTATCGAATACAAACACAAAAACATGAGGTTTTCGATGATAAATTTTGCTACTAGAGAGTTTCCATAGGAAATGATGGTGTGAGGGTTATAGTGCTTTTAAGTATCTAAAGTTTTATAAAAGAAATAAAATGATAATATTATAGGTGATAAAAAAGATGGTTGAAGAACAAAAAGTAGAAGGAAAAATTAACTCAATATTTGACTCATTTACAAAAGAAAGCATATTCAAAAACAAGAGCTTTCTACAAATAAAACATCTGCCTGAAGATATACTCCATCGAGACGAACAATTACAACAAGTCGCTAGTATCCTAGCACCCGCACTTAGAGGTGAAAGAACAAGTAACCTATTCGTTTATGGACAAACAGGCACAGGAAAGACTATTTGCGTCAAGTATATCAGAGACCAATTACTAAAAAAAGCTCAAAGCACAGGAGCACCACTAAGAATTGAATATCTTAACTGTAAACTAAAAAAGGTTGCTGATACAGAATACAGGATTTTAGCAGAACTAATAAAAAAATTAGGAGGAGAAGTACCATCAACAGGCCTACCCACAGACCAGGTCTATAATAAATTCATTGAGATAATAGAATCAAAAAAACAAACATTCCTACTAATACTTGATGAAATAGACCAAGCGGTTAAAAAGATCTCAAGCGACTTCCTATATAACCTAACACGTCTCAACTCAGAACTAGAACAAACAACCGTAAGCATAATAGGTATAAGCAATGACCTAAAATTCTTAGACCTAATCGATCCAAGAGTAAGAAGCAGCTTATCAGAAGAAGAAATAATCTTTGCACCTTACAATGCACTACAATTACAAGACATACTAAAACAAAGAGCTGACTCATCATTCAAACCAGGAGTACTAAAAGAAGGAGTAATCGCTAAATGCGCAGCTTACGCCGCAAGAGAACACGGAGACGCAAGAAGAGCATTAGACCTATTAAGAATATCAGGAGAAATAGCTGAAAGGATGACAGAAGGAACAATAGAAATCAAACACATCGATATGGCAAACGAAAAAATTGATAGGGATAAAATATTAGATATAATATCAGCAGCACCAAAACAATTCCAAATAGTATTATTAGCATCAATTGACCTAATAAGCAAAAATAAAGAACAAAACACAAAAATCTTCACTGGAGATATATACTCATTATACCAGGACTTATGTTCTAAGAGCAGAAACGAGATACTAACACAAAGGAGGGTTAGCGACCTAATAGGAGAATTTGATATGTTAGGACTAATAAACGCAAGAGTTGTAAGCAACGGAAGACATGGAAGAACAAGAGAAATAAAACTCCTTATACCAGACCAAATATTACCGAGAGCTAGAGAAATAATACAAAATAATTTGAACTTCTAAAAAAATGAATAGAGAAATACTAAAATTTTGTTTAGAAAAAGGGTGCTTAATAGATAAAGAAGCATGCGAAATACTAGAAAACTTTGAAAATATAGAAATAGCTAAAAAAATCATTATTTCACTAACAGACATACTAAAACAAAAAATAATAACTAAATCAAACATAATAAGCCACTCAAAACAGATAGAAACATTTGTAGAACAACTAGGAGAAAGAACAACCATAGAAAAAATTAAGATAAGCCTAGGAATAAACATTGAATTATCAAAAGAAACAGTAGAAAAAACATCAGAATTGGAAACGATTAAGAAAGAATCTAAAGTCAGAGTACTAACAAGCCATTCAGCACTTGAAGAAAAAGTGGAAGTTGAAGACTTCATCAAACACTTCAAAGCAAGATACGGGGCAATAAGAAACATATTACAACAAAGAACAGAACTAGAAAACCTAACCTCAATAAACAAATTAGGTAACAAAAGACAAAACGTATCAATAATTGGAATGATTTATGACAAAAGACTAACAAAGAACAAAAACCTAATAATAGAAGTAGAAGACCTAACAGGAAGAATAAGCGTACTAATAAACAAAGACAAAGAAGACCTTAACGAAATAGCAAAAAGAATGCTACCAGATGACATCATAGGAATAAAAGGCGTTGGTGACAAAGAATTCTTATTCGCTAACGGAATAATATACCCAGACTCATTCCTAGAAGAAAAACACAGAATAGAAGAAGACGAATCAATAGCATTCATATCAGATGTACATGTAGGAAGTAAACTATTCCTAAAAGAAAAACTACTAAAATTCATAGAATGGCTTAACGGAAACTTAGGCGGAGAAGAAGAAAGAGAAGAAGCACTAAAAATAAAATACTTGTTTGTAGTAGGAGACACCATTGACGGAGTAGGAGTATACCCAGGACAAGAAAAATTGTTAGAATTAGTAAACATTGAAGACCAATACAAAGAACTAGCAAGATACCTAAAAATGATAAGAAAAGACATAACAATAATACTCTCACCAGGACAACATGACTGCGTAAGGGTAGCAGAACCACAACCACCAGTAGGAAAAGACTATGGATACGCACTACACGAAATAGAAAACCTAATACTAGTAAGCAACCCAGCACTAATAGAAGTAGGATTCAAAAAAGACGAAAAAACAAAACTTGAAAAAAGGGGCTTCCGAGTACTGATGTACCACGGAGCAAGCTTCCACCTAATAATTAACGAAATAGACGAACTAAGAATGTCAAAAGCACACGACTCACCAACAAAAATAATAAAATTCTTACTAAAAAGAAGACACCTATCACCAGTACACTCATTCAACCCATACATACCAAACCCAGAAAAAGACCCAATGGTAATAGACATAGTACCAGACATAGTAGCAACAGGAGACTTGCACAAATCAGACATAGACATATACCAAAACATACTAATGATAGCATCAAGCTGCTGGCAATCAACAACACCCTTCGAAGAAAAAGTAGGAAACCACCCAGACCCATGCAAAGTACCAGTATTCAACATGAAAACAAGGAGGCTAAAAGTCCTAGACTTCGCAAACTAAAAAAATGAACTCAGAAGAATACTTTAACAAAATACAAGAAGGAGTTGACGGACTATATACTATAGCAAGAGAAGCAAGAGCGAAAGGACTCGACCCTTCACGCGACGTAGAAATAAAACTAGCAACAACACTAGGAGCAAAAGCCGTAGGGCTAATATCAACAATATATCCACAAATGGACAAAGTAGAAATAATAGACAGGATACTAGAACTAGAAAGGGAGTATGGACAATTAGCGCCTGAAGTATCATTTAAAATAGCTGAAGAAGTAGCAAAACAAAAATTTTGTGAATACAAAAACCAACTAGAAGCAATAGACGCAGGAATAAGACTAGGATTCGCATACAACACACTAGGAGTAGTAAGCAGCCCAATAGAAGGATACACGACACTAAAAACAAACAAAAATGAAGACGGAGGAGAATACTTTGTACCATACTTTTCAGGACCAATAAGAAGCGCAGGAACAACAGCAAGCTGCATGGTACTAATACTAATAGACTTCCTAAGAGAATCATTCGGATACGCAAAATACAAACCAACAGAAAAAGAAATAAAAAGAGTCGTAACAGAACTATATGATTATCACGAAAGAGTAAACAATCTACAATACTTACCAACAGAAGAAGAAGCAGAATTCTTAGGAAGAAACATGCCAATACAAGTATCAGGAGAACCAACAGAAAAAAGAGAAGTATCAAACTTCAAAGACCTAGAAAGAATAGAAACAAACTTCATAAGAGGAGGATTCTGCCTAATAATGGGAGAAGGACTAGCACAAAAAGCACAAAAAGGACTAAGAATCTTAAGAAAACTTCAAACAAGCGGATTCAAAATAAGCGACTGGGAGTTCTTAGAAGAATACGTAGCACTACACAAAAAAAGAGACGAAGGAAAAAAGTTAGACTCATCACCAACATACATGAAAGACTTAGTAGCAGGAAGACCAATATTCGGACACCCATCAAGAAGCGGATCATTCAGATTCAGATACGGAAGAAGCAGATCAGGAGGATTCTCAGCAACAAGCATACACCCAGCAACAATGGCAATAAGTGGAGGATTCATAGCAACAGGAACACAAGTAAAAGTAGAAAAACCAACAAAAGGGTGCATAACAACAGTATGTGACACTATTGACGGACCAATAGTAAAAATGAAGAACGGAGACCTAAAAAAAGTAAGAAGCGCTGAAGAAGCAAAAAGTCTATACAAAGACGTAGAAGAAATAGTATACTTCGGAGACATATTATTCTCATTCGGAGACGTACTAAACAGAAACTCACAATTACTAAAAGCAGGATACGTAGAAGAATGGTGGGAGTTAGAACTAAAAAAAGCATCAGGAGAAACAAAAATGGATGGACTACAATTTCCAAGAACAATAAAACTTGAAGAAGCAATAAAAATAAGCGAGAAGTACAACATACCACTACACCCAGAATACATCTATTACTGGACACAGATAGACTACAACGCACTATGCTCATTACTATACTGGCTAGAAAACAGCCGCCTTCAAGGAAAAATAATCTTACCATACAACAAAGAAGAAAAAGAACAATTCAAAGAGGGAAAAAGAGCACTAGAACTATTAGGGGTGCCACATGAAGTAGCAGTAGAGAACGTAGTGCTAAGAGAAGAAGAAAGCAAAGCATTACTATTCAACCTAGGAATACTACCAGACGTATTTCTCAACGAAAACTACAAACTAAGAGAAGACATAGCACAACTTAAACTAAAAATAAACACCTCAATGACTGTTCTAGAAATAATAAACAAGTTATCATTCGTAACAATAAAAGACAAAGCAGGAACATTCATAGGATCAAGAATGGGAAGACCAGAAAAAGCAAAACTAAGAAAACTAGTAGGAAGCCCAAGTGTACTATTCCCAGTAGGAGAAGAGGGAGGAAGATTTAGAAGCGTGAACGAAGCAGGAGAAAAAGGAACAATAAAAGGAGACTTCCCGATACACTACTGTAAAGAATGTCAAAGAGACACAATATACCCTACTTGCGAAATATGCAAAAACGAAACGGAAAAAAGATACTACTGCATAGACTGCAAAGAAATAATACAAGGAAAAGAATGCACAAAAGAAGAACACAAAAGAGTAGTATCACACTCAAACAGAAGAATTGACAGCAAACACTACATACAATCAGCAGCAAAAACACTAGGAATACCAGTTCGCGACCTACCACCACTAATAAAAGGAGTAAGGGGAACAAGCAACAAAGAACACGTAATAGAAAACTTAAGCAAGGGAATACTGCGAGCAAAACATGGACTATGCGTAAACAAAGACGGAACAATAAGGTACGATGCTATAGAAATACCAATAACGCACTTCAAGCCCAAAGAAATAGGAACAACAAAAGAAAAACTACTAGAATTAGGATACAACCAAGACGTGAACGGGCAAGAATTAACAAACGATGAACAAGTATTAGAACTAAAACCACATGATATAATACTGCCGTCATGCCCAGAAGCAAAAGACGAAAAATCAGCTGACGTATTCTTCTCAGTAACAAAATTCTTAGACGAAACACTAGAAAAAATGTATAAGCTGCCAAAATTTTATAACCTAACAAAAAAAGAAGAATTAGTAGGGCACTTAGTAACATGCATGAGCCCACACAACTGCGCAGGAGTAGTAGGAAGAATAATAGGGTTCTCAAAAACACAAGGATTACTAGCTTCCCCCTACATACACGCAGCAATGAGAAGAGACTGTGACGGAGACGAAGCAGCAGTAATGATGCTACTTGACGTACTACTAAACTTTTCAAGAGGATTTTTACCAGCACACAGAGGAGGAACACAAGACGCACCACTAGTACTAAACAGCCGCCTAAGAGCAGGAGAAGTAGACGACCAAATATTAGACTTAGAATTAGTAAACGAACACCCACTAACACTTTACGAACTATCAGAAAAAGGATCACACTCATCAGAAATAAAAATAAGAACAGTAAGAGAAGCACTAAAAAAAGGAGAAGACCCGTTCACAAATATAGGGTACACGCACGCAACAGACAACATAAACGCAGGAGTAACAAACTCATCATACAAATTCCTGCCAACAATGCATGACAAAGTAGAAAAACAAATGGAACTAGACACAAAACTAAGATCAGTAGACGAAAGCGACGTAGCAAGACTAATAATAGAAAGACACTTCATAAGAGACATAAGAGGAAACCTAAGAAAATTCTCACAACAAAGCTTCAGATGCGTAGGGTGCAACGAAATACACCGCAGACCACCAATGAGCGGAAAATGCGTAAAGTGCGAAGGAAAAATAATATTCACAATATCATACGGAAGCATAATAAAATACTTAGAACCAGCAATAACGCTAGCAACAACATACAACGTAAGCCCATACCTAAAACAAAGCTTACTATTAGCAAGAAGCTACATAGAAAGCATATTCGGAAAAGAAAAACACAAACAAGTAGAACTAAAAAAGTGGTTTTGAACTTGCTAGATGTTTTTCTTACTTATTTTTAAAATAAAAGAATGCACAAATTAATCCTGCAAGAAATAACGATATGCTTAAAATGTTAGAAGATGATTGAGTAACACCTGAAATAACATTTCCTGTAATATTGGATGAAAGAAAGATAAGAGAAACAAGAAAAAGAGTTAATGACGCAGTCGAAAGAGTTGTTTCGAGCTTACTTTTTGACTTCTTTGGTAATGGGTGTGACCGGCTGTATGAATCAATAGTCCTTCCTTTTTCGTCAAGCTGTCGATAAGCTAACCAATGGTTCCACGCATATTGTTGTATCCTATTCCGTATTTCATCCCGGGAGAACCCGTAATGAGCGTTCCCAAATTCGGAAGGATTATCCTTTCTCCATTGATTATCTGAATAAATTCTATTTGCCCATTCTTTTTTATCATACTTATTTAATGGTCTAGTCCATTTAGTTTTCCTGAGTACAAAATATCCTCTAAGTTTTCCAGTTTTTGGGTCTCTAGCTGCTATAGTTGTTGACTTTTGTTTATCATTTAACAAAAATAAATCTATGTCTGTCCAACTAGGTAACCTTTTACGTTCTTCTATCTCAACAGACTGTTCTTCTTCTCTTGCTTCATCTTCAAAAAATTTAAAAGGAAGAATTTTAGCTAAGTAAGTCGCTACCTTTGAAAGCGGTTTTGGTGATGGGTGGGTATGAATTTCTCTATAACCCCCGACTCCTGGGAACCTTTGCTGATCGATAAAGTCTGGTTGCTTAAATCTTACGGAACCTTCATTTCTTTCTTCACTAACATCATATGGTTCCTCGCCAGGATACTTTCGATAAGCTGCTTCTAAATCCGGTCTTGTAGTTGATTCTATAACCTCTTTTGAGTTTCTTCCCTTTTTCATATCTTAATAATTGTTAATTAACTTATATTACTTTCTAAAAGGGCAAATAAAAAATTATAGTTGGTATCAAGAGGCAGCCCATCAAGTTAGTCCTTCTAACACCAAGACTAATAGTTAATAATCCTAAAAGCGAAGAAACAGAAAAAACTAACAAACCTAAAAAACCACAAAAAAATAAAACAAGAAAAACGATAAGAGCCAAAACAAGTAAAGAAACAAGCTTATAGTTAACAACACTAATAATAGAAGAAATTTTCTTACTAACAAAAATACCAACAAAGAAACAAATAATACCAGCAATTAAAGAAACAAACAAAACAACATAAATATCATTTAAAGAAAAAGAAGGAACCAAAGAAAGAATAACTGCGGCAGCACCAGTACGAGCTTTAGAAATAGCAGCAATAGCAACAAATGAAAGGCCGAGAACTAAAACATTAACGCCACCAATAAGCCTCATAAAATCCTCACGATTATCATCAATAAAAGAGGAACCAATAACAGCAGCCTGACCAGAACCTAGTCCAGGCAAGAAACTAACAAGAGGAGAAGAAATAAGCAAAATCTCAAAATGCTTAACAAAAGAATCCCAAGAAAAACCAAAAAATTTATCTAAACCAACAATGGTTTGTTTAGGAACAAAATTATCCTCAAACAAACTAAAAATAATAGAAGAACCACCAAAAAGTCCGCCGAGCAAAGGAAGAAGAGGCTCAGAAAGACCGAGGTTTAAAGAAGAAAAACCAAGAAAACCAGAAAGAAGAAAAACAAAAAAAGCAAAAAACCACTTACCCTGAGAAAAAATAAGAAAAAGCGAAGAAGAAATAAGAACAAGCCACATAACGGGAGAAAGATAAAGATAAATTTTAGGAATAACAAAAAATAACGGAAGAGCAATAAGAACAAAACACAAAAGACCAAAAACACACCCTTGCAAAAAATAAACAGAAGCAGAAAAACCCTCACCCTTAAGAAGAAAATGGTGTCCTGGAATTATCGAAACAGAAGAATCATCATTAGGACAACCAAGAAATATGCCTGGGATACCATCAAGAAAAGTATGAGCAATAGACAAAGAAACAACAAAAACAATAACCTGATAAGAAGAAAAAATCTCAGGAGAAAAAATTACTCCAGACAAAAGAATACTACCAACAAGATTAATATGAATTCCAGGAATCAAGCCAGTAAAACAACCAATAAATAAACCTAAGAAAAAAGCAATCACCAAAGAAAAAATCATTGTTTAATAACCAACTTTTCAACAATTGAACGATTATTATAATAACTAAAAAACAAAGAAACATTCCTACCAACAAACACGCTAAGACCGCTATCACAGGAATAACAAGTAAAGACAAGGCTCTTATTACCATTAACTAAAATCTTAATTGTTTGGTAATCATCATGAAAAGAAAAATTACTAAAACGACCATTAACAAATAATCCATCATGATAATAATCACTAAGAAAAATAATAACTATAATACCAATAAGAGAGCCAAGAAACAATAAAGCGTTAAGCCTAGGCATAAAAATAATAACTCAACTAATAAATAAATCTTTTCTACTTAGTCTTAAACTCGACAACGTCCAAATCCTTAAGAACATGCTTAAGGCCAACCTTTTGCCCACCAAACTTACTACTAGGACCCCAAATATGAATCTCCTTAATATTATCGGACATACCATGATAAATCCTCTCAGCAAGATGACCAACAGTAGAACCAGGCTTCATAATAGTAGCATCAACACTCCTCTCCTTCTTAGGCTCCTTAGTAAAAACCCTCATAATACTAAACTTACTCAAAATCCTCTTCTTTAACTCCTCAAGATTAGTTGTATTCTTAGAAGAAAACTTGATAAAGTCCTGCTTACTCATCATAAACTTAGCCTCAGTCTTCCTAGCAACATCAAAATCCATCAAGTCAGACTTATTCCAAACAATAAGCCTCTTACCAGTAGTCCTCTCAAGATAAGGAGAAATCCTGGAAAGATCATCATAATTATTAACAACAACAAGAACAAGATCAGCAGAATTAACCAAACCCTTATCAAAAAAATCACTATTAACAGCAGGAAGATCAATAACCTGAGTAACAATACCACCATAACTCATAGCACCAATAACAGGCATAACAGTACTATACTCGTACTCGGCAACAAGAGAAGAAGCATTAGTCAAACAATTAAGTATAGAAGACTTACCAGAATTAGTAAAACCAACAAGAACAGCCTGAGGCCCATCCTTCCTAATAGCCTTAAGAGTAGACTTACCAACACTCTTAGACTTCTCTTTTTTATCACGAAGCTTAATAAGACGAGTCTTAAGCTCAGCAACCATCTTCTCAGAAGACTTATGCTTAGGAGCATACTTAATCATCTCTTGTAAGAAAAAAATCTTTTCATCAACATCCTTAGCATTAAGATAATTACCCTGAGCCTTACCATACTCAGGACCAGCATTAGTCGAAGCCATAATGATAAACACAATCAAACATATTTAAAAGTAGGTATGATGAAATAATATAATGAAAATAGGAATACTATACTCTGGAGGAAAAGACTCAAACTACGCAGCAATAATAGCAAAAAGGTACGGGCATGAAATAACATGCCTAATAACAATAGAGTCAGAAAACAAAGAAAGCTACATGTTCCAAACACCATCAATAACACAAACAAAAAAACAGGCAGAAGCAATGGGAATACCAATAGTAACAGTAAAAACAAAAGGAGTAAAAGAAGAAGAACTAGTAGACCTTAATAAAGCAATAAAAACAGCAATAAAAAAATACGAAATAGAGGGAGTAGCAACAGGAGCAATAGAAAGTGTGTATCAAGCATCAAGAATACAAAAAATTTGCGAAAAAAGAAAAATATGGTGCTTTAACCCTTTATGGCAAAAAAACCAAGAAGAATTATTAGAAGAAATAATAAAAGAAAAAATAGAAGCAATAATAGTAGGAGTATCGGCAGAAGGACTAAACAAAGACTGGTTAGGAAGAAAAATAGACAAAAAAATGATAGAAGAAATAAAAATACTAAACAAAAAAAGCGGAATAAACCACGCATTTGAGGGAGGAGAAGCAGAAACATTAGTACTACAGTCCCCACTATTCAAAAAAAAGCTAGAGGTAAAAGACAAAAAAATCCTTGGAGAAGGAAACAACTGGAGAATGGAAGCAGAACTAGAATAAAAAAATGAATAAAGAAAAAATACTACTGATTAGCACATGCAAAGAAAAAATAAGTGAACTAGAATTCGTAAAACCAATATCGCAAATAATAAAAGAAGAAGGAAAAGACTCCGATGTAGAGAGCTATAAAGAAGTAAACGCACTAGTGGCAAACAAATACAAAATAATAATAATTTGTGGAACAGCAATAGCAGACTTTGACTACAACAATCACCTAATAAACTTCAAATGGATAAAAAATTATTCTGGAAAAGTATTGGGGATATGCTCAGGAATGCAAATAATAACGAAAGTTTACGGAGAAGAAGTAAGCACAGAGGGATTGCCAAAAATAGGGATGAAAAAAATAATCATAAAAACGCCAATATTAGGGTTAGAGGGAAGTAAAGAAGTCTACGAATTACATAAAGGGATGTGCAAAACACCAAAAGAATTCACAAGCTACACTAGCGGAGAAGAAGCAGAAATAATAAAACACAAAGAAAAAGAAACCTACGGAGTAATATTCCACCCAGAAGTAAGAAACAAAGAAATAATAAAGAAATTTCTAGAGTTAGGAGAAAAATAAAATGAAACTAGTAGACGTACACGCACACTTAACATTTGAAAGATTTGAAGAAGACTTAGAGGAAGTAATAGAGAGAGCAAGAAAAGGTGGATTCAAAATAATAATTGCATCGGGGGTAGGAAAGAAGAGTAATCGGGAAGTATTAAAATTATCAAAAAAATACTCTGACATAATAAAAGCAAGCTTCGGAATATACCCTGTAGACGCAGTAGCAGAAATGCTGACAGAAGCCAAAGATGACGTAACACGAGATTTAGAAATCTTTAATGTAGAAGAAGAATTAGAATGGATTAAAAAAAACAAAGAAGAATGCGTAGCGATAGGAGAGGTAGGACTAGACTACAAAATGGTATTGCCAGAAGAAGCAAGAAAAAAACAAAAAGAGATATTCAGAAAAGTAATAGATTTAGCAAAATTGATAAAGAAACCACTAGTAATACACTCAAGAAACGCAGAATCAGACGTTTTAGAAATATTAAAAGAAGAAAATTTCAAAAACGCTGATTTACACTGCTTTAGCGGAAATAAAAACCTCATAAAAAAGGGCGTGGGACAAGGATTATACTTTAGCATACCAGCAGTAATAACAAGACTAGAACACTTCAAAATGCTAGTAGAAATAGTCCCATTAACACAGATACTAACAGAAACAGACGCACCATACTTATCAGCAGAGTTAGGAAAAAGAAGCGAACCCATAGACGTAAAACACACAATAAGAGAAATAGCAAAAATAAAGAAACTAAGCGAAGAAGAAGTATCAGAACAAATATACCAAAACGCCAAAAACTTGCTAAAAATTTGATTAATAACTATAAAACAAAGAATTAAAAGGACTAATAATCTGGGAAATAAGGAGAAAAGAACAAAAATAAAAATGAGATTATTCATAGCAATATTCCTGCCAGAAGACGTAAAGAAAGAAATAAAAAACACTCAAGAAAAAGTAAGAAAACTAGAATTAATGAATGCAAGATACGCAGAAACAGACAACTTACACCTAACACTAAAATTTTTAGGAGAAGTAACAACACAAAAAGCAGATGAAATAAGCAAAAAATTATCAAAAATAAAAGAAGAATCATTCGAAACAACAATCTCCCAAGCAGGAATATTCACACCAAGCGAACCAAAAATATTGTGGTTAGAAATGAGCGGAGCAGAAAAACTACAAAAAAAGATAGATGAAACAATGGAAGAAGAAGGATTCAAAAAAGAACCACGATTCATGAGCCACATAACAATAGCAAGAATAAAACAAATGAACAAAACATACGTGATGAAACTACTAGACGAAATGAACAAAAAAGAAAAAGAAGAAAAATTCAAAATAAAAAAGTTTTCATTAGTAGAGTCAGAACTAACACCAAGCGGGCCAAAATACAAAGTGATAAAAGACTACAAACTAGAATAATTATTCCTTGTCATCATCAAAATCGCCTAAAACCTTTTGCTCCTTACTGTCAATTTCATCCCTGAGCTTAAAATCCTTACTGATACTATCAATCGCAGAATACATCTTCTTTTCCTTGTGAAAAGCAGCCCAAAAATAGATTTCATCACGGGTCTTCTGAGTAACTAAAGTAACAACCTTACCAGGCTTGAGCCTAGCAGTACGACCACCACGCTGAATCTTACGAATAGCACTAGGAATGGGCTCATAAAAAACAACTAAAGAAACCTCAGGAAGATCCAAACCCTCCTCGCCAATAGAAGTAGCACAAAGAACATTAACACTACCAGAACGAAAGTCATTAAGAAGTTCAGACTGCTCGCGCTGAGAAAGACCAGTATCACCCTTCTTCAATTGACCGACAAAAACACGAGAATTAACGCCTGGCAAAGAATTAAGAGACTTACAAATAGCAGTAGCGGTAGAACGAAACTGAGTAAAAATTATAGCTCTGCGCTTATCACCAATTGATTCATCCTTAATAATACCCTTAACAACAGCCAACTTAGGGTGCTCAATATTATCACCAATGAGCTTAAGCAAAAAATCATTAGCCAAAAGAAAATCCTTATTAGCAACCAACGTCTGAACAGACTTACTCTTCTTACTAGCAGCCTGATCAAACAAATCCTTAAAGTAATCGGCAGTTGAAGAAAGAGTCTGAGTCTCAATCAACTCAATAGCATGAGAAACCTTCAAGGCCTGAGCACAAGCAGAAGAACCAGCCATAGAATTAAAATTTTTGTTACCAGCAATAATGCCCTTGATTAGACGAGCCTGAAGCTCCAAAAGAGATTTCTTACCGCCAGGACCAAACAAGAGTTTCCTACTCTTAAGCTCAAAAACCTTCTTATCATAAATACCTTTTAAGAGATCACGAACACGAGAAAGAACGGGAGGATAATCAACCTTAACAACCTCCACCTCTAACTCCTGCAAATACTCCTTAACATCATCACTATCTCTAGTTCTAACCTCCAAAGCCTCAATACCCAAATTATCACAGATCTCCTTAATCTTAGCCTTATCAGAACCTGGAGAAGCAGTCATACCAAGAACACGGGGATTAGAAGCAACCTCCAAATAATGATGAGCAACATAATTATAATCATAATTTTTCAAACAACGATGAGCCTCATCCTCAACAAGCAAACAAACAGAAGACAAATCATAAAGATTCTTCTTAAGATCATTAGCAATACATTGAGGGGTAGAAAAAATTATGTCGGCCCTCTGCCAAAGCTTTTTACGAGTTTGAGCTTCCACACCTCCAGTGAAAATCTCTATAGTAGCAAAAAGCTCAGTTAAATGCTTGCGAAAATAACTCATTTGTTGCTCAGCCAAAGGCTTAGTGGGAGCAAGAAACAAAACTTTACCAGAAGGAAAACTCTTAAGCCTGTCAACAGCAAGCATTAAAGCAATAAGAGTCTTACCAACACCCGTGGGAAGAACAACCAAACAATTCTTATCCCTACAAGTAAGAAAAATTTCTTCCTGGTACTTACGAGGAGAAATACCAACAATGGTCATGAATGAGAAAAGAAAGAGAGGATTATAAAGAAAGTGGTGATAAAACTTTTTGTTCATCAATCTTATCATAGATATACTGAGAGAAGAAACCATCATACTTTTTTTGCAGAAACTTATTTTTCCAATCATTTCCTGTAACTAATCCTCTGCATTTGGGACTCTGGCAGGAACAGACAAAACTATAATCTGTACTTTCGGACATGGCATAATCAAAAGTAATCTCCTCACCAACTGGGATATCCCTCATTGCTACAAACTGCATCTTATTCTTAATACCGCAGTTAGGATCACAAGAGTGATTAACATGTCCAAATCTCTTTTCGTTATCATTATTAACTGTGACTAAAAACGAATCTTTCCCAATCTGAAGCATATGATCAAACCCTGTAGAATACTTTTTGTCAGCTTCAGCTTTACTAATAATTATTTGTGGTGCAGAAGAGAAATCAATTATTACTTCTCCTCTCATTATCGGTTTTATAGCAAACGATCCATAACCTGAAATTAAACTTAAACCACTATTAATACTGTTAGAAAAATACGCTCTCATATTATACCAAAAAGAAACTATAAGCCAAAGCTACCAAAACAACACCAGACAAAACCATCCACAAAGAACGATTACCAAAAAATAATTTTGTACCATCAAGCTGACCAAAAGGAATCATATTAAAAAAAGAAAACTGGATAGCAATCCTAGAAACCAAAGGAAGATTAAGAATATAAGCAAAAAAAGCAATAAGCAAACAAGAAAAAACGCCAGCCGCAGAAACAAAAGCAGAATCACGATCAGAAATATTAGTAAAAGAAAGAAGACCATCCTTACGAACCTGCTTATACTTACGAGGCTTAAGATCACTCTGCAAAGAAGCATACCAAGGAATAGTACCAAGACTTAAAACAAGAACAACAATAGGAAGAATAATACCCAAAGGAACCTCATTATTAAAATACTGGTGAGCCCTAAAACCATAACGCTTAAGACTCCAAATCCTAGATTCCTCATCAACACTGAAATAATAACCAGTAAGCTTCTTAGCAAGAAGATAAACAAAAAGTATGAGGCCAAAAACAATAAGCATAATAAAAAAACCAAAAAAAGTCAAAGACTGAAACTCGACGACAGAACCAACAAAACTAAGAACTATCCAAGCACTAATAACCTGACCAAGCTCTTTAAAAGTTTCCATTTTTTTAATAATCACACCACTCAAACAGTTACGATAGTATAGAAAAGTATATAAATAATGTGCTTTTGTCTCATCTCATGTTAAAAGTAAAAAAGATTAGTGAAATTTTAGGAAAAAAAGTATTCACCGACACTGGAGACTTCTTCGGAGAAGTTGAAGAAGTAAACATTGTGGAGAACAAAATAGACGGTTGGAGAATAAGAGTAGCTGGAGAGTTTGGAGGATTCTTGGGAGGAGCAAGAGGAGTAATAATACCCCACCAATTCGTAAGAGCAATAGGAACAATAATGTTAGTAGCAAGAAGTTCGCTGCCAAACAATGAGTCTATGGAAGAATCAATGCCATCTGAAGAAGAGGCAATGTAAAAAATCCTAAAAAAAGAATAAAAAGCTATGGTAACAACTTTCTTTTCATCACCATTCCTAGTACAGGTCTTACTACCATTCGTAATACTATTCCTGGTAATATACGCAATACTACAAAAAACAAAAATTCTTAGCGGAGACAACAAAACACTAAACGTGGTAATATCACTAGCATTATCAATAATAGCAGTATCATTTGCGTACCCAACTGACATAATAACAAGAATAATACCATTATTCGCAGTAACAATAGTAATAGTATTAGTACTAATGATAATATTCGCATTCGCAGAAGGAAAAGACAAATTCGAACTAAACAACGGAATAAAATACGCAATTTGGGGAATAGCAGGATTTGCAATACTAGCAATGGTTATATGGGCAAGCGGAATATGGACTTACCTAACAAACAAAACACATTCAAACTTACTATGGAACATAATATTCTTCATAATAATAATAGCAGTAATAATAGTAGCATCAATAGGCGGAAGTAGCGGCGGAGACAAGAAAAAATAACTCAAAAATTCTCAAAGGACAATATTTTAAGATAAACCAGTTTAACAAAAGATATATAAATAACCCGTCCGTTTTTTTAGAATGGGATTATTAGAGGGATTCGCAACATACGACGCTGGAATAACAAAAGTTTTAGCTGATTGGGAAAAAATGGGTGTTTTCGCATATGTACTACCATTCATACTAATATTTGCAGTAACATACGCAATTCTAGAAAAGATACCAGTATTCAAAGGCAAAAAGGGAATAAACCTTGTAGTATCATTAGCAATAGGACTACTATCGTTACAAATGAACTTTGTAGCAGTATTCTTCAGAGAAATATTCCCAAGAGCAGGAATAGGGCTATCAGTACTGCTCGTATCATTAATATTATGCGGAGCATTCATAGACTGGGAAGGAAAAAAACACCAATGGATATTCTTCGGAGTAGGAGCAGTAACATTCTTATTCATAATAGCTAACGCATTCTCAGCATACTCAGGATACACCACAAACTGGTGGGAAGATTACGGAAGCGCAATAGTAATACTAATACTAGTAATAACACTAATAGTATTATCAATGACTATGGGAAGCTTCTCATACTTAGGAAGATCAACAAGAATACAAAGAAAGTAAAAAAAATATTCTCAGAACCGCATAAAAAGAAAAAGAACAATAATTATCCTACGAGCTAATAATACTTATAAACCAACAATTAATCAGTAAAACAGAGGAAGAAAGAACAATAACCATTATGGACCTAACAAAAAAGTGCGAGAAGTGCAAAGGATTCAAAAGAATAAAAAAAGCGGACGGAACAATACAACCATGCTGGGACTGCCTAATGAGCGGAGAAATGGACCAACACTCAAAAGACGTAAAAGACTCAGGACTAAAAGTATAAAAAAACTAAAAACTAATTATTTCTTAACCTTCTTCTTACTCTTCTTCCTTCTAGGCTTAACAACACGACCATTACCAATACTCCTAGACAAAGGCTCAATAATCTTAGAAAAAGAATTCTGAGTAGACTGTAAATCACTACCCAAATCCTGAATGTTCTGACCATACTCACCAATCTTACGAATAATAGAATCCTGCAAAGTATCAATAATAGACTCTATACGCTTAATCCTTTCCTTAAGAAGAATAATCTTATTATCCGTATCAGACTTAAAATCATCAATCTTAGACAACTCAGACTTAATCTTAACAATC
This sequence comes from Nanobdellota archaeon, assembly GCA_038045945.1. GTDB lineage: Archaea > Nanobdellota > Nanobdellia > Pacearchaeales > GW2011-AR1 > JAGVWS01. The sequence continues at coordinate 209,223 of JBBSXC010000004.1, forward strand.
TTTTGATCAAACACTTGCTCAGCAATCTCGGAAAAAGCCTCAGAGCCTTGAGGTTGAGAATAAGAATACTGGGGGTAGTTATCACTAGTAACCACAGGAGAAGAATAGGGCTCATAATAATTCTGATCGGCACTCTGCTGATAAGGAGAATCCTGGGGTGGCTGGAAATTAGGAGAAGGGGTAGGAGGAGAAAAATTAGAGGGGGCAGGCGCTGGAGGAGCAGAATTATTCATAATACTCTGCTGCATATTAGAATCACTAGAAGGATCACCATGGGGATTATACTCCTGAGAAACAGCACTCTTAACCTGAAACTGAGAAAGAGCATCCTCAATCTCACGAGGCATAAAACCCTGATTCCTCAAATCAGTAACGATTTGAGAATCGGACCTACCAGCAGACTTGAGATCCTCAACCTGTTTAATAAGAGACATTAGAGTTTAGACTCCTGAATAATTCTTTTAACATCATCAACTGTAGTAAGCTTCAAAGGCTCAAACATACGAGCCTGACGCTGCAAAATCTCCAAATCAGCCTTACGAGCACGAGACTCAACATCCTCAGAAATCCTCCTAACAGAACCGGTCAACTTATCAACATCATCCCTAACAGCATCAAGAACAGACTTCATAGAAGAAACACCATGGGAAATCTCGGAACGAAAATCAACCAAGTTCTCACCAATTAAAAGAATCCTTTCTTTGAGAAGCTTATGCTTCTCCTCAAGATCCCTAAGCTTAGCAATAGGAGAGAATTCATCCTGAGAAACAAAACCTTGTTGTTCAACCATCTTTATATTATTAAGAATAGGATGATGAGTTTAAAATACTTACTGTCATAAGCAACGACAAAACAAGGTATAGAAAGAGTTTTTAATAACACAAAACATCAAAACAATGAGCAACGAAACAAAGAAATTTGTTTAAGCAAAAAAAGAAGGAAAAAAATAATGTTATTCAAAAAAGAGACACAACAATACGGATACGAAATTATCAGAGAAAGCGGACAAGACATAATGTACATCAACTTCCTAAAAGTACCATTCGTGCCATCGATAGCAGAACAAGGACAAATAATGGCAAGAATAATAGACTACCTAATAGAAAACCCGAACACATCAAGAATAGTACTAGTACAACAAAGAAACTACAGCCACTCATTCTCACAAGTAAGCCTACTAACAGAAATAGCAAGCTTATACAACACACTAATACAACAAGTAGGGCTACTAAGAGTCGACCCCAGAACACAAAACATTTGCAGAGAATGCACAGAAAGAAGAAACAAAAACATGACATACTTCCTAAGCATACTAAAACAAGACCCAATAGCAGCATACTACGAAATAAAAAGATTCAGAAACGAAGAAGAAGGAAAAATAAATGTATCAGAACAAAAATGCAGAACGATAATAAACGACAACATAAGAGTAATAGAAAGAACAACAATGCTACTAGAATCAACAAGCATATACAAAAAACTAGAATCATCACTACCATATTACAAATTCGGTGAAAGAGAAATATACAACAATGTTCTACAACCAGACGTAGTACCAAACTTTACATTCACAAGACTCCTTGCATCACTACCAACAGACGCAGAAATAGTAAAACAATACCAAATAGCAGAAGGAAGCGACGAAAGCACAGTAACAATAATGAAAAAGAAAGACGACCTAAAATACTTCTACCACCTAATGCCGCCAGAATACTCGTTAAGTGAAGACCATTACTACCTGCTAAACCTAGCAAGAAACGTACTAGTAGAACACGCACCAAAAAACGAAGAATTCACAGACCCAGAAAGAACAAGACACGTATTCATAAACGTAAGCAAAGATCTCCTAAGAGAATTAGCCGCAAACAAAGGAGTAGCAATAAGCTACCAAGACCTAGAAAAATTAGCAAACATACTAGTGAGACACACAATAGGATTCGGAATACTAGAAGTATTACTACAAGACGAAAACATACAAGACATGATGCTAAACGCACCAGCAAGCATAAACCAAATATTCATAAAACACGGAGAATTCGACGAATGCGTAACAAACATAATACCAAGCCAAGAAGACGTACAATCGTGGGCAGCAAAATTCAGAATACTATCAGGAAGACCACTAGACGAAGCAAACCCGGTACTAGACACAAACTTGGAACTCGGAAGAATGAGTGCGAGAGTAGCAATAATACAACAGCCACTATCGCCAAACGGATTAGCATACGCATTTCGAAGACACAGAGACAACCCATGGACACTACCACTATTCATAAAAAACAAAATGTTAAGCCCACTAGCAGCAGGACTACTATCATTCCTAATAGATGGAGCAAGAACATTCCTAGTAGCAGGAACAAGAAGCAGCGGAAAAACATCACTACTAGGAGCACTAATGCTAGAGATAATGCCCAAGTACAGAGTAATAGTACTAGAAGACACACTAGAACTACCAGTAGAGGCACTAAGAGAAATAGGGTACGATATTCTAAGAATGAAAGTAAGAAGCGCACTACTAGAAAAAACAAGCGAAGTAGCAGCAGACGAAGGAATAAGAACCTCGCTTAGACTAGGAGACTCATCACTTATAGTTGGAGAAGTAAGAAGCATAGAAGCAAGAGCACTATACGAAGCAATGAGAGTAGGAGCACTAGCAAACGTAGTAGCTGGAACAATACACGGAGCATCACCATATGGAGTATTCGACAGAGTAGTAAACGACCTAGAAGTACCAGCAACAAGCTTCAAAGCAACAGACCTAATAATAATAGCAAACCCAGTAAGAAGCGCAGACGGACAAAAAAGCTACAGACGCATGATACAACTAACAGAAGTAAGAAAGGGATGGAGTAAAGATCCTGAAGAAGAACACGGATTCGTAGACCTACTAAGATACAACGTAGAAAAAGACATGCTAGAACCAACAGACGAACTAATAAACGGAGACAGCGAAGTAATAAAAGCAATAGCAGCAAACGTAAAAGGGTGGGCGGGAAACTGGGACGCAGTATGGGACAACATCCAACTAAGAGCAAAAATAAAAGAAGAAATAGTAAAACAAGCAGAAAAAAACAAAACACCAGAATTATTAGAAGCAAAATTCAACAGCTTAAGCAACTCAGCATTCTACAAAATAAGCGAAAAAGTAACAAAACAAGAAGGACTACCAAAAAGCGAAATAGTATTCCCGCAATGGGAAGAATGGCTAAAACAAAAAATAAAAGAAATAAAAAGCGGGAAGAATAAAGAAGATTAGACTTTTATTTTTTGTTTTAGATAGAAATTTAATTATCTGCTAATCAACCCATTCTAAATAATGTTGCCTTGATCTTTTGTGGACTAGGTTTTTCTTTATGGCACATATAACGGTAGTATCTGTATTCACAACTACACCTCATCTTTCTTCACTTCTTTTTTCAAGATAAGCCGCAACTCCAAAAGCCGTAAGGCTAATACCTAAAACTACGGCTGTTGGGCCTAAAAGTTCCGGATCATAAACTTTTGCGCCCTGTTCGTTTGGACCAATAAAATCGCCAACACCCTTAAGCAGGCCATAATAAGTTCCAGCCATAACTGACCCGCCAAATAGCAAGGCTAAGTCTAGCTTTGAGAGTCTTCTTCTTTCATTCATTTTTTACCTCCAAAATATTTATTCATTACTACCATGTACTCCTCAAAGCCTTTTGAATCTAAGTTGTTATTAAACATAACAACAATTAAAAAGCTAAAAATCAATGTTTTCATATGGATATTTATGAACAGTTAGGAGAAGCTGGCCTAACAGGTAATGAATCAAAAGTTTACAAGGAATTATTGGTAAGGGGTCAGTCTTCAGCAAATAGGATAGCAAAACAACTATCAATGGATAGAACACTAAGCTATACTGTACTAAACCACCTAATAGAAAAGGGATTGGTGAGTTATACTGTAAAAGAAGGTAAAAAATTCTTTGAAGCATCAAATCCCAAAAATCTCTTAAACCAAGTAAAGAAAAAAGAGCTAATAATAGGAGAATTAATAAAAGAGTTAAGTAAAATAAAAAAAAATTCTAATTCGCCTTTAGAAATTAATGTGTATGAAGGAAGAGAGGGACTAAGGAGTTGGTTCAACTTCGTTCTAGATAAGAGTAAAGAGTTCTTATCATTTGGAGCAACTGGAAAAGCATTTTATGAACTTTATGAAATGCCTGCACTAACAAAAAACGTAAAAAAGATGAAGCTAAAAGTAAGAATCGTAGGCAACAAGGAACATCAAAAAACAGAAGCATTCAATGTGCCTCATGTAGAATATAGGTATTTAGACGTTAAGTCAGAGGCAACAACATCGATATTTGGAGAATACATTTCAATACATCTCATAAAAGAAAAACCATTCATAATACTAATAAAAAATAAGGAAATAGCAGAAAGTTACAAGAACTATTTTGAGGTCTTATGGTCCAGCGCTAAGAAATATAAAGTGGGGAAAGCATAAAATATGGTCGTAAAGAGGTGTGAAAATGGCGTATAATGATGATGAAACAAGAAGAATAATAGAAAAGTATGAAAGAAAACTAGGAAACCAAATAAACCTAAGCAACACAAGAACAAATTCTGGAATAGGGGGAGTAGATATGTCACGAGAATACTCACAATTCAAAGAAGAAATGATACCTCAAATATCAAGATACGAAAGACTATGCAAAAGCCTAGGAAGCATAATAACAGTAAAAGTATCAAGCAAAGACGAAGGAAAAATACAAAGATCACTAGACATAGCACACCTAGAAATAACGCCGGGAGAATCATTTGGTCTGGCAATAATGGCATTACTAATAGTAATGATACTAGGAATAATAAGCGCGACAATAATATACCTACTAACAAACGAAATATCACTATCATTTATTTTCTTATCATTCCTAACAGCAATATTTTTGTTCTATTACTATTACTCAACACCAGAAAGATTAGCAAACAAATGGAGACTGAAAGCAAGCAGCCAAATGGTACCATGCATGCTATACGTAGTAGCATACATGAAACACACAAGCAACTTAGAAAGAGCAATACAATTTGTAAGCCAAAACCTACCAGCACCACTATCACTAGACTTCAAAAAAGTATTCTACGATGTAGAAACAGGAAGATACTCGAGCATAAAGGAAAGCCTAGACCATTACTTAGAAACATGGAGAGATTACAGCATAGAATTCGTAGAAAGCTTCCACTTAGTAGAAAGCAGCTTGTACGAACCAGATGAATCGGAAAGACTCAGAATACTAGAAAGATCACTGCAGGTAATACTAGATGGAGTATACGAAAAAATGTTAAAGTTCAGCCATGAAGTAAGAAGCCCATTAACAAACCTATACATGCTAGGAATAGTACTACCAACACTAGGGCTAGCACTACTGCCACTGGCAAGCGCACTACTAGGAGGAATAGTAAAATGGTACCACATAGTACTATTATTCAACATAATAATACCATTAGGAGTATTTTATCTGTCAAGCCAAATAATGCTAAAAAGGCCAGGAGGATACGGAGAAACAGACACACTAGAAAAAAATCCTTATTACCCAGAATACAAATCAACAAGTCATTATTGGAAAGCACTAATAATAGTACTACCACTAATAATACTAGGACTATCACCACTGTTCATAACACAAATAATAGGACAAGACCCGAAAATGACAGACCTAGGACTAAGCATATTCGGACCAGTAAAAGTTTTTGATTACCAAACAGCAGCAAACGGAAAAGTGACAGGGCCATTTGGGCTAGGGGCACTAATACTAAGCTTATTCTTACCATTAGGAATAGCAATGTTTTTCGCAATAGCATACAAAGCAAAAACAAAAAATTTGATACAGGCACGCGAAAAATCAAAAAGTTTAGAAGAAGAATTCGCAAGTTCACTATTCCAACTAGGAAACAGAATAGGTGACGGAACACCAGCAGAATTAGCATTCGGAAAAGTAGCAGAATCATCAAAAGGACAAATAACAGCAGAATTCTTCAACGTAGTAAACATAAACATAAAACAAGTAGGAATGAGCCTAGAAGAAGCAATATTCAATAATTCAAGAGGAGCAATAATATACTACCCATCAAACCTGATAGCAACAAGCATGAGAATCCTCACAGAAAGCGTAAAGAAAGGCCTGGCTGTAGCTGCAAGAAGCCTAATGAGCATAAGCGAATACATAAAAAACATACACAAAATAAACGAAAGACTAAGAGATTTATTAGCAGAAGTAGTATCAGACATGAAAAGCAACATGACATTCCTAGCACCACTACTATCGGGAATAGTACTTGGGCTAGCATTCATGATAACAGCAATACTATCAAGACTAGAACTACTATTCCAAGCAGGAGGAGACCAAGCGATAGAAGGATTCGGAAATTTGTCATCAATACTAACAATATTCGACCTAAAATCAATGATACCACCATACTTCCTACAAGCATCAATAGGAATATACATAATAGAAATAGCATTCATACTAACAAACGCGCTAGTAACAGTAGACTCTGGAGAAGACGAACTAAAAAAAACAAACGAGCTAGGAAAAAACCTAAAAACAGGAATAATACTATACATAATAGTAGCACTAATATCAACAGTAACACTAGCAATACTAGCATCAGTAGCTTTGAAAGGTGTAGGTTAGTGTTAAAATCATAAATCGTGTCAGCATGAAACAGCAACAACACTAAAAAGGAACAGTTTAAGAAATAATAGCTCCTAAAGAGTAGGTAATAAAGAAGAAATATTTATAAAGAAGAATAAACACTCTAAAATAGAAGAAGATGGTGAATCTAGAGAGGAATAATTATATTCTGATAATAACAATGCTACTAATGTTCCCATTAGTAAACGCGTTTGATGCAAATTTCTCAAGCTCATCACCGTTCTTAGACTTATCACAAAACAACACGATAAATATAACAATAGGGGCAATGTCAAACAACATAACAGAAATAGAATTCCGATATCAAACAAATCTTGCAGGTTCACCACTACCAGACTTATTCATAAATTCCAGCAACGGAACAAGCGCAACAAGCATAAACTTTTCAGATAACACAAACTATTCTGCAACAATAACAAGAACATACTTACTAAACTTCACAAATTCTAGCGGTACACCAATAATAAATAACGGAACAACAAAAAACTTCTGGATTAGCGTTGCGGCAAGAAGAATGGACTCTGGAACGGGAGCATTATTATCATTACAAATAAAAACAAAAGACCTTAACGGGAATATAAACACCACAACAATAAGTTTTTTCCCATCATTCGCATTTACAGGGTACGTACTAAACGAAACAGCATGTGTGAGCTGCGGACAAAACGGAACAAACGTAAGCATTTACGGAGCATCACAAACACAAAACGGCCCACCATCAAGCACACTACTAGCTTCAACAATGACAAACGCAAGTGGATACTTCAGAATAGCAAGAGTTAATGCCTCATCATCATTTGGTGGATTCCAACTAAAAATGGTCTATTACAACGCAACAGGGACAGCAACAAAAACGGGAATGATAATGCCACAATTTCCATCATTCATGTATTACGGCGCAGGAGGAGATGGGGAGTTTGACATGTCACTAAACGGAGCAACATTCTACCTACAACAAGCATTCACAATTAACCTATCAGCAAATAACGGAACAACACCAGTAAGTTTCGGATACGAAATAGTGGACCAAGCATTAGGATTCCCAATAGAAAGCTCATCACAACAAAAAACGAATAATGTCCAAGTAGTAGTGCCAGCAAGCAGAGGATACACAATATCATTTTTCAGAATGCCAGCATTCCCAGGAAGCTCAATAGGGTACTCTAACGACCCTGCGTGCTTTGGAACAGACTTCATGAATGACTCATTATGCCCCGCACCACCAAAAACTTATGCCATATCAGCAGCAAATGCGGTTGGAGGAAACGTATCAATAATTAACCAAAGCTTAATAATAAGAAAAGTAAACCTGATAGGATGCTTAAACCCTGCTAGCGGAGTAAACAGTTCACCAGTGAACGTGACAGCAATAAATATTAAGATGTTACCATGGACGACGAGCGCAGGAAGTTTTGTTCCACCAACAAGGGGAGATGACGGAAGAATTAATCTAACACAAAGCATCAATTACACAACAACCGGATGCCCATTCGCATTCTATAACATATCAGTACTAAACCAAACAGGGTACATGCTAGAATTCTACGCTAAGAACGGGAGTGTAGAATCAGACAATCCAGGATCAGCAAACAACTTAGCATCATTCATTAACCTAACCTCAAACGACGAATTAAGAATGAATGGAACACTATACAAACTAGCAGGAACATACAGAACAACAAACCAGACAGGACTAGCAATAAACACCTCATCAATAAAAATAAATGTGATAAACTCCAGCGGAGGAGCAGTAACTACAAGCATTAACGCAAACATAAAAGTAAGACATACAGCATCAGGAATAGGAACAGTATTCTACATGATCGACACATCAAGCATAAGCAACGGATCATTCTACCTGCCAATATTCAACAACTCAAACTACGCTAAAGCAATGATATTCTCACAAAACGGACCACCAAAAGAAATAAGTTTAAACTTGAGCGCAACAGAAATAAACATAACAATGACATCAATGAGCATGGACAAAGGATTCAAAAAATTTAACTCCACAGGGGGATTAGACTCAACAAACACTACCAGTATACCAATAAGAATGAGATTCTTAAGAAACACCCCTGAATGTGGAATGGCAGATGCGCCAAGCACATGCGTAATAACAGAAATGAACGCAAGCTCATTCAACCCACTAAAAGCATTACTAGCAGGAAAAGTTAACATGGAATTAAAAATAACAAGCACTAATGTAACACTAATATACAAAGACTATGACATGATGAGCGCTAAACAACCACCAATGGAATCAGTAATGGGAGACAGCGCAGACGCAAGAGGAACAACAAGTGGAAGTACAGCAGTAAGAGACACATGGAACTTTGGTTCTTTCGCGCCTGCAGACTCATACTCAAACGTAACAGTAATAATACCATACTCAGACACCACAACAGCATCAGGATACATCAATGACTCAGCACAAGTAAACGTATCAATACCAGTACTATATGATGAGAACAACAGAGTAACATGGAATAAGAGCATGGGGAGTGATTACGTAAACTTATCAGATGACTTTTCTGCATACAACAGCACTTATTACAGGGGGCTAATGAACACTAGCGGAGTAATATGCCAAAGCGGAGGATTTAATGAAACATGCTTCAAGAACACAACAGGAAACTACCTAGCATTAAACATACCGCACTTCTCAACAATAGGAGCACAAATATCAGGAGCAGCAACAACAGCCAGCAGTGATTCAAGCAGCTCAGGAAGCGGCGGTGGAGGCGGCGGAGGAGGAAACGGATACCACACATACTCAATAACACAATACCAACTAGACTCAGGATACAACAAAGTATTATACGCTTACGACAAAATAAGAATGAACATTTCAGGACAATACCACAACGTAATGCTAATAAGCATAAGCTCTAGCGGAGCAACAATAAATGTATCAAGCACACCACAACAAAAAGTTTTCGCAATAGGAGAAAAAAGCAGTTTTGACGTAACAGACGACGGAAAAAAAGACATAGAAGTAAAACTAGAAAAAATAAATAGTACAAGCGGATGGGCAAACGTGACAGTAACAAGAATAACCACAACAAACAATTCTATAGTGCCACAAAACCAAACAAACAATAATGCACAAATACCCCAACAACCTGCTAGTAAAGGAGTAGGGGCAGGAACATTAAGCGAAGAAAAAATAATTTCTTCATCAACATGGTGGACTATAGGAATAATAGTAACAATAATAGTATTAGCAATAATTGTAGCATTACTAATAACAAAGTACCAACAATACAAAGAAAACAAAAACTCAAGAAAAGTAAGAGTTTACGGAAATCTAGCAAAATAAAGAAAGAAAAGCATTCGAGAAGTCAGTTTTAAATAGTTACTAAATCTAAAGAAAACATGAAAGAAAAAAGGGGACAAGAGACAAGCACACTAATACCATGGATAATAGCAGTAGCCATTTTAGGGCTAGTTATTGCTGGAACTATAATAATAAATCGTAGTGGATCTTCTGCTATTGATGTTATTAAGTCGATGCTTGGAAGAGGTTCTTAGATGATTCGACACAAGGGCGGTCAGAGTGTAACAAGTTCTAAGCTAACTATCTGGGTAATCGCAGCAATAGTTTTGGTGATAGTTCTTGGGGGAATAATGAAGTTTGGAATACTGGAAAAAATTTATGGGATTTTCCCAGACTATACTGTTGATGATGCAAATAATCTAATAAAATCTCAGGAAGACGCCGTGCCTATTCAAGAAAAGACTTCTGGTGACTGGGCTTCAATAAACGGGCGGATAGAGGACAAGGGGCATCTACCTATTATTGGTTTAGAATTTGATATGGCTACAGGTATCTTAGAGTATGGAGACATAGCAGATAATGCTGTGTTCCGATGGAATCCTGATTTTATGGGAGACCTCAGTATGCGGGGAAGAGTCCAAGTATACTTAAGATCAAACTTTAAAAAAGTTGATGCAGGAGGATATAGGCTCAGTCCAACATCTTACAAAGAAGGTTATGCTGACCTCCACGAAACTTCAAGAGATTATATCAACAAAATTATGAATTCAGACTCAGAAGAAGAAATGTTTGAGAATATTTACCAAGTAACAAAGAACGAACCAGAACACATTAAAGTAATGCTACACTCAATTTACGGGGAATATTCAAGGCCTGCAAGAGAAATCTCTCTGCCAGAGTCTTACCAAAAACTTTTAACTCTAAGTCATAAAAACTACGTTGATGACGTTGATACTAACACCGAAGATGGAAAAATGATAACGGGTTATGAGCGGGTAGTCATATATCCTAATATGGTGCTTGAAGAAACGTTATTTGAAAAAAATAGTTGGGAAAAAACTAAATACCAAAATTTATACTTTTATTCTAAAGAAATAGACGCCTGGAATGGTAAAGAAAAGGTTTCTGTCTACCTGCTAAATAATAAAATCGCCAAGATAATAAGAGAATCTGCTGAAGGAAAATCCGAATCAATAGATTTCCATTATCTGATGATAGAGAAAAATGATAAAAACTAACAAAAAAGGATTTGAACTACTAGGTGGAAAGACTGTGGGAATAATAATCGGCCTTTTATGTTTAATAGTCTTATTAACTCTCGGAGCAAAAATAGCGGGCGTTAGATCCCAAGCAGAGACAAAAGAAAGAGCTCAAGGGATGATGAATGAAATAGTTAGCATAATGGAAAAACTAAATGAAGGACAAAGTCAAGAATATTTCATAACTGCTGTTCATGAATGGTATTTAGTAAGGAATTTTGATGTCTACCCGAGATCATGTAACGGAGATTATGAATGTTTTTGTTTATGCCCTGATGAAAGCTATGAATCTTGTTTCAGTTATGATATATGCAAAGCTCCATACTACATAACTCTAAAAAAACTTCCAAGTGATTCGGGCTCGGCTCGCACTCTTGAGTTACATTCCCCAGTCAAGGGGTCTGATGAGTTAAAACAGAGCCTTGTGATAACAAAAAACTCTGACGGCTATTTAATCACTTATAAACCTCTGCTACAAAAAGTTTCAACATGAGAAAAAAAGGAGAAGGAGACATGAGTCCAATTATAAAAATATTACTCTTGATAGCATTTGCTCTACTAGCCGGGGGAGCAGTCTATGTTTTAGTAACAAAAATAATTGGAGAATGATATTTAAAGTTAGAAAAACAAGAGAAATAATGGAAAGTAAAAAAGGGGAGCTTACATCAGGGCAAATAATAGTTGTGATAATATTAGTTCTAAGCTTTGCAGCAGTGCTATTCTTCTACAATCTTTTAGACTTTGATAAACAAGTAGACCGAGACGTTTGTGAAGCTACAATAGCTGCAAGAGGGGCGGCGAGATATGATGAAATATTTGAGTTGGGCCCTACAAGTATACCTCTGAAATGTAAAACCGAAAAGTATTGTATCTCGGATAGTGAAAATCTTGATGGAAAATGCGCTGGTTTGCCTCAAACAGAAGACAATCCTGTAAAAGCACAGGTCCTAAAAAAAGAAGGATCAACGCTGAGAGAGGTGAGGGAAGAGTACCTTGATTTCTTATCAGAGCAGTTATACAGCTGTAACCAACTTTTGGGAGAGGGTGAAATAAACTTCCTGCCTACAAAATCTTGGGACAAAAGTTATTGCTTAATATGTTCAAGAATAGAAGTGGATGAGAAATACAGAGACGAAATAGGAAAAGTTACTTATTTAGAATTATATAAACATATGGAAGAAAAGATGGCGCTTGATGGAAAATCATACTTAGAACATCTGGGGATGATAGAAGCAGAAAAAGCATTGAGCAACATACTTGAAAGCATAAAGAAAACAGCTGAAGACAGCGACGATAAACAATTTGCAAGTACAATGCAACGAACAACTTTAAACAACTGGTATCTACCAGAAGGACAATTTGCAATAATATCGATGATGCATATAGATGGAAACTTAGAAGAAGTTGTATCTGGTGTCGGTACTGGAATAGCTGTGGGGGGCGTGATAATTGCAGGCGTATTCTCTGGCGGGGCAACTTGGGCAGCATTACCATTCCTTATAGGGGGAACAGTTGTAGGAGTAGGGGCGGGAGCAACAGCTGGAGGATTTGTTTATGCATTAGGGTCAAGAAATAATGACTTTGAAAAAGGCGACCAAGAAGGAGAATATTTCTATTTACCGCCAACAATACACAGCTATGACTCAAAAACAATCAATGCTCTAGGATGCAACAGCTTTGAAACAGCACCATAGGGGGTGGTTATATAAACATGCTATGCAAAAATAAAAAGGGGACAGAAAACTTACAATATCTTGTTATATACCTAATACTAACGATAGCTTTCTTCGCAGCAATGTTCATATTTGTCTATAGCTCCTCCTCAGGCCTTTCCTTTAAAGAAAAAGCCTACGCAAGACAAATAGCACTGATTATAGATTCAATGGAGCCTGGAACAACAGTAACATTAAACTTAGATTACATGAGAATAATAGCTAAAGAGAGTGAATACAGGGGTCCAGTCGTGTCTTTTATACAAAACAAAGATGGAATAAACGAAATAATAGTCCAGCTATCACAAAGTAATGGGCATTCATACAGATACTTTACGAGAATAGAACAACCTCTATTCAATGACGCCGGAAACATTGTGGAAATAAAAACTAAAAACAAAATTATCGAGGCACGATCATAAAATGTTAAATCTATCAAATAAACGAGGTGAAGAAATAATATTTTTCTGGTTTTTCATAATATTCCTAGCTGTTGGAGTAACTTTTGGAGCAACAATCTCAGTTTTCAACTCATCAAAAACAGACATAAGACTACTAGAATCAGAAATATTAGCACAGAAGGTTGCTAACTGTTTAATACGAGATAATGCCTTAGATTTAAATCTGTTAAGGAGCAAGGAAGAATTTATGGAACTGTGTGGCCTAGAAGAAAAAATAATTGATAAATCAGGGCATTTTTACATAAACCTCACCATAACAAGAATAGAAGACCTTGAAAGCAAAAAAGTATTCAAAAATCTAGACTTAGGAAATAATGACTTAGTAATGCAATGCTCACTAAAAGAAGCATCTGACTCTGACGAGTCCATTAATCTGGGAATATGCTCTTATAGGAGAGTTTATGTAAACTTCTTAACAAATAATAAAAAAGAGCACGGGGTACTAGAAATAACTACTGGGGCTAACACAAAACTATGATTAACAAAAAAGCAGAAATCGGAGCAACAATAGCTTGGATACCAGCAATCTTTGTAATAGCAATTATAATCTCAGTATACGTCGTGTTAGCAACGGGTGAACGAGCAAAATTAGGACAAGTACAATACGAACTCTTAACATCTTCTGAAAATCTAAAAGACACAGTAATACTACAATCACTGAGCACGTTAATCATTAATGGAAAACTGTTCGATGCTGAATTAATAAAAAAGATCTGCAAAAATTATGATCTAAGATTCTTAGAGCTCGGAAAAGACTATTCTCAAGATGCAGAAAACCAAAGGCTTGATATGAACCTAAAAAGAAAAATAGACCTGGTCTATTATGGTTCTGGCGAACAGAAGAGGGTTGTCTTCAGGGAGGGAATTAGATGTTAGTAAAAGCCGTTCATAATAAGCGTGGTTCAATATCGATACCTGTAGTCGTAATCGTATTCTTAATTCTAACACTCGCTGCGTATTCGCTGATGGTTTTTGGAAAAGAAAGAGAAGACTCCCAAACCTCTATCAGTCCGGGATTATTTTTGAGGGAAACTTATGTTAAAGAACAAGCGATAAGGCTATACGTAGACGGCGTTACTACCGAATCAATAAGAATTTCAACAAAAGATAAAGAGTTGGATTTAGACCAATTTAAAAAAAGCTTTTTGGAAAAAATCAGAGAAGGATACTCAACATATCCTGAGATGCAACAGTTGGAAGGTCAATTATCAAAAATAAGCTATAGTGAAAAAAGGTTAAAAGAAAACTTCGTAGTTTTACTAGCATCAACCTCCAGAATGCGTTACAATGGCGAAAACTACCGAGTTGCAGAAGCAAAACACCAATTTTTAATAGACAGAGAATACTCATCATAAAATTTTAGAAACCTTTATAAATAAGCAGAACTTTGAGCTTGAATGATAAGTAAAAGGGGAGGTATGACTGGGCCGGAGATTGTTGGACTCGTACTGGCTTTTTTAGTACTCGCCCTTTTAGCTTGGGGATTTTCTATTGGTTTTTTCTCATCTTTTGGTAATATTTTCAATCTTGGTGGCGGGAAATCAACAGTTAGTAGCGTTGTAACGTCTTGTAATGCTGCATGTAACAATAACCCAAATGCATTCTGCAACGAAAATAAGGAGTTTTCCTTCGAGGACGGAGTAAAACAATCCGCGACTTGTGAACAACTAATGCAAGGGAAATCATTCCAAGTCACTATAGATGGCAAACAAGAAACCAAAACTGTCTTGGGAATTAATAACTGTTTTATATGTAAAAATGCTGCCTTCGTGCCTGAAGTGGCCGCATGTAAGGGCAAGGCTAAAAATGATATTTGCCAGTATACCGCAGCAGGCAGTTCTACGTTAACGTCTGGTGCTTGTCAGGAAAAAGAGAAAGTATTGACATGTATCTCTGCTTAAACTTTTTATTATTCTATAAATTTTTAAATAACGATTACTCTTAATTATAATCATGTCTGACGATTACGCAACACCTCACCAAAGAAAGAGCAAGAAAGATAAGTGGAGAAAGAGAAGAGATAGAGTATACAAAAGGGGCGGAAAGTATAGGGGAACAGACTTAGGAGTATAAAAGGAAAAAAGCGTACTTTGAGCAAGGATTAAAAAAGGAATAAATTCTAAGAAAATAATAATGGATTACTTAATAGGGCTAATAATCATAGGGTTCTTATGGGTTATAACGGCAACAATATTTGACATAAAAACAAAAGAAGTACCAAACTGGCTAAACTTTACATTAATAATAGTAACAATAACATACAGACTACTATACTCAATAACAACAAACAATTACGGAATAGTAATAAGCGGAATAATAGGACTAATAACATTCACAATAATAGCAAACTTGCTATACTACGCAAAAGCATTCGGAGGAGGAGACGCAAAACTACTAATAGCCTTAGGGGGAGTACTATGGCTAAGCACGGACTGGAAAACAAGCTTAGCATACGCAACAATATTCATAATGAGCCTACTAATAATAGGGTTCATATACGGAATAACAATGAGCATAATAATTCTAGCAAGAAGTAAAAAAGAAACAAAAAAGAGCTTCATGAAATTCCTAAAAAAACAAACAAAAAACAACAAAAACCTACTAATAATAACAGCACTACTAGTAATAATAGCAGCAATAACAAGCATCTACTACAAATCAATAGCCGGATTGACAATAACAATAATCCTAGCATTACTACCAATACTACTAATATACTCAAAAACAGTAGAAAAAACACTACTAACAAAAAAAATACTCACAAAAGAACTAAGACCTGGGGACTGGCTAGAAAAAGACATAAAAATAGGAAGATCACAAATAATAAAAGCAAAATTTGACGGGGTAACAAAAGAAGAAATAAAAATAATAAAAAAGAACTTAGAATACGTATCAATAAAAGACGGGATACCATTCGTACCAGCATTCCTAATAACTTACACTACAACAATAATATTATGGTACTCTGGAAGGAGCTTTATAACGAACACTCTTAGCCTTATCTGACTTAGGCTTAACAACAACATCTCCAGCTTTCTTAACTTCAATAGCAGGCTTATCATCACCCCTTCTCTCAGTAGTAATGGGAGTAAGAGGGACAATATCTTCTGGTGAGGGCTTAGCAGGTTTGCCTTTAACCTTTCTATTAGTCTTTTGAGGAATAACAATAACTTCTTTCTTAACATCAGTCTTAATAACCTCACTAGAAAACTTCTTAACCAAATCCTCTAACTCCTTAGAATCAGCAGACCTCTTAGAAAGCTTCTCAGAAGAATAAAGCGGAATAGCATTAATTATCGTATGACCCATAATTTCAGCTTTAGAAATCTCGACCTTTTCAGGATCAAGAACAGACTGAATTTTAGAAGTAACAAGCTTAATCATAGAATTAACATTTTCTGGAATAATAGACAACTTACCGTGAACCTTAGGAATAATAATCACATGACCCTTAGATAAAGGATTAATCTCCAAAACAGCTAATGAGTGCTCATCACTAAGAACTTTATAACTATCAACAGTGCCAGAAAAAATAGAACAAAAAATACAATTAGAAGAACCATTATCACCAGAACCATCACTTCCGCCATGACTTCCCTGATTAATAAGGGATAACAACTCTTCATGAGAACTAGAATTAATCTTCTCCTTAAGCTGATCCTTACTAGACGAATCAAGACTAGAAGAATCAACCTGAGATATAAGACTTTTCCTCAAAGAATCAACATTTTGATCACTCATAAAAAAAAGATGATTAGAGTATTATTAAAACTTATCCAAAAGCCCTTCTATAATCAATAATCTCACAAGAAGAAACACCGCTAATAGAAGAAAGCTTATTCTTAGCCTCATCATCAGAAGTTTCCTCAGGCCAAGCACAACCAATAAGTAAAGCCTTAAGACCAAAAGCTATAGGCTCCTCCTCAAAAGTCAAGTTTTGAGCTCCCAAAGCAAGCAAAACCTTCTTAGAATGATTCTCCAAATCCTTAATAGAAACATCAAGGCCTGTTGGAAGAATCCTCAATTTTAAAGCAACTATTCCTGACATAACAAAGGGAAAAAAACTTGGTATATAAACCTTTATAAGAACTTGAAAAACAGTGGTTTTTCATTAAGAAATGATAACTTCTCATATTAAACTCTTAGAAAAACAATAACAACATAATAATTTAGGCCAGAAATGCTTTTAAAGAAACAAAAACTCCAATAAGAATAATGGTCCAAGACTACGAAACAATAATAAGCAGAATAGCAGAAAGCTCAAACACAACAGTAGAAGAAGTAAACAGAAGAGTAGAAGCAAAAAGAGCAAAACTATCAGGACTAATAAGCAAAGAAGGAGCAGCACAAATAGTAGCAGCAGAACTAGGAATATCATTCGACAAACAAAACGTAAAAATAAACCAAATAATAGAAGGAATGAGAAGAATAAGCCTAACAGCAAAAATAATCAACACATTCCCAATAAGAACATACGACAAGAACGGAAGAAGTGGAAAAGTACTAAACATAATAGTAGCTGACGAAACAGGAAACGCAAAAACTGTGCTATGGGACATAAACCACATAGCACTATTCGAAAACGGACAAATAAGCAATGGAGACACAATAGAAATAGCAAACGGAAGCCTAAGAAACCAAGAAATACATTTAACAGCATTCTCAGAAATAAAAAAGAGCGGCGTGTCAATGAATAACGTAAAAACAGAAATAACAAACACTGTGACAGTAGTAGACAAAAAAATCATTGACCTAAAAACAATGGACAAAGCAAGAATGAGATGTGTAATAGTGCAAGTATTCGAACCAAGAGCCTTCGAAGTATGCCCACAATGCTCAAGCAGAATAAAAAAAGAAGAAGGAGCAGCAGCAGGAGGAGAATGCGAAAAACACGGAAAAGTAATACCAGAAAAAAGAGTACTAATAAACGTAGTATTAGACGACGGAACAGAAACAATAAGAGCAGTATTCTTCTCAGACAACGTAAGTAAACTAGGTCTAGCAAAAAACGCTGAAGACTACTCAGAAAAAAGAGAAATAATACTAGGAAAAGAAGCATACTTCACAGGAAACGTAAGACAAAACAAAATATTTGGCACACAAGAAATAGTAATAACAGACGTGGAAGAAATAGAACTTGACAAACTAATAAGCCAACTAGAAAAACACTAATAACCTAAAAGTCATAAGAAAAACAAAATGGACCTAGAAGGATTTGAACCTTCGTCACAACCTCCGCAAGGTCGTATTCTATCCGGGCTGAACTATAGGTCCGACACAAAAAAGAAGAAGAAAGAAGTTTATTAAATGTATCTTCCTGTATAAAAAGAGATTTTTGTTTGAAAATAGGAAGCTACTTAAAGTCAAGCTTACTTAATCGTTTCATGTTTTGGGAAAATTGGAACTATAGAAAAAGAGGATTATTAGTAGGAATATTTTTATGGATCTTGATCTTATTAGTGAAATTATATTTTTCTTATTTCTACAGCTTATTTTCTGAGGGAAGCATAATTGTGGGAATTCTTTCTCTTCTTTTCTGTTATATCTCTGGTTGGGCTATTGATGTAGCTAAAAATGATTCTTCATCAACAAAGAAAGGTCTGTTCTATGGATTAATTTTATCAACATTCGCGCTGTCATTTATGTTCTTTGAAGGTTATTTTAATTTATTTGGAATAGGTCAACAAACTCTCTTAGGGCACATGGTTGACAACTTTGTTGGAAATTCTGGCCATTTATGGATGTCGATACCAATAATCATCTTTACTCTAATAGGCTTTATTATAGATAAAACAAAAAAGGAAACAAAAAAGTCAAAGGAGATACTAAAAAGCATTATATCTGCGCTTATACTTCTTGTAATCATATTTGGATTATATGGGGTGGGTTCATATTTCTATAGTGATAATCCCTCTAAATGCGAATATTTCTCTGATAAGGATAACTGCTACTCCAGTGTTGCTTTAAACCTGGTAAATCAAGGCAAATTAGAAATATCTCTCTGCGAAAAAATTCAGTACGACTCATTAAAGTTTAAATGCTACATTTGGCTAGCAGGACAAAATAAGGACTTGCAAGTTTGTGACAACATTCCATATTATCCAACAAAAGACCAATGCATAAGCAACCTTGCGTTACTTCAAAATGATCCATCAATTTGTGATAAAACGCAAAAAGAATTTAAAGAAGAATGCTTAAAATGGGTTTCTCAAGGATCATCTTCATACTAAAATAACACTTTATAAAAATCATAACACTACGTCTTTGAGACCCTGAGTAGTAATCTGGAAAACAGTCTCGTTATCAGGCAAGTTAGGAGAATCAATAAGCTTAGCAACCCTAGTATCCTTCTTACCACGACGCAAATAAATACGATAAGTAGAAGCATGACCAACAATGTTACCACCAACAGCCTGAGTAGGATCACCAAACATTTGAGCAGGATTAGCCATAACCTGATTAGTAACATAAATAGCCAAATTATGCTGCTCAGCAATCTTCATAAGATTATGCATGTATCTGTTAAGCTTTTGTTGACGATCAGCAAGCTGACCCCTACCAGCAAACTCAGCACGAAAATGAGCAGTCAAAGAATCAACAATAATAATCTTAATAGGCTCACCATCCTTAATCATCTCAGAAATCTTATCAAGAAGAAGAATTTGGTGATCAGAATTAAAAGCCCTAGCAACAAGAATATTCTTAAGAACCTTATCAGGATTAGCACCTAAACCCTCAGAAATCTGCTTGATTCTTTCAGGACGAAAAGTACCCTCAGTATCAATATAAACAGACTTACCATTAGCACCACCCTTATCAATAGGCAACTGCGCATTAACAGCTAAACACAAACCTAGCTGAGTCTTACCAGAACCATAAGCACCAAAAGCCTCAGTAATAGACTTAGTCTCAACACCACGACCACCAAGCAGACCATCAAGATTCTTAGAACCAGAAGTAATATACAAAACTTCCTTACGCTTCTTCTCAAACTCCAAACCATCCTGGAAACCAAGCTTCATCATCTTACGAGCAGCCTGAATAGCCTTACGAGCAACAGCCTCGCCCATACCAGCCATTTCAGCAAGAGAAGGAGGAGAAAGAACGGCCAAACCCATTAAGTCATAAATACCCGCAGCAGATAACTTTTCCATAACGGCAGGGCCAACGCCAGGAATATCAGCAAGAGTCAACTCTTTCTCAACAGAGTCATCAACCAACACTTTAGAATCATCCTTTTTAACAGCCATAACAAAGAGATGGGCAAAGCCGTTTATAAGCATTATACAAACAAGAAAATATACATTAACAAAAGACAAAAATCAAGAAAAATGCCTAATAATAAGCAAAATATCAAAAAGAGAAATAACAACAAAAAAAGCATTCTCAAAATAACCACCAGTCTTAAGTTTCCAACTAATCCTGCCCCTAAGAGGCCAAAAAGGAGAAACACCCTCAATAGTAAAACTATCAGCTAAAAGATGAATAGAATAACCAAGAAAGAAGCCAAGAGCAGCAGAAGGAAAAATTAAAGATAACAACAAAGAGAGAATAAAAGCAAGAGTCAAACTATGAATAAGGCCACGATGATTAACAAGACTCTGCAAAGGAGAAAAAACCTTATTCTTACCAAACAAAGACATAGGAGAATCAATATCAGGAATAAGAGAAGAAATAATCATAGCAAAAGAAAAAATCCAAGGGTGAGAAGTAGAAGGAAGAAAAATCATAACAAAAAGTAAACCAATAACAAAATGGGTTCTGGAAAGCATAACTGTTAAATTACCCCTAGTTTTAAATAGTTTTTCAATGTAAACAAAAGTATGAGCGTACATGAAGAACTAGAAAAAATAAAAAGAAGAATCATAGAAGAAAAAATACCCTTACACGAAGGAGCAACAAACGTAGTAATGGGCAAAGGAAACGAACAAGCAAAAATAATGTTTGTTGGAGAAGCGCCAGGCCGCAACGAGGATTTACAAGGAATGCCATTTGTTGGAGCAGCAGGAAAAAACCTAGACAAACTATTAGCAGCAGTAGGATTAAGCATTAACGACGTATACATAGCAAACATACTAAAATATCGCCCGCCAGAAAACAGAAATCCCTCACCAGAAGAAATAATCTCACACACACCATACCTACTAGAACAAATAAAAGTGATAAAACCAAAAATAGTTTGTTCACTAGGAAACTACGCAACAAAATTCTTCATGAGTGATTGCAACCCAGAAAAAATGAACGAGCAGCCAGGAATAACAACACTTCATGGAAAAATAAAAGAAATAGAAATACACGGAACAAAAATAAAGCTAATACCACTATTCCACCCAGCAGCAATAATATACAACAGAAAACTAATAACATTATGGGAAGAAGACATGAAAATAGTAAAAAAAGAATTAGAACAGAAAAATTTTTATTAATCAACAAACTTCAAAAATTTGTGATGAGCACTAACAACCTTCTCACCACAATGATCATCACTTAAAGTGTAAACACCACAAACAGAGCATTTGTTAGTAATCATTTTTCAACAATAGAGAAATCGACACCTTTATCCTTAGACTCCTTCTCAATACGAGAAACCTCAAAAATAATCACATTATTAGCATCCTTATAATCCTTAGCCTTAGAACTCAAAGAGTAACGACCACCAGCAATATAATTAACCTCACACTTACAAGCAGAAAGAATAGACTTAATATCGACAAGACCCTCAGACTTCTTACTCTTAAGAATAACCTCCTTCTTAACTTCCTTATCCTTATCCTTCTTTTCAGAAACAATCTTAAGAAGCTTATCAGACTGATCAGAAGTCAAATACTTAGAAATAACCTCTTGGTTAGTCTTAAAATCATCAAACAATTCCCTCAAACTCTTACCCTCTTCCATGATAATCTTACTATGAAGACTCTTACCAGCAACTTCATCACCAAGAACAATCTCAAGAATTTTCTGAGCAGTCCTCTCACGCTTATTATCATCAAGAACACTCTTCATCTCCTTAATACTAACTCTTCTAAGAGAAAGAACCAAACTACCAGTAGAATTAACTTTTAAGACCTTACAAACAATACGCTTATTAGGAACAACATAATCTCTCAAGTTTCTAATCCTACCAGGAGCAATCTCAGAAATAGGAATAGTACCATCAACTTTGTTATCACTATCAACAACTACGGAAACAGCAGTCTTACCAACCTCTAAAACCTTACACAAAACCAATTCTCCATCATTATAAGCCATTAATTATCGAAAGAATAAAGGCTTTTAAAACTATTCAAAACGCATAAAAAAGCTAAATCTGAACAACCTCAACATCAAGCTTCCTTCTAAGAATTTCAACAAAACGATCCTGATCAACCCTACTAATAGTACAAGTAGCAGAAGAAGAATGGCCGCTCCAATCACCAGAAAAAGACTCCATCATAGAAGAAATAAAATCATCAGCCTTCCTCCCAGACTTTTCGTAACCGCCAACCATCCGAAAAAAAACCTTAACTTTATCAGAATTAAGATAAGACATACAAATAATAGAAGTACCCTCCTTGTAACCTGAAGAAAAAGTTATAAGGCTAGAAACAACATTCATCATAGAATCCTTAATACGATCCTTAGAATTAATAATAACATAACCTTGGCCTTGCGTTTTATCAGCAAAATTAACAAAATTGATAGCCTCAACAATTTCTTGCTTGTAACGAGCATGAATCTTATCAGCCTCAACCCTAGCAAACTTATTATTAAGACAAAAAGAAACACCAATCTGACTAAAACCAGCATGACTACAAGCATTAATCAAAGCAGAAAGCTCACGAGCATCTTCAAGCTTACCAAAAAGCTTAACCAAATAGATATTACCAATAATCCCAGAATTATCATAATCCTTACGCCTCATAATAATAGAAGTTATCAGACGAGAATTCTCATCATCATCAATATCCATAAGAGACTTAAAACGACCATTATCCTTAGGAATATTAGCCTCGCGCAAAAGCTCAACGGCACCAAGAGAATTACCAGTAACGCCTGGAATAAAGAGGTTAGAACTAAACTCTAAAGCCTTATCAAGAGGCCTAGTAGCAGGATAAAGAAGCAAACCCTTCTTAACAACAACCTGAGCATCAAAAAAGATGCTATCATTAATGGGTCCATTACCCTTAACCAAGTCACCAACACTACCAATAATAGCTAAACTAGCCAAATCAGAATTATTAACATCAAGCTCCTTAGCAAACAAATAAGAAACAGCAGAAGAACACAACTCCTCCCTATCACCAACAAGGTGAGGATTAAGCAAAAAAGTATTAGGTAAAAAATCACTCTTAACATCATGATGATCAATAACAAAAACTTCCTTAAGATGACCAAAAAGCTTCAAACTGGAAGAACCCAAATCAAGAAAAACAATAAGAGAATCAGTAGGAAGACCCATAACAAAATCAGGAGTTAAAGAATTAACAATATTAAGGGTGAAAGAAACACCGGCTCGACTAAGAGCCTTACACATAATAGAAGCAGAAGTTATACCATCAGTATCAAAATGACTAATAATGCGAACAGGATAACTACTAGAGCTAGAAACAAACTTTTTAACAGCCTCTTTAATTAAAACTTTCATAAAAAACACCTCTAAACAAAAAAAGGAAGGAAAGACTATTTAAAAATGTTTCAAAACAAAATGATTTATCGACGAGAAAAAATATTATTTTCGAATTAGTTTCTTGTAGCCAAGTATTCTTCAACAGTCTTAACTTGAGCTGCAGTCTTAATAAGGCGTCTCTTAGCTGGCTGATCATGATGATTCTTAGCAAAATGATCCCTAAGAGTTTGAAGTCTCTTCTTAACATTAATTAAGTCAGCATCATTCTTACCAATAACCTGAGCAATTTTAACACCAAACTCTTCCTTAAAGTTCTTAACACCATGATCCTTCTTAAAAACAAGGCCAATCTTCTCAGAGGTAATACCACTAGCGTATAAGTCAAGGACTATCTTCTCAGCATCCTTCATTGACAACTTCTTATTAACCATAAATAAACAATCAGAAAGAGTGTTTTTAAAGCTTTGGGGTTTCTTGAATTTTTTGTGTTTGAAACCACAAGGCCTCAAAATTTAGAAATTTTTGAAGTTAACGATAAGGCAAAAACTAGAAAATCATCAATAGCCCCTCCTGTAGTCTGTTCAAAACTTGAAGGTTTTGATATTAAATAGCCCCTCCCGGATTCGAACCGGGGTCTCAGGCTCCAAAGGCCTGCATCTTTGACCAACTGGACGAAGGGGCTATAAATTAGAGAAACAAGCAAGGCTTTTTAAAAGTTAGCAAAAATCTCAAACTAATGCCTGTAACGACCGCGAGCCTCAACCTTAGATAATTGATCAATAACCTTATTAAAATTCTTACTAGAACTATAACCCTTAAGGAAAGACTCATATAAAGAATCAAAACGATCATAATGCTTAGCTTCTAAAGCCTCCTTAAACAAGTGAACATCAACAGCCTTATCCTCAAACTTTTCAGAATAAAAAGAAAGGCCAAAATCAATAAAAAACACTTCTTTACCACCATTTGGAACGATAATATTGCTGCTGGTCAAGTCACCATGAACAATATTAGAGTCATGAAGTTTAGAAACCTCTTTACCAAGAACAAAACAAATACTTTTAGCATTATCAACACCAGAGCTAGTAAGGAAATCGGAAAGCTTTTCTCCATCAACAAAACTCATAACCAACTTATGATTCTTTTCATCAACAGAAAAAACTGTTGGGGCATTAACGATCTTAGAAGCCCTAAGCATCAAACGACCCTCAGCACGGGTACGCAACTTACGAATTTTATCATCAATCTGGAAAATACGATAACCCTTGACAGGACGAACCTTAGAAACCGTCTTATCAGAATTCAAAGTAACAACAGCTTCAGCACCAAGACCGATAATTTTAGATTTAACCATAAAAATAGTTATGAAAAACCATTAAAAAGGTTATTGTTTCCTGTTAAGATACATCCTAAAAAACCAGAAAAAGACAAAAACACCAAGAATAGCTAAACCGGCATCCCAAAGAGTGTCCTGAAAAGGGGTCATAACATCAAGAACATTACTAATACCAAAGAAGTGAGACGAAGGATCAGCCTTAAGAAAAACGCCCATAAAGTAAGAACCAAACAGTTGATCAAAAACAAACTCAACAACTTCCCAAAAAAGACTAAAGCAAACAGCTAATAAAGAAGACCTAAAAAGACGAGACTTCTCATCCTTAACAAAAGGCTTGAGAACATAATAAAAAAATAAAGTTATCATCATAGGATTAAAAAAATGAAGAATCTTATCATAATACTGATAAAGATAAAAAAATTCTAAGACCTCGCCAAAAATATTAAGCAGCACTATAAGAGAAAGAAAAAGATGAGCATGAAGAGGTATCTTACGAAAAAAGAAATAAACAGATATTAAAGCAAAAAGAGCAATAAACCAAATTATAGAGCGATAAGGAACAAAAAACAAATCGTAAATAGCAACTATTAACAAAAATAACCAAAAACAATAATTGGCAATTCTAAAAAAAGAAAGAAACTTATTATCTTTAATCATAATTTTCACATCCTTACTTTTTTACCAAACTTCTTAGCAATCTTTTGCATTTGCTCTCGCGAAAGCTGACCAGACTCCAAACCTTCCATACCGCCCATGCCTCCGGAAGAAAATTCCTTAATCAAATCATACTGCTTAAGCAAAGCCTTAACATCAGAAACTGTCGAACCTGCACCATGAGCAATACGAGAAATTCTAGACTTTTGTTTATCTAAAACTGCCGGGTTATCAATCTCCTCTGGGGTCATAGAATCAATAATGTTCTTCCACTTCTTAATCTTATTCTCCTGACTACCAAGCATTTCTTCAGGAATCTTAGCCTTAGAAAAACCAGGAATAAGACTAGTAATTTTAGAAAGAGAACCCATACTCTGCATAGCCTTAATTTGTTCATAAAGATCAAGAAGATTAAACTTACCCTCCTCTAAACGCTTAAGAGACTTCTTTTGAGAATTCTCATCAATTGAAGACTTAACCTTATCAAGAAGAGCTTCCAAATCACCCATACCAAGAATCCTAGAAACAAAATTCTCAGGATTAAAAACCTCTAAGTCATTAAGCTTTTCACCAGTAGTAATAAAATAAACAGGAGTACCCGTCTGCGAACAAGCAGACAAAGCACCACCCCCCTTAGCAGAAGAATCCATCCTAGTAACAATAACACCAGAAATATCTAGCGACTTCTTAAATTCCTGAGCCTGACGCTTAACAACCTGACCAATATCAGCAGGAATAACAAGAAGAACATGAGTAGGCTTAACTTCCTTATTAATAACCTTTAATTCTTCAATAAGCTCACCATCAAGATCATGACGACCAGCAGTATCAAAAAACAACAAGTCATAATCATCAAACTCTGACTTAAACTTCTTAATAATCTTAGAAGGATTCTTCTCAGAAGCATCAACAAAAACCCGAATTTTAGAATTCTTACCAAGCTGCTCTAACTGCTCAGAAGCAGCAGGACGATGAACATCCAAACCAACAATAGCAGACTTAAAACCCCTCTTAGAATAATAATAAGCAAGCTTATTAGTAGTAGTAGTCTTACCAGAACCATAAAGACCAATAAGAACAACACGATCACCGCGAGCAAGCTTCAACTCCTTCTTCTCACCACCAATAATAGAAAGAATTTTATCATGAAGAAGCTTAATAATTTGTTCCTTTTTGTCAACACCCTTAATACTCTCAGAAGAAGCAACAGCTCTGAGCTCATCACTAATCTGCTTAACAAGAGTAACAGCAACATCAGACTCAATAAGAGCTCTTTGCAAATCCTTAATAATAGAATCAACAAGCTTCTTATCAACAAAAATAGCTGAAGCTAAACGATCCATACTATTACGCAAAACGCCAGAAAGCTTTTCAAGCATAAAAAAGAAAGCAAAGAAGGGATTAATAAAGTTACGGTTTTGAAGAAAAAAAGAACTTACAAACCAAGAGCAGCAAGAATCTTATCCTTATCAAAAGGAACTAAATCATCATAAGATTGACCATTACCTAAAAAAACAATAGGCTTACCAGTAACTTTACTCACAGAGATAGCAGTACCGCCCTTCTCATCAATATCAGACTTAGTAAGAATAATACCGTCAATATTAACAGAATCATTAAAAATCCTGGCCTGCTCGGTAGCATCATTACCTGTAATGGATTCACCAACAAAAAACTTAAAGTCAGGCTTAGCAACACGAACAATCTTGCCCATCTCATCCATCAAGTTCTGCTTAGTATGCATACGACCAGCAGTATCAACAAGAACAACCTTAATCTTCTTAGCCTTAGCATACTGAATAGCATCATAAGCAACAGCAGCAGGATCAGAACCATAAGTCTGCTTAATAACGTGAACACCTAAACGCTCACCATGAATAGCCAATTGTTCAATAGAAGCAGCACGAAAAGTATCAGCAGCAGCAAAAACACAAGAAATATTATTATTTTTCAATAATTTAGCAAACTTGGCAAGAGTAGTAGTCTTACCAGAACCATTAATACCACAGAAAAGAATAGTAACAGTAGTGGGAGACTTCTTAATATAATCAATAACATCAAAAGAAGGCTTAATTAATAATTCGTCAATAGTCTCACGCAAAGCAGAAGTAACCTTCCCTTTAACTTCATCCTTCTTAAACTCCCGACCAACAAGCTTAGAAGACATACGCTCCTTAATAAAATCAACAACGGAAACAGCAACATTACCCTCAAGAAGAATCAATTCCAAATCATTAAAAGAATCAACAAAAAATTCTTCAGTTATAGTAAGATTAGAAAAAACAGACTTAATCTTAGAAAAAAACCCTTTTTTAGGCTCAACATGGGGCATAACTGGCTCAGACTTAGCAGAATTATCAGAAGATGATTGAGGTTTATCAAGATCAACAGAATCAAAATCATCAACAACTGCCGCAGAATCAACAGTGGAAGATTTAGAATTTTTTGAAGTTTTAGAAACCTTAGAAGAAGACTTTTTAGAGGAAGAAACAACCCTCTTAGCTACAGGTTTATCAAAAACTTCCTTAACGAGCGGCTTATCAGGAGATGAATCAATAGTTTTTTCAGATGAAAGCCAACCAGCAATTTTTTTCTTTAATAAATCAAACATTGCAATACTCATTTAGATGAATTTATAAGCATTACGTAAGTAAAAATATCATTATGAGAGGTGTATTGATAATACTAGACGGTGTAGGAGACCGACCATGCAGACTACTAAACGGTCTAAGCCCGCTAGAAGCAGCAAAAACACCAAACCTTGATTGGTTAGCAGAAAGAAGTATCATGGGAACACACCAATCAAGAATGGAAGGATTACCGCAATCAGACGAAGCAACAATAAAACTATTAGGGAACGACTTATCAAAACAAAAAATTTCTAGAGGAATAATAGAAGCGGTAGGAGCAGGAATAAAACTAGAAAAATTAGGGGACTACTTAGCATTTAGAGCAGACTTTGCAACAATAGACAAAAAAACTAGGAGAATAATAGACCGAAGGGTAGGAAGAACACTAACAAGCAAAGAAGCAAAAAAATTATCAGAAGAAATAAACAAAAAGGTGAAACTATTATTCGAATTCAAAATAACACCAACAGTACAACACAGAGGAGTGCTAGTAATAAAAGGAAACTTATCACAAAACATTTCTGACACAGACCCAGAATACGAAATGCTAGAACCATACATACAAGAAGCAAAACCATTAGATGAGAGAATTATAAGCAAGTACACGGCAGAACTAATAAACTACTTCACAAAAAAATCATCAGAAGTACTAGAAGAACACCCAATAAACAAAGAAAGGAGAAGAAAAGGATTACTGCCAGCAAACGCAATAATAATGAGAGGGGCAGGAACAAAAAAACCAACACTAAAAAACCATTCTGACTGGAGAAGCGTAAACTACATGCCAGTAGAAAGAGGAATAGCAATACTTTCAGGAATGAAAACAACAACTTTTCAATACCCAAAAATTCACGGAGAAGACGTATACAAAACATTACACGAAGGACTAAAAAAAGCATGCAAAGTAGCAACAATAACCTTAGACCAAACAAAAGAAAAATACTTATACATACACATAAAAGAAACAGACATACCTGGACACGACGGTAATCCATACGAAAAAAAGAAGATGCTAGAAGAAATAGACGAGTTACTAATGGGAAAAATAAAAGAATTAGTAAAAGAAAAAGGAATAAAAGTAATAATCACCGGAGACCATGCAACACCATGCGAAATGAAAGGACACTCAAAAGACCAAGTACCAATAATGCTAATAAAAACAAGCAGCCATCATAAAACCGGAAGAAGATTTAACGAAAAAGAAGCAAAAAAAGGAGAATTGGGGATGATACACTCAGAAAAATTATTAGAAGTCTGCGAATTCTCATAACAAAAAAAGAAATTTTTCTAACAAAAAAGTTGCGGTGTTAAAGATATCACCATAATAGTTAAAAAAGCAAAGAATCAGTCATTATCATGATAACCTACAATGACATTTATGAAGCACTAAGAAAAGAAAGATACTCAGAACAACTACAAACACTAACAAAAAAGTTCTTAAGAGACATAGCAGAATACTTCGATGACAAAAAAAAGTCATCAGAAAAAGAAGAATCACTTTCTGGAGAAACATCGTCAAAGGGAAAAAAACAATTAGAAAACGCGATTTCAATGTTTAAAGAACTAATGCTACGGCGCAAGAAAAAAATACTTAACTTAGTGTTCATAGCAGCAGAAACAGGACTGTCAAAAAGAGACTTCGAAAACCTCTTACCATTCGAAAAATCATTATTTGAAAAAATTATGGACTCGGTAGAAATATCTGATAGAGAACTAAAAGAAATAATGAAAGGATCAGAAGAAGTAACAACACTAATATCAAAAGAAAATATGCTAATAGTATTCAAAGAAGACATAGAAGAATTCTTAGACTTAGAGGGAAACAAAACCGGGCCATTTGCTAAAGGAGAAATAGCAAGCATAAATTCAGACATAGCAAAAATATTAATCGGTGGAGGAAAAGCAGAAAACGTAGAAGGAAACAAAGAAGAATAAAAATAAAGGTGTACCCTTATCAACCTACCACAAAAAAGTTTTTCTTATAAGCGTAAATTTCCACCAACCCAAGCACGAAGAATAAAAATAATTGCCCTTTGTCTATCTGGAAGGCCACCCCTCTTCAAATAATTATTCTTTAAAGCAACGCTGTCAATAACAACATCGGGATTATCTCCAGAAAACTCTATGCCGAAAAACTTCCTTAGAGCATTAGGGTTCTTAGAAACAAAAATTTCGATAAGCTTCATAGCAACAAGTTCAGGATTAACAGTCCTTTCAGGATCCTTAGCACCAAGAAGACCCTCCCTAACAGGATCCTTATTACTAAGAGGAATAACCCCAGGACTATCCATAAGCAAAGCATTATCGCCAAAACTCATCCACTGAACACCATGAGTAGTACCTGCACGCTTAGAAACCTTAGCAGAATGCTTCCTAATAAGAGCATTAACAAGACTAGACTTACCCGTGTTAGGGTAACCAACAACACCAATCCTTAACTTACCAAAATTATTCTTAACTTCAGAAAAATCCTTAAAAATAAGAGACTTAAGCTTCTTAAGATCATAATCATCCTTAGAAGAAACATAAACACACTCAGCAATCTTCCTAAGCCTCTTACGATCATCATCCAAAACTTCTCGAGAAACAAGATCGGCTTTATTCATAACAAAAACAAGCCTCTTACCAGAAGCAAAAATCTTTGCTTCAATCTCATCATTACGAGAAAGATCAGGCATACGAGCATCTAAAACCTCTAAAATAACATCACACTGAGAAATAATCTTATCAATTACTTCCCAGTAACCAAGAACGTCCCTAGGGATAGAACTTCTTCCCTTAAAACCTTCACGAGGCCTAGTAGTAGCACGATACATAAAAAAAGCAGTGAAAAATAGGTTATAAACATGACTATGTCGAGAATCAAACTTTTCGATCACTTCAGAAATAAAATTTCTGACATCAATCAAGAATTAACATTCTTGATGTGTTAAAAAACAATATGTAGTTTTTGACATAACAATACTTAAAAGATATGGTGAGTAATTAATGAAATGAATGAGCGTGTTGAAAATGGTTCTTATATCCATGTTACTGGATACGTAACAGAAGAGGGGCTGGTCAGAGTAGCCTATCATTTAGAACAAATAACCACCGGAGAAAATGAAGCAAGCGGCGGGGGTGCAAGAAGAAAGTTTGCAGATAAGAAAAGCCTTGCAGAATTAGGAGATTTATTAGCGACTAACCCTGAATTTGGTGGGGGCAGTGACAAACTAAATTTTTTACATTTAAGGCCTGCTAGAAAAGAAACCCTTTTTTGTGTTGATGACACTGAATACGAAGATGGAAAATTTGGTTATAGGTTCGAAAGACCAGCAAGGGATGATGAGCTAGCAGAGATAATACAAACATACGCCAAAGCTATAAAACCATTTTGTGCAGCGCCCTAAAAAATAACTACTTTTTCTTTTTTGAAGACTTCTCAACCCTTCTATAACCTAACCAAATAACAAGTACTAATTCAACTCCAAGAAGAATAACTCTCATAACCTTTGATAAATCACCAAAAACCCTAATAGTTCCATATATAAGAATCAAAATACCACCAAGAATGAAACCAGAACCAATAGACTCTAAAGATAAGAATAATCCGGCAGCAATCAAAGCAATACTAATAGGAGCTAAAATGAAGAAAAGATTCCTAGAATAATCCTGATTAGCTGATTCAAGCTCTACTTGACAAGTCTCACAATAATAAGAAGAGGGGCAACTGCTAGTATAATTAAAAGTTATGTAACCCTTACTATCATAACAACTCTTCTCATCCGTAGCAGAAACAGTGATGTTCGGGCAGCCACTAACAAGTTCACGATTAACAGTTTTTTCATAAGCAATAGGATAATTATTATTAGTGCAAAAATCTTCATACTTAGGAGAAGAATAAATAGCATCAACTAAGAAACCAACAAATAAAGCAAGCAAGATGCCTACTGCAAGAGTTAAAGCAACCTTCTTAATATCAGCCATAAAGAAATAATGATAACGTCATTTAAAAGGGTTGTGATAAACCCTATCCTAAATAAACTAAGCCTCTAGAGGGATTTGAACCCCCGACCCCTAGTTAATTTGGCTTTTGCTTTTTATTTCAAAAACTTACAAAACTAGTGCTCTGCCACTGAGCTATAGAGGCACAAGAATGACAATTTAAGACGGTTTAAAAATACTTTCCTTCACAAAAAATAAACAGAAATTTATAAGAAAATTAGAATTTTTATTCTTCCTTAACTTTTTCAACTTCTAAATGCCTAATCTCACAAAGAGCAAGAGGATAAACTTTCTTAAGACGTGTAAGCATCAACTTCTGAATTTTAGACTGAATAACATCAGAAAAAACATCCTCAGTGGACTTGTCCTTACAATAATCCTTAAGAAATTCAATAGTAGCAACCCTTAAAGCATTACGAACAGCACGAGAAACTTCCTTCCTAGTAATAAGAAAAGGCTTAATTCTGAGTTTACCATCACTAACATCAACAACGAAAGAATCCTCAACATAACTACTACGCTTGCGAATCATCCTACGAATAAAATAAGGAAGCAAACGCATCATTTTAGGCTTAGCAACAGCCTTACCATCAACAACATTAATATCAAAACTAGCCTCAACACCCTTGCCTCTAAAAATTCTAGTAAGATCAAGCTTCAAATGACGACCCTGAAGGTTCTCAAGCTCCACAGCATAAACACTAGAAGTCTCACCAAGCAAAGGGACCTCAACTTCAAAAAACTTTTTTTTAATATTAGCCATGGTTTAATTATTTTAATAACAGTTTATAACTTTATTGCTCAAAAACTATTTTGCTAACTCTACGACTCCTAGCAGGTTTAGATTTTTTGCAAACAGCACAAGTATACATAACAACAAGCCTCTTAGTAGCCTTAGTCTTACGTTTCCATTTAGTAACAGCAGGTTTACTCCATCTTCCTTGATTACCGTAACCCCTAGCTCTACCCCTAAGTCTAGCACGAATCTTACTACCATACTTTAAACTACCTCTCTTATGACCAGTACTAACCAGAACGATCTTCTGCTCAGTCTGCTTATGGCAATAAGGGCAAAGCCTATTTGTCTTCTTAGGAAGCTTCATAAAATACACTCAAATTATTTGGTTTATAAATCTATGGTCATGATGGACCCATAGTCAAGCATATAAACCTCCGCCCATTATTAATGTCATGGTTAGGGTAGTATTTGATAAGGGAAAGCAGAAGGAATTTTTTGATTTAATAAAAGAAAAGATAAAACTCTTATCACTAAGATCAATAAACCAGTACGGGATTGAAACAAACTACTCCACAATTAAGAACTATTATAATGAAAAAAGACTAATGCCTGAATCATTACTCAAAGAACTATGCTACTTAGCAAAAATAAACATTGAAGAGTTAAAAGTAAAATACGCTAATGATAACTGGGGTCAAATAAAAGGGGGAAAGAAAGGGATAATAACACTAAGAAAAAATTATGCTAATAAAGTAGCCTTTTGGAGAAGAAAAGGGGGAAAGGCCAAGGCAAAAAAACATGAAAGCAAGCTATCAACAATCTTTATATAAGGATCTAGATTTTCCATTTAAACTCGGCCGTATAGTCTAGCTGGTTACGACGCCTCTTTGACGTAGAGGAGATCCCTGGTTCGAATCCAGGTACGACCATGTCCTTGACGTGGACAATTCCGCAGTTCGATCCTGCGGTAGGGCCACCCAATTTAAAAAAAAACATTTTCTCTGATGAGGGGTCGGTTTTTTGGTTCTGCATGGGACCATAAATAATTAAAGCACTAAGATAAATAATTATTCGTTATGCTTAAAAGAACTACAGTTTACTACGATTCTAAAACGGCAGACCCGACAACTCCTGGAGTAAGCCATTTAATAATCGAAGAAGGAAAAATAGGTTACATTACAGCAACACTCTACATCACTAGAAGACTAGAGGTATCTCTTAAAGAAGGACAAAGACTAGTGCCCATTGGTGAAGCAAGAGAAAAGTATGATTTTAGGGAAATAATGCCCCCATATATTGATCAAAGAGCAATAAGAGAACTTGAAGAGGAGAGAGATCAAGAAATAAGAGAAGGAATAAGTAGAAGAATAGGAAGAAAAGTAGCTTAACAACGGTAAGCAATCTTTATATATCGTTAATTACTAATTCTTGAATGCTTATTAAAGGGGTAAATAAGAGGGGACAAGTAACAATTTTTGTCATCATAGCACTAGTAATATTGGGAGCAATAGGAATATACTTAGCAACAAATTATTCTACAACGAATCAAGGAATACCAGAACAATTCCAAGAATTAGAAGAATACTACAATTCATGCATAAAAGAAATAGCCAGTGGGGGAATAAGTATAATAGAAAACAACGGAGGATTTATAGAAGAACCAGAACTAATAAGAGGAAACCCACAAGAACCATTATCCTCAAAAATAAATTATTTAGGAGAAACAATACCCTACTGGTTATACCTAAATGACGGAAAAATAGTAGAGCAAGCGCCAACAAAAAATTCTATGCAAGAACAAATAAGCAAATACATAAAAAACAGAATAAATGAATGCAACTTTGAAGATTACTCAAGCCAAGGATACATAATAGAAAGGGGAGAAAACCCTGTAGTGGAAGTAACAATCAATAACAAAGAAGTAACAACAAAGGTGACAGATCAATTAGTGTACGCAAAAGAAGAAACAAAGCAGCTGGTAAGCAACCACGAAATAAGAATAGACAGTAATCTGGGAGCACTATACAATAAAGCAATAGAACTATACAACAAAGAATTACAAAACGAATACTTAGAAAATTATACTGTAGACATGATAAGACTATACGCACCAGTTGATGGAGTAGAAATATCATGCTCGCCAAAAGTATGGAAAGAAAAAGAAGTATTCGACGAATTAAGAGAAGCAATAGAAGCAAACACACAACAAATAATGCTGGACTCAGGAAAAAATGATGATTCAATGACAACAAAAGAAAAATATTTCACAATACCAATAAGCAGCGACGGACTACAAACATACATGCGATACTCAAAAGACTGGCCAACAAGCATGAAAATACACCAAAGCGACGGAGGAATACTAATAGCAAACCCGGTAGGAAACCAAGAAGGATTAGGAATACTAGGATTCTGCTACGTACCATACCACTTCGTATACGACCTAGACTACCCACTAATGATACAAATATTCGATGAAAACAGTGAAGAGATGTTCCAATACCCAATACAAGTAATAATAAGATCAAACCACGCAAGACAAGGAATAAACCAAGTATACCAGGGACTAGAAAACACAATCTGCAAATACAAAGTAAAAAGCATAGAAGTAAACACCTACGATGAAGAAACATTAATGCCAGTAGAAGCACAAATATCATTCAAATGCCTAAACGAAGGATGCTACTTAGGGGAAACAAGAACAGACACAAACAATAACGCAAAAGCAACACTTAACGCACCACAATGCGTTAACGGATTCTTAACAGCAACAGCAGAAGGATACAACAAAGGAGAATACCAAATATCAACAAATAACGAAACAATAGCAAACATACTGCTAAAAAAACAATACACACTAAACATAAACGTAAAATACGATGACGGACAAGAAGTAAAAAGCAACGCATTCATATACCTAAAACCTGCAAGAGGAAACGGAGAAGTAAAAACAGTGGTTTGGCCAGAACAAAAAACAATAACTATAACAGAAGGAGAATATAACATAACAGCATACGCATACGAATTGTCAAACATAACACTACCAGGAACAAAAGAAAAAAAGTGCTTCCAAGTACCTAGGCCAGGACTATCAGCAGTACTGGGACTAACAAAAGAACAATGCTACGACATAACAATACCAGGACAAAAAATAAGCACGAGCATAAGTGGAGGAGGAAAAACAAACTATTACTTCACACAAAGCCAAATAAGAACACAAAAAAACGTACAAGTAACAATACCAAGAGGGCCAACACCAAGAACAATAGAAGCACTACAAACAGCATACGCAATAGCAGACAATAAACAAATAACAATAACAACACAATGAAAACAGGTAAATTTTCAAGCATTAAATTATGGAACAATTTAACACAATGAAAGTAAAAAAATACTATTTTTACATAACAATAATACTGTTATCAATAATAGCAATAACAAACGCAGAAGCAATAACAAACTTCCAAACATTCAACCAAGAAAGAGGTCTAGTAACAAACAACTTCTGGGACATAAACCAAAAAAACGCTATATGTCAAACAGGACAAGACATGATACTAGAAATAATACCCGGAAGCTGCAGCCCAAGCGTAGTACGAAGCGACTTATTAGAAAGCCAAAACGTACCAGTATTTTGCCAAGTCACAGGAATAAAAATAAATCCATCAGTAGACCTAGGAAAAATAGCATCAGTAAGCTTCGCAGGAAGCGGAGGACTACCAGAAGGAGTGGCAGGGATATCATTCTACCCATACAGAGCAGCGGTAACACAAACAAACAACCTATTCACATCAGGAGGAGTAGCAAACATAGGAAACAGCTTAGGATACGTAGTAGTAGTGCTAAAACAAACACCAGTAGAAAAAGACATGCCAGGGGCAATAATGTTAAACCTAACAGCAAAAATAAGTTATGACGTAAAAAAAGTTTATGGGTCGGGAAAAGTAGAATACTTCCTACAACAAAACACTGACGAAGAATGGAACGAAAACTACAAAGAATACGGAATATTCAAAGGACAACAATACCTAAGACTAGAAGAATTATCAATTGACGGAACGCAAGCAAAAGTAAGCATATACAAAGACAAAGACACAATAATAAATTCAATAAACCTGAGATTAGGAGAACAATCAAGCCTGCTAAACATACCCGGATTCTACTGCGGAGCAGGAATAAGGATGAAACTAACAGGATCAGAAGCACCAAGAAAAAAAGTACAATTACAAGTGGACCAAGACACAATATGGCTACATGAAGGACAAAAATTCCTAAACGAACAATGCGTCGTACGAAGTATTGAAATAACAAACAGAACAAGAAATAACGGGCTAGAAAAAGGGATAGTAAGAATAAGCTGCCCTAAGGGAAGTTACGAACTAGAAATAAGCGAATTAGACCAAAGCCTAGGGACACAAAACATAGCCTGGGACAAAGTATTAGCAGGAATAAGCTCAGACCCAACAAAAAAACAAATAATAGAAAGTTTTGAAAAAGCAAAAGAAGAAGCATACCTAGTAGCAGACCTATACACAAGCGAAAAAAGAAGCAATAACGAAAATTACAAACCAGGACAATTCTACGGCCTTTCAGACTTGCAAGAACTGGCAATAACAGCACAAAACCTAGGACAATATAAAACAGAACTAGAAATACAAGAAAAAATCATAAGCAAATATCCTGGAACAATTGAAGAATTAGAATCACAAAAAAGGATAGGGGAACTAAAAAACTTTTCATACATAAAAGCAAACGCAATAACAACAGTAGACTTCTCAATACACACAATAACAATAAAAAATTATAAGAATCCAGCAGTAAGCGAAGCAAGCGTAGAATTTGACAGACCAGCAGAACCAAGGATAATAGGAGACTACATATACACAACAGACAAAAACCAAACTGCTGGAGAAGCAGCAGAAACATGGGTAAGGATAAGAGAAATAAAAAAAGACTCAATAATACTACAAGCAAGAATAACAGAAACAATAAAAGACGCTAACGGAAAAGAAACAAAAAACGTTAGAAGCGCAGACTACACGATGACAGAAGGACAAACACTAGCAACAATAAACGGACTAAACCTGCCAGGACTAATCGGGGGAATTAACGGAAACAATGTACAACTAAAAAAGATTAATCTTAAAGTAGAAGCAAAAGTAGAAGTGGTACCAGAAATATTACAAACAGGAAGCAGCAGCAACTTCACATTCAAAGTAGCAATAGAAAAAAGAGGAATAAAAATATCAACAGAAAAAACAGAGGAGATGATAAGAAACATTAATGAATCAATAGAAAAATTCACAAAAATAACAGAAAAATTAGGCCAGGCAGTAGAAACAGGAAAAGCAGCATGCCTAGCAGGAAGCTCAGCACTATTCATTAAAAACTTCATAGCAAATGCAGGAGGAGCAGCAGGCTCAAGAGCAGAAGTAATGAACGGACCAGACGGATGGTACCAAAAATGTGATAGGTTAGTAAAAAGTAGCCCTAGCCAATACAACAACCTAAACGACTGCTTACTAAAAAACAACGCAAACATACAAGAAGACGTAACAAAATGGACAGAAGCAGAAAAAGCAGTTAATACACAATTCGACAATGTGTACAACAAAGAAAACATAACAGGATCACAACAAGAATTCATAAAAGTATTCGCAAACGACGTGTGCGGAGGAAAACTAAAAGACAAACAAATAACCATTGAAGAAAAAACAAAAATCATTTGCGGACAAGGAGGAGTATTCGAAAACAAAGAAGCAGTAATAGCGGCTTATAACCAAGGAGACTTCACAATAGCAGACGCAAAAAAAGTAATGACTGCATCACAAACATACGGAGGAGCAAACACGATAAGCCAAAATACTGACACATTAGGAGCGCAAAAAATAAACGGTTTCTTCTCAAACATGCAAAGAAGGCCAGGACTAACAACGGCAAACTATGCTGGTGCTTTAGGAACAGCATCTGGAAAAGTATTCTCAGCATACTCGCCAGACACAAGAATAGCAAACGTTGAAGTAATTGAAGTAAAAGCGGGAGACAAACTAGGGGGGACGGTTGATGTGAAAGAGGGAAGATACACACTAATATCTGTAGCACCAGGAACAAGATTCGCCGACCCTGCATCAACAACAAAACTAGCAGGAAAAGTATTAGTAGTGCCAGTAACAACAGACGCATCAGGAAACGTACAATTAAACGAAAGCGACCCAACAAAAAACATAATAATAGACTCGAATGGAAAAAATGTGGACACATTCACAAGAGACGAATACGGGCAGGTATTAGGACAAAACAAAATATCAAGCTTCAAATCAATAACAGAATCACAAGCATCATGCTCAAACTATTACCAAAACCCAACAGTAAAATACTTCACAAGCGGACAATACAGCGGACTACCAGCAGTAGTACCAATAGATACAGCAAAAGGGTGGTACGTAGCAACAAAAGACAGCGAACTAGCGCCATACACAGAAGCAGGACAACTAAGAACATTCTGGATTTGTAACGTAGGAAAAGATGGACTAGAACAATTCGATTACGACACAGACGACAAACACACATGCTTCCAAGTAAACCTGGATAAAGGAACACCAGTAGACCAAAGCTACTGCTTTAACGAAGCAGAAACAAGGCAAATAATCAGCAGAGCACAACAAGCAATCGGGCAAGCAGGAAAATACGACCAAGGAAGAACAAAAACAAACATCCTTGGAACAAACTACAACATAGAAAAAGTAGCATCAAGCGCACCAGGAACACAATGCCAAGACTTCATGAGCCCAAGCGATTGTAACATAATGTTCAATCTGTGCGACCCGGTAATATGCCCAGCAAGCAGATGCGACCTAGGAGGAACATACAGAGTTGACGACGTAATACAATCAGGAATAGCAGGAAGCATAGCACTATGCTTACCAAACGCAAAAGAAGGAATATATGTGCCAATATGCTTATCAGGAATATACGCGGGCCTGGACGCATACACAAGCGTGCAAAAAGCACACAGAGACTGCCTACAAAATTCCCTCGCAACAGGACAATACACAGGACTGTGTGACGAAATAAGATCAGTATACATGTGCGAATTCTTCTGGAGACAAGCAACACCAATAATAAAAGCAGGAATACCAAAACTAATAGAAGGATTAACATCAAGCAACACCGCAAGAGCTGGAGGAGAATACTCAAACTTCCAAAAAGCATACACAACAGCAGACCAATCAGTAAACTACTTCACACAAGTATACGGACAACAAGCATTCTCAGCATTCAAAATAAGAAGCACGGCAGACATAGGAACACAAGTATGCCAACAATTCGCATCAGCAAACTACCCAGACAGCGCAAGCATAATAGACTCACTAATAAAACCAGAAAGCCCAGTACAATTCTACGCACAATTCGACGAAATACCATACAGCGAAGCAACAGTACCGCCAACAAGCCAATACAACGTATTCTACCACATATACGCAGGAAAAGAAAAAGGAACATACTTCACAGTATACCTAAAGAACCCCCCACAAAACGGGCTATACGCAGGACAAGAAACAATACTAATAAACCAAGGGTTCATACCAGCAGGAGAATACGATTCACAAAAAATAGAAAAAACACTACCATCAGGATACAGAGAACTATGCGTAAACATTAACGGAAAAGACGAATGCGGATTCCAAAAAGTAACAACAGACTACGGAATAAACACGCTAGGAGACAAATACGCACAAGAACAAGCAACAAACCAAGCAGTAACAAAAGAAGAAGAATGCATAAACGGAGACTCAAGCATATACTCACTAGCAAATTCGAATCTAGAAGCAGGTCTGGATAATGCTCTAAACCCTGCAATATACCAACAAGGAATAATAAGAATGTGCTCTGCACAAAACCCAGGACAAAACGCAGGAGATAACACAGGCCTAGAAACAGTAAGGTGGAAAGACGTAGGATACTGCACAGACCAAAAAATAAGATGCTGGTTAGACACAACAAGCGTGAAAGAAGTAATAAAAAACAAACAAATACAAAACCAAACAATAGAACAGGTAAGCCAACAACTTGGAGAACCATCACAAGGACAAGCAGAACAAAGAATAAGCGCAGCACTAGGAATAATAAACGGGGTAACATTCGCAGCAATACAACCAGCACAACTGTATCCTAGCATAATTGACCCAATGACAGAAATAGAACAAGACGCATTCCCATCATTCACAAAAGTACGCGCAACAGACACAAAATTCCAAGCATTCATAAAAATAGTAAACGGGCTATACGCAGGACAAACAATAAACAACATAAATACAATAAGCACAAATGTAGCAAACGCAACAGCACAAATAAAAAGAGACTGCGAAATAACAGGGTACACAATACCCCCAGTAAACCCATTAACTACAGGAAAAACATTACCATTCCTAATAAACTTCGCAGGACAATGCAACGATTGGAACACAACAACAGTAGAGCTAATAAAAATTGGAGATCCGAACTACGCAAACCAAGATTTTACTCAACAAACATACCAGCATCAAATTGATTTGCAAAAAGAAAAAGGAGTATTCTCACAAAACATAGCGCTAACAGAAAAGGGAAAATATTTCCTAAAAATAAGTTTAACATACAAAGACTCACAAGGAAGAACATTCACAGAAATAAGTTATAACGGAAAAGGAAAACAACAATTCGAAGTAATAGACGGAGGAGCAAGCGGAGCGACAAACCAAAGTCCAGGAGCTCCAGGAACTTTAGGAAACCCCTAAGTTAGATTTAATAATAAAAGTAAAAACTTGATAAATAAAAATAAGTAATCTTCTAAGAAAAAACTTTTAAGGCCTTTGCTGTGGTGCACCAATAGCTCCAGGGTGACCAGGTCCGGGTACAGCAGGCTTTAATCCTCTATTAGCAACATAAGAAGCAACATCTCCCTTCTTAAAGACAACAACGTGACCATAAAGAGTAGGATTAGAAGCACTAGTGCCATTTCTTTCAAGTTGGAAACCTTCCTTACCATCAACTCTAACAAAGTAGAAAGGAAGAACATCAGTTTGTTTAAGAGTGTTATGGAATTCTTGATCCTTACTCATAGGGAAAACAACATAATTTTGACCAACGCCAAGAGTTTGAGTAACAAAAGGCATGTTAGCTTCAGTTATAGTTTCAAGAGCAAGATTTGAAGTTGAAGTAGCAGCATTCTTAATTTCAGGCATACTCATTGATGGAACAAGAAGTCTAGCTAAACCATCACCAGCAGATAAGTCCCTAACTTTCAAAGCTGGCTTATTAGGATTAGTAAGATCAAATTCAGCAACATAAGGAACATAATTTTCTCCAGCAGGAGAATCAATAACAACTTTACCGCCAGGAATTCCTACTTGAGTAACAGAGATTCTAGCTTTATCAGAAGGAATCAATGAAACAGCAGGAAGATAATCTCTATCAACAACTTCGCCCTTAGGCCCAGTTAAACCAACAGCATAAGCGTTAGCATCATACATTTTAACTCTTGGAACGCCAAAAACATCCTCACTAGCAGCATCAACATTACCTAATTGGTAATCAGAGAAAGCGTTATGAGATAAAGGGGTTTTAACAGGTGCAGAAGGAACAACAGGGGTTGTTGGTGCACGAGGAGTTCTAAGAGGATTAGTCTTACAACCAGCTAAAGTTGATAATGCAAGAGCGCTAACAAGAGCGCTTGATTGAACTAATCTTTTATTCATAAAAATATATTAATAAAAGAGGTTTATAAATCTTTCTTTTTGTTGTAATAATAAAGTAGTATCAAAATGATTAAATTTTTTATGCGGGAGAGAGGGATCGAACCTCCGAAGGCACTAAGCCATACGCTCCTAAGGCGTATCCGTTTGACCGCTCCGGCACTCCCGCATTATAATGTCGCGGGGAAACACGTTTAAAAAGTTATGGAATAAACAAAAAAATATTCTTTGATAGAATAATTATCCTTTCTTCTTAATCTTGCTAGCTTTCTCTTCAGCTTCCTTAATCTTAAGCTTCTCAGTCAAGTCTAACCTATCAATAAGCTCCTTGTAACGATTACGAATAGTAACCTCAGTAATACCAGCTACATCCGCAACTTCTCTCTGAGTCTTTTTCTCATCATTAATAAGAGCAGCAACATACAAAGCAGCAGCAGCGATACCCGCAGGACCGCGACCAGAAGTTAACTCAGAAATATCAGCCTTCTTAAGAATCTTGAGAGCCTCATTCTGAGTTTTAGGAGAAAGACTAAGAATACTAGCAAAACGAGAAATATAATCCTTAGGAGATGAAGGAGTAACCTTAATAGCTAATTTTCGAATAATAAAACGATAAGTCCTACCTATCTCTTTTCTCTCAACGTCTGATGCATTAGCTATCTCGTCCAGTGTCCTAGGAATATTATAAGAACGACAAGCAGCGTAAATACAAGCAGCAATGACAGACTCCATACTTCTACCTCTAACAAGTCCTCTTTGAAGAACAAAATTGTAAACTCTAGCAGCCTCATCACCAACAACTTTAGGCAAAGACAAAAACGAAGCAACCCTTCTTAGTTCAGCCATAGCAAGACGAAGATTCCTCTCAATACTAGTAGAAACTCGCTCCTGCCACTTCTTAAGTCGTAAAAACTTTCTTGTTTGTTTCGATTCTAAACGATAAATATCAGATATTTCACCAACATTAGTAGTCAAACCCTTATCAAACTTTTGAATAGAAAGAGGAGCACCACCACGACCCTTCTTCTCGCCCTTATCAAACTGAGCATGAACCTCGTGTCCCGTATCAACCATCTTTTCCTCAACTAATAAACCACAATCATTACAAATAACCTCACCACGTTGAGGATCATAAGTAAGATTAATACTATCACACTCAGGACACTTTTTTACATAAGACATATTTTTATTTTTTATTTCAAAAAGAGATTTAGTTAGATTTATAAGATTAATCACTCAAGGTTTAAAAACCTTTCTGCAACTATCGAGGAGAAGATATATCAACCCTCACAGAATTAAAATGCGTCAATTTTGTACCATCATACTTGACCAACACTTGAAAAATACCTTCCATGCCAAATAATTCTGGAATTCTTCTATCTCCCTCATGCATGGGGTAACGAAAAACGTCTCTATCTGGAATCCAAAGTGGAGGAGACTTTCTACCCTCCTCTTCCTTTAATCTACCGG
The DNA here is from genome assembly GCA_038045945.1 of Nanobdellota archaeon. Classification (GTDB taxonomy): domain Archaea; phylum Nanobdellota; class Nanobdellia; order Pacearchaeales; family GW2011-AR1; genus JAGVWS01. Next base: position 253,767 of record JBBSXC010000004.1, read on the forward strand.
AAAACTTAGTAGCAGTATAAATCTCAACAAGCCAATCTTCGGGGCTAGTAACGCTGCCTAACAATCTATCCTGATTATAAAAAGTAGCAATAGCCTTTAAACGGGGATCATGAACTACTAAACCTGTTTCCTCTTCAAACTCTCTGATCAAGCAATCAATTCCCCTTTCCCCTGACTCGGGTCTACCTCCGGGAGCGACATAAAAACCGCTATGGATATCATTTCCTTTTCTATTTCTATGTAAAAAGAGTGTTTCACCACCACTTTTTAAATAGCACAAAGTGCCATTGATCATAATCTAATAAAAGAGAAACAAGTTATAAAGATTTATATAAAAAGAAAGAACTTTTCAAAAAATTATTTTGATTCAGGTAAAAGCACTGCTTGAACATTACCCTCTTGTGAAGGCCTGTTAGTAATTCTAGCCTTACCCAACTCTGTTTCAATAACAGAGCTCTTTTGAAGAACATTCTGTCTAGCTAAGAAGCGGTTTGATGGAGTCTCAATAACATTAACAATCTTAGAAACTGTTGACTTCTTAGTTTTAGGGTTAAAAACATTAGCAACATCAGCCATCAAAAGAACAACTTTGGAATTACCGCCACGAGTTCTCATCTCTTTAGCCTTAACATTTCCAAGCTTAACAACACGAGACTGACCAGTATTATCATAATGTTTTCTCTTACGAGAAGCATGATACAAACCGCCAGATATCTTTTTACCAATCTTCATAAAAACAACTATAAGTTTTTGGTTTTTAAAGCTTTGGTTAGGGTCAAGCCCCTTTGAAGCTTAAGAATAATATAAAAACAATGTTTACTTGCCTAATTTATGAATCACAAAAAGATTTGGGGAAGAACGGTAGTACTAACAATGATAACTTGGATAATTTTGTCTTTAGTTATGTGGTATAAGAGATTCTTCATAACTATTTGTATCGCTGAAGCAGGGGTTAAATGCCCATCAGGTCTAGAATTATTCGCAAGTTTCTCAATAAGGATAATACCATTTTTTATAATACTCTTCGCGATAATTAGTTATATAATAGAGTATTATAAGTTAAAAGCGAAAGGCCTAAATATAGACCACTTGAGGGTCTGGTTAATAACAATAATAAGCTCCGCTGTCATATGGGTTATAATCTATTTAGCCGGTTTAAAAGCAGGATATTTCAGAGTTATGTGCTTTCAAGGGCCGTGCCCCTTACAGCTAGAAGTTTATTTACAGTACTCAAAACTACTGCTGCCAATAATAATTTTATTATTAGCCGGAATTAATTACTTAATAGAATACTTTCTTGAAAGAAAAAAGCAGCAGTAATCTATAATAAAATTTTGTAGATATATTTAAAAACTAAAAAAGTTGAGTGACCTTATGGCTAACGGAATTGAAAGACCACTTGACCTTTTGAATCACTCAAAGGGAAAAGAGATCTTAGTACAATTGAACGACGAAAAACAGCTAGTAGGAACACTACTTGCATTTGACATCCACATCAACCTGGTGTTAGACAATGCAAAAGAGATGCACAACGGAGAAATGAAAAGAAGCATAGGCTTAACATTTTTACGAGGAGCTACGATATCATTCATAGCACCAGCATCAACTGCTAGCAAAAAATAATCAAGCATTAAATTATCTAGACCTTTGCTTGTCTAGAAAAAGATGATAAATGATTAATAAATAGTGCTAACTCTAAAAAAAAGAAGCTCATTATAAAAAAACTAAAATTCGAATTTGTCTAAATCATTAGTTAACTTAGTATTCTTAAAAACTTCACAAGCCTGATCCAAAAGAATAGACTCTTTATGCTCATATCTTTGAGAAAAATGAGTAAGAAGAAGAATTTTAGACTTAGACTTCTTAGCAATAGAAGCAGCTTGACGAGAAGTCATATGCTTATACTCAAGAGCAGTCTCTTCCTCATTATCACCATAAGTAGACTCACAAATAAGAGCAGTAGAATTCTTAGCTAATCTAACAGCATTATCATTAGGAGAAGAATCAAAAATAATAGTCAACTTCTTACCAGGCTCAGCATAAGTCAAAGACTTAGACTTAACCTTCTTACCATTAATAACAACATCCTTACCAGCCTTAATATCCCCAAGCAAAGGAGAATTAGGAATATTAAACTTCTTAAGCTTAGCACTATCAATCCGAAGCTTATCCTTACCAACAATAGAAAAAGCCAAGCAAGGAACAGTATGAGTCATTAAAGAACACTCAACAAAGAAATCATCATTCTCAAAAATAATACCCTTAGAAACTTCATGAATAACAATCTTAACCTTTTGATGATGTGGAAAAACCTTGAGAAGCTCAGAAATATTATCCTTAGTACCTTTAGGACCATAAAACTCAACAGTACGATTATGACCTGCAAGAGAAAGAGTCTGAATAAAACCAGGAAGACCAAGAACATGGTCACCATGCCAATGACTAATAAAAACCTTATCAACCTTAGTCAAACTAACACCTGCCTTCCTAAACTGGCGTTGAGTACCCTCGCCACAATCAAACAACAAACCATAATTAAAAGAATTAACAAAAATGCTAATATGGTTCCTACTAGCAGTAGGGACGGCCTGACCAGTACCAAGAAAAGTAACATCAAACTTCATCCGTATACTATATCAGATACGTTTATAAATTGTTTTCAAGACTAAACACTATAGAGATGCTCTCGTAGCTCAGCCTGGATAGAGCACCTGCCTTCTAAGCAGGGGGTCGCAGGTTCAAATCCTGTCGAGAGCGTAAGGAAAACATCAGTTGCATTCTGATAAATAAATACTTATAAAGCTACAAATACAAAAGTTATAATGAATAAAGGGTTAACAATAACACTAGGACTAATACTAGTAATAGCGCCAATAATCGTAGGATTATACTTTCCATCATGGGGAAGAGCAGCAATAGAATTAGTAAAAGGCGGAATAATGGTAGGGGTAATGCTAGCGGGACTATTATTATTACTATTAGGAATAAGCGAACTAAAAAATTAGAATTCTAAAAGAACAAAAAAAATCATTATTTAGTAAAAGCTAGTTGAACAGGCAATTATTAATGGAAGACAATGATTTCAAAAAATTATCAATAAAGGCAAGAACTCTAGATTTGACAAAAAAAGATTTCACTGGATCTTCACCACCCGCAGTATTCATAGGATCAAAACTAGAATACCCAGCAGTTAACGTGGGAGTACTAAGCGCACAATTCATAAACACAAACCCCTGGGTATACAACACTCCAAACTTCTGGACAAAAAAAGAATTATCAATAAACAAAATAATAGACTTGAGAAAAAATTTAATCAATTCTAGAATAAAAACACAAGTATCGGCAGCAAGACAAAAAGAACAAACAAAAATAATAAGGCAAATACAAGAAATAGGGATGGCAGTTAGCAGAGCAGACATAGAAATAAAACTAGAAAAAAAGCCATCTGGAAAAATGATTTATGACAAAGAAAACATGCCATTAGGAATTGGAGCAAAAATGAACCAAATAAAAATATTATCAAACACGAAAATACTACCTGAAGTAGAAAGGGTAAACTCAGAAAAAGAAATGAGGTCAACAGAAGCAATAAAATACCTATACAAAAAAGGTCTAGGAGAACAATCACTAACACAACTACTATCAATAGGGATAACGGGAATGAAAAACAAAAGAAAATTCGTACCAACAAAGAACTCAATAACAGCAATAGACGACACAATAGGAAAACAAATACTAGAAGAAATAAAAAACAAAGAAACAATAGACAAACCAGAATACTACTTCGGAGGACACTTGGGAAACTATTACATAATAATCATGATACCGGAAGTATTCTCCTACGAACTATTCGAAATGAGCATAAAAGAAGGAAAAATAACAGGCTGTAGCACAGACAACGAAAATTATAACGGGAGAAAAGAATACGCAAAAAACACTGCTGGAGGATACTACGCGAGCAGACTAGCAATACTAGAAAAACTAAAACTACTAAAAAAACAAGCAGGAATACTAGCACTAAGAATAATAACAGAAGAATACCACACACCACTAGGAGTATGGGTATGCAGAAACAGCACGAGAATAGCACTAGAAAAAGAAGGAAAAGAATACGAAACAAAAGAAGAATTAATAGAATCAATAAAAAAGTTAGCAAAAGAAGAATTCAGAGTAGAAATAGAGCCAATAATTAACAAAAGCATAATACTAAAAGAGATGAATGAACAAAGTAAACTAAAAAAGTATTTCTAACTACTTAGTAAGAATTATTAAACCAGCCTCTATCAAACCAGCAACAATTAACAAAGGAATAACAAAACGCAAAAAAACAAGAACTGACTGAATAAAAATGTGCTTAAAATTCTTCCTACCATCATGAGTAAAAAAAGAAAAACCAACCCTCACACCAAGGCTAGAAGAAATAAAGATTGCTGGAAGCTCAAAAATGCCATGAGGCAAGAGTCTCAAAAGGACTGAAGGGCCTGCTAAAGAAACAGTCTTACCAGCAACAAAACCAAGAACATAACCATTAGCGACAGAAACAAAAATAGGAAAAAAACCAAATGCTAAACCAGCGAAGAAACTCCAAAAAGCACTAGAAACATTATTATTAATAATAAACAAGAATAATCTCCAAAAACCAAAATCTTTGACCTGATCAAAAAGACTGGTAAGATAAACTTGAATTTGATCAGAAAAAAAGTGAGGGTAAACAACACCAATAAAAGAAGAAAAAAAGAAAAGAAACAAAATAAACAAAAAATAGTTCTTTGATTCAACCAAAAAAGACCAAGAGCGACCGTAAGACACAAAAAACCTCTTAACAAAAGAAGAACTCTTATTACTCCTTGATAAAATATTTTTCTTCATTTGAAATACATACCAATAGCTTTAACCTTGTTTTTATACCTATTCTTAAGATAAACACCATAAGCAGCACCAGCTAAATATCCGCCAAGGTGAGCCATATTACCAATAGGGAGGGGCAGGAAATAACCAATAATAAACAAAGGCACTATAGCAACGAGTGGAAGAATAGAAAAGTTCATATTAATAGGAATAGATAATTTTCTCATAGCCTCACTTCTGGAAAACATGGAGAAAATACAAACAAAAATATACATTGTCACAGCCAAATCAATAATATTAACAACTGAACTATTAACAGAAAACTGATTTATAATAGCCTGAATAACAATAGCCAAAATAGGGCCACCCATAAGACTAACCTTGCTCCTAGGAGTAATAACAGACAAAACCCCCGCAATACCAAATATTGCTCCAGAAGCCCCCATAGCAAGAACATTAGGGCTAGCAAAAACCTTAACACCAAAAACACTACTACCAAAAATGTATGAGAATAAAGCAAAAAATATTCCAGCAAAAACGCCGCTGGCTATGTAAAGCCAAAAAAATCTTTTTCTACCAACAATCATCTCTAAAAATCTTCCAACAAAGAATAAAGAAAACATGTTAACAAACAAATGAAAAATGTTAGCATGCATAAAAACACTAGTGATAAGAGTCCAAACAAAAAAATCATTAAAAAGAAGATTAGGGCTCAGACCAATATAGCTAATAGTGTTAGAGTCATAAGAAGTAACAATTTTAACAACAAGAAAAATCAAGATGTTAACAATGACTAATAAATTAGTAATACTCATTGATTCCAAAAAAGAAAGACGCGTCTTAGTTCTTACCAAACTCATTTTTTCTTCATAAGCTTCTTTTTACTAGGAACAACTTTTGTAAGTTTAGCCTTAGCTTTAGCACGTTCCCTTCTAAGAACCTTGCGCTTCTCCTTTTCCCTACGATTCTTAGAATCAATCTTCTTACCAACCTTCTTACGCTCGCCCTCAAGAAGAAGCCTAATACCATCAAGTTCAGAATTAAAAGAAACAACTTTAGCATCAAGATCGCTAATAAGTTCCTTACTCTCATTAAGATCATAAACAGTGCCACACTCAGTACAAGTAAAATTATTCATTAAAGCAGTCTCCTCAGAGACCTCTAAATTACAAATCTTACAAGAATAAAACCTCTTACTTTCCCTATTCTTTCTTTGACTAGTAAAATTCTTAATATTCTCCATAACTTTGCTCTCAGCAAATTCTAAAGCTCTGATAACATCAAGAGTCCAAAAATAAGTATACCACCCCTTCTTCTTATCCTTCTTACGATTAAAAGAAACAATACGATTGTCAGACAGCCTGTAAAGAATGTTACGAGTCTGATTAATAGTTAATTGTAACTTCTTAGCAATAAGAAACTCATTAATATTAGACTTAAGGATAAGCATTTCAAGAAGATCCTTACCAACTTTACCAGTTAAAGACTCAACAAGACTACCTAAAACAGACCTATAATGAGCAGGATCATTATTCTCTTTGCCAGACTTCTTTTTGTTAGTTGCCACTTTTATATAGTATGAGTCGAATTAACAGAATTTACAAGGTTAATAAAGCTAATCCCAATAAATACTTTTCGCTTTTATTGTTACGATTATAAAGTTTATACAAAGCTATTTATATCCTCTAGAGTAAAAATGATTATGGGTCTTTTTAGTAAAAAGGGTGATAAAAATTCTGAATTTGATAAACTTCCAGAGCTTCCACAATTGCCAAAATCAATAAGCAGTTATGGGCAAACAAATAATGGCCAAATAGGCGACCAGTCTGGAATGTCCTCATCAACAAACAAGTGGAATATTGCCGCAGTTAAAGAAGCGGTTAGGGGATCGGATGAAAGTAACAATTATGCTCAAGATTATAGCGATTTAGGTGAGGGATCTTCTGGTGATCGAGAGGTGATAATGGGTATTGGTGCGCCGCGAACCAGGCCTATGAACAACTTCCAACAAGCACCAGCTGCAATGTCGGCTAGAAGAGAACCACTATTCGTTAGAATCGACAAGTTCGAAAGCTCAATAAGAGACTTCGAAGACATAAGCATTAAGATAAAAAGAGTTGAAGAACTAATAACAGATATTAAAGAATTACGAGAAAGGGAAGATAGAGAATTTTCTGAGTGGGAAAAAGATTTACAAATAGTTAAATCAAGGCTGGACAGCATTGACAGAACACTTTTTAGCCAATTAGACTAAAAAAATTCTTCTTTAAGAATAAAAAAATACTAATATGAATAACAAAAAACTTTCAGGGTCTGCAGAAGAGTCTAACGTTCACGTAAAAATTGATTTTCATCAAGCTGTTAACACAAAAAAACAATTGCTTATTGGAGAAATAGATGTCCTAAAACTAATAAAGGGAATAAATAGTTTTTCTCAAATGAGAAGAAAAGAATTAGAGCTAAGAGAAGACCTAAAAAAAGAAAGCGGTGAATTACACGAGCTTGTTAGGTTATTCTTAAGAAACATGCCAAAAATACAAGACGAAGACAGAACAAAAATAAAAGAAGACTTAGCATCAATAAACAGAAGAGAAGTAATAGAAAGCGACCTGGACTCCATACGCGAAAAACTTGGAAGACTAGGCGGAATATAACAAACAAAACTTTTTATACGCAAACCCCGATCTAGCTCTATGGTCAAACAAGAATGGACAAGAGAAAAGCTGATAAAAGCATACATTGAATTCTTTAAAAAAAATGGTCATAAACAAATAGAAAACGCTTCACTAATACCAAAAAACGACCCAACTGTACTATTCACCACTGCAGGAATGCACCCCCTAGTACCGTACCTATTAGGGCAACCACACACCCTGGGAAAAAGACTAGTGAACGTGCAGAAATGTATCAGAACGGGAGACATTGACTCTGTAGGGGACACCACCCACCACACATTTTTTGAAATGCTGGGAAACTGGTCTTTAGGAGACTACTGGAAAGAAGAAGCTATAAGGCTAACATACAAATTTTATACTGAAGTACTTAAAATACCAAAAAGCCATCTAGCCGTAACAATATTTGGAGGAGATGATAGCAGGGGAGTTGGCACAGATAACGAATCTAGAAAAATATGGAACAGTTTAGGAGTAAGTGATGACAGGATAATGGAACTAAAAGATGACAACTGGTGGGGCCCAGCAGGGGCAACAGGTCCATGTGGTCCAAGCACAGAAATATTCTACTGGAAACAAAAAAACAAATCACCGCCAAAAAAATTAGATCACAAAGACTTCAATGATGGAAACTGGGTAGAAATAGGGAACGATGTACTAATGGAATTCTTAAAAGACAAAAACGGAAAAATTGTTCCAGCAAAACAAAAAAACATAGACTTTGGAGGAGGAGTAGAAAGAACAATAGCTGCATTAAACGGATTAGAAGATAATTATTTAGCTGATATGTGGAAACCAATAATAGAAGAAATAGAAAGCTTATCTGAAAAAAAGTATGATTCTCATAAAAAAGAAATGAGAATTATCTCAGATCATCTAAAAGCTGTAGCATTCATAATAAACGACGGAATAACACCAAGCAATACAGAACAAGGGTATGTAGTAAGAAGACTTATAAGAAGAGCAATATGGCAAGGAAAAAAGTTAGGAGTAGAAAGCTTCACGCAAAAAATAGCTAAAGTAATATTCAAAACTTACCAAGATTACAAGTTTGACAAAGAAAAAATACTATTAGAGCTAGAAAAAGAAGAAGAAAAATTCAACAAGACACTTGATTCTGGAATAAGACTTATTGAAAACTTATGCAAGAGCAAGGAAATATCTGGAAAGGATGCATTTCTGTTATACCAGTCTCATGGGATACCTGTAGAAATGATCAATGAGATCGCAAGCGAAAAACTGAGTCATGTAAACATGGATGATTACAAAAAAGAGTACGCTAAACACCAAGAGTTATCAAGAACTGCTACAGAGGGGAAATTCAAATCAGGACTAGCTGATCACAGCGTAGAAACAACAAGGTTACACACAGCAACACACCTATTCTTAGCAGCAGTTAACAAACTATTAGAAAAACCTGCAGGAAAAAAAGAAATATTACAAAGAGGAAGCAACATAACAGCAGAAAGAGCAAGATTCGACTTCACTTACGACAGAAAACTAACAGAAGAAGAAGTAAAGGAAATAGAAGAATTAATCAATTCTTGGATAACAACAGGATCAAAAGTTGAAAGAAAAGAAATGAATCTAGAAGAAGCGAGAAAAATGGGAGCTATGGGAATATTCGAAGAAAAATACAAAAAATCAGACGTTCTAAGTGTATACATTATAGGGGAAGGAAAAATAAGTAAAGAATTATGCACAGGGCCCCATGTAAACACACTAAAAGAAATGCAAGGATACAAACTAAAAATATTCTCACAAGAAAGCGTAGGTTCTGGAGTAAGAAGAGTAAAAATAAGGTTAGAAAAAGAATAACCTAAAGATCACGAGTAAAAAATCACTGGACATAAATGGCTGGCTTCCCAGGCTTAGCCTTAGAAGACTTGCCTTGAGGATCATACTTCTTAGAATCATTAACAGCAAAAACTTTTGTTTCCATACCCAACTTCTTAGTAAAGAATGATTCATCAAACAAATCCTTCTCTTTAGGAAGAACATAAACAAAAACTTTTGTCGCATCAATACCAGACTTCTCTTTAATTATTCTAGTTATATTATTAATGTCCTCAATAGTCTTATCAACAATTCCCTCTTGTAACTCCAATTTTTCATCAATCTTCTTACCATCAAATGAGGGCCAATCAGCTAAACTCACAAAATCCTTATTACCCAATTTTTCCCAAACTTCTTCAGCAATATGAGGACAAGTAGGAGCAATAAGTCTGACCCACTTATCAATTATTAAATCATAAAAAGCAAAAAGCTCCTTAGATTCATCACCCATAACTGATTTAGCATCCTTAACAAGTCTTAACATATCAAAAACTGCTAAGGTGTTATACTCCCTAAGCTTCATATCAGAAATTTTTAGTGTAGCATCACGTAATATTTTATTAAACTTAGACTCAAACAAAGGCCTAACAACTCCCTTTTTCTTACTATTAGAAGCCTTCATCATCTCATAATACAATCTTTGGAAAGTATTCTTAGTAGTTTTAACTTCTTCATTTCTCCAATCAAGAGTTCCCTCAACACTAGCTGATTGGGTAACGTAAAAACGAAAAACATCAGAACCATAATTCTCATTAATATCAAGTAAAGTTACAACATTTCCCTTACTCTTACTCATTTTAGTTCCCCCACTAATAATTACACCATGAAGACTAATGCTCTTAGGCCATGATTTCTCCGGGAATAATGACGCAAAAGCAAAAATCATAAACGAGAGGTGGTTAGAAAGATGAAGATAATAGGTATGTCTTTGATCAACAGGCATCCAATAATCAAAACTTTCCTTTATCTCTTTCAAAACAGATTCCTTAACACCAATTATTTTAGAAACGCTCTTAGAATTACCTTCCCCGAGATAAACAAAATCAAAAAACTCTTTTTTCAGATTATCTCTCTTTAAACCATGTTCCTTGATTAAGTGATTAATAGTGTAAAGAGTCATATAAATTGTAGAATCGGAAAGAGACTCAATAATCCATTTTTTATCAAAAGGAAAGACAGTTCCAAGACCTCTTCTTCTAGCACAAGGCCTCTTATCTAACCAGTCAATAGTGTCAAAAAACTGTTTCTTAAAATTATCTGGGGTAACAGAAACTTTTTCTAAACACTTACGAGCTTTATCTTTCCAACCAAGAGAGTTAAAATCCAAAAACCATTGGTCATCCATTACCGCAACAATAATTTTACCGCCGCTTCGTGAAAAAGCCTTACGAGAAGTCTCAAACATTGTTGTAGCAGTACCCTTTTTAATCATTTCATCTTTCATCTTCTCCTTTGCATCTTTAACACTCATATCTTTATACTTTCCACAGTTATCATTAAGAAAACCCTTATGGAATCCCTCTTTGTAAACATCCTGTGTAAGTTTTTCGAGTTTTTTATCATCACCAAATAACGCCTTAGATAATTCAACAACAGAAACTCCTGCTTTATCACCATACTTCTCAGTTCTAATAATTGGAATAATCTCTATATCTTCAATTTCCCTAATCAAATCAGAAGAAAAACCATATGCCTTATCCAGTTTCTTATTATCCTGAAGTTCCCTCAAAGCAACATAATCATAAGGGGCATCACTAGGAACAGAAGTAACTATTCCGGTACCATAGTCTCCATCAACAAAACTTGATGGAAGAATAATAAGCTTCTTATTAATAGCTAAAGAAGTAGCATATTCGCCAATAAGTTTTTCTTTAGACCTACCTAATATTGTGATATCCTTTCTTTGATGCTTAAGTTTTTCAAGAGATTCTTTACTGATAATCCAAACCTCATCACCAACCTTTGCCTCATGATACTCCACACTAGGATTAACCCACAAATTTGTTTGACCGAAGATTGTCTCAGGACGTAAAGTCGCAGCTACTAAAATCTTTTTCTTAAAAGAAAACTTAAGAAGCGTAAACTCTACCTTTTCAACAGGATCAGTATCGCCATCCTTAATATCATCTTCTCCCATTGCACTCTCGTCAGACGGAGAATAAAGGAGAGGATAATCCTTCTTAACTAAAAAACCGTTATCATGATACTTATGAAATTGCCAATTAACCATTTCCTGATGCTCAAAATCACCAGAAGTAAAACTTCTCCTCCAATCAACACCAAGCCCTAACTGTTTATACTCAGAAATCATTTTAGGAATGAAAAAATCAACAATTTTTTGAGGCTGGACAAAAGACTTTACAACATCCTTAACTTTCTTTTTATCCTTAATATAAGCTGAAACATACCTCTCATAAAGCTCGATCATCTCTTTATTACCATTCTTAATAGCAGCAGAAATACCCAAGACTGGGGTACCAGTAATATGAAAGGCTAAAGGGTATAAAACATTAAAACCGTTCATCCTCTTAAAACGAGAATAAACATCAGTTTCAACAGTAGCCCTACCATGACCTATATGAAGAGAGCCAGAGATATAAGGGTAAGGAGTAGTAATAAAAAACTTTTTTCTTTTATCAGGCTCAACCTCAAAAGCCTTCTTATCTTCCCACTTCTTCTGCCACTTAGACTCAACCTTTCTAAAATCATAATCTGAATCAACCATAAAAGAAACTAACAAAGCATGTTTAAAAGATTAACGTGTAAGAACAATTACAAAGAAAAACTTGTTATTATTTAGCCACAAGCAATTATTTGAGTACTCTGGGAAGCCTTATTCTTTATACCCCACTGAGTTTTTGATCCTTCTATACCCGTTATGTCATCATAAAGCCATGAGTCCTGAGCACCATTATCTTGAAGATCGAGTATTTTTTGCTCTGTTCCATCACCATTATTACCCCAATCACGATTATCAGCAACAATATTACCATTAGAAAACTTGAAAGAATCAATAAACCAAAAATTTCTTTCAGCTTGCGTTGCTTGAGGAAAACTATAATATATACCTGAAGTTCCAGCTATTTCATAATAATCAGCAACTTTAACCACTCTACCAGCATTAATATCATTAACAATAAGTTTACAAGCTCTTTGAAGACAAACAGAAGGAACATTAATCTTTAAAATATCATTTTGACTATACTGAGTTAAATTATTACCATCAAAAACCCTCTGACAAGTAACATTATTAGCCCTAGTCTCATACTCAACAGCGTTCATACCACCAAACCTGGTAGAATCAAGAGAATTCTTAGAAACTTCAGAAGTATCAACTAAACCATTCTGATTAGAATCAACAGAAGTAAGATTAGTTGAAGTAGTAGAAACAAACTGCAAAGCATGATAAGCAGAACTAGAAGGAATAACAAAAGGATTACCTGACTGACCAATAACAAAACCAATAACAGAACCAATAACTAAGAGCAACAAAGCCCTTGTTAAAACACCCTTTTTTATATCAAAACTAAAACGCATACCATATTAAGGTAAATAAGACTATAAAAACCTTATTTTTTCCAAAAATAAAAGGTTTGAAAATTTGTTTAAGGCAAATTTTGAGACCTTTCATTAACACTCAAGGTTTAAATAAAAGAAGAAGCTAAAAAACAGATGGCTAAAGAAATAAACATACTAATCGCTGGAGAATTAATATATAGCAACTCAGAAGAAGCAATAAACATACAAGCAACAAAAAGAATAGGAGAATACAAAGAAGGAAAAGTACACTACAGCCCAGAAGAAGCATTATACCTAATAGAAAAAAACTCAGCAAAAATAAAGAAGAATAACAAAGAAAAAAGCTTTGACGAAATACTAAGCGAACTATCAAGAAAAGACAAAAGCTTATTCGCAAAGTACTGCGCATTCAAAGACCTAGTAAACAAAGGATACATAGTAAAAACAGGACTAAAATTCGGAGGAGAATACAGAGTTTACGAAAAAAAAGAAGAACACGCAAAATGGGTACTATACGTACTAAAAGAAAAAGACTCAATAAAAATACAAGAATTGGCATCAAAAAACAGAGTAGCACACTCAACAAACAAAAAACTATTAATAGCAGTAGTAGACAACCAAGGAGAAACAACATACTACGAACTAGAATGGAAAAAGCTATAATTCTGTAAGCCAACAAAATTTATAATCGGCAAAAAACAACGAATAAGATGGAAGAGCAATCAGCGAATAACAAAACACAAAAACATTCAGAAACAGTAAACAAAATAATAATTCTCCTGCAAGAAAGAGGACCAACACTACCAATACACATATCAAGCCAAACAGGACTATCAATGATCTTCGCAAGCGCATTCCTATCAGAACTAATAGGAAAAAAACTAGTAAAAACAAGCAATATGAGAATAGGTAGTTCACCACTATACTACTTACCAGGACAAGAATTACAACTACTAAACTTTGTAGAACACATAAAGGGGCGAGAAAGAGACGCACTAGAACTAATAAAAAAAGAAGAAATAATAAGAGACGAATATTTAGAGCCAGCAATAAGAGTAGCAATGAGAAGCATAAAAGACTTCGCAAACCCAATACAAGCAAATTTGGAAGGAAAATCAACAATATTCTGGAGATTCTTCAAAATACCAGACATGGAAGCAAAAGAAAGAATAAAAGAAATGTTAGAACCAAAAAAGAAAGATGACCTAAAGGTCACAAGCGAAACAAAAAAAGAAAAAGTAATAGAAGAAATAACAGAAAACAAAAAACCAGCAAAAAAAGATAGCCTAAAAGTCATGGGCGAAAAAACCCTCCTAGAAGAAAAAGCAGAAAAGAAAGAAACAAACGACTCAGAAATACTAGAAATAATAAAAAAACAGCTAATAAATGATGGACTAGAAATAAAAGAAGAAATAGAAGTTAAAAAAAGAGAAGGGATGATAAAAGCATCAGCAGAAACAAAAATGGGGAAGATGGAAATACTAGTGGTATTCAAAGACAAAAAGAAAATAAGCGAAATAGACCTAGCAATGGCATTACAAAGAGCACAAAACGAAAAAATCGCATGCTTATTCTTAAGCGAAGGAACACTAAACAAGAAAGGAATAGAGTACTTAGACACGTGGAAAAACCTACTATTTTTCAAAAGGATAAGCTTTAAATAAGGCCATTTTATCCTTAGAAGGTAATCATGGGAAGAATAAAATCAACACTGATAAAAAGAACAGCAAGAATACTAGAAAAAGAAGAAGGATTCGGAGAAGGATTCGAAAGAAACAAGAAAATCTTAGGGTCAACCATGCCAAGCAAATCAGTAAGAAACAAAATAGCTGGATACATAGCAAGAATAAAGCTAAACAGAAAAAACGAAAGACCAGCAGCAGTAAAACCAAAAGAAAGAGACAGAGAAAACAGGGATGGTAGAGAAGGTGGCGGAAGATACAGAGAAAGAAGAGAATTCAACTACAACAACTAAGAAAAAACAAGACCTAAAGGTCACAAGAGACAAAAAATGACAGAAGAAAAAACAAACAAAAACGACAGTAACGACAACGTAATATTCATCGGAGATAAACCATTCATGAACTACGTCACAGGAGTGGTAATGCAGATGAACAACAAAGAAAACAAAGAAGTAATAATCAAAGCAAGAGGAAAATTCATATCTCGAGCAGTGGACGTAGCAGAAGTATCAAGAAAAAAATTCTTAGTAGAAACAAAAACAAAAGTATCAAAAATCGATATAGACAGTGAAGAATTCGAAAACAAAGAAGGAAAAAAAGTTAACGTTTCAACAATAGAAATAACGCTAAAAAAAGAATAATTCTAACCTTTCCATAACTTTTTAAACGTAAAAAATTTCCAATTTTTTGGCTTAAAAATACAAATCACAAGCATTTTTAAATCAAAAATCTCTGCCTAATTAATAAGGCTGTGTAGCTCAGTGGTAGAGCATCTGTTTCATACGCAGAGGGTCGGAGGTTCAATTCCTCTCACAGCCATTAATTAATTTTATCTCCAGACTTTCTAGGAATTAAGTGGAAGTGTAAATGGTCGACAACTTGCCCTGCAGACTTACCGTTATTGGTGGAAAAATTGAAGCCATCATTGCCTTCGCCAAAGCGTTTATGAGCTATCTTTTTAGCAAGAAGAAAAAGTTCAGAAGCTAAAACATTAGGCAACTCCATAAAATTCTCAAAATGTTTTTTAGAAATAATTAAAGTGTGGCCTGGACTTTTAGGATGAATATCAAGAACAGCTAAAAAATTATCCGACTCATCAACAAAATCAGAACTAAACTCTTTCTCAACTATTTTACAAAAAACACAATTCCCATTTCCCATTTTTTCACTATCTTTCTTCATTTTTTATGGACCTGTCGGGAATCGAACCCGAATTCAACGACTGCCAGCCGTTTGTAATAACCGTTATACGACAGGCCCGAAAAAACTAGTTAACTAGTTTACCAGCCTTATCAAAAACAATTTTACCCTTAATTAATTTATCTAAAATTTCATTAACCTCAGAAATTTTAACTCTAATCTGCTTAGTAGTATTTCTATCGCGAATAGTGACATCTTGGTCTTTGATTGAATCAGAATCCACAGTAATGCAAAAAGGAGTACCAATCTCATCGTTACGAGCATATCTTTTCCCAACAGTTCCAGAATCATCATACTCACAAGTTATGTTATCTGATCTTAATCTTTCACAAATATCCTTAGAAATTTTAACCGCTTCTTCATCTTTTTTAACAATTGGAAAAACGGCAACCTTAATCGGTGCGAGTTTGGGATTTAATTTTAAAACAACGTTTTGTCGACTATCATCATAATTATAGGCTTCAAGCATCAAAAGCATGAAAGCTCTTTCAACTCCTATTGCAGGTTCACAAACAACTTCTGGGAGAACTTTGCCAAATTTCGGATCCATCATTTCTAGATTTTTACCGGAAAACTTTTGGTGTTGTGTTAAATCATAATTTCCACGATCAGCAAAACCCTGAAGCTCTTTCCAACCCATTGGGAATTTATATTCTAAATCCCAAGTGTCTGAAGAATAATGGCTCTTTTCATTAGGTAAATGCTGCCTAATGCGAAAATTATTTTTATTAACTCCGAAAGACAAAAAGAAAGAGATTTCTTCAGCAATCCAATATGCATGCCAATCTCTTTTAATAATTCCTGACGACAGTGCTTTACTAATATGCATTATTTTAGGATCATGATTTTGCAATTGCATATCTGAAGAAAAAATAAGGATTTCCTCATCTTTAATTTTGTAGGGGCACGCTTGGTTAGGAGCAATAAAATATTCCATTTCCATTTGTTCTAATTCTCTATCCCTAAAAATAAATTCTCTGGGGGAAATTTCATTACGAAAAGATTTACCGATCTGAGCGATACCAAATGGGAGGCTCATTCTAGCATTTTCTTGAACTAATTTAAAATTAGTAAAGATGACCTGTGCTGTTTCTCCTCGAAGATAGGCCGTAGTAGGATTAAGTGCGCCCATTTGAACCGGGAACAACTGGTTAAACTTTCCTAAAACTTCAAACTCTCCGCCGCATTTTTCACACTTTGCTTTATCGACCTCTGAAGCATCAACTTTAGTAGCATTTTTACACTTCTTACATTTTACTGCGATGTCATAGAAACTACTCAAATGGCCTGAAGCTTCCCAAACTTTTGACGGAGTAATAATAGCACCATCTATACCAGCAACGTCATCCCTGCGATGAACATGAAAATTCCACCACTCTTTCTTAATATTGTTTTTAAGTTCTACGCCAGCAGGTCCGTAATCCCAAACTCCTGCTAAACCCCCATAGATCTCAGAAGAGGGATAAACAAAACCTCTACGTTTACAAAAAGTAGCAAGTTCCTCAACGCTAATAGGTTTCTTATCAACAACAATGTTTTCTTCAATCTTATCACTCATTTTATTAATTAAAATTTTATCCTTAAAACCCTTTGCATTGAGAACTGTAGGATTTTGGTTTTCAACTGATAGAAGTTTATCATCAGAAAATTTCTTCGCGTTCTTTTTAAATTCTTCAGCTTTAATGATTGCCTCAATTTTAGTTTTGCCTAAATAAGCAAGAGTAACGGCTTTAATTTTACCGTTCAACCTTTTAGATTCACGCAAATAAAAGTATTCTTTACCATTAATTTTCTTTTTAGTAACAAACATAGAATTAGGTACTACAATGATGTATAAAAATGCTTAGGTAGTGTTTTTAAAACCTCTACTTAGGTACTACCTAAGATTAAGGTTTGTAGTGCCTAAAATGCCCTTTTGGGTCAAATTTCACTTAAGAGAAAATTAACAAAAACTCTTTACATAAATAATAGGTAATTAATGCATAAATAAGAAGCTTTATAAACATAAATTACACACATATAATGGGTATTTATGGGGAAGACTGACTTAGTTAGAAGTGCGACCGCAGATTTGGAAAACCATAAAGAGATTTCTAAGAATAATTTAGCACAAGTCAGACAAAAAATTAGCGATCTAAAAAACAAAGTTTTGAATCGTGAAATGAGTTACGCCCAGTATGAATGGGAACTAGCTGTAAAGCATGGTGAACGAAACTTATCAGAATGGCACGACTTCTACTCTGAATACTTAGGGAAAGCCATAAGAATTGAAGAACAAAAAAGAAAGAAAGAAAAAATAAAAAGAACACTAGCAATGATTCTAGCATTATTCTTAGGATCTCTAATAATAATTGCAGCATTAAACTTTGCTCCAAGAATCATCGGGCTGGTAACTTTAGGTGATAACGAAAGCACAACACAAGCATTCGTAGAAAACATCGATATGCAATTCAATAATAGTAAAGAAATAACTTGGACTCCGCAAAACAAAGGACAACTAACAGGAATAAAATTCTACGGAAATTACAATGGAAAATCATCATTCAAAATATTCTTAGACGAAAAAATAATAGTTGATAGCAAAAAACTACTTGAAACAAAAACAAACAACAAGAACGCACCAATCACAGCATTCGCTGTGGGAATTGATAATCCACAAGAAGGAACGGATTCACAATCAGCTGAAGCTGGTACTAACAGTCCACAAGAAGGAACGGAGAGTTCTACCCAAATACCTGAAGACTTAGTCAGTCTTCCCCAACAGAACTCTCCGACCTTCGGGATACCTGAAAACACCCCATCACAAAACGCCTCAAACGGCACATCATTCTCAAACGGAGAGGGCTCTGTAACCCAAATACCTGAAGACTTAGTCGGTCTTCCCCAACAGAGCCCCTCCTTTGAAATCAGGTTTTCAGAAGAATGCACGGACAATTGTAACCTAACTGCAGAAAACTTAAAAAAAGAATCTTACAAAATAAGAGTAGAATTCGAAAACGAAATAGAAAACAATTTGTTACTTGAACAAGCATTCTACACAATAATTCAAAGCGATGAACAAACAACAACTTCCTCTCAAACAACAAATAATCAATCAAGAGGAAGAAGCTTCAGCCTACAAGCAAGCGGATCAAACTACACCGTTTTCAGTCCTATAAACCAAACTTATTCTGGAACAAACAGGACCGTCTTCAATGTGTCTAGTGACGGGACCTTATTATCATGCGACTTATATCTTGATGCAGAAATAGGTAATAACGTTACTGGACCATACTTAGGATACACTAGGAACCTGAGAGTACTTTACCACTTTAACAACAAATCATTATTCGGAGAAAACGAAACTTACTATTATGATTACAGTGAAAACAACAATAATGCAACAACAACAGGCTCTCCTAACGCCTCGGTAATTGATTCTGGAAAAATTATGGGCGGATACGACTCTAATGGTGCAGCAGCCCCAGCTTACTCTTACGCTAATTCAACTAGAGGACTAAATATTTCTAATACTAGCGGCTTCACAATAATGTTTTGGTTAAAAGCAAGAGACACAGTAAACCCTTCAAGCTCGCAAGGAATACTAGTTAGTGATGGATTCTCACCCTCCAGGCCTACTGATGGTTTCTACATTGAAGAACAAGACGCTGGAGGAAACACATACCAATTAAGATACAAACTAGGAGGGATATCTAATGAAGAAACATACACTACGGCAATTAATTCTAACTGGCATCACATAACAATAAGATATTCTGACCCGATAACAAACGGGACTAACAGTTTATTCGTTGACGGACTAAACGTTTACAACGGGACTGCAGGATATCCTAACATATCAATAAATAACAACTTAATTATTGGAACAGACCATTTATTCTCAAACACGTTAAACGGTACTATTGACGAAGTAGCAATATGGAATGAGAGCCTAAGCGATAGCGACATCTTTACCATTAAAAGAGTTCAGTCAACACCAACAGCCTTAATATCACAAAATTCTAGCTTACAATCATTCACAAACTCTAGCATGACTATCAGAGCTCACTACGCTTGGTTTTTGTGCAGAGATAATGGCGGGGGGCCACCAGTTGAAGACTATAACATTGCACCAGTATACTTCACCCTAGTACCTAAAGACATGCAAGTAAGAATTAACGAACCTGCCAATGGAGCTGCTTATAACAACTCATTTGTTAATTTCAACGTTACAACAGGTGAAGACGGATGGGTATATTTCTCTCTTGATGGGGGGATAAATAATGTTTCAATGCAAAAAAATCCTAATGTTATCGGAACAGACTTCAACTACACTAACGGATCAATAGCTGACGGACAATACCTAATGAACGTTTACTCTAACGACACTAACGGCACAAGCGACGACAGAAATAACCTAACATTCATAATTGACACAATTTACCCAAACATTAACTTCACTAATCCAACACCTATAAATGATACTTTACAAATAGCAAACAATTTTATTATTAATCTAAGCTCTAATGATTCTAACAACCACTCAATAATCCTTGACATTAATAACTCATTATACTTATGGTTAAGGTTTAACAATTCAGGTGACACTAACGATTATTCTTCATTTGGGCCAAGATCTCCAAGCATTAACGGAACAACATTTAGCAAAGAAAGAATTAGGGGAGGAGCCTTTGACTTTAACGGTGGTAACGACCTAATAAGAATATCCTCCTTCGAACCAATTGATCAATCAAGAACAATAAGCTTTTGGATTAAAGGAAGAACGCCAACAAAAAACGTTACCATAATAGAAAAATATAACAGTTCTATTCCTGGGTTATACCCTTTCTCATTCAAAGGATACGCCGGACTTAACTATACTAACTTCTCAATAACTGGAACAGTTGCAGGTAACATCTCAATAATAAGCTCTAACATTTTCGACAACCAATGGCACCAAGTAGTTGGGGTAGTAAACACTGGAGTTGTCCCAACGTCTATGGAATTATACGTTGACAGCTTAATCAGAGGTAACATAAGCGGAATTATTGGTTCATCTGAAAACAGCCAAGACTTATTCATAGGTAACGATGCTGTTCTTAACCAAAGCATTAACGCTAGCCTTGACGAAATAACAATATTTGCTAGAGCTCTTGGTAGCGCAGAAATTAATGCTTCTTACAACGCAAAAAACAACCAATACATAAAAAACTTCTCTTTTGAAGACGGAACATTCTACTACAAAGCTTACGCGCAAGACGCAGCAGGAAACATAAACACGAGCGAAACAAGAAAAATAACAATTGATAGTACGGCACCAATAATTACTGTTAATCTCCCGCTCAACCAAACTTATATCACATCAACAATTCCTTTTAATTTCACAACTAACGAAAACGCTGTCTGCATTCTAAGTGTTGATTCTGGACTAACTAATTATTCTATGCAAGCAAACGGTCAACGAGACTTTAACAGAACACTAACAAGCGTTGCTGACGGTTCTTACAACGTTTTTGCATACTGTAATGACTCTTTAGGTAATTTAAGACTTAACAGCAGCAGATGGTTCAGCGTTGACAGTAACGTTGCTCCAGCAGTAACTATCAATTTACCATTAAACAAAACTTATAACCAATCAATAGTAAACTTCAACGTCACAACTGACGAAGTAGCATCATGCTTTTACACTCTTAACAGCGGATTAACAAATTATTCTATGCAAAGAAACGGCAACACAGACTTTAACCACACTAACAGTTCTATCGCTGATGGTGCTTATTACGCAAGATTTTATTGTAACGACACTAGTAACAAAATAAATGATTCCGCAACCCTTAACGTTTCATTCTCAATTGACTGGACAACACCTAGTATTAATTTCACTAATCCTACTCCATCGAATAATTCTTTCTTAAGACAAAACAACATTTTTGTTAATGTATCTCACTCTGACACTCCTGGTGATTACCAAGTTGTTCTTGACTTTAACCGTTCACTTGTTGCATGGTTCAGATTTGGTAACGAAACTGGTGAAAATCACACTCACATTCGTGATTGGAGCTCCTGGCAAAACAACGCTACTGCTAACACAACTACTCTATATAATGAATCTGGTAAGTTTGGCGGAGCTAGACAAATTAATGCTACTGAAGGTTTCATTAAAATACCTTATAATGAATCTATAAAACCATCAAACCAGTACTCTCTTAGTTTATGGCTTTACCCTACTAGTGATCCTGGATTCTTCGCTGTTTACTCTTCTGTTTATGCTTTAAGTGTTGTTGATAACAAAATAAGAGTTGGTTGGGGTTCTGGTAGTGGAGATCAAGCAATTCTTACTGGTGCTGGAAACTTAACTATGGGTCAATGGACTCATGTTACTCTTGTTAGGTCTAACCAATCAACTATTTCTTTATTTAGAAACGGTGTTTTAGTCGCTACTAACACAACTCTAACATCTATCACTATACCTAACTCTAACATAACATTTGGTTCTGACGGGTCTCTAGGTAACGCTTACCGTGGTCTTATTGATGAAGCTATGATTTTCCAAAGAGCTATTAACGAAACAGAAATTAAAAACTTGTACGACTCTAGAACGCAAAACTTTTCTGTTAACTTCACAAGCCTAACAGACGGCAACTACTCAATTCAAGCTTACACTCAAGACGTAGTTGGACACATAAACAACACAGAAAAAAGAATAATAGTGCTGGACACAACAGCACCAACAATAACGATTAACAGTCCTTTAAACCAGACGTATGGTACAAATAAAATTAATTTTAATATTACTACTAATGAGAATTCGAGTTGTTCCTACAGCCTTAACGGTGGCGTAACAAATTACTCTATGGTTAAGAATGGTATCACTGATTTTAACAGAACCCACAGTGGATTATCTAACGGTGCTTATAATTTTTCAGCATATTGTAATGATAGTTTAATAAATTCTAGAATTGGTTCAGTATCTTTTTCTGTAGACTTCTCGCAAGTTTCTTCTTGTGGTAATCTTAATGTACCAGGGAGAACCTATGATGTTATTAATGATATTAGTTCTGATGGCGTCTGCATAGAAATTTCCGCGAGTAATATAACTCTTAATGGCTTAGGTTATCAGATATTTCACTCTGAAAATCCTTCTGCTGAGCTAAAGGACTGTATAGGTATTAACATTACGGGGGCTTATAATAATATTCTTATTAAAAATACCCTCATTACTGGCGATTCAGCAATTGAGGGGACTTGTTCTAATGGGCTCGGTATCGCCGTTTCTAGCTCGCTTTCATCAAACATATCTATTATAAACAATACTATTGCTGAAGTTACAGAGTTTTCAACAGGGATTAGTATCCCTGCACATGACTATTTTATCCAGAATAACACTATCCAATTGACTCAGGGCGGAGTTGCGATTTTAGCATATGCCGGTAATTCTTCTATATCTGGAAATATTATTGGGCCTTCAATTGGCGCTCCATTGGCGAGCTATCCTGGATTAACTGGGATAAATATTCGAGGAAATAACCATTTAATAAAAAATAATACTATCAACTTGAGAGATGACGAGGCAGTCTTGTTTAGATCTACTGGAATTAAAGTAACCAGTGGTAGCTATATAAACATAACAAATAATACCGTGTCAAATCTCTACTATGATTATAATCCCCATCGTGCAATTGAGATAACTAATATTATTAATTCAAACATATCTGGGAATAAACTTAGGGGGATAGTTGAGGTAGTTAACTCCTCTGATAATTTAATTGTCCATAATATCATTAATACTAGCTGGCAAAACTTTATAGTAACATTTGGAACAAATGCAAACAATTCAAATACTGAGATAAGAAGTAATATACTCCTTAGAGAGGATTCTAATAAGTCTTTTGAGATTACTAACGCTGGAAATGGGACAAAATTTATTGATCAAAAAATTTATAATTACAGCTTTAATAAATCCGTGGGGAATTTAATTTATCTTGAAAATACCTCCTCTGGGAGTATAATGTTTTTAAGGGAAGTTAATGGTTCTGGTAAAAATCTCTCTTTAGAAATTCAAATTCTTAACAACACTGCCCTGATTAATTCAACAATTAATCCCGGTCTAAATAGAAGCGCAAATATAACTTTTTACAATATGCAAGGATGGGGCTTTGTTAGCCCTGTAATTATGAGGAATGGGGTAGACTGTCAAACTAGTGGATATTGCATAAACTTAACCTCCCTCACAGCAAACATAGTAATATTCAATGTAAGTGGAGAGGGCTTATACAATCTGAGTGACACAAATGTCGGTCCATCAATATCCTTTGTATCAAACATCTCACCGCAAACGATAACAGAAGCAGGAGTAACTAAGGCAACATTCAACTTCACAGTAAACGATGTAAATGGGTACGCAGACGTAATCATAGTAAAGGCAAATTTTACAAACGGAACAATATTAAGAAGCAACGAAACATGTGAAGCATCAGGGATAATCAACAGCACCGCAAGAAATTACAATTGCACAATAGGAATATGGTACTTCGACTCAGCAGGAACCTGGAATGTAACTGTATACGCACGTGATTCTGTAAGTAACATAGCACAAAACACTACAACAAGCTTCTCATTAGCACAAACAGCAGCATTCATCATATATCCAAACGGCACTACTGGAGGAACATCATTCACATTCTCTGGAATAAACCCAGGAGAAACAAACAAAACACCAACAAATAACCCACTAACACTAAACAACACGGGAAACCAACCAATAAATTCAGGAATAAGCATAAACGCAACAAACCTAGTAGGAGAAACAAATAACTTGTACTCACTATACGCAGGAAACTTCACAGTAGGAATAAACACAGGGGGCTCACCACTACTAGAATGCGGAGGAACAGGAAGTTCAAGAATGACAAGATCAGTATACACAGAAATAATAGGAGCAACACTACCAGTAGGAAATCTAAGTGCAGGCGGAGGAGCAGCACAAGAACAACTATACATATGCCTAACAAAAGCAGGAAACGAAATATCGGAGCAGGCATACTCCACAACAGGGCCAAGCTCAACAGGAGCATGGACAATAAAAATACTAGTAGCATTACTAACAATACCAAGAAAAAGAAAACTAAAGAAAGACAGAATGGTAAGAGCATTATCACTAATATACGAAGAATTAAGAGAAGAATACGACCAAGAAACATCAGAATTAGCAAACAAAGTACTAAAACAAGTAAAAGAAAGAACAAGACTAAACAACAAACAAATATACGAAATAACAGGAGCAAGAACAAGAATAGAAATACCAATAAACATATTCACAAAAGAAATAGGGGGACTAGAAGCAATAAGCAAATACCTAAAAGAAAACCTAAAAATGAGCTACGCAGAAATAGGAATAGCAATAAACAGAAACGAAAAGACAATATGGAACGCATACGCAAAAGCAAGAGAAAAGAAAGCAGAACCATACATAACAGAAGAATCAAAAATAAAGATACCAATAGAAGAACTAAAGACAGAAAAACTAACAATACTAGAAGCAATAATAACAAACCTAAAGAAACAAGGACTAAAATACGCAGAAATAAGCAGATTACTAGAAAGAGACCAAAGAAACATAAGAACAATAGAGAAAAACGCAGAGAAGAAGATGAACGATTTTAATAAGAATTAAGACTTATTTTCTAAATCTCTGAAAAGCCTGTAGTTTAGAGCTCTTCTAAAATTAATATAAGACTCATCCAGATAAATATTTTGAACAATTTTATATCTTTCTGATTCTGGACCGTTTGCTAATTCTTCAAGTCTTAAATATCCTTCAAGATTCTGATTATAAAAATCATTAAACCCGGAAGATCCGCCAAAGACTTTCATGAATCCCTGATCAATGTCTCTTTTTCCTAAGTTTTCTGGGAATATTTCGTTAGCCCTCTTTCTGACTCCTGAAACAAATCTATGTATCTTTCCGAAAGCCAATGAATACGGTCTCAAAAATTCAATCTCCTCTCTTGAAAGAACTTTAGAACTAAAAACAAGACCCATCTGATTAAAAGACCCTGAAAAATATAATTCTGCAGCTTTTATCTCTGCTTCTTTACTAACGATCTCTAAATTTGAGAGGACTTTAACTCTAAAATCTGCTGGAAATTTCTCGCTCTTTACAAGATTCTTTAAAATTTTTTTGGCATCCTCAAAATCAGAATCGTTATAATTATCTCTCATTCTATTAGTGTACCATCTATCAAGCTCTTCTAAAACGTATTCTCTAGACTTTATTGGGCTGGTTAACATAAAATAACGAGGATATTAATGTTTTTAAACGTTAGTATTGTAACCCCTGTTTAGTGATTATAACATAAGATTTAAAAGGTTGTAGATGTTATCTATTTTATGCAAAAAAGAACATATGTGCTTACCGTAGTAACAGTTTACATCGTTGTTATTGCCTTCTTAAACACCGCATCTGATTCTAGCAATAATGTTAATAACTATCTAAATAGGGTTGGTCCTAAAATTTCAAATTACCCTTACTTAAGTGTTACTCAGCTAGAATCTGGCTGGACACTAAAGAAGGGCGATAACTATGTTGAACTGCCTGAAATACTGGTCCGGAAGAAGATACCTTTGACAAACTTGATAAAGGGAGAAGTAAAGAAAAATATGGTCTCTATTGACCCTGCTTATCCTTCTAGCTCTTTAAAGATGGTCAAACTTAATGATGCTTATTATTCCTCAAAGACTAAAAATAATAAGTATCTTGTTTATCCTATAGTTAATATTAGAATGAAAAAAGATACAACCTTGAAATATTCCACAAGATTTGACAAAAAGGATAAGGATTATTATAGATTAAAATTGCTAAAAGGGATAAATCATGTGAGCCTTGGAAGCAAAGAATTTTTAGGAACTCCATACCTTTCATTTTTGGGAAAGTCAGCGAAAGATATAGTAGCAGTATATGACGGAGACAGGGTGTGGAGGCTGCCGCCAGATTGGAAGTATCAGTTAATAAAGAAACAATTTCCTAAAGAAGACATAATAAAAAATCAACAGATTTGGATTGAAACAAAAGGTAACTCTCTAATAGAAATAAAGTGGCCATCAACTAATAGTCAGATAGAAACAGTGCCTGTACCAATAAATAATTTAGAGGATCTAAAATCTCTGGCTCAAGGATTAAAAGTGGAAAATGCAAGTATAAAAATTGAAGGATTCAAAGATAATTTCAATTTTGGTCAGAAAATAACGGATTTTTATAAAAAAATCACAAAAAATGATGTGAACTTTTTGGGAAATAAAATAGTAATCGACGGTAAGAATTTCACATATAAAGAAGAAATAAGCCTGGAAAAATTAGGGGAGTCTGGAAGATGGGTCTATTCAACTGATGATTACACAGATGAAGCTGGAAACTACCTCTTATTCAAGAAAGAAGACCACTTATTTGATTACAGGTTAGAATTTGAAAAACCTCTAGTCATTTCAATAGAAGAAAAAAATGGTAGACTATCTGATCTAAACAGGAAAATAATAACTCTGGCAGGAAAAGAATATCTGATCTATGATGCCTTAAAAAATAAAGATGGCCAAATTGAGATTACGCTTGTAGGAAGTAACTATGGTAAACCTTTCAAAATGAAGATGGTTGATAATCCGCAAGATGAGAATTATAGCTCGGAAGTTCTAGTTGACGGTGTAAACCTTAATTTAGGGAACATAAAGATAACCGGAAGTTTTAACCAAGGCTCGAAATTTACTCTAGAATCAATTGATTATTATGCAACAATAAACCAAAAGAAAGACTTGTTTATTAGACCTGGGGAGCTACCATCAAACCCTCTACAAGGCGAGAATAACTATGGGGGTGGTTACCTCACCTATGAATTAGAAGATAAGAATAATCTCCCTGAATCTGCAGCTATAGCCTATTATCTGGGGATAGATTATTCCTTTGATCTTAAGTCAGCAAAGGAATTGTACTCTCTAGGTGCTGAAACTTATGTTTCTTATGATCTATCAGAGTATTCTGATAATTCCGAACCATCTGAGTCGGTATATTTTGGGTTTGTTGGGGAAGTATTTGATCCATTGATCTATGGGTCTTCAGATGGGAAGTTTTTAAAAGAAGGTAACAAAAAACTCGTAATCTCTGAAGGATCTTTTGATTCTCAGGATCCTTCAAGGGGTAATTATAACATAGAAAAAAATGATCAGATCCTGCTAAATTTTCCCTATGAAGCAAAGTCAAAGAACCTGAGTTTAGTTCTGACTTACATAGGGAATAAATCTCTCCCTATACCTAACAGTGCGAGTTTAATAAAAACTGTAGAATTTGAGAGTTGGAAGGGTGGGAGGAAATTTTATTTTGCTATTTACTCGCCTGTTGATGGATCATTCGATTTAGATATAAACGGAAGGAAACTTCATGGGTATATAGACCTTAATGATGGGTCAATTATGGCAGATATTAACTTTGACGGAATTATTGGTGGAGAACACAAAAATGCTATCTTCATAAACAATAAAACGAGAATTGGTCTGTCTGGTTTTGAAGAGATTAATGATAAAGAAATGAGTTTAACTGCAAAAATTTCTAAAGATCAAATTGAATCTCAAAAAGAAGAAGAAATAGGCATTTACACAAGAATAGCTGATGGAAAGCTAAAAATCGGGTTTAATGAAGAATTTTTAGGATTAATAAAGGATAATATTGATGGTGGATGGAGGGCTTCTGGTATGAATGAATACGGTTGTTACATAGAATTTACTGAAGTCGCTGAAAAGGATCCATACGAACTTGATACTACACAATTTGCGTCATTCTATTGCCCAAGAAGTCAGGCATACGCAGATGTTTATCTTACATTTAACTAAAGCGAATAATATTTCCCCATTAATCTTTTATGTTCTTTTTGTTGGGATAATCAACGGTTCGGTGAGGTAGGGGTAAAAACATAGAATAATTCTGAAGAAAACTTTAAGTATCAAACTCTGCTTCTACAATTGATAAAAAATGAGGAAAGAAATATTACTGGCAATAACTTTAGCAACAATACTAATAATGATCTTAGTAACGCAAAAAATAAATTTGGTAAGCGCACAAAATAGTAACTCAGTAATAACTGGAAAAGCAGTAACCATCACTGGAAAAGCGATAAGTGGGTTTTCATCATTTGTGGACTTCGTAAAAAGTAAAATCAGCGGAAGAGCAAGCAGTCAAAGCTTTAACATAAACATAAGCGTGCCAAACACGCAACCAAGAGTAAACTTTGTAGCAACAATAAGCGACCAAAGCGTAACGGAAGCAGGACAAAAGACAGTGGCGATAAGTTTCATAGTATACGACCAAGATGGATATGAAACAATAAACGGGGCAAACGCGACAATAACAAACAGCACAGGAAGCATAAGGTACAACCAAACATGCCAAAAAACAAACACAATAGGAACAAAAGAACAAAACTTCACGTGCGGGATAGGAATATGGTATTTTGATAATGCAGGAGTATGGACAATAACAATAACTGCAACAGATCAAGGAAACTTAGAAGGAACAAACAGTACAACAAACTTCACAATACTACAAACATTAGGAATAACAACGAGCCCAGAAACAATAACTTGGGCAACACTAACAGCAGGAGACAAAAACAAAACAGCAATACAACACATACAAATAAACAATACAGCAAACACGGCAGTATCAGCAGGAAACGTAAGCATAAACGCAACAAACCTAGTAGGAGACACATACTCAAGCTACTCAATATACGCAGGAAACTTTAGCGTAGCAATACATAACACAACAAACACGAGCTCATGCGCACAAGCAACAAGCACAAGGCTAGTGCACTACAACTACACAACAATAAGCGGAGCAAACCTAAGCGTAGGAAACGTAAGCATAAACGACGGAAGAGGGCAAACAAAAATGTACGTATGCATAAGAGAATTAGGAATAGAAATATTAGAACAAAACTACACAACAAGCGGAGAAGGACCATGGATAATAAAGGTTCAATAAAACCTTTAAATTCGAGAATTCAAAGAGCAGAATTCTCTCATAATAAAAGTACAATGAAAAAAAATAATTTTAGTACAATAAAAAAAATAACGGGAATATGCTTCGCAGCAATAATCATAATCATAATCATGACGAGTCAAACAAAAGCATTCGGAATAACAAGATCAAACACAGAAAAAAATCCCCTAATGATAATGCTAGGAGAAGAAGGGCAAGCATACTTAGAATACCAAAACATGATAGGAGAAGAAGACTATAACATAAAAACAAGAATAATAAAAGGAAAAGAAATAGTAACAAACCAAAAAGAAGTAGAAAAAGAAATACAAATAAAAGCAGGAGAAGAAGGAAGGAGAATAGTTATACAAGTTGAAGCACCAAAAGAAGCAAAAATAGGAGAAGAATACGAAATAACACTAACAACAACACTAATAAAAACAAAAGAAAGCACAGGCCTAACAATGAGTACAGAAATAGAACAAACAATAAAAATAATAGTCGGAACAAAACCAGAACAACAAAAAAACGTACCGGAAATAAATAATTCGCAAGAAATAGAACAACCAAAAAAAATTAATAATTACGAAAGATTCCTAATATTATTCATAAGCCTAATAGGAATACTAACACTAGTAAAAATACTAATAATGATAAACAGGAAAAAATGATTAAAACAAAAAAGATACAGATGATAATGTCATCATCAATAATTCTACTATCGCTAATAACAATAGTAACATCATTTGGAGTATCAAACTTTTACTACGCAAACAACCCACTAAAAATGCAAGGGGGAGAAACAAAAGAAGTAACACTCTTGCTACAAAACATGGTAGGAAAAGAAGACTTCCAAGCAAGAGCAACAATAGTCTCGGGCTCAGAAATAGCAAAAATAACTGATACGGGAATATATCAAGTGCCAGCAGAAACAAAAGACGTACCAATAAAAGTAGTAATAAACACACCAAAAAAAGCAAAAGTCGGAGAAAAATACGAAATAAAAATAGAAGTAGTAGCAACACCAAAAAATAGTGAAGGAACAATAACACTAAGTCAGGGAATAGCAACAATAATACCGATAGAAATAATAAAAAAAGAAACATCAAGTAAAATAATAATCATAATAATAACAATAATAGCAATAATACTAGCTTGCGCAATACTATACATACTACACAGAAAAAGCTTAAAAAGAGGAGGATTCTATGAATATTAGAATGATGAAAAAAGGTGAAACAGAAAAAGTCATAGTACTAATAGTAATCGCAGGAATATTATTCATAGGACTAACAGGCCTGGCAACATCAGAAGAAGGATTCTTCAAATCCTTACGATCATTCCTAACAGGAAAAGCAACAAGCGGAACATTCAACCTAAACATATCAGTAGGAAACTCACCGCCAAACATAACAAACGTAGGAATAGTAAGCACACCATTTGACCCAACAGAATACAGTATAGGGGGAGGACTAACAGCAGTAACATTTAATTTCACAGTAAACGACACTGACGGATACCAAAACATAGACACAACAAGCGCAAAAGCAAACGCAACGTTCGTAAACGGATCAACAGTGTGGGTAGCAAAAAACGATAGTTGCGTTTACTCATCGGGCTCTGGTCAAACAGCAATATTCAACTGCACTCTAAAAATGTGGTATTTTAATCCAGCCGGCTTGTGGAACATAACAATATACGCACAAGACAATAGTGGGGCAAGCGCACAAAACAGAACACAAAACTTCACATACAGCTCCCTAAAAGCATTCACACTAGCACCAGCAACATTAGCATTTAACTCGCTAAGCGGAGGATCAACAAATACCACATCAACAAACGATCCTGTAATACTAAACAATACAGGAAACTACCATTTTGACCCGACAACAGGGAATATAAGCGTAAATGCAACAAGCCTAGTGGGAGAAACAAATAGTGCATACTCATTATACGGGGGAAACTTCACAGTAGGAACATACGGAGCTGACTCGACAGTTAATTGCGGAAACAGCACATGGAGCCACTTCATGAGCAGATCAGTATTCGTAAATTTAACAACAACAAACTCAAGCCTACCATACGGAAACTTAAGCGCAGGCGGAGGAGCAGGGCAAGGAAACTTATTCGTATGCTTAACACTGGCTGGAGGAGAAATATCATCACAAGCGTACTCAACAAACGGACCAAACAGTCAAGGATCATGGCAGGTAAAGGTGCAAACATGATAAAAAACAAGAATAATAAATTACTAAGTGCATTAGTAATAATTGCAGTATTAACAATAAGCTTGGTTAGCGCCTTCGGAGTAGCAGGATACGACACGCCAGTAAAAGTAAAACCAGGAGAAAGCATAGATTTAGCATTCAGAGTGCAAAACTTAGCAGGAACAGAGGACTATTCATTAAAAGCAGAAATAAGAGGGGGAGAAGGAATAAGCGTAACAACATTAGACCCATCAACAACTTATTCATTAAGGCATGGAGAAATAGTAAGAGTAAACTTTAGAGT
Source organism: Nanobdellota archaeon (assembly GCA_038045945.1). Classification (GTDB taxonomy): domain Archaea; phylum Nanobdellota; class Nanobdellia; order Pacearchaeales; family GW2011-AR1; genus JAGVWS01. The sequence goes on from JBBSXC010000004.1 coordinate 286,034, forward strand.
AATTATGCCGGCAGAAGCGCAAGCGGGAGAAAAGTATGAAGTAAGAGCAGACTTCACAACAGGACCGCTAAACAGTGAAGGTGGAGCACCATTAGGGATACAATCAATAATAAGCGACAAAGTAATAATACAGGTAGCAGGAGAAACAGACAATTCACAAAAGATAACACCACAACCAGAAGAAAAAACAGAATTAGCAAAAAACAATAGTAACATAGCAAAAATAGTAGTATTAGCAACACTTCTAGCAGCAGCAATACTAGCAGGATACTACGTAAGAAGAAAAAATAAAGAAAAAACAAAATAATCAACAGTTACGTTGATTTACGAGAAGATTTAAATACATAATTATTTTAAGAAACACATGATTTTGAGTTTGAAAAAGGGTGGGGTAACAAAAATAATCCCAATGATATTAGTATCATCAATAATTCTACTATCACTACTAACAATAGTATCATCACAAACAAGTTTTTGGGAATCAATAAAAGCAGGAATAACAGGAAGAGCAACAAGCGGAACATTCAACCTAAACATATCAGTAGGAAACTCACCACCAAACATAACATATGTATCAACAATAAGCGCACAAGACATAACAGAAGCAGGACAAACAAGAGTAACATTCTATTTCACAGCAAACGACAGTGACGGATATCAAAACATCGATACTACAAGCGCAAAAGCAAATTTCACATTCATAAACGCAACAGGACTAATAGCAACAGGAAAAAACGATAGTTGTGTGTCCCTTGGAAATATTGACTCAAAAACAATAAACTTCACATGCACAATAAGCCTATGGTATTTTAACCCATCAGGAACAAACGCCTGGAACATAACAGCATACGTACAAGACAGCAGCTCAGCATCAGGACAAAACACCACAACAAAATTTACTCTTAATCCAACACCAGCATTCGTAATATACCCAGCAGCATTCACATTCGGATCACTAAGCGGAGGATCAACGAACACAACATCTAACAACGACCCATTAACAATGAACAACACAGGAAATTACGCGTTTGGACAACTAACACAAAACATAAGCGTTAATGCAACAAATCTGGTAGGAGAAACAAACAGCGCATACGCACTATACGGAGGAAACTTCACAGTAGGTGTATCAACAGGAGGGAGCCCACCAGTAGAATGCGGAGATAGTTCAGCAAGCGGATTCTTAGTAACACAAAGATTCGTTAATCAAACACTAGCAAGCCTACCATACGGAAACCTAAGCATAGGGTCAGGAACAGCACAAGAACAACTGTATGTGTGTTTAGCAAGAGCAGGAAACGAAATATCATCACAAGCATACTCAACAAACGGACCAAACAGTAACGGAGCATGGCAAATAAAAACGCAATGAAAATAAGTAAATTTTCAAGCATTAAACTGAGGGTAAGTTTAACACAATGATGAAAAAGAATAAACAATTATTAACAGTAACAATGATCTTAATGTTATTCATGAGCTTAATAGTAAGTGCCTTTGGAGTAGGAATATACAACGACCCAATAAAGATAAAACCAGGAGAAAGCATAGACTTAGCATTCAGACCACAAAACATGGTAGGAAACACAGACTACACAGTAGAACCAAAATTTACATGGAGTGAAGGAATAAACGTAGAATTATTAGACAACAAAACAATATATGACTTACCATCAGGAGAATTAATAAGAGTAAACTTTAGAGTAACAGCTGATAAAAACGCAAAAATAGGGGAAATGAAAGAAGTAAGAGCAGACTTCACACCAAAAGCACAATCAGAGGGCGGAGAACCATTAGGAATAGAAACAGGAATGGTAGCAAGCGTAAAAATATTAATATCAGAAACAACAGGAGACGACGGACAAACACCAATAGAAAAGAAAGAAGAAACAAAAGTTGTAAACTACACAAGCAAAATACTGGCACTATTAGCTCTAATAATAGTGGTAGCAGTAACAATAATCTACATAAGAAGAAAGAAAAAGAATAAATAATTCTAAAAAGAGAAAGATATATAAGTAAGAAAATTCTTACATTGATATGGAAACAAGTATAATCAAAGTAACAGACAAGGGACAAATATCAATACCTCGAAGTATGAGACAATCTCTCAAAATAGAAATGGGTGATAATTTACTAATCACCAACAGCGAAGGTAAAATAATAATAAAAAAAATAGTTGATGATGATTTCAAAGATATACTAAAAATTAGCGAAGAATCACTTAAAGAGGTTTGGGATAATAAAGAAGATGAAATTTGGAATGAATATCTAAAATGATTGTTAAACAAAGAGATTTAGTCCTTGTTTCATACCCTTTTTCTGATGTAGAATTATCAAAAGTTAGGCCTGCAATAGTAATATCAAACGACGACTTTAACAGAGATTGTCCAGATTGCTTGTTAGTTCCACTTACATCGGTTTTAAAAAATGCTTATTGTACACTAGAAATTCACCAAGAAGATCTTGAATCCGGAAAATTATTAAAGCCTAGCAAAGTTAGAGCAGGAAAATTCTTTACTATGAATCAGCAATCAATAATGATGAATATTGGAAAAGTAAAACAAGAATTTTTTACAAAACTTAAAAAAGAAGTTATCAAAGTATTTTAGATAAGAAGGATTTAAATACTATTGTAATATAATTATTACAGTATGCTCAAAGTAGACAACCAAACACTAGTACTAAACGAATTCTTCAAAACAAAAAAAGGCGAAAAAGGATTACAACTAAGAGAACTAGGGAGAAAAATAGGATTAGCACCAACATCAGTAAAAAAATACTTAGAAGAACTAGAAAAAGAAGGAATAATAATCAGAGAAAAAAAAGAAAAATACCCATTATACTACCCAAACACAAAAAACCAACAATACCTAAGACTAAAAAATTTACACATAATAAGAACGATACACGAATGTGGAATGATAGAACACATAGAAAAAACAACAAAACCAACAATAATAGTACTAGCGGGAATAAACTTTGAAGAAGAATCAAAAGAGATAAAACTATACATAAGAGGAAAAGCAGAAAACCTCAAACTAGAAGAATATGAAAAAGGAATAAACACAAAAATAATACCGGTAATAAGCAAAGACTTCAAAGAATTAAGCCCTAGCGAAGAAAAAGAACTAATAAACGGAATAGTAATAAAAGGAATAATAGAAATAAACAGTAGAGAAGAACAAAAAGATAGCCTAAAGGTAACAAGCGAAAAAGCAAAAGGGCCATTAGATGAAGAAGATGAAGGATACTACACAAGAACACTAATAAAAAGTCCAGAAAACCATATCAACTGATAAGATAAAAAGCTTGTTTTGCGACATAATGTCTAATTCGTAACATAAAGTAAAGATACTAAATTTACATTCTTAAGAGCTCATTCTTTAAGATCTAAACTTATCAACTGATACTATCCTATACAAAATTTGTGTGTAAACAAAAAATTACATCGATTTTTGTTTAAGAAAAGCTTAAATAGCTGTATCAATTGATACTATAATGTTTGATAATATAAAAAAAATTGTTGGAATAAAACAAAAAAAAGGTGTTAGGTCACCCACACTTGATACTGTCATAATGGTTGATGAATTCATAAAAGAAAAATCAGGCAAGTACAAAAAGACTGAAATATTCAAAAACCTGCCGCGTAAGGTTATGTGGCAAACATTCCAAGTAATAATCAATTATTTAGAAGAAAACAAGAAAATAAGAACAAATAGCGAAGGATTAGTAGAACACATATGGATAAGTGAGAAGAACAATACAAACACAGAAAACATTTAAAAGCAAAGCTATTCTATTCTGAATGCGCAGGTATGGCACAGCGGCTACTGCAAACGGCTGCAACCCGTTTTTTCCCGGGTTCGAGTCCCGGTACCTGCTTAAAAATCAAAGAAACCTTCGGTTTCTTGTTAATGAACCAAAAAGTTGGCATTTTCAAAGAAATCGGGGGTTTTAATGATAAAAATGCAGTTGTTCTACAAAAATTATTATACAAGAAAAGTGATAAAAACACGAAAATTAGCATAAGGTATTTAAAGCGGATTTCATAAATTTATTAAGAGATTTTTAAAGATGGTGTACAAGAAATACATAAAGAGGAACGGCAAGACTTTCGGACCATATTATTACGAGAGTTTCAGAGTTGGAGACAAAGTAAAAAAGAGGTATATTGGAACAATAAACCCTGAAAGCAAAAGGGTCGGGGGGATAATAAATAACGTCGGTAAGAGTTACCCCACAAGCCAAATAAACAAAAAGTATCATTTGTTAACAATAGTAGGAGTATTATTCATAGCAGCACTAATGACTCTGCTACTAATAAACGGCTTTGGAGGGCTAAGTGGAAACGCTATAGCTGAAATGGGCAGTGATTCTTTTATAATAAAACTTTCACCTGGGGAACTTTTGCCAACAAATACCATAATAGAAATAACACAAGAAAACAAAACAACCACTATCCCAATAAACACGCTAATATCGCAAGAAAAAAACCTCCCTATTCAAGGACAATACTTCATTGATGGAACAAACATACAAGGAACAGGAGAAGCTTACGGTAAACCAATAATAATCAACAATTACCCAATAGTATATTTTGAAATAAGAATAATAAAAGACCAAGAACCAGAAACAAATAATGAGCAACCATCAAACCCTCAAAATAATGAACCTTCTGAGACAACAAGTCCTGAACCAGAAAAACTACCAGAACTATTAGAAACAGGTCCTGCAACTGAAGAACAAGGAGAAACCGCGCCAGTAGAAGAGGAAAGTGGAAGAGGACTAATAACAGGACTAGCAATACTAAACAGCCCTGAAAAAATAGTTGGGGGAGCAGTTAGAAGCGGAGAAGAATACGTATACCACTTAGAAAGCGGAGAAAGAGCAGAACTAGTACAAAACAGCGTAAGAACAGTTAACAAACAACTAAATGACGAACAAGCACACTTCTCACAAGTTGGAAGAGACATAGTATTCGTAACGGACTACTACGAAAAAGAAGAAGTATTAGGAAAAGAATATTATGAATCAGTAAAAAACGGAAGCATAATAGAAGAAGAACAAGAAGACTACGAAATAATAATACCCTACGAAAAATTAGCATTAGAAGAAGGAAGAATAAAAATAAAAGTCTCGTATAATGGAGAAATAATAACAGAAATGGAAGGAAACTATAACGAACCAACAATAATAATCGCGCCAATAACTGCACCTGAAACAAAAAAAGAAAAAAATGACGAATCAAAAGAAGAGAAAGGAAACGTTGAGTCAATAAATCAAAGCGGAATATCAATAAAAACAGAACAAGAAAGAGTAAGGGTAGGAATGCCTGTTAGGTGGACTAAAACAATAGTTGCGGAGAATCCTACAAACATAACAATAACACTACCCAGCGAAACAATAAGCGCTAGCATAAAAAAAGTTCATGATGGAGAAGAAACAGGGCAGTTTGATATAGTAAAAAAAGGACAACTAAACCCTGAAATAAACGAAGAACTAAAACCCTCACAACCCTCAAAAAACGCCAATAGTCCACCACCTTCACCTTCCCAGACAACAAACAATAATCCTAATAACAATCAAGAAAGTGACAGTGAAGAACCAGCAGTTCCAGAAACAACAACCCCAAAATCACCAGAGCAAGAACAAAAAAATAATGAAGGACAAATACCTGCAATAATAGAAGAAGACCGTCCTGCACCAATAAGCGGATTCAGCATTAATGATGGAAACTTCAAAAGCAACAATTGGTTATTCAAATTATTAAAAAAATTCTTATCAATACTAAGCTTAGGTAATGGTGGGATTACGGGTAACGCAGCATTAGAAATTGATGCATCAGGAACTTATTCTACATTATCATCACAAGAAAACATCACTATAGAAATAACTAATACTTCACAAGAATACCATTTAGAATACTACACTACACCAGCAATAGCAGAAGAAACAACAACAAATAATCCTAACGGAATAATAAAAAGAGTTGATATTTCCGCACCAGAACCTAATGGTGAACACTACAAAAACCTCATAGCATTCACTAATATTCCTAAAGAATCATTAAAGAATAACAAGAGCGAAATTAAAGTATTATGGTTAGAAGAATCACAAAAAATACCTGTTAAAGAGTTAGACAACGACAATGACCTAATAACTGACAGTATTGAATGGGTTATTCCGCACTTATCTAAACAATCATTTATTATAACAACTCAAGCAGATTTTGGAAACGGAACTCACTTCAACACAACAGCGAACGCTAGCGGAACACTAATACTCTGGCACGGTAATAGATCACAAATAGCTAATACAGGATTTGGATCGTTCATAAACATTACTGGACTAGTTGCTTCATACCACTTTGATAATGATTCATCTTATGGTGAAAACTCGACAAGAATTTATGATTTTAGCGGATTACAAAACAACGGAACAGCATACAACGGAGTAGTAATGAACGCAAGCGGAAAAATAAAAGGAGCAGCAAGCTTTGACGGGGTAAATGACTACGCAGTTGCTAGTGGAACGATACTAGACACATTACCAAATAACCAGTTAACAGTTTCTGCATGGTTCAAACACACAACAACTTCTGTAGGCGGAGTTGATGACTACATAATAAACAAAGGAAGAATTGGGGGAGGGGGTTACGGTCTCTATATTGACACAACAGCAAACAAAGTAGGATTCTTGACTAATGACGGCAGCTGGGACATTGTTCTTTCTGACAACGGTGGATATAATGATAATTTGTGGCATCAAGCAACAGGAGTGTGGAATGGAACAACAAACGTCTTATACGTTGATGGAGTATTACAATCTGCAAGTACATCTGCTAGTTCGCCAACCATGGATAGTACTGGACTAGCTATAGGTGTTTATTATGACCCCTCTCCCTTTGCAGGATCATACTTTAACGGATCAATAGACGAAGTCGCTATTTTTAATCGAACACTGTCCGCGACAGAAGTTTTAACTGTTTATAATACACAAAAAGATACTTATCCTTCTAGTGGTGAATACTTAAGTGTTATTAACGATACTGGAGGTTCTTCATCTTACAAAAACTTTAGTTGGAGTAGCATTTGGAACCAAACAAACGGATACGCAACAGACGGAAGTTACGCACCAACAACACAAACAGGACAAACAAATTATTCTGGGTTAGTAGCATGGTACCGTTTTAATAACGAACTAGGAGAAAATTCTACAAATATTATTGATTGGTCTGGACAAGCAAACAACGCAACAGCATTAAACGGGGCGATAATAAACAAAACTGGAATGCTTGAAGGAGGAGCACAATTCGAAGGAACAAACGACCTTTTTAACATGTCAAGCTTACCAATTTCAGGCACTGGTTCATTCTCAATTTTTTCATGGGTAAGAACACTAAACATAAGCAATAGAAAATCCATTGTTAGCCTAGGAGCTAATTCTGCGAATAATGACGGAGTTTACTTATTCATAAACTCTAATAATCAAGTGCAAACAGATCTAACAAACATAGCCGGTCCTTCATCATCAGCAACAGTAACTGACGGCTTATGGCACTTTGTTGGAGTAGTAAACAATGGTGGAACAATACAAATATATGTTGATGGAGCTGCTTCAGGAAGCTCACAGGCAATGTCACCAAATATTGCTTCTGGAGGAGATAATAATAAGTTTGTAGGAGTTGCTAGAAGTAGCGGATCAATCGTACTGCCTTATAACGGCTCTATTGATGAAGTACAAATATATAATCGAGCTCTGTCAACTTCAGAAATTTCTAACCTTTACAATATTGGCATAGTTGGAAAACAACCAGCTATTGGTGTAAGAAGTTGTAGTACAGCAACATGCGCAAACACTAACTGGACTGGAAAAATAAAAAACTTGTTAGAGACGGGACAGGCAGAAATACCCTCAATAATAGACAACAGCACAGGACTAGTATTGCTCTACCACTTTAATAATGACTCAACATACGGAGAAAACTCGAGCAGAATATATGACTTTAGCGGATTACAAAACAACGGAACAGCAATAAACGGAGTAGTAATGAACGCGAGCGGAAAAATAAGAGGGGCAGGAACATTCGACGGAATAAATGACCTGATTAATGTTTCAGATTCTAACATTTTAGATTTAGGGACAGGTGACTTTAGTTTATCAACTTGGATAATGACAGAAAGTAACGCTAGTAATAATTTAGCTTTTGTGACTAAGAGAAACTCTGGAGGTCAAGAGGGATTTTACTGGGGTTCGCAAGAGGAAAATAGAATACTGTTTTACTGTGCGCCTGAAACTGGTTGTGATACAACTACCTCTCTATCTAGCAACATAACCTTTAGGGACGGAAAATGGCATAATTTGGCTATTACTAGAACAAGTAATTCAACAACTTTCTACTTTGACGGAATAGTCGCAGGAACAAGTAGCGGTGTAGACGGAGACTTTACAAATACTAATAATTTATACGTCGGTAAAGATAACCAAATAAGCGACGCAATGAACGGTTCTATTGACGAATTAGCAATTTGGAACAGATCATTATCGGCTAGCGAAATTTATAATTTGTACTTAAACGGTCAATCAAGATTTTTCACAACAAGTCCTGTGCAACTAACAAATGTTTCAAGCAACAGATACTTCCAACACAAAGTAATGTTCGAAACAACAAACAGAACATACACACCATGGGTTGATGAAATAAAAACAAATTATGAAACAGTATCATTTGATGTTGACACACAAGGAGAATTCAACAACGGAACATACTTCAACACAACAGCTAATAGTAGTGGAACACTAGTGTTACAACATGGTAATAGGTCGCAAATAGCTAATAATGGTTTTGGAAACTTTATTAATACTACAGGACTAATAGCCTCTTATCATTTTGATAACGAATCAGTTTATAGTGAAAACGCAACAAATGTTTATGATTTTTCTGGGTTACAAAACAATGCTACTAACATTGGAGGTGTCATTACAAACTCTACGGGAAAAATTAAAGGAAGCTTTAGTTATGATGGTGTTAATGACTGGACTAATGCTAGCTCATTCTCAGACAATGTTAACATAACTGCTGGAACTTATGCTACTTGGGTTTATAAGGCATCTAGTGCTACTGCAGTAAAAGCTATTTTTGAAGCTCGTACATCCGCAGATATGCTAGACGGTGACGGGCAGTTCGGTTTTGGTTTTAGGGCTGGGGTTGGAAGCGGTTCCTTTAACAGTCCATCATTACCAATAAACAAATGGACTCACGTTGCCCTTACTTATGATAAGGCGATAGACACAATGGTAGTTTATGTTAATGGTGCTTCTATTGGTAGTAACACAAGCTTAGGTGCTGTACCTCTTCCTACCGGTGTAAGAATAGGTAATGACGTTTTTGATAGTTTATGGAATGGTTCTATTGACGAATTTTCTGTTTGGAATCGTTCATTATCAGCGGGAGAAATATCAAATCTTTACGAAACACAAAAAGATAATTATCCTGTTAATGGTGAATACTTGTCGCAAATAAACAATACTGGAACAATATCGAACTGGAGCCAACTAATATGGAGCAGTCCATGGAACCAGACAAACGGGTACGCAATAGATGGAAGTTATGCGCCAACAACGCAAACAGGACAAACAAATTATTCTGGACTTGTCGCATGGTACCGTTTTAATAACGAACTAGGAGAAAACCAAACAAAAATAATAGATTGGTCTGGACAAGCAAACAACGCAACAGCAATAAACGGCTCGTTACACAACTCAAGCGGAAAACTAGAGGGGGCAAGAACATTTGACGGAGTGAACGATTACTTAAACACAGGATACACAGCGGCAATTGGGACTGGAGAATTCACAGAAAGCGTTTGGTTCAAAACAGGCATATCTCAGCTAGGGTCACTGATAACAAAAAGAAGCGGAGCACCAGATTATACTCAACTAGAGTTGATGATGGCTAACGATGTTGACATAAGTGTTGCTGGGGGAAAAATAGTATTTTATGAAAACCATTACTCTGGAGGATACCAAACAAGAGTCGCTATTACAGCAGGAAGTTATAATGATGGACAATGGCACCAAGCGGTAGGTGTCCGTAATTCTACAAGTACAAAGATATACGTTGACGGACAATTACAGATGACAAATGAAACAACAGTAACGCCTTACAACCTAAATAATACTCAACCAATATTCATAGGTGCGCTTGGAGATTTAGGTGTTCCGCTAACAGGATACTACTTCAACGGTTCTATTGATGACGTACAAATATATAATCGGTCATTATCAGCTAGCGAAATATCGAATCTTTACGAAATAGGAATTGTTGGAAAACAACCAACTATTGGTGTAAGAAGTTGTAGCACAGCAAATTGTAGTAACACCAATTGGACTGGAAAAATAAAAAACTTGTTAGAAACAGGACAGGTAGAAATACCATCGGTACTAGACAGCACAACAGGGTTAGTAGCGCTATACCATTTCAACAACGAATCAGCTTATGGGGAAAGTAACACTGCAGCTCATGATTTTTCTGGATTAGGAAATGACTTAACAATATATAACCAAACTAGGATAAACAACACTGGTAAAATAAGAGGAGGAGTAACACTTGATGGAATTAACGACTATATACGTAGACCTTACCCAACAGCAACAAGTGTCCCTGCTTACGGTTCAAAAACTCTCTCGGCTTGGGTTTATAAGGGCGAAGGTGGAGGGGGTAGACTTGCTGAAAGTTGGTGTGATGGAGCATTAGGGTGTTCATTCCTTTTTACAGAATTAGGCGGTTATGCAAGGGATACTAATGGTGACGTGTACGCTGTTTCTTGCACTAGCGCTGAGAATAAAATAAATGAATGGTATCACATAACTTTAACACTTGATGGAACAGTAGAAAAATGTTATGTTAATGGAGTAGAAAACGGGACTGGAGCATTTTCATTTAACAATATTAACGCAGCTACAGAAATAGTTATTGGGTCATTTAATGGTAGTATTGACGAACTTGCTATATGGAATCGTTCATTATCAGCAACAGAAATTTATAATTTGTACTTAAACGGACAATCAAGATTCTTCACTACTTCACCAGTAGCACTAACAAATTTGACAAGCAACAGGTACTTACAGTACAAAGTGATGTTTGAAACAACAAACAGAACATACACACCATGGGTTGATAACGTGGACATAACACACTTAACAAGCGGAGAAATAGGGTGCTTAACATGGAACGGAAGCGTAAGCACAAATTGGAGTAATGAAAACAACTGGCAAGAAGGAAACGTACCAGACACAAACAGTTGCGTAATAATAAACGGAGCATACACAAACCCGCCAAAACTAAGCATAGGGACAACAATATACAACTTAAGCATAGGAAAAAGTGCTACGTCATTATTAACATTAGAAATGCCATGGGGGAATAGCCTGAACATAACACAAAACTTAATCATTGGAGCAAACGGAAAAATAAATCACACAGCAAACACAAACGCAAAAACATACAACCTAAACATAACAGTAGGAGGAAACTTAACAATAGAAGGAGGAGGAACAATAAACGTTGACGGAGCAGGATACTCAAAAAATAATGGTCCAGGAGCATCAGGAGGAGAATCAGGAAGTTGTTACGGAGGAAGAGGAGAATTATACGTGGACACAGGATTATGTAACACTTATGGAAGTATTACTTCACCATTAGACTTTGGAAGCGGAAGTGTTGATTCTTTTGGTGGTGGACTAATAATAATAAACGTAACTAACATTTTTAATGTTTCTGGAGCAATATCGTCATCGGGTGTTAACACTAATCGCGCCGGAGGAGCAGGAGGAGGAATACTTATATCGGCTGGTAGTATGCTTGGAAACGGAACAATAGACACTGACGGTGTAAATGGAATTTCTGGAAGAGGAGACGGGGGAGGAGGAAGAATAGCAATATACCTAAATCAAATAAACAATACAGGAAGCGTAAACATTAGCTCAAGAGGAGGAATAACGACAAGCGAAGGAGCAGCAGGAACAATATACATAAAAAAATCCGGACAAACATACGGAGAACTTCACATATCAAATGGGGCAGAGGCACTACAAGACGCAGTAACAACAAACCTAGACTCAAACATGACATACAATTTTGACATAATAAACATTACAAGAAATGCAAGCATAGAGTTAAGCACAGGAGCAATACTAAACTTAACAAATACAACACTAATTGGAGATTCACAACCAGGATCAAGAATAATAATAAACGGAACAAAAAACAGCGGAAACTTAACAATACCTAACCACTTCAACATAACAGGGATAAGCATTGTTCAAAGAGGAAGTCAAGCAATAGAAATAACAACTAATAACCTAAACTTAAGAAATGGTGCTATAATATCACACCTTGATAATTCAGCAGGTATTACACACAGAGTAAACTTGACAATAATAGGAAACTTAACAATTGATTCGGGAGCAACAATAAACGTTGACGGATTAGGATACGACTCCGGAAGCGGTCCAGGAGTAGCAGCAGGAGAAGACGGAGCATCACACGGAGGAATGGGAGGAGAATATGACGGGACAGGACCACTAAAAGCAACATACGGAAGCATAACTAACCCAACAGATTTTGGAAGTGGAGCAGGAGGAGGAAACGGTGGAGGAGCAATACTAATAAACGTAACTAAAACCTTAAATGTTACAGGAACAATATCAGCAAGTGACGGAGGATTAGTCGGACTTGGAAGAGGACAAGGAAGCGCAGGTTCAGTACTAATATACTCTGAAAACTTGATAGGCAATGGAACAATAGACGCAAATGGAAGAAGCGACGGCACAGGAAGAGGATCGGGAGGAGGAGGAAGAATAGCAATATACGCACTGGTTGGAACAACAACAGACAACATAAAAACACAAGCTTATGGAGGATCAGCATCATCAACAGCCTCACCAGGAACAATATACATAAAAACCGCAAACAAAAATTATGGAACAATAACAATAAACAATAATGGATTCACACCATCAACAGGATCAACAACACTAATAAACCAAACAACAAATTACAATTTTGACGTCATAAACATAACAGGGGCAGGATACTTAGAAATAGGAAGCAATATTACAAGCATAATAATAAATGAAAACTTGTGGTTAAGCGCAGGAACAATAGCAGACTCATCAAGCGGGAATAATATTTACTTACGAGGAAACATGAGCACTGATTCAGGATCAAGCGTAATATTCACAAGTTCAACAACATCAATAAACGGGACATCAATGCAACAAGTAGGACTAAGTGTAAGCCCAAACAGATTCTACAAATTAAACATTAACAACACAAAAGCAATAAACTTTACAAGTTACATAAGAGCATACGATTTTGATGCAAGAAAAGCAGGAACAAATTTAACATTTGCAGCAGGAAAAACAAATAATCTAACAGTAACAAACAGCATAACAATAAAAGGAAACTCCAGCAGTAACATAATAATAAACAGTACAAACGAAACAAACTGGTTTATAAACGCACCAGTAACACAATCAATAAATTATTTGACAGTAAGACACAGCAACGCAAGCATAGGATCAACAATAATAGCAACAAGATCAACTGATGCTGGACAAAACACAAATTGGAACTTCACAGAATTCGTACTACCACTAATAGAATTCACAGCGCAAACACCAGCAAACGCAAGTAACATTAATTACACTAACTCCATATTTGTTGGGACAACAAGCAGTGATAACCTAGTACATCACAGCGTAACAGCAGACTTTAACAGAAGCCTAATAGGTTGGTGGAGGTTTAATGACGAAGACGGAGAAAACAGCACATACATAATAGACAAAAGCACATACAGTAATAACGCAACAACAGCTAACGGATCATTCATAAACACTACTGGAAAACTTGGAGGGGGAGCACAACTAGACGGAATAAACGATAATATAAATGTTGGTAACGGCTCAAACTTAAATATTACCAATGCCATAACTGTAAGTGCTTGGGTTTACCCTAAAACTAACGGTACTCAAACAATAGCTGGAAGATATAAACATTATAATGCTCCATTTTCATTAGACTGGATACTAAGGCTAGATAATCAACAAGGGGCTTTTTGGATTGGAAATAACACTGGTTATTCTAATTCGCAAGATTACACTATTACACCATTAAACCAATGGGTATATTTAACAGGGACATGGAACGGGAGTAACACAATAATTTATGTTAATGGAGTGCAAAAAAATAGTACTTATCAAGCTAATATGGGCTCAACAAATGTTAATACTTACATCGGGGCTAGTCAGTACGCAATTGATAGTGCCACAGAATTTTTCAACGGTTCCATTGATGATCTGCAAATATACTCAAGAGCACTAAGTGCAACAGAAATAGCAGCACTGTACAATGCGTCAACAACGCAATACAGTAATAATTTTACTAACTTACAAAATGGGAATTATACTTTCACAGCATACGCACAAGACTTAGCAGGAAATATTAACGTAACAGAAAATAGAACCGTACAAATAGTAAACTATGTTGATGAAGTAAAACCTCAAATAAACTTCACTAACCCAACACCAACAAGTGGTAGCACACAAGCAGCAAACACTTTCATAATAAACGTAAGCTCAAGCGATAACACAAACAATCACTCAGTAACAGTAGACTTCAACAGAACACTAGTAGGATGGTGGAGATTCAACAATGAAAGCGGAGACAACAGCACATATATCATAGACAGAAGCACATACGCAAATAACGGAACAACTTATAACGGAGCATTCACAAACAGCAGTGGAAGATTAGGGGGAGGAGCACAATTCGACGGAATAGATGACCATCTGAAGACGCCAGCAAATGATATTTATAAAACACAAAATTTCACTTTGTCAATGTGGGTTTATCCTAAAAAACAACAAAACACGATAACAACACTGATGGACTTAAATCACAGCTCTGGACCATCTGGTAACTGGGTTGTACAAACAGAAGATTCTAATGGGTCAATATACTACCTAGCAATTTGGAACGGAACAACATTTGACTATTCTGTAACACAAGGATTAAACTTAACACAAAACTCCTGGCAACTAATAAATTATGTCAAATCAGGAACTTCGCTAATAGGGTACAAAGACGGAGCACAAATATACTCAAGAACACTAGCAATAGGAAACGTGGCTTATGATAACAACCCAACATTATTATTCGGAAAATTCGTTAGCGGAGAAGACAGATACTTTAACGGTTCTATTGATGACGTCCAAGTATATTCTCGAGCATTAAGCGCAACAGAAATAGCCGCATTGTACAACGCAAGCACAACACAATACACTAATAATTTCACAAATTTACAAGATGGAACTTACAACTTCACAGCATACGCACAAGACTGGAGCGGAAACATAAACGTAACAGAAAACAGAACAGTAACGATAATAACGTCATTAAACAATTGGGTATGCACAAGCACAACATACAAGTTCAATAATGCATCATGCTGGAGTTTAGGAAGAGTACCAATAGCAGGAGACGACGTAGTATTCAACGCTAGCGGAAACGCACCAGTAAACATAACAAATAATACTATGCCACAAAACCTTAACTCATTCACAGTAAGCACAGACTATTCAGGATCACTAAACTTTTGGCCATTATTCGCGCAAGGAAACTGGACTGGAAGAAACGATGGAACACAATTATGGAACGTTACACAAAACATAACAATAATGAATGGAACATCAAGCATATGGGGAGACTACTTACACTCATACACAACAGGATTCTACGGAAACATCAGCAATGATGGACATGGACAAGAATGGAGAAGCATAAACGGAAACATAACAATAGGTTCAGCAGCAACACTAGACGGAAGCGGATTAGGATTCTCAGGAGAAAATGTAGGTCCAGGAGGGGGAGCAGGAACAGCAAATAGCGAAGGAGCAAATTATGGAGGATGGGGAACTAAAAACTACGATATACCCTACGGAAATGCGAGCGCACCAACAAGTTTAGGAAGCGCAAGCAACAGTGCTGGAGGAGCAGGAATAAAACTACACGCACTAAGCACAAGCAGAATAGAAGGAACAATACTAATGAGAGCAGCTGACAGCGGAGTAGGGTCGGGAAGCGGAGGAAGCATATGGATAAAAGCAAACAAAATAGAAGGAAGCGGAATGATAGACGCATCAAGCCTAGGAACATACATAACAGGAAGCGGAGGAAGAGTAAGACTAGAATACGCAAATAATCTAAGTTATAACGGAACACTAACACTATGGAGATACACAGGAACAGGATTCTTCGGAGGAGGAGAAGCAGGAACACTAACATTCACAAATAATACATGGCCAGGAAACTGGGACTTAACAGGAAACATAGGATTATTAGGAGGAGACTACGGAGAAGGAAACACAACAAACGTGCTCGGAAACTTCAACACTCGCGGATACAACATAAGCATATTCGGAGATTGTTATTATACCATGACTGTTGGACCAACATGTTATAACAAAACAAGCGAAGGAAGAGGAGTATGGATAAACGCGAGCGGAAACATAACAATAGAAAAAAATAGTATTTTGTACGGAACAAGTCACGGATTCACAGTAGGACCAGGATACCCAGGAGCAAATGGTGGAGCAAGCCATGGAGGAAGAGGAAGAGGAAACAGTCCGGGAACATACGGAAACGAAATAGCACCAACAGCATTAGGAAGTGGAAGCAACGACGGAGGAACAGGAATAGGGGGAGGAGCAATAATACTGCAAAGTGATACTAACACAGTAACAATAAACGGATCAGTACTAATGACAACATGGGGATACGGAGCAAGCGGAGGAAGCATATACGTAAAATCAGCAATAATAAAAGGAAACGGATTCTTAGATGCAACAGGAGCAGGAGGAAACTGCCAAGCAGGAGGAGGGGGAAGAATAGCAATGCAGTCAACAAAAGGAACAAACTTTAGCGGAACAATATGGAACAAAGGAGGAAACGGAGCAGCATGCCCTGGATTTTTAGGAGATGGAGGAACAGTATTTATTAATTCGACAATAGGGATAATAGGATTTATTAACATAAGCACGGTAGGAGGAGCAGGTTACGGACAAGCAACAATAAACCTAACAGCACCATATCTAAACTTAACAAGCGGAAACTTCAACGCATACAATTACGGAAACATAACAATAAATTATACTAATTGCCAATCAAGATTCACATACTCATTATTCAATCCTGAACCTCCAATCTGGCAAACATCATGCACAACAGACTTCATGAGCCCAAACATAAGCTTTGTTTCACCAACACCAGCGAACGGGAGTACATTCACACAATCAAGATCAGTATACGTAAACGTAAGCTCAAGAGATAATTACAGAAACCATTCAGTAACAGTAGACTTCAATAGGTCACTAGTAGGGTGGTGGAGATTCAACAATGAAAGCGGAGACAACAGCACATACATATTAGACAGAAGTACATACGCAAATAACGCAACAACAATAAACGGATCATTCACAAACGCTACGGGAAGACTAGGCGGAGGAGCACAATTAGACGGAACAGACGACTATTTAAGTATAGGAACAAATAATTTACCCTACGGCACAAGCTCAAAGACAATGTGTGGTTGGGCAGCAACAAAATCGACGGCGGCAAGTGTCTTCGGGTGGATTGCTGCTTATGGGACTCCAGATACATCTCAATCATTCTTCATAGGAAGATACGGGGCTGATCTGTACGCTGGAGGATACGGGGATGACCTAATACTGGCAAACTATTGGTCTGTGGGAGTTTGGAATCATTTATGCCTAACTTATAATGGTACAACAGCAGTATTATACTCAAACGGGGCAAGCATAAATTCAACAGCCAAATCCTGGAACACTATTGAAAGTGTCGCAAGAATTGGAAGGCAAACAAATACTGCGGCAGAATACTGGAATGGTTCTATCGACGATGTGCAAATATATTCTCGTGCTTTAACGGCAACAGAGGTAGCATCATTGTATAATGCGAGCACAACACAATACAGTAACAACTTTACTAACTTACAAGACGGAAATTACAACTTCACAGCATACTCACAAGACTTAGCAGGAAATATTAACGTAACAGAAAATAGGACAGTAACAATATTATTAGCTGATTCAGAATCACCAACAATAAATTTCACGAATCCAACACCAGCAAGCGGGACAACATATACTAATATGGTAGCGAAAGCAGTATACGTAAATGTTAGCTCAAGTGATAACAAAAACAACCACTCAGTAACAGTAGACTTCAACAGAACGCTAGTAGGCTGGTGGAGATTCAATAATGAAAGCGGAGATAATTCAACATACATATTAGACAGAAGTACTTACG
>JBBSXC010000005.1:0-60344 GCA_038045945.1 Nanobdellota archaeon
ATAATAACAATAGTAATACTAACAATAATGACAGCAAGAATAATAAGAAAAATAAAAGAAGGAAATAAAGAAAACAATTAAGTTGCCAATTCTAATTTTTCAGTAAGATCTTTCTTATTACGACCTTTAGACAACCCCTCTCCCCTAAAATGCCATTTTTCTTTAGGTATACCAAAACCTTCTTTCGCTTGGTTAATACCATCATAAAATTTGTCTAAAACATCACCAAAACCCGCTCTTCTTGCTCGCCTTTGAGTAGCTGAAGGCTTGTCTAGCAAGTATTCACAAAAGGCTATTCTTCTTGTAAGCCAATAATCCTCATCTTTAGGTGAAAACTTCGATACTTTAACACCAGCAGCTAATTTAGCATTATTTATACCGCCATACTTTTTATCTATAATATTCTGAAAGCCATAATCCCTTGCCTTTTTTTGAGTAGCACGAGGATATTTTTGCAAAAAAGTCATAAATGAACAATCAATAGTACTCCAATATTCATCAGTGTATTTTACCATTTCACTTTAGAAAAAACTAGTTTTTTGTGGTTTTGTGATTTTTGGAATGTTCTCCTTCTTCTAGCCCACAAGTACAATCAGCCATTCCTTTAAAATCACGGGCCGTTAATCCTTCCTCGTAACCAGCAATAAGTTTCATAGTCTCATCTAATAATTCTTGCTCTTTAAGACGATCAGGATGATCATCAGAGTGATCACTAGAAGAATTACTTACACTTTTAACAATTATATTTTTAGAAGTCATAAAAATGATAAATGGAAACGATTTAAAAATCTTATTAAAAACATACTTACCATCTTCCTGCTGATCTTTGTCTGTTACTAGATCTACCATTACTTCTGTCGTGTCTTCCTCCACCACGACCGCCTTGCCCCCCGCTACCGCCGCTTCTACCACTGCTCCTAGTTCCTCCGCTTCTGCTGTCACGACCGCTCTTACCACCTCTACCCCAATGATTACCACCACGATGACCACCACGGTTTTGTTCTCTAGGTTTAGGTTTAGCAGCTAAGCCGACAGCGTTTCTTGATTCTTCAGAATGATAAGTATGAGTCATAACCTCAATAGGCATCTTGATAAGTCTCTCAATATCCCTCAAAAAATTTCTTTCTTCACCAGAACAAAAAGAGTAAGCAGTGCCTTGAGCTCCAGCCCTTGCCGTTCTACCTATACGATGAACATAACTTTCAGGCTCGTTAGGTAACTCAAAATTAATAACGTGAGAAATATCATCAATATCAATACCTCTAGCAGCAATATCAGTAGCTACTAAAACTTTAACTCTACCATTCTTGAAGTCATCAAGCGCAGCAGTACGATAATTTTGTGCTTTGTTACCATGAATGGCATCAGACTTGATACCGTTCCTTCTAAGAAAATAAGCAATTTTGTCAGCACGATGCTTAGTTCTAGTAAAAATTAGGACTTTGCTCAAATGTTCCTTTTGAAGAAGGTCTAACAATAATTGTTCCTTATCAGGTTTATCAACGAAGAATAAGCATTGTTTGATTCTATCAACAGTTGTTGCTTGAGGGGTAACACTAACACGAAAAGGATTTCTCAATAAACTACTAGCTAAATTATCAACATCAGGCGACATCGTAGCAGAAAAAAATATTGTTTGACGTTTTTGAGGAAGCCTGGAAATAATCCTTTTAATATCATGAATAAAACCCATATCTAACATCCTATCAGCTTCATCTAAAACAAAAAACTCAATTTCTTGTAAACTAACAAGTCTTTGCTCCATTAAATCAAGAAGTCTGCCAGGAGTAGCAATGATAATATCTACTCCCCTTCTAATTGCACTAGCTTGTGGCGACTGATTAACACCACCAAAAATAACGACTTTCTTAAAATTTAAGAATTTACCATAATTATCAAAGCTTTCACCAATTTGTGCGGCAAGCTCACGAGTAGGTGCTAAAACCAAAGTTTTCATCCCGCCACTATTATGAGTAGATTGACTCATACGTTGAAGTATAGGCAAAACGAAAGCAGCAGTCTTACCAGTGCCAGTTTGAGCAATACCTATCAAATCCTTACCAGACAGAAGTTCAGGAATAGCCTTAGACTGTATAGGAGTAGGTTCAGTATAACCCTGTAAAGCTACAGCTTTCTGCAAAGGTTCAATCAATGATAAATCTTTAAATGACATAAAAATAAGACAAAAACAGCCCTCTTAAACTATAGCTTTTTAAGAAAAAAAGGCAAAAATGCACCACCGGGGAATTGAACCCCGCTCTCGACCTTGGCAAGGTCGCGTTCTACCGATAAACCAGTAGTGCGTTTTACTAGATTAATCATAAATCATAGTATTAAAAACGTTATGGTCTAAGAAATAGTTTAAGTTTATAAACGAGAAAACGCTATTTTTTTCTGATGGAGTTATTAACAGCCATAATAATAGCAGTAGTAATCGTTAGCCTAATATCATTTGTGGGGATATCAATACTTGTAATAAGAAAGAGGTTTCTTGATAAAATAATAAACCTCCTTGTAGCTTTCTCAGCAGGATCACTACTAGCAACAGCATTTTTAGAACTAATACCGGAATCATACGAAAACGGCGCTAGCTTAATATTCGTAATTATTGGAATAATGATATTTTTCGTTATGGAAGCAATAATTCATTGGCACCACCACCACAACTCGGATGACGACGAGCACATGCACAAAGTACACCCAGTAGTTTACCTAAACATTTTCGGAGACGCAATACACAACATGGTTGATGGAGCAATAATAGCAGCGAGTTACTTAGTAAGTATACCAGTAGGGATATCAACGACAATAGCAATAGCCGCTCACGAAATACCACAAGAATTAGGAGACTTCGCAGTCCTAGTAAGCGGAGGGTTAAGCAAAAAAAGAGCATTATTACTAAACTCACTTAGTGCGATATTCTCAATAATTGGAGCATTAGTAAGCTACAGTTTACTAAACAGAATTCAGTCAGCAATACCGATAATAAACCTAATAGCTGCTGGAGGACTAATATATATAGCAACAGCAGACTTATTCCCAAGACTCCACGAAGAAAAAAACTACAAAAAAATAATAGTACAAGCACTAGGAATAATCGCAGGAGTAGTAGTAATATGGTTATTAGTAAAAAACTTAGCAGAATAAAAAAATAATTATTATGGCCCCGGAAGGAATCGAACCTTCAACATCTCGGTGTAAACGAGAGGGTTTGCCACTAGCCTACGAGGCCAATCGTATAATAATAGTTTAAGAAAGTGAGTTTTTAAGCCTTACCGCTACCAATCATAGAGCCAGGAACACTCCAATCATAAGTTCTAAGGCTGCCGTCACGACTCTTATCCCAAAAAGTACCATCATAACGCAGAGCTCTCGCCTTCCTCATCAATAAAACGCAAGTCTCATTAATGTCTGGTTTACGAAGACGTTCTTGTGACTCACTAATATTAGGATCATAAACTAACATGTTACTTCTTAAGAATTTAGAAAAAGCTACTAGTTCTTTAGAAGGAGTAAGAATTGGGGAAAAATCAAAAGCTGCCCGGTTCTTAAATTCTCTAATAATAAGGTGTTGAGCAGCGTAAGAAGCAGCAACGCAGTGAGCGGAAAAAGGGAGGACACGCATCAAGTTCATATCATCAAGTCTTGATTTAGTACCCCAATAAAAAAAGTCTGAGCGGTCTTCTTCACGATCATAATAAGTAGCAAGAGTCCAACCAAGAACTAAACCCTTTTTATCACTAACAGGTATGAATTCTAACTTGCCTTTGTAAAACTTATTAGTGCTTCTTGACGGCACCTCAAATTTTACTGATGCGCCATCACTATCAGCTCGCTCAGCATTATCTAGACTAACATTTATAGAAGACATGAGTAACGGCTCACCTGATTCGCTTAAAAGAGTGTGGGAATAAATTCTTGCACCATCAACAACAGTTTTTATAGGAACAACACGCGAAGGATGATCACCACCTTTTACTGGGCGATACTCATAACCAACCCAGAATAATTCCTCTTCAGCAACATCTAATAACTTGTCAAAATCTTCTTTAATCACATCACAAGGTTTCTTAGGAGGCCTAACATCACCAGCAACGTACAATGGTTGGTTAAGCTTAAAATAGCCAGAACGAAAATGTCTTCTTCTAGAAGCCTTGTTGGCTACACTCCCATTCCTCCCCCTACGATAAAATGCGGGGGTTAAGAAAGAATGGTTTTGTTCACAACCAATAATTAACGCCTTAGAATGATCAGTAGAATCAATAAGAGATACTAAACCACCAGGATTGTCAGCAATAACCCTATCCAAACCCCTCAATTCAGAATCAGACCTATCAGCAAAGGCCGGTTTTCTATCACCCACAGTAATCATTGTTAGTTATCACCATATTTATCTATATCTATAGTAAATGATAACAATGGATAATTCATAACTATTAGTAGTATTAAAGAAGACAAAGAATGACGACAAAGCAATAAAAGAAGTGCAAGAAGTAGTACTTTAATACAGACAGATAAAGGTTTAAATAAGCAAAAACAGTAAATTGTTAATGGCTAACGAAGGAGCAAGCTTTGAAGACCAAGTAAAAGACAAAAAAGATACTTATTCTAAAGAAAACGGTCAATCAGGAAATAATAACACAACAGGAATAGAAAAAGAAAAACTACCACAAGAAATGAGCGAGAAAGTTAGGAAAGAGATGGAAAAGACGAGGCTAGAACTAGAAAAACTAAAAAAAGAGTTCGTAAAAAAGTATTCTTTCATAAGAGCAATAGGAATACTACCATCACAAGGAACACAAAAATTTGTTGAAGAAGAATTCACGAACAAAGAGGATATTGAAAGAGTAAGCAAAATGATTAATTTAGTAGTAATAATACCAGAAGACAAATACAAAAAAGTCAAAGAAATAAGAGAAGGACTAATAAAAATTGCTGAATCACAAAAACAAAAAGTATGGATTCATATAATGTCACACGTTGACGTATTCAACTATGGCCTGGACGGAAAGTATGAATACACAGCAGACATAGGAATGAGTTACCCTCTTTACGATAAGGACTTCTTAGCAAATCTGCGCGTAGCAGAATACCACAAACACTTAGTATTAAGAAAATTCGAAAAATACATTGTTAGTTATGTAATAGCAGGAAGCTTCGTGCGAGGAGACGCAGTGAAAACTTCAGACGTTGACACATGCGTAATAATAGACGACACGGACGTTAAGAGAATGTCAAGACTTGAACTAAAAGATAAACTACGAGGATGGATTCACAGATACATTGCTGAAGCAGGAGAATTAGCACAAGTAAAAAACGTTCTAAACGTACAAGTATACTTACTAACAGAATTCTGGGAAGCAGTAAAAGACGCACACCCAGTAATGTTCACGTTCATAAGGGATGGAATACCTTTGTACGATAGAGGAACATTCTTACCATGGAAGCTTCTGCTAAAAATGGGAAAACTAAAACCTTCCCCTGAAGCAATTGATATGTTCATGGCAAGCGGAGATAAACTAAACGAAGTAGTTAAAAGAAGGTTACTAGACATAGCCGTCGGAGACATTTATTGGAGTATTCTAACACCAACACAAGCACTAATAATGCTTTACGGACAAGCACCACCAACAACCAAAGAAACACCTGGGATGCTAAAAGAAATATTTTATGACAAAGAAAAAATGTTAGAAAAAAAGTATGTTGATTTCGTAGAAAAAATAATAAAGCTTTACAAGGATTACGAACACCAAAAAGTTAGTGAAGTATCAGGTAAAGAAGTTGACCAATTAATGGTAGAAGCAAACGCTTACCTTAAAAGACTTAAAGAATTGCGAGAACAAATAGAAAAAGGGGCTCAAAAAAAGACTTTAGCACAAGCTCACGAAGAAGTAAGTAAGATTTTAGGGTCAATACTAGGAGAAAAACAAGAAAGCAAACTAGCATCAATGTTCGAAAAAGAACTAATAAATAAGGGATTGTTGAATCCTAGACACCTAGAAACAATTAAGAGCATTATGAAAATCAATAATAAAGATAAGAAGACTAAGTCAGAAATGAATAGGCAACAAGTAGAAGACTTAAGAAAAGACTCAAGCACACTAATACGCGACCTTACAGAGTTTAAACAAAGAGAGGAATTATCAAGAATCGAGAAAGGAAGATTTAGAATAAAAACAGCCAAAGGAGAAAATTACGAATTAATATCAACTGGAGAAGCAGCATTCCTAATAAGCCAAACAGCAATTAAAAAAATAACTAATAGGGTTTACGAATCTAACGAAAAAGAATTAAGCGAACACTTAAGCAAAAAAGCAGCCAGTAAAGAAACAAGAATAGACCCAAAAATCTTCCACATACTAGAACTAGAACTAGGACAGTTCGAGATGATAGCTTAAAACAACAATTCTTATAAAACAAAAAAACTAGCCTTAAACATGGACATGAGATACATAGCCCTTTCAATTCAGAGAAGAAGACCAGCAGCGGAAGGAACAAGAAGAGGAATAGGAGAGCCAATAAAGTACGGATTTATCCTGTCATACGACGCAATGGACACACAAGACACTAAAGAAACTAGTGAAGTAAGAAGAGCTTTTGAAGAAAAAGATGGGAGAGTACTATACGAGGGGCCTGACAGGACTGAGGCTAAAAGACTTGTAACGGGACAAAGAAAATATTCAGAGTTCTTAGCAGATAATTTAATATAATAAAGAAGTTTTCATTTATGACACTAAAGCTTTAAAAACCTTAATTTTCTTGACTATTTCATGAAAGGAACAGTAGTACAGTTCAGAAGAGGAAACAGAACACTAACAGAAAAGCATTTCACACTAAATTTTGATTGCAAAAATAGAGCTGAAGCTATGAAACTAATAGGCAAAGAAGTAGTATGGACAAGCACAGGAAAAGAGCCAAAAAAGATAAGCGGAAAAATTTCTAGCGCTCACGGAAACAAAGGACTTGTTAGAGCAATATTCGAAAGAGGACTACCAGGACAAGCACTAACAACAGAGATAGAAATGAAAGAGAATTCTGGAGGAAAAAAGTAATATGGCATTAAGAAAAGCAGCAGCATACAGTAAGAGATATGCTCGCCCCTACACAAGAAAATCAAAAAAGAAAGGAAAAAATTATGTTAAGATGTACCCACCAAGCAAAATAGTAAAGTTTGATATGGGAGACGTATCAGGATTCAACCAAGGAAAATTCCCAATACTTGTAAGATTAGTAGCAGGACACGACGTACAAATAAGAGACACAGCACTAGAAGCAGGAAGACAAGTAATAATTAAAGCAATGGAATCAAACTTTGGAGTAAGCGGATTCGCAGCATTCCTTAAAGTTCACCCACACCACGTTTTAAGAGAACACAAAATGCTTACAGGAGCAGGAGCTGACCGTATGAGCAGTGGTATGAGCTTATCATTCGGAGTTTCTGTCGGTAGAGCAGCAATGGTTAAGGGCGGAAGCGACATTTTTGTAGTAGCAACAAACAGCGAGAAGGGAAAGAAAATCTGCAGAGAAGCATACATGAAAATAAGACCAAAAATACCAGGATCATGCGTAATATTAGTAGATGAACCACCAGTAAAAAAAGCAACAGAAATAGAAGCATAAAAAAAAGAACAAAGACTGTTTTTTATAACATAAATACTTATTAATAGAATAAAAGATTTATCAATATGAATTTTAGAAAAACAATTACATCATTAGGATTGTTAGCAACATTAACAGGATGTATGCAAGAACCTGACTTTAAGACGGAAACAAAATACCAAGTTAGTGAACTAAACTCTAATGGAGGAGTATTCTCAAGGGATTCCCCACATGGATTAATGACCATCAGTGATAGAGACATATCATTCTCAAAAAGAAGAATCCCAGGAGGATATTTAGAATTCATTAATTACGAAGACACAAACAAGGACGGTCAAGTAGACAGAGCAAGCGGAGATTTAATCGCTCCAGACGGATCATACTTTAAAGGAGACCTTATAAGAGACAGAGACTTTGATAAGTATCCAGACTACTTCGATTATTTTGATAAAGACTTCACCCAAGAAGTAAAGAATTTCCAGCCAACACTTGAAAAATATCGTGTTTGGCCAATATTCAAAGAAAAGGCAGAAATAGAAAATAAAAAATAAAAACTTTTTCTTTAATCATAATCTTTATTAACTAAAGAATTTTTCTTTAATCATGATAATAAAGGGTGATAGTAGACCAGACTTTAATAATAATGAATTACACTACAACATAACTCATGACCAAAGAGCAAGAAATAATTCTGAAAAGAAAAAAGAAGTATTAACACCCCAGTACGTTAAGTGGTTTAGCGAATTATCATACAAAGACGTGAACATAGCAGGGGGAAAAGGAGCTAACCTTGGAGAAATGTACCAGAACAAGTTCCCAGTACCACCAGGATTCGTAATAGCAGCAACAGCATACACAAAATTTTTAGAAGTAACTGGCCTAGATAAAAAAATTTATGAAATACTATCAAGACTCAACTTAGAAAACACACAAGAATTAGAAAGAGAAGCTAACGAAATACAAAAAATGATAATAGCACAAGAAATGCCAGAAAGAATGAAAGAAGAAATAGTAGAATCATACGAACACCTAAACGTTAATGAAGACTCACTAAAAGGAGCAAGTGCAGACGCATTAGCAATACTAAAAAGAGGAAGAGAACCACCATTCGTAGCAGTAAGAAGCAGCGCAACAGCAGAAGACGGAGTTGAAGCAAGCTTTGCAGGACAAAACAGCACTTTCCTAAACGTTAAAGGAAACACAAAAGTGATAGAAGCAGTAAAAGGATGTTGGGCATCACTATTCACAGCAAGAAGTGTGTATTACAGAGTAAAAAAAGGATTCAAACACGAAGAAACAGCAATAGCAGTTGTAATACAAGTAATGGTAAATTCTGACAGAAGCGGAGTAATGTTCACAAAAGACCCAGTAAAAAACACTAATAATGTAGTTATAGAGAGCGTGTTCGGACTAGGAGAAGGAATAGTATCAGGAATGATAAACCCAGACCACTTTGAAGTAAACGAGCATTTAGAAATAACAAACAGCAGACTATCAACAAAAAAAATAGCAATAATAAGAAACTCTAGCGGAAAAAACGAAACAGTAACACTAACACCAGAAAGAAGCGAACAACAATCACTAACAAATTACGAAGTGAAAAAATTAGCACAATACGGAATGGAATTAGAAAAACATTACGGAAGACCACAAGACATCGAATTCGCAGTTGACACAAAACAAATATACATTGTACAAACAAGACCAATAACAACTCTAGCAAACAGAGAAGATTACGAAAAGAAAGCAAAAGAAAACGAGATGAGCGGAGAAGAAATACTATCAGGGATAAGCGCAAGCCCGGGAGTAGGCAGCGGAGTAGTAAAAATAGTACATGACATGAGCGAACTGAACAAAATAAAAAAAGGAGACGTACTAGTGACACAAATGACAAACCCAGACATGGTAGTAGCCATGCAAAAAGCAAACGCGATACTAACTGACGAAGGAGGGTTAACAAGCCACGCAGCAATAGTAAGCAGAGAAATGGGAATACCATGCATAGTAGGAAGTAGAGTAGCAACAACAACACTAAAAGAAGGAGAAATAATAACGATTGACGGATACACAGGAAAAGTTTACAGAGGAATAGTAGAGGGAAAAAAAGTAACAGTCACACCAATAGTTCAAACAAAGACAAAAATAAAAGTCATTGTTGACTTGCCAGATTACGCGCAAAGAGCAGCAATAACTAACGCAAGCGCCGTAGGACTAACAAGAATGGAAGGAATAATAGCAGAAGGGGGGAAACACCCACAATACTTCCTAAAAAATGATAAGTTAGAAGAATACGAAGAAATAATCTATAAAGGAGTGAAAAAAATCTCATCGTACTTTGATGAAGTTCGAGTGCGAACAAGCGATATAAGAAGCGACGAGTACGAACACTTAGAAGGAGCACCAGAGTGGCATGAAGCAAACCCTATGCTAGGAATGCACGGAATAAGAGCAAGCCTAAAATATCCTGCCTTACTAAAAGCAGAACTCCGAGCACTAAAAAGAGTAGCACAAGAGGGAAAAAAGATTGGTGTAATGATGCCACAAATAATATCAGTTGAAGAAGTGAAAAAAACAAAACAATACATGCAAGAAGTAGGACTCCATGATAATATTGAACTCGGAATAATGGTTGAGACACCAGCAGCAGTACAGGTAATTGAAGAAATGTGCGATGAAGGAATAAAATTCATAAGTTTCGGAACAAACGACCTGACACAATTCACACTAGCAATTGACAGAGGAAACGAAGATTGCCAATCACTATACAGCGAAATGCACCCAGCAATAATAAAACAAATAAAGCACGTAATAGAAGTATGCAAAGCTAGAGGCGTTGAAACAAGCATTTGCGGACAGGCAGGTAGTAGAAAAGAAATGGCAAAAATATTAGTAGAAGCAGGAATAGACTCAATAAGCGTTAATGCTGATGCGGCAGGAGAATTATCAATATACATTAAAGAATTAGAAGAAGAAATGGAATCAAACAAAAATTCTGAATTGATAAAAAATGAGATTGACCCAATAGTAAACAATAACGGTTTAAAGTCCACAAGAGAAGAAGCATTAACTGATCGCTCTCTCAAAGAAGAAGCAATAGTAGACGCGAGAAAAAAAGAAGAAGCAATATCATACAAAAAAGAAGAAATGATTGAAGACAAAAGAGAAGAATACGATGATTCGGTACACGCAGAACCATTAGAGGACTACAGCACATACCAAGTAGAAGTTGAAGAAGCAGTGATTGTTGAAACAAAAGAAACAGTAGAAGAAAGTGGAATAGCAGAAACAAACCAGGAAGAAGCAGAAAGCATAACAACGACTACAACAACCACAACTAGCGCTGCTAGTTACGAAGAAGAGATAATAAAAGAACTAAGCGGAGAAGAAGAAACAGCAGGAGAAGGAAAAAAACCAGAAGAAGAAAAACACATATTCATGAGCATATTCTAATTAAAAATAATAGTTTCTAAGAAAATAATAGCCTAAAACACAACCGAAAATGTTAGAGGCCATTTGATCCCATTGTTTCTTTTTACCATCAATCCCGTAACCAGCAATCATTGAGACTATTGGCGCAGCAACATTATTAACACTAGGAATATAGTCAATAGTATTGAATACTGCTCCAGCTAGAGCTGTTTGAGTAGCGTGATGAGCAACATGTTCAGCTTGGAGAAGAATTCGGTCAAGCTTAGGATAATCTTTAGCTAAACCCTTCCTGAACAGAAATCTATCAGCAATTATGCCAGCGTGTGTAGCAGCACCAAAAGCGCCAATCAAACTAAGATCAATTAGCTTATCATCAATATTCATTAAGAAAATAATAATTTCCCGTTTATAAATCTTCCTTTTATTTTACTACTAATAAGTTACACTATGAACGAAAGGTTTATATACATGTTTTGCCTTACCTTTTTATGTCAAAAGCAAAGGTGCAAGAAACTGAAGAACCAGAGCGTACTAACGCCAAGGATCTAAGCAACTATTTAGGAGCTGTTGTAGCTGGAAGAATATCTTCAGACCCTTCAAGAAGAGGTTACACTATTGAATCTTTGAGAGTAATGTATAATGCTACTTACGGAGACGTCATAAAAAGAATAAAGGCTGACCCAATAATCGGCGGAGAACTTGAGGCAGCATTAGGAAGAGCAGAAGCAGGACTTGCATCAGGGCACATAACAGACGCTAAAGTATTAGAATCCATAGGTTTCTATTCAGAATTATTCAAAAAAGCTTACGAAAGCGCAAGAGTTTCAGAATTAATAGAAGCTTTCAGCACTGATGATCTGAAAGAGGACACTATAAAAGTTTTATCATTATACCAAGATAAAACAATAAAGGAAATTGAGGATAAAGAACACCAAAAAATCGTTGCTCAAGCTTTCGGAATGCAAACAGAATACAAACAAGAAGAGTTTGCTTTCAAACTTGTTAAAGCTAGCAGAAAAGAAAACGCTGGCAGACTTGAAGATCTAGTTAAAGGTTTAAACCAAGCTAGAGAAACAGCTTAAAGAAGTTTTTTATTTTTGTTTATCTTCAGTATTATTCTTTTCTATTATTCCTTTTACTAATGCTATCATTACGTCCATGAATTCTTGTGCTCTTGCTTGCCACTCATCAATTTCTGACCCTTTTATTTCTTTTTGGTGTGCGTGGGCTATGCTTCTGTGAATTTCGTGAAAGTTTTTGAACCATATAGCATACTTCATTTTTAGCATTCCCTTATCAACAAATTGTTCCTTAAGCATTATAGGTATTTGTTCAGGCGATGGAGGAACTATTCTAGAGGCCATTAGTGCTGCTTGTGAAGAATCAACCATACACCAATATATTCCTTCAACAGTGCTTAATTGAGCATTCTTACTTCTGGACAGATGTGCTGGCGCCCTTTCTAAGGCTGTAAAAACAGCTTCAGGCGTAGACTTAATTTTCCCTTGGTCTAATAAGATTTTTAGAGGGTTGAAGAATCCTCCAAAGTCAAGTATTGCTTCTCCGTAACGAATAATGTTTATAACAACAGGGTCTCCTCTCATCATATCATTCCACCAAGTCGTTAATTTAGTAGTATTAACATGCAAATTTTTAGTGTAAGACTTTTCCGCAACCAAATTTGCTAACTCTTCTCTATACCAGGCTATTAGTTCTTGATCCCAAATAATGCTAGCGTCATCAACAATTATCATTATGTCAACGTCAGAATCAGAAGTGGAATTATTTTTAACTGAACTGCCAAACAATATTACACTTTTTATTAGTTTACTGAACTTTTTGTAAAGCCTTGTAGAAAAATCTAGTGCTATTCCCCTCTCATCAGTTATGTTAGATCCTTTGTTAAAACCGTCTTTTGATAATGCTGATTTGTAACTAACTGAGTGATTACTTCTCGACTTGTTTTTTTTCTTATTCACCATCTTTAATTATTATACTACAATATACATATTAAAAGCTTCTGGTTTTAGGCCATTGGTGTGCCGCTAAACCTACTACCCCTTGCTCCGCCCATTTGTCCCCCTAGCGAAGTTGGCAGTCCAGTGAACCCTGCGCCAAAACTTTGGAAGTTGTAATCTGGTAAAGTGTCTCCCATCCCAGAATAATAGATGTTTTGGTTTGCTGCGCCTGCCGCACGATTCCAATTTAACCCTTGAGGAACACCCTCTGTTCCGTTCACGTAGATTGGTGAACCCATTGCTTCCAGAACCATTGGTTGAGGCGAGGTTTGCCATTGAGCAACGAAAGCTCCCCCTTCAAAGATTTTTCTTGTTTTACCAAAATCTTTATTAGCTTTATTAAAAGCCTCCAGAGTTTCTTTTATTTGAATATCTCCCATTCCCGGAACTACGTCATCAGTGCTTCCACCTAAACTATCATTTAGGTGAACATGTTTTACGAATGGTGCTATTGTTTCTGTTTCTTTCATAATATCTTTTTTTGTGAAACCTTTCTCTACCATTTTTCCAATGTGTACTGTGTCCCATGTTGCACCAATAGTTCTTTCGGCGATCTTGGTTGCTTGATCTAAAGACATACCTTCCTTCTCAAAGAGTTTTTGTGCGAATTTCTGCCTACTCATCTCGATTAATTCTTTTAATTCCTTACCAGAACTTAATGCCCCACCATAAGGAGGATTCTCAATAGCCATAACTGGCGCTTTACCTGGAAACCTTTTGTACGATTGGAAAGCAACCTCGCTAAAAGTCTCAGAAGTATTTTTTTTAGCAAACTCCTCTATAGAAACAAATGCTTTAGGACCTTCGATTATATCATTTTCAGTTATGCTGTCCTCTTCTTTATCAAATCTAGGATGAAGTGGATTAGTTATTACATGCTCCATACGCTGCATGAGCTTATTTAGAGCACC
This sequence comes from Nanobdellota archaeon, assembly GCA_038045945.1. Lineage (GTDB taxonomy): Archaea > Nanobdellota > Nanobdellia > Pacearchaeales > GW2011-AR1 > JAGVWS01. The sequence continues at coordinate 13,958 of JBBSXC010000005.1, forward strand.
AGACTCAATGTTTGCTGCGACAAGAGGATGAATTCCCTTTTTTTGTTCTCCATCACCATCCCCCCTTATTTCTTTGGTCTCTTCTAAGAATTTTTTAGATATATTTCTTAGTTCATCCTGGAGTTTTTGGTTCCCATTAGCCTTAGCTACTTCTACGGCTTGATGAAAAGTAGAATTTAGACTCTTATGAGCCTCTCTGAAATATTCATTAGCAAGCCTTACTTTATGTATGCCAGCAGCAACTCGAGGATCTTTTTGATTAGCAACTAATCCTTCCGAGTCTAAACCAGCGAGGATTAACTGAGCATCTTCAAGAATTTTTTCCCCTTCTGCCTTTCTAAAAATTGCTGGTTTAATCTTATTATCCCAATATGTAGAGTTAGTATCTGCTAATTCTTTCTGGATATCATCCTTCTTACCTTTACCGGTCTTTGCGTAGTTACTCAAATAATATTTTTCTTCATTCTTTATTGGGGTTAATTGGTTATCTACATAATTATAAACAATTAGTTGTTCAGTTTCCGCACCATCCTTTCCAGGAACCATTGAACTTCCAGGAATAACGGCTGATGAGTGGAAAACTATTGGCATATTACCACTAGTATTCAAAGCCTGACCCCTCTCAACAACATACATTAATTCTCTTTCAACTTGTTTACGATTCTCCTCACTCCAACCACCTTGTTTACTAAAACCACTAGGATCAGTCATGTCATCAAAAGGAGCATGAAGACTAATCTCAGCCTTATTCAGCTTAGCTAAATTAGCAATCTCTTTCATGTGCCCAGCAGGAATCTGATCAAAAACTTTTTTGTGAACAAGTGATACCTCAATGTTACGAATACCCTGCTTCATTAAGTCGCCAACTTGTTTAAGCTGATTAGCAGTATTAATAGAAGTAGTAGCACCAAGGTTAGCTGCAGGAACCTTGTAACCTTGAAAAATAGTGCTATACTCAGACTCTAAAATAGATGGAGTTCCAGGATAAAAATATTCGTAATTTCCCATTTGATATCACCTAAAAAGCATTAATGAATGGAGATATATAAATATGACTAATAATTTTTTCTCCTCTTAACAATACCACTACCTTGTTCTTGTTCATCACTATCATCACCAAGCTTTTTTAGGTACGTATCAGCAACAGTATACTCTGGACCTAAAGAATTATTAGAACCCATAACAGATCTAGAATTAGACCACTGATCAAGATCAACCTTTTTATCCCAAGGATTCTTAGCAGGCTTATTAGGATCATAAGGACGAGAGGCATCTTGATTTAAATCCTTAGGAGTTGTCATACCAAGATTAGGCCCACGACCAGAAGAAGAAAAATTTCTCTGATTAGAAACGTAATCACCACTAATTTTATTTGAAGAATAGGAAACGTTATCATCCTTTTTATCCCTAGCACTAATAGAAGGATCATCTTTGATACTATCTAGACCCGTTCTAGAAACACTTTCTGATACGTCATCAAAAACTTCAGGCTTTATACTAACAGCAGAAGAAGGATTAACAATTCTTCTAACAGGCGCTAATAATCTTCCTTCAATACTCGCAATCTTAGATTTTTCACTAATTTCTGAAACCTTAACATTGTCCTTTATCTCTCTAACAACAACTTTTTCATCTTTCTTTTTACTAACGCGCTTCTTAACATTATTCTTTATCTTAACCATCACTAATTATTGTTTAATAAGTAAAAAAACCTTCGTATTAGTCGTAAGGGTCTTTATGGGCTGGCATCCCATGACCTTTCTTGTAAGTATTAAAAATTTTGAAGCATGTTGCTTTTGCATCATTACAAGCCATTTTTCTTATCTCTTCCTCATAATGGTTATCAGGCTTTATTTTACCAAACTCTACTTCTTCACTCTTCTTACTTTCCACACCAAACATAGATTTTATGTCTTTGAACGGATTAAAATCATCAAAAAAGCCCTTTGTTTTCTCAGGCTTCTTTTCTCCTTCTACACCACCAGGCGATGTCCCATCAGTACCTATTTTTTCCCCTAAGAAGTATTCTAAATCTTTTCTTATTGCTTCCAAACTCTCAGTAGTCATCCCTTCAGCTAAGGCTAATGCTTCATTAATATCTGTTTCATCAATCATCCTATTAAAAAGTTTTAGTTCTTCATCACTTAAACAATAACTCCTAAAAGTGATGTCTGTTCTGCCCCTCATAATATAAGCGCTTCCAGCTCTTTGCGGCAAACCATCAGGTATTCCTCTAAACTTGAAATCTATTATTACACAAGGATAATACTTTCTTTTTATTTTATCTTTAGGAAAATTAGGCCTTAATCTTCCCTGATAAACTGCGTCTTTAACATCAAACTCTTTCTGACCCATAATTGTTAACTGCATAATCATAGTGTTAAAAGCGTTTACTAATGCTGGATCATCATAATTCTTCATTTCTAACTGTGAAGCAGCTCTAAGATAAGGTTTAGCCCACCTAGTGTACATTTTTAGAGAGTTTACCTGATTCTTCAAATAAGCCTTTTCTACGCTGTAACGCTTCTTCAATTCTTCTTCGGATAATTCTTTCCATTTCAAAAACTCATAAATCCTTTGCTCAATTATTTTCTTAATATTTTCCGTAGTATCCATACCTCTAGCCCCCTCAACGCTATCAACTGATAAAAAGTAGTCTACGAGCCCTACAAAACCCATCTGAGCAGTCATAGCTTTAAGACCAGTATTACCCCTCTTAAAGTCAACTTGATCAAGCCATATTTGTTTTAGCGATAACATCCCAGACCTTGACTTAAGATCTTCTTTGGATTTTGCCGCCTCGTAATGCGAGAGTCTTATCTCAAAATCTTTAAGGTCATAAACCAAGTTTATTATCCCCTTAACAACCCCAGCTACCGTACCCATAATCTTCATTCCTTCTTCTTGCATCCTTGTCGCTTTCCCTTGAGTTTCTGAAAAGTGTGATGACCCAACTGTTGAAGTAAAATTATCAATAATCTTTTTCACTTTTCCACCAAACATCCCATTCATCATATCAAGAATCCAAAAATATATAGGTTCTAAAGTTTCGCTTGACGCATCATAAATTATTTGGTGTTCCTCATCAGCTTTTCCTGAAGCAACATCAAGCGCTAAGTAAGGGCTCTCTTTCACCTTTTCTTTTATTGCCTTTTTTGTTTCTGAGTCTTTTGCATACTTATCAGGGTTTACTACCGCAAGGATTTTAGGAAGATTATCAATATTCTTCCTCTTCGCATCAACCTCTTTCATTGTTAGCTTCCCAGCCATGATTTAAAGAAGAAGAAGCGATATATAAACTTTAATAATACATTCATAAACTAAAAGATACATCCACCAAATCTTTAAAAGTCTGACCAACTAGTAATTATTATGGCTTGGTTCAAAAAAGGGGTAAGTGACGTTGGAGTTGTTGACTTAGCGGATTTACAAAGAAGAGGAATATTCAAACCAAAAACCACACCTAAAAAAGTTATAACACCAACAGACTCTCAAGGTTACGCAGACCTTGGCAGTTTAACAAGCAATAAATCACCAACAACAAGTTCCTCATCAAATAATACACCAACAACCACTAGCTCAACCGGAGGATTCTTCGACTTTTTCGGCAATTCAAGAAACAATAATACATCAAGCTCACAAGCAGCCGTAGCATCAAGTTCAGAATACGGAAGCACAAGCGAAAATGACAACTCATCACTAAAAAATAAGATTGATGACGTAGAATTCAAAATAGAAAACATAAACAGAAAACTTAACAACTTCTTAGAAAGAATAGAACTAATAGAAAAAAAGATTAATAGGCTAGAAGGAAGATAAATAAAAATCATCTTTAAATAGGCTTTATTATTCTATGATTATAGGTAAAAAATGGTTGATAATATTGATGAAAAAATATATGCGTACGCATTAGACAACGCTTATAATCACGGCGGTCGAGCACAAGACGGAGCGGTACTGTCACACTTATTCAAAGACGGACTCCAAAAAGAAGAAATAAAGGAAGTTATGCCTAAAATAAAAGAAATAATAAAGAAGGTTAACTCACTAAAAAAAGAAGAGTTAGATGAAGCATTCTCAAACTACAAAAAAGATTTTGAAAAACTAAAAGAGATAAACAAACAAAACACTAGACAAGAAGGAGAATTACCAGAATTGCCAGGAGCAATAAAAGGAAAAGTAGTAACAAGACTACCACCAGAACCATCAAAATACAATCATCTAGGCCACGCACTATCATTCTTACTAAACTACCTTTACGCACAAAAATACGAAGGAAAATGCATACTAAGATTCGAAGACACAAACCCAGAAAAAGTAAGCAAAGAATTCATAAAATCAATGAAGGAAGACATTGAAGGATACTTAGACATAAAGGTTGATGAAACAAGATACGTATCTGATGACATGGAAATGCTCTACAAAATGGCATTGCAACTAATAAACCAAGAAAAGGCGTTTATGTGTTTTTGCGACAGAGAAGCATTACAAAATAATAGGCATCAAGGTTTAGCTTGCGTTTGCAGAGCAAACAGCAAAGAAAAAAACCTCCAAGAATGGGAAAAATTCAAAAAAGGAAAATACAAAGAAGGAGAAGCAACCTTGAGAATACGCGGAGACATGAAAGCATTAAACCACACAATGAGAGACTCAGTAATTTTCAGATACTTAAAAGCAAGCCATTACAAATACAAAAAAAAGTATAAGGTTTGGCCAATGTACGACTTTTACAACCCAATTGAGGACAGCTCTATGGGAGTAACCCACATCTTAAGAAGTAATGAGTTCGAACAAAGAGAAGAATTACACGACTACATAAGAGGATTATTAGGATTAAGCAAACAAACAATGGTTCAGTACGGAAGATTCAACGTTGAAGGTTCCACTACTAAAGGAAGAGAAATAAGAGAGATGATTGAATCTGGAGAATACTTAGGATGGGACGACCCAAGACTAATGACTCTAAGAGCATTAAAGAGAAGGGGAATAACAAAAGAGGCAATTTATGAACTAGCAAAAAAAGTAGGGTTATCAAGATACCAAGTAAACTTCCAATTCGAAATGATAGCAGCACTAAACAGAAAAATAATAGACCCGATAGCAAACAGATACTTCTTCGTTGAATTGCCAAAAAAAATAGTTATAGAAAAGTTCCCTGGCAGCATGAACAACATAGAACTCGCTATACACCCGGATAAAACAACTTTGAGAAAAATAAAGGCCGGACCAATAATATACGTAGCAAATAAAGATTTTGAGGAAAACAAAGACAAACAAGTAAGACTTATGAGCTTATTCAACATTAAAATGCAAGAAAAAACTGTTATGTCAGAAGACCACACCAGATCAATACAAAAAATTCAGTGGGTTAGCGAAAAATTCAAAACAAAAGCAAGAATAATGATGCCAGACGCAAAATGGGCGGAAGGACTAGCAGAAAAAAACATAGAAAAACTAAAAGTGGGAGAAATGATACAATTCGAAAGAGTGGGATTCTGTAGATTTGACAAAAAGAAAGGAAAAACATACGAATTCTGGTACGCACACAAATAGACTGCCCTATTTTGTCAAGAAAAGTACAACTCCAGTTTATATAGGAATTATTAAATATCTCCTAATGTTAATAAGAGAATAAAATGGTTACGACTCCAGAATCAACTTATAGGTTTTTAGGAAGAAGAGACCTCCATGTGATTCCATCAATTGCCCCAAGAGACACTAAAATGTATATGACTGGAAGCGTAGAAGCTCAAGAAGTGAAATATGATAAAGAACCTGATGGAAGCTACACTGCACAAATAGTTGACGGGTGTAATCGTTCCCCACCACTAAAAGAATCAAAAGTAGTAAGAAACGGCCCCATTGAAAAACTTGAAGCAATGCTCAGAGAGGTACTAATAGCAGAACCCCCAATCAGGATAAGAATAATAAGAGAGAGAAAAGGAGCAAACTCCTGGAATATTTGCGTAAAATCATAACTTCTTGACCATATAAAAACCTTGTAGTTCGTATCCCATCTTCCTATAATAATCACGAACTCCAACCCCACTAATAACAGCTATTTTTTTAAAACCAGCATTTCTTGTTAATTCTTCAGCTTTTGCCATTAATTCTTTACCAAGACCTGAATGCTGAACAACGTTATCAGCTTCATTATGATAATCACTAATTTTTAGAGCCTTACCATAAACATGTAATTCTCTAACAATAGCACAACCTTCTAAGTCAGAAATAAAGGTTTTGTAAGGAAACCTCAAACGTAACAAACCAAAGAGAACCTGATCCTTATTAACAACTTGTAAAAACAATTCTTTACCCTTACTGCTTGCGTACTCTAAAACGTTTATTTGCGTTTTGTAATCATCAGTTTTAATAAAACCTATCTCACGAAGCCTAATCTCGCTAGACTTAGTAGTTTTATCTTTAAACTCTTTTTCTATTTCGTTACGTAAATCAATCCTCTTAAGACCAGCAATAACATAAACTGGTGGAAGTTCCCTCATAACCCTCATAACACGACAATAAGGAGGAACCCTTGCTACCATCTTTACCAAAATATCCTTAGTTTCCTCTTCATCATAAGGCTTGTACAAACCCTTAGCGTAATCTTCTTCTAACTGAGCACCCTTAATAACTTGACAAGGATAAAGCTTGAGTTGATCAGGACGAAAATCTTCACTATCAAAAAGCGCGTTAAACATCTCTAAATCTTTTTGCGGATTACTACCAGGCAATCCAGGCATGACATGATAACCGATCTTAAAACCAGAATCCTTAAGCCTACGAGTAGAATCAACAACATCCTTAACAGTATGACCCCTGTTAACCAACTCATAAATTTTGTCATCAGGCATCTGAATACCAAGTTCAACCCTTGTACAACCATAATCTAACATTTCAACAATTTCTTTTTCTGAACAATTATCAGGACGAGTCTCAATACATAAAGCAACGCAACGATTAGAAGCCGTTTCATTAATCCTTTTAGATTCTTCTAAATCCTTAGCCGGAACACCACCGTTTAACGCATCAAAACAAGCTTTAATGAAACGATACTTAAATTGTTGAGGGTATTGTAAAAATGTTCCACCAAGAATTATTATCTCAACCTTATCAGTAGGATGACCCATTTTTTGAAAAGCTTTAAGCCTAGCCTCAACTTGTTTTGACGGACTAAAATTAAGAAGCCTAGCCCTCATAACAGCAGGAGACAGTGGAGTGTAAGATTGAGGAGCACCGTGATGTGTTGGACAAAAAGTACACGTCCCATGATCACAAGCACGCCAGGGAAGAACAACAGTTAAAGGAGCAACACCACTAATAGTTTTTGTTGGCTTACGCAAAACACTTTTTTTAGCAGTCTTAATTATTGATAATTCTGAATCATCAACAATTTTATTCTCATTATCAGTGGTCTTAGCAAGTGCTACCTTGGAACCATCACTTTGCTTAACCTTCTTTGCGATATATGCCTTTCTTAATGTATTTTGTTTACTGACCATTGCCGATATATAGTTTGAAACGAATGAATGTATTTAAAGACTTTTAGGTAAAAAGTAATTATGCAGACGGAAAATACAGTAACAAACAATTCTTCGACTAGCGATCAGGTCTGCAAATTACTCTCACATAAGTGAGCATATCTCTCTAGGGTAGGGGGAGGTGTAAAAGGGGTGTAAAATTATTATGTAAGACCTCTTTTGTAAAAAAGCTGAATATAACAAAAAATAAAAAGTTGAAAAGCATAGTTATTTCATGGGATGGAGAGAAGTTCGCAGAGAAGGAAGTAAAGATGTTATTTATGAAGATGGAGTAAGAATCGGAACTATAAAGAATGGAAGTACGCCCTATGGTTTTGGTAGAGAAGACACAATAAGGAATGAAAGAGGAGAAAGAATAGGTTATTATGATGGGGATGAAATTTATGATGCTGATGATAGAAGAGTGGGCAGAAGAAATGATGAGAAAATCTTTGGTTTCAAAACTGGTCAAGTGGAAATAAGGGATAGAGATTACGATAGAGTTTCAACAGAAAGAGAACTACTAGACAGAAAAAGTTCAGGAAACTCATCAGGGAGAATAAGCTATAGAGATAATAGCATAAGAGAGAGAAAAAGAATACCTTCTCCAAGTGGTGGAGACGGAACAATTTTTTGTACATGCTCAGAATCTTGCAGAGAACAAACTAAATCAAAATTAATAGCATGTGGAATTTTTTTCGGATTAGTTAGCTTAATAGGATTGTTTGTTTATGAGACTACTGGAGACCGCGACCCAATAAAAAAGAGGAATAGTCATAATCATCAAAGTACACCCCCTAAAGAAGATGGTAGAGACCAAATACACATATATCACATTAAAGGAGGAAATTCTGCAAAAGTAGAACTAGAAACCGAGAGATGGTCAGAACCAATATACATCCATTCAAAAATTCCATGCATCATCAACCTCAGGTACGAGACTAATAATCGTAATGGGTATTCGGATGGAATAATAAGGTTTGTTAATGGAGAAACAGGTTCAACAAACCGATTTGGAAATTATGATGATAGACTTTTGAGCAGATTACAATTTAAATCTAGAGGACTACTAGAAGGAGAAAAGCAATCCGTAACAATCTCACTAGAGAAAAAGATTCATTAAGATTCAAGGCTTCTTAGCGTAAACTTCTATGTTGTGTCTAAATATTCTGTTATCCTTGCCGGTATAACTGTCCTTAACAACTTTTATTATTTTAAATCCAGCACCAGTTAATAATTTTAAGAATTCGCCCTCAGTAAAATAGTAATAGTATCTTTTGTAAGACACACCATCAACAAGAAAGCCAATCATTTCCTCATGCTTACCCTTAGCTATATCCCTAGACTTATCCCAAGTACTAATCATTAATTCTCCACCACTTTTCATAACACGAAAAAGTTCGTTGATAGCTTCCTTGCGATCATCCTCGCTTTGGATACAATGAATTGTTGAGATACAAATAGCACTATCAAAAAATTCGTCATTGAATGGTAAATCAAAAGCATCAGCAAGAACTCCCTGGAAGCTAACACCTAAATTTTTAGCTTTAATAGAAGCGTTTTCTAATTGTTTTTCTGAAAAATCAACACCATAAACTTTTGCTTTAATAGGATAGATGTTTCTTCCGCTACCACAACCCAGATCTAAAACGTTACCTTTTTTGTCTTTTAAGAATTCTTCAACTACAAGTATTCCATCTTTTCTGTACTCTGACCATGTGTCAGCAATACTATCCCAAACTTCCTTCTGGCTTATCTGTTTCATCTTTCTTTTCTATCTGAGGGTTTATTTCATAAAACTCTAATTTTTCATCAACTAAAGGCTTCTTAACAGTACTAATTAAACTCATAAGATTAATAAGTTCAAACTTTGAAACAACACTATCAGAATCACGAACCCTTATTTTTATGAAATCAGTATTAGTTAATATTGCATTAACACCCCAAACAACTTCTAAATCCTTCTTTTGAACAACAGCAATAACTTTTTGCAAACCTAAAAGTATCTCTTTCTTATTAAGCTCAGCCTTAATTATCTCAACAACCTCATCAACACCCAGCCTTATTTCTCCTAACTCATCAAGCCTTTTCTCAACTAATTGCTCAGAAATTTTGTGATTACCAGCCAAATCAAAACTAGCAATTTTTTTAGTAGAGGGAATATAATAATCAAGACTTCTTTGTGAAGCACTCTCATTCTGAAAATCGATTATGAAAAAGCCTATCCCCAAATAAGCATCAGGATTACTTTTATGAAAATCCTTAAAACCAGGAGTATTTTCAATAGTCACTCTCATATCAACAAGACTCATAAAAAATACGAAGAAAGGGCAGTTTTTAAGGATATTGGGATAGTTAGCAAGGATTAAAAATGAGTGTTTATTACAAGTATAATGTTAGAAAGAACTGACAGAACAATCAGCGAACCATTATTTTCTCTCAAAAGACTAATACCTTTCTATTCAACAGCTGTTAATGCAGAGTACATGAAAAAAGAACACGGCGATAACTGGTACGTCCTTAGTTCGGGAATAGATGGATTATTATTAGAAGAACGAAAGGGTGACATAACACAAAGACTAGGCGACGAATTAGTGTCAAACATGATAATGCTATTAGACCTGGGAATATTAGCAGCCGAAGTAGCAGCAGTTTACCAAATAGGTAAAGAAATATTATAAAAAAATTAGTAAGAGTTAAAAACACTTATTTTTAGCTTTGAGATTTTAATTTTGACAAACAAATCATACTCTAATCTTACTTATTTCACCCTCATGTTTTTTTACAAAATCGTAAGATCTTCTTAAGAAGTCTTCAAAGTCCTTACGAGAGTCATATATTTCTCCAAGTTGGTCAAGTAAAGGCCTCCCACCAATAACGGCTTTCTTCCAAGCGCTATAAACTCTAGGTTGGTGAGGAATAACTTTCTGGATTCTCGGGTCTGAAAGAACTGCATGAGGAACCATTTCACTTAATTTCCAAACTAAGTGAGGGTTCTCAAACTCCTGTTTAGGAGTTTGGGGGAAAACTTTTTTCCACTTATCAAAATAAAGAAAATGCAGTAATTCATGAGCGTTTAACTCTCTCATTTCCTGAGGGGTTCTCTTATGATAGATATCAAAAGTGTGATAGTCTAAAAACCTAGGGCTAACAGGATTCATTGAAACTCTAGCATCAAAATTTTGAGAACCTTCATACCATGGAGTCTGGACAACATCCGAAAGAGCAGTCATGAAATTGTCATTAACCTTATCCCAAGAACGCTGAAAAGAACGACTCTTCTTATTAAGAGTTTCAAGATTATTAGCATACTCCCTGGCAAAATATTCATTCACCAAGGCTTCTCCCTTTTTATCATCACTAACTCCAGCCAAAGATTTTTCTAACTCGGGGTATTCGTGAATTGTTGATTTACTCCAAGGATGCTTGCTAGACATAAACGCATGAATAAGAGGCATCATTTTTTTATGTTCAATAACTTTAAACTTCACTTTAGGAATCATGATAAATTAATAATTAGCAAGTATAAAAAAGTTAACATTATTAATAAGTAATCATTTTAGAAGGATTTAAAACCGTATTTTACCCTAAAAAAATATGGCAAAAATTGACCAAAATAATGAGACCGTAGCTAAGGCTAACCTTTTAAGAAAAAGCGAAGAAATTAGTGGGTTAACAATTAAAGGTTACGACTTTGATAAAGGTGTAAACTGGGAAAACATCATTGATAGTTACTCAAGCACAGGATTTCAAGCAACACACTTGTCACGTGCTATAGAGATAGTTAATGAGATGAGAAAAAATCAAGCGTTCATTTATCTAGGTTACACTTCAAACATGGTAAGTAGCGGCCTCCGAGACATTTTCAGGTTCTTAGTTAAGAATAAAATGGTTAATTTTGTTGTAACAAGCGCTGGAGGAATAGAAGAGGACATAATAAAGTGTTTAGGAAGCTTCATTTTAGGAGACTTCAAAGCTAACGGCGCAGACTTAAGAAAAAAAGGGATAAACAGAATAGGAAACATCTTTGTCCCAAATAATCGTTATGTAGATTTTGAGTCATTCTTCCAAGAGATACTTGAAGAATTATACCAAGAGCAAAAAAAGACAGGTAAAATAGTTTCCTCATCAGAACTAATATGGAAACTCGGAGAAAAAATCGATAATCAAGAAAGCATTTATTATTGGGCAGCAAAAAACAAGATAAGAGTTCACTGCCCAGCAATAAGCGACGGAGCAATCGGTGACAACATATACTTTTTCAAGTTCAAACACCCAGACTTCGCAATAGACTTAACGCAGGACATAAAAATTATTAATGACACAACAATAGGACTAAAAAAGTCAGGACTAATAATTCTTGGTAGTGGAATGATTAAACACGCAATCCTTAATGCAAACATGCTTAGAAACGGAGCAGACTACTCAGTGTACATTAATAATTCTCAAGAATTTGACGGAAGCGATGCTGGTGCAACACCAGATGAAGCTGTAAGCTGGGGGAAAATCTTACCAGGAGCAAAATCAGTGAAAGTCTTTGGAGACGCAACAATACTATTCCCAATAATAGTAGCAAAAACATTCGCAAAAAAATAAGTAGTTTTATATAAGATTTTATTCTGAATAAAAGTAAAATGTTTAACTTAACAAAAGAGGAATTATCAATTCTAAAAAGACTCAAGAAAGCTTCAACCATACAGGACTTCATAAGCAAGATACCAATTAATTATGATGATGAAAAAGATACTTGTTTATCACCAAGAGAAGTACTAAAACAAAAAAAAGCACACTGTATTGAAGGAGCAATGCTCGCAGCATTAGCATTAAGAATTAACGGCCATAAACCACTAATTGTTGACTTAACAGCCACAGATGATGATTTTGATCACGTAATAGCAGTATTCAAAGAAGAAGGAAGGTGGGGCGCTATAAGTAAATCTAACCATGCAGTTTTAAGATATAGAGAACCGGTTTACAAATCAATAAGAGAATTAGTCATGAGTTATTTCCACGAATATTTTGATGATAAAGGAAAAAAGAACCTAAGAAGCTATTCAAACCCGGTGGACTTATCAATCTTTGACAAAAAAGAGTGGATTACTAGCAACAAAGACGTGTGGTTTGTACCAGAACACTTAGTAAAAATCAAACACCATAAAATACTAAACAAAAAACAAATAAGCAGCCTAAGAAGAGCAGAAGATATTGAGATATTATCAGGAAAAAATGTTGAGTGGAAGAAGGATTAATCTACACATCTATTAATAATAGCAAAAAGATAATTAAGCACTAACATTTTTCTTATCGTAAGTCCCTCTACTCAAATGAGCTTTCAAAGCAGCCAATCTCTCAAGCTTTATAGAATAACATTCAGCAATTTCTGCAGAACTGCAACCAGCTCTAAGTAATTCAACGGCACCCTCTCTTGAAATACTCTCCTTCCTTTTAGGAGGAACATAAGAAGAACCAAGATCAACACGAGGAGGCATCCTAAATTGTTCAAATGCTTCTACTTCTTTAGCTAAATCATCTGCTTCTTTGAGCCATTTTTCTACTCCAACTTGAGATGCTCTCGCAACTATTGCACCAGAACAATTCACTCCTTTAAGGAAAACCTCTTTCCCTTCAGGGTTATAAGTTAATAATTCGCTTACTCTCTGGAGGAGCTTGAAACGGGCTGGGTTGAATGAGACCATATCCACAAGCATTGGACTTTTTGAATTACTTAAGTACTCATACCTCTCACATGAACGAGGCACATAAGGGCCAGTAACCCTAGCATTCATCAAGAATAACAACCTAAGGGAATCCCAAGCAGTAATTCCCATACTTGATATTGCGCTAATAGAGTCTTCATTCCTAACCCGGTAATATGCCTTTGAGATATTTGTTTCTCTGTCATTAATAGAGGATTTTGCCGCTCCCAACTTGGCCATATACTTTTTATGTTTCTCTATTTCCTCAGGCTTTTTTGAGTCTTCAAGAAGAGACCGCAGGCCTACATCATCAGAAAATAAATGTTTCCCAAGAGGATAATTTATTGAACCTCCTCTAAAGATACTCATAATTTCATAACTAATTCCATCACTTCGAGATTGTGCTAAATCTAAGTCCCCCATAACATCCTCACCAACTTTTTCCACGTCCTCAGTTCGGAATATCTTCCCCTTTCTGAGCTGATAAGAATCTAGAATCGCCCTTGAATGACGGTATTTTAAGAGTCTTTGAAGGAATCGGTTTTCATGTCCAGAAAAGTAGACCGTATGCAAAACTCCCCGATTATCTAATATGTGTTTAGAAGCTATAGTCTCAAGAGTAAGAGCTTCTTTAAGAGTCATCTGACCCTTATAATCAAGACTAATAACATCAAACTTCTTATCAGTTCTTAAAAAGAAATTATGAGCATCATCACAAACAACATCAATTCCCAAGCTCGCATTCCTCAACCTCTCAGCAGTCTTTCTATGATACTCCAGACCAACTATGTTCTCTCTAGGGATTCCAAGAGAATCATAAACTTCTTTAACTTCCAAAGCCTCTTCACCTTCACGCTCAGCACCAGGAAAACAAACAACACGAATATCACGAGCACGCTTAATAGGAAGAAGTTGCAGAGCTATAAAATCACGAAGTTTTTCACGAGACTTCTGTTTAACAGGATCAACATAGGATTTATCAGAAGACATATTGCGATAATAAGAAAATTTATTCTACTCTCCCTTCTAAATCAGAAAACAATTTCTTGTTTAATTCTCTCATATTATCCCTAAGATCCCCATCTTTCAAAATTTTCTCCATAGAGATATAATTAGGATCCTCTCTTCCTTGGGGCATTAGGTGTTCTAACAATAATAGAGAGGCATCAATAGCTTTATCCGAATAAGAATTAAACCCGTCACTCCCTCTAAAAACAGAAATGAAGGCTTGATTAAAGTCACCATCAGACAAATCATCTGGAAATATACGATTAGCTTCTCTCCTAACACGACCTACAAATCTTGACAGAGTTCCATAGACTCTAGCAAAATCATTCTTAACGTGACGCTCTTCAATAGAAAGAGTACTCTTTTTATCAAACAAGGCCTCCATAGTCGCGTAACCCTGAGAAAAATAAGAAGAGGCAATTCTAACTTGACCCTCAGTAGAAGCAACCTCATACATTCTTGTTAGACCTTCTTCTCTTTCTTCCCCTGAAAGATTATCCATTGAAAATATAGAACGACTCAGAACTTCTCGCCATTTCTTCTCTTCAACTTCAGTAAATGATTTTTTCATACGAGCAGCGTACCATCTATCTAACTCTTTTAATACATACTCTCGAGACCTAATATTTTTCATAAACTATATAGAAAAAACAAGCTTTTAAAACTAACGATTTATGTAACTATATAGAAGTAACAATTTAGTAGCTTTTACCAATATAAGACCAATCTTTCGCCGCGGTAGTGCAGAAGGTGCACTTTTTGTTCTTTAAAGATTCTCTAGTTTGTTCTATAGGACTCATTAAAACTTTTATTCCATCAGCTTTAGTTCTCATTTCTTCTTCACATTCTTTTCTTCCGCAAAGAGCGGAAAGAACTGTGAATCCCTCATCTACAAACTTTATTACATCTTTTGAATTATTACTATCCTTAAATTTTGAATGAAGAAACTTCATAGCATTTTTGTATAACTCATCATGAATATCATTAAGTATTTTGTTAGCTTGCTTCTTAACTTCAGTCGCTTTAACAATAACTTTTTCTCCATTATTTCTTTTAACCATAACCACAGATTTTTTCTCAATATCTTTAGGGCCTATCTCAATACGTAAAGGAATGCCTTTTAGTTCCCAATCACTAAACTTGAAACCAGGACTGTAAGAGTCACGATCATCAAGAATAGGGTTTAGTTCTGATAATTCATCAACAACCTTTTTTGCTTCTTTAAGGACAACATTGCGATTACTTTCATTATATATTGGTACGACTACCACCTTGTTATAAGCAACCCTAGGAGGAAGAACTAATCCTTTATCATCACTATGAGTCATTACTGTTGCACCTATTAAACGAGTTGATATACCCCAAGAATTCTGCCAGGGTAAAATGTTTTCTCCTTGCCGACCTAAAGGACTAATACCGAAAGATTTTGCGAATCCTTGACCAAGATTATGAGAAGTACCACACTGTAATGATTTACCATCAGGCATTATTCCCTCAATAGTTGTCGTGTACAAAGCACCAGCAAACTTTTCTTTCTCACTCTTAATCCCCTGAATTACAGGTAAGGCTAATAATTCTTTACAAATATTTGCGTACTCACTAAGATACATTAATGTTTCATTATCACACTCTTCCTTTGTTTCATAAACACAATGTCCTTCCTGCCACAAAAATTCTCTAGTTCTCAAAAATAAACGAGTCGTTTTTGTTTCCCATCTAACAACGTTAGCCCACTGATTAATCCTCAATGGTAAATCACGATAACTTCTAACCCATTTACTATAAGAATCATACATTATTGTTTCACTTGTTGGCCTAATAGCTAATCTCTCCGAATCATCACCTTTTTCTTTAGCAATCCAAGCAACTTCAGGACTAAAACCTTGCGCGTGCTCACTCTCCTTCTTAAAAAAGCTTTCAGGAATAAGCAAAGGAAAATAAGCGTTTCTAACACCTAATACTTTTAGTCTTTCATTAAAATAATCCTGTACCTTTTGCCAAATGTAATAAGCATTAGGACGAATAACCATGAATCCTTTAACTGGAGAATAATCAGCGAGTTCAGCTTTCTGCACCACTTCAGGATACCACTCAGAAAAATCCTCATTCTTCTTATGACTCATACCAAGACCAGACTTAGAATCGCCAGGTTTAGAAACCTTAACAGAATCTTTTTTATCACTACCTTTAACCATTAATTATCCTAGATTAAAGATTTTATAAAGGTAATGTGGAGAAGTTTTTAAACACTAATCTGAACTTCTTTGCGATAATGATTTACCATATCCCTAACAACACAACAATCTTCATAAGCCTCAACCCGAACTTTACTTTCTAAATCTTGAGCCATCCTCTCGTGAAAATTTCTTATTTCAGAATCAGTTCTTTGACCATCGAGCATCATCCTAACAGACAAATCCAGCTCCCGTTTATTATTAGAAGAAGGATTAGCATGATATTCTAAAAATGAGTGAACATAAGATCTTTCTCTATAACCCTGAGCTAAACCTAATAACCCATAAATTGCATCATCCTTAAATTTTTTAGCAGGACCTAAAACCCTTTCTTTGAAATGCTCACGCATTTTTTCTAACATCCCCGCGTTTTGACTGTGACCAGCTTTTTTTGCCAAATCAAGATGAACATCAATTTCTCTAAGAAGAGGTTTTAACTCGCCAAGAGATCTTCGCGAAAGGATAAAAGCAATTCTTTCAGTCTGACTAGACTCTTCAGGATAAGAATCACTAAAAGAAAAAGAGTTCATATAGAGGTTTCCAAGTCTTGAAGTTCTCCAAGTCTCAATAGTTCCCGGATCATACTGAATTAAAGGACTGACCATTCAGCATAAGAGAAAAAACTACTATTAATAAAAATTTGTGTTATCAAAAATGAGAGAAATTTTTATCCCAAAGCTTTAACTTCATAATATCTTAATGCTTCTCTAAGAACAGCCGCCCTTTTGTAATCCTCTTCAACACAATTATCTTTCATATGACCCTCAATCATTCTTACAACACCCATTCTTTCAGAAAGAGGCCTTTTAGATAAGAGTTCTGCGA
Source organism: Nanobdellota archaeon (assembly GCA_038045945.1). Taxonomy (GTDB): domain Archaea; phylum Nanobdellota; class Nanobdellia; order Pacearchaeales; family GW2011-AR1; genus JAGVWS01. The sequence goes on from JBBSXC010000005.1 coordinate 31,241, forward strand.
CTATTTCTAATTGTTCTAAATCTTCAGGGTTTCTTCTGCTCTCAGAAAAATAATTAATAAAAGCAGCGCCGAGACGACTAGTAGACCAATAATCCATTTCATCAGGCGAACGTTTTAACAAATTACTCATAAATAATTCCATATTCGCGACATTTTTAAACACTTGCGACGTCCGTTTATTTAACTATGGACCCATAGTTCAATGGATAGAATAAGGGACTTCGGATCCCTTGATGGGGGTTCGACTCCTCCTGGGTCCATAACTAAAAAAAAGTAAAAAATGGTGAATTATAAAAAATGAAAGGTGACACAAAATTATTATTACAAGGAATAACAGCACAAAGCGGAACGATAATAGGCGCAGGATTTTTAGGAATCCCTTACGCTATGAACAAAGCTGGCTTCTTCACAGGCCTTGCGTACATCATTGGAATAGGAATGATAATGTTACTTGTTAATTTGTATTATGCAGAAATAATACTGCGAACAAACAAAATACACCAACACCCAGGATACGCAGAAAAATATTTAGGAAAGAAGGGAAAAAGAATATCATTCATAGCATTACTAGTTGGAGCTTACGCAATGTTTTTAGCGTACCTACTAGCAGAAGGACAAAGCCTATCAACACTATTTTTCGGAAACACCAGCCACGTGTTAGAATTCGGAACATTATTCTTCATACTTATGTCTTATCTGAGCATCCGAGGAATGAAAGCATTCAAAAAATACGAACTTTTCGGGAGTCTAATGGTAATAATGATAACAGCACTATTAGTATACCAGTATTATCCTCAAATAAGCGTAGAAAAATTATCAAAATTCAATCCAGACTTTTTAGCTTTACCATTTGGAATAGTTTTGTTTTCTTTTTTAGGAATTGACGGAATACCAGGAGTTCGAATGATCCTGTCAAGAAATGAAAGATTAATGAAGAAGTCAATAATAATATCAAGTATAATACCAATACTTGTTTACACAGCTTTCTCATTAGTTGTTGATTCAAGCTTTACCAACATACCACAAATAGCAACACTAGCATTAGGAAAAATATTCATAGTTTTAGGGATACTATCAATGTTCACAGCATACTTCTCAACAAGTCTAACACTAAAAGACTCATTCCAAATAGACCATGGACACCACCCAGTATTAGCATGGTTTTTTGCGATATGCTTACCATTCATAATATTCTTACTAGTAGTTAACTACGGCTTTTTACAATTTGTAGACATATTAAGTATTGGAGGAGTAGTATTAGGAGGAATTTATGGAATAATGACACTAATAATGGTACACAAAGCAAAAAAGTACGGAGACAGAAAACCAGAATTCACAATAATGAACAATTGGGCAATAAGCGCATCAATAGCACTAATATTCTTAGCAGGAATAATATGGACAATAATACAAGTATTAAGGTAATTACTTCTTTTTTAAGTTTTCAGCAAACAACTTCTTAAATCTTAAAACGTCTTCAGCAGGCATACTACTACCAACAGCGTTCTTATGACCACCACCAGTAGCACCATCAATTTCCTTGATAGCGTCAGTAGCAGCCTTAAGAACAGCAGTTTTTGAACGAATAGAAATATTTGCCTTAGCACCCATAATATAACAAACAAGTATTACCTTATCAGGAAAATGGTGGAATAACTCATCAGAAATATCAGCAGACATGGACATATCACCGCCATACTGAAAATAAACAATACCATCCTCAGGAACAGAACTCTTAGCCTTAGAAATTAACTGCTGATACTTACCATTAATAAAAGAATAACGATCCAAAACAGTATTAGCACCAGACTCCTGAAAAACATCACTAGGAGACTTAACAGCACACAAAAACTTTATTGATGATATAACGTTAGTAGTTTTATCTTTCAAACCAAAAGAAAAAATCATACCTATCTTACCAATTTGAGTTTTATACCTTCCTTCAGAAGCATTACTAACCTCACGCCAATAATCAGGGTACTGCGCGTGCAAATCAGAAGAAAAATCCGGCAAGTAAGCATCAGCTAAACAACCAACCATAGCAAGCCACATATCCTCCTTCCTTTTAGTAACTAGCCAACACCAATAAGTTGTAGGTTCACTAGAAGGATTCTTAGAATTTTGCAAAGGATTATAGTACTCTACACCCTCAAGGTTTGATGGAGGGGTAACATCATGATGATCAATCCAAACAACAGGAATATTCTTTTGTCTTGCCATATCCAAAAAGTCAGGAGAAACTAATGCTTTATCAAGTATGAATAAACAATCAGGATTAAACTCATCAAGCTTACGAGAATAAGTAGTGTTAAGCTCAGGAAAAGACTTCACAGGAAAACCCTTACCACGATCAATAAACCTCCTAAGAAGTAAAAAACTTACAAGACCATCAGTATCATTGTCAAATAAAAAAAGAGGGTTTTGAGACTCTAATAGACGCTCCCTAATAGAAGAAATTTGTTCTGGAGTAAGCATTAAATGACCTAACACGCAGGATTTTTAAACTTCTCTACTATCAATAGTTTATATAAAAGTTTAAAAGAGGCAAGGTATAACAATAAACAATGGTTAAAGGCGGTGCTAAAGAAGTGAATGTAGCTTGGAGAGCATTCTCGATACTAATAGTCCTAGGAATCCTAGGAGTTGCAATTTTAGGAGGAAAACCATTACTAACAGCTTTTGTAGTATCAGAGAGCGATTATAACGCACAAATATCAGAATCAGTAACTAACCAAGTACAAGAGGATGGTCAGGCAAGAGTAATAATAAAACTAAAAGATGAAGACGGATTAAAAGCAGCAGTGCTTGACGACACGACAGACTTATCTAAAAAATTATCAGACACTAATTACATTTCAGAAGAAAACAAAATAGTCTCAGCAGACATTAACACTGAAGAATTACAATCATTAGAAACAAACCCAGCAGTAAGTGAAGTTACATCAGTAAGAGAATTATCATTCTTCTTACAAGACGCTAACAGAATAATAAACTCTACAAACACTTGGACTTACCAAATTAACGGCAGCAACATAACAGGAGCAGGACAAACAATTTGCGTAATAGACACAGGAATAAACTTCACACATAACGACCTAGCAGGAAAAAACGCATTAGGATCAGCAGCAAACATTGATTGCGTAAACAAAAACTGTGTAGCAAACGAATCAGTAAGCGATGATCACGGACATGGAACATTCGTTGCTGGAATAGCAGTAGCAAATGGAAACATTAAAGGAGTAGCACCAGAAGCAAAAGCTATCGGAGTAAAAGTACTAAACTCACAAGGAGCAGGATACGAAGACGACTTAAAGAAGGGAATGGAGTGGTGCATAACTAACGCAGCAACTTATAACATAACAACAATAAGCTTAAGTTTAGGAACAAGCACATTATACACTAGTTCATGCGATAATGTAGACGATGACTTAAACATAACAGCAACAGTAAACAGTGCAGTAAGCGCAGGCATTGGAGTAATAGCAGCAACAGGAAACCAAGGAAGTGTGAGCGGAATAGCTTCCCCTGCATGCATAAGCAATGCAGTAGCAGTTGGAGCAGTTGACAAAAGCGATAACCCAGTATTTAACAGAAACGCAATCACAGACCTATTAGCACCAGGATCAAACATTAACTCAACAACAATAACTGGAAGTTACACGACACTTTCAGGAACAAGCATGTCAACACCACAAGTTTCAGGAGCATTCGCACTACTAAGACAATTCTACAATTTACAAAACGGCACTAACCCAAGCGTAAGCTTAATAGAAAACGCACTTAAGAATAACGGAAAAATAATTAATGATACATCATCAGGCAACATCTTAAGAAGAATTGACGTTTACGCAAGTATAATGGCATTATCAGGAAACATAAGCCAACAAAACACAACAAACAGTACAAACACTACTAATCAAACTCAAAATAACCAAACATTTTACATAACAACAACTCTTCAATCACCAGCAGAAGGATACTACATTAAGAATCAAGCAACAAACCAAGTATTTTCATGCACAGCGTCAACAAACCAAAGCAATGCTAACTTAACAACAACAAGCCTAATATTGTGGAATTCAACAGGAAGCCAAACTTACAGAGAGACATACACATACAACATAACAAACAATACTAATAATGCAAGCATAAACTACACTTACAACATATCATCATTAATATCAGGAACTTACTACTGGAATTGTTACACCACGGACGACAGCAACAATACGGGCATGGCACAGAGCAATAAAACAATAATAAAAGACTTAAACGCACCACAATTAGTATTACTAGGACCAGCAGATCAGGCAAATAACCAAACATCTAACACAATAAAGTTCACATTTAACGTTACTGATAATTACGAAATAATGACTTGTAACCTAACAAAAGACGGAACAGTAGTCCAAACAAAAGCAAACGTTAGTTCAAGCACAGCATTCTTTTACCAATCAATTTATACAGGACAATACTTATGGAATATTAATTGCACCGATAACTCAGGAAACACTAACGCGTCCGAAACAAGAACATTATTAGTTAATTTTGGAACAGCACCAACAAACACAAGCAATACTAGCAGTGGAGGATCGTCTTCTGGATCCGGGGGAAGTGGAGGATCATCAAGTAGCAGTTCCGATAGTGGTGAAAGCGTAGAAAAAAAGCCGCAAATATATTCTATATCAAGCGCTGATGCTTACTCAGGAAAAAACTATAAGTTAGTATCTCAAGACCAAATAAAATTCAAAATATTTAAGGAAGGAGTAGAAAAAGAAAATACTCTAATAGTTGAAGCTTTAGGACAACAAACAGCAAGACTTTTATTCTTAGAAAAGAAGATTAGACAAACAATGATACTAGGAGAAGAAAAATCATTCTCAGTAGAACACACAGACAAAACTGACGTAACAATAAAGGTTAACGGAATAACAGCAGGAGTGTTAGACTTAACAATAAAGTCACTCGTAGCTCCACCAACGCCAGCAGCAACACCAACAAACAACACGGCTACAACAAACCAGAACAATCCAACAACAACAGGAAACGTAGTTAAGGATCAAGAAACACAAAGAAATAGCACAATGACAGCATGGATAAGCGGATTCGTTGTCGGAATAAGAGAAAATTCAAATTACGCAATAGCAATAGGAATAATTATAGGAGTACTAGTAATATATTACGTTGTTAGCAGATTCATAAAAAGAAAGAAAGACAAAACAGGAAATAAAGACGTAACAAAACAAAAAAACGAAAAGTCAAAAAAAGATAGTAACAAAAAAGACAAATCAGAACTAATTAAGAAAGAAGAATTAGACAAAGTACTTGATGAAATGGAAGAAAAAGAATAAAAGCTAATAATTCTTATAAATAAAGTAGGTTAACAATGCAAAAAAGACTCAGACCAACACTTAGAGAAAAGAAAAGATACTTATTAATAAAAGCTAATAAAGAACAAACAGAAAAAGCAATTCTAGAATTCATAGGCATTTTAGGTTACGCTAAGGCAGGAATAAAGTTTGTTAAGGACGAAAAGACCCCAGTAGAACACTCAATACTAGCAATTAACAGAGAAAAACTTAATGAAGTTAGAGCAAGCTTAATGTTCAAAGAAATAACAATAAAAAAAGTTAGCGGAACAATAAAAGGATTATTAGGGAAAAAATAGTTTTTTAGAAAGGAATATCATCAAAACTAACCTCTTCATCTCGCTCACCAGAAGCCCTACGTTGATTATCAAGACTGCCCCTAGCTTTATTTCCTTTATTTGTAACGACGCCACGATTACCCCTATCACAAGTAATGCTTTGATCATTACCAGACTCAGAAGTATTTTTAGAACCAGAGGAACTTTCTTCTGTCTTTCTAGAATGCCAAGAATAATAAGAGTAAGATAAAACATCAATAATCCCCCCTTCAACCCCATCTTCTGAAGCAATAGAGGCTAAATCTTCATTAAGATAATAAGTTTCGGCTTCTCCAGCATCAGCAAATCTTGGACCTCCATAATAATCACCATCATCAAAACCTTCGTTTTCTAAATCATCTAAATGATCACTCGAGTCAAAGTATTCATAAGCTTCCTGATTAGCCTTATCTCTTTCACGATAACTTCCAGCAACAATAGAGTTTTCATCATTAACTTTGTCAAAACCATTATCATAATCAGCACGATCATAATTTTCCTTAGTTTCAACAGCACTAACATCATCAAAGTCTGGAGCAAGATCTTTCAGGTCAGGACGCCAATAAAGAGCAAAGCGAGTAAGGTGATCAAGAAGATCAGCAGGCCTCTCCCCCACAGGAGGACTAGGATAATTGCTAACTGCGACCTCATCACTAGAAGAAGTATGATAAGTTGATGAACGAGCCCGAGGAGGGGGAGATCTAGAACCAACAGATAAACCACCAGCGTTAGATGAAATACCCTCGCCAGGAGCAAGAACGGGATTAGCAGGAAGAACTTTAACAACGGGCTTAGTATAATAAAGCTCAGGATGGGTAAAAAAAGGAATTTTCAAACCATTTTCACGAACCAAATCTTCCAAAGTTACATGCCTCCTAGCTATCTCAGTAATATGAGCCACAAAACTTTGATCCGCAGGACCAAGATTAGTAGTAGCAGGATCCCTACTAAAAACTTGGGGACTGGAAACAGCCAATTCCATTAAGGCACCGTAAACCTCTCTAGAGTCTCTAGTTTTAAAATTACCAGTTTTACCACCAAGAATAGGGTAAGAAACTAAGTAACCCGTATTAGCGCCGTGAATAATTGTAACAGGAGAATCATATAAACTTCTCACCGACTTTTTATCATCATCCATGAGTAATATTAACCATTAAGGATTTTAAGCATTATTGTAATTAAAAAACAATAATAAAAGATTATTTTTCCACAAACCTTCAAGAATAATAATTCTTAAGGTCTTGAGGCTTATATGGAACAAAAAACCGGCTTTGTGTAAGAAGTCCTTGTAATTGATTACTTTTTACACAGAAAAATTAGTTTGGTATCATGTCTATTTCAAAGACGTTTTTCTTAATATCTACTGTGAATACCATTTTAGGCATTTTATCTCCGAACTCTTTATGCGTCTCTTCTAAAAAATACTTTATGTCTTGTTGCACTTCTTTTAGTTCCACAAGAATGTTAATGATAAGCTTTTATTTAAACTTAAGCTTTTGGATGGCCACTCCTTAGCGGGATTTTTACTAATTCCTTCTTATTAGGTAATTTTAAGCATTCGTGGCAGAAAGTAACTAATTCTTCTTCTACAAATTCTTGTTCTATATCAAATCCTTCTTCCCTACGAATTATTTTTCCACAAACATTACATATTAAGTCTTCAAACCAAGAATAGTATTTGTAATATCCTTTTTCTTTATTGTAAGCTTTCTCTAAATCTTCTTTAGTTGGGTAGCTAACATCTTCATTAGTTTCTTCTATATCTTTATCCATTTTTTATGAGATTATAGACACCACTAAAGCCACAATAGATATTACAACTGCAACAACCGCCCAGATAAGGGTTAAGTCCTTTCTTCTTTCATCCTCTAATGTTCTAAGATATGTCATCCCTTTAGTAGTTAACAAATAATGTGCAGGTTGGCTAAATGTTACATAACCATGTGATTGCAATGTTGTAAACATAGCATCAGACATTTTCTTCATAAACTTCTCCTTTTTAGTTTTATCAGACAAAGTGTCCATAATTTCAAGTGATTCATGACTAGCAAAGTACCTTAAAGCGTCATAAAAAGCTTTGTCAATTTTGTTCATTTTTTAGCGTTTCCTTCTTCGTCAAATTCCATTTCTCCTTTCTTCTTGGTTAGTTCTTCTGGTATTCTGTATTCAACCCATCTAACACGACCTTTCTCTATGGTTTCTTTCAGATTCTTTTCGTGAGCGTTTAGTTTTGATTTTCCTGATTTTATCTCTACAAATACTACTTCATCTATTTTCTTTTCATCCATGCCCTTGAAAACAATAAAATCAATAGGTTTACCAATAAAACGACACTCCGTTGGTAAATAATCAAAATCTGGCAAGTAAGGAGCTAATTGTTCCGAGAATTGTCCACCTAATACTGCTCTAGACTTCATGATAGCATCTTTTCTATGGTCTGGCAAAGCTTCTTCCCATTCCTTATGCTTCCTGTAAGCCCCTATCTTCTGACCAATAAAGAAAGCTACAACCAAACCAATCAGTATAATTACAAGTGTTAATGCGTCTATCATTTTAAAAGGTGCTTTTGATAAAATTTAGACTCTTTTCAAAGGGCTCTTTTATTTCTTCAATTGTAGGAAGCTTCATCTGCGTTATGTTAGGTATTTCAAGTTTTAGTAGTCTTTTCTTTGTAACCCATCTACCATAAGAGAAACGCCAATTATGAATGTTTATTTGTGAAGCGTAATAAAGGAGCTGTCTTAAACTCATATCTTTATTTGGGATTAATACTAAAACTGCTCCGTGACTTCTGGCTACGAAAGGCATTATTTGAACACTTGCTAAACCGAAAGATGACAAAGTTATACAGGGTTTTCTATAAATTAACTCTTCTTCATCTTCATCAATATACATTTCTACTCCATTGTTCGTTGTTGTACTGGTAATAAAGGGCATTTCCCCGTTACCGTAGTCTTCAATATTTTTTGACTTAGCATTTTCAATTGTGAATAAGTCTGATAATTGCTCATTACTCTTTATAGCACAATCAGTATCAAGATTTATAGAAGCTCCTTTGAAGAAAGGATTATTTATTAGATGATTTACTAAGTTTAGGTGAGTGTGTCGCATTTGTTGAATAATTTCTTTGTTATTGTGTTTATCCTCTTTAAGGTAGTATTCGGGAGCACACTCCAAGTCTTTGTCTTCTTCATTGTACAGTATAGGTTCTATAGAATAGAGTTTAGGAACATTTTTTTGCTGTGTTATACTCCCATTGAGAAAATCTTTAACTAAAGACTTAATTGTTTCAATGTTACCATTTGACTTCTTTCTCATTACTCCTTTCTTCTTGATATAACCGTCTTCTAACCTTCCCCAAAAGACATCTTTCTTAAAATTATGCGGAACACCCTTTTGGATTATCACAGCCGAAGTAACAACACCTACAGGATAAAATAAATCTTCTGGAAGTTTTATTACAGCTTTTAGTGTATTGTGCTTTAACATTTCTTTTCGCCATTCTCTTACCTTCATTCCTTTAAACATTATTGGGCTTGGAATAATAACAAATAGTAATCCACCGTCTTCCATTTGTGATAATCCGTAATCTACAAACTTGTATTCTTTTTCCTCTCCCTTCTTTAGGGCAAACGGCGGATTCATCAGAACCTTTGTTATAACTGGGTTCTTGTTTTCAGTCCCCTCTCTTTTAGCTTCCTTTCCAGTTTCAAATGAATCTTTAGTAATCTTGTTAATATTTTTTTGGAAACAGTTACCACTCATCATATTGTTTCTACCATCTCCCCTAAAAATCATATTAACCAGAGCTAGAGCAACAACCTCATCGTCTTGTTCTATCCCGAATAGGTTATAATTCTTGAATTTGTCTATTTGTTTAGCATTTGAATTTTTCTTAATATAATCAAAGGCAGAAACTAAAAATCCCCCTGTTCCACAAGCAGGGTCTAGGATATAGTCGCTATTCTTAACATCTAAAACTTCTACTCCAAACTTTGTTATGTGTCTTGGTGTTAAGACTATGCCAATTTCCTTAGCACCATTTCCATACTTCAAAAACTTTTCATAGAACTTACCCAGAATATCATTTCCAGAAGCCATGGCGTTCTTAATATCTAAAGTTTGTAATTCTTTTAATGTGTCTATTACGGCTTTGCGATATTTTATGTGATTTTCTGGTATCGGCGGAACTTCAAGTTTGATATAGTCATAAAATCCTTCTTTTTTTACTTCTCTTAGTTTCTTTTTAATCAGAGTATTAACATTTTCTACTAAAGTTGTTGTGTCTTTTTCTCTTAAGTCTATTTCAGAATCAATGGAAAGAGATAATACTAATCCTGCTAAAAATCTTGCTCTTTTATTTTTATTTACTCCAGCATTATGTAATATCTCGTTTATATTCTCGGCAGAACCCAGATATTTTTCTTCTGGAAAATCTGGAAACTCTTGCCAGTTTGGGGTTTTATTACTTAAAAGATAGTTAGCTTGTTCTTTAGATAAGAGTGTATCTTTAGGTTTTCCGTTAAACAAAATCTTCTCCCATTTTCCCTTATGTAAGTATTCATTTACTATAGTATAACCATCTGTATCATTACCTGCAATTCCAGAAGCGATAATACACTTAAGATTAGAATTATCATTAATCCGCCTGGCATAATAATTTTTTGCCTCTTCTAATGCTCTGTCAATTTCTTTCTTTTCCCTTTTGCTCTCTATTACCCAAACTTCTATTTCATTTAATTTTATTACAGCTTCGGGTCTTTTCGTTCCAAACGCTTTCTTAATATCATCATTAGCTAAGCACTCATTTTGCTTGTAGACTTCTCCTTCTGGAACTCTTGCAGGATTTTTAACAATCCACCCTAACTTTTCTAATTCTTCTTTAATGTAAGAATAAGCATCCACTTCACTATTAGTAGGATTATTTGAGTGAGCCATCTTTATATTTATACCATTAAGCCTATTTAAATAGTTTTTCTTTTCTCTTATCTCGGTTTTACTTAAATCTTTATTGATAATAGAATCTTTCATCCTTTTTCCTCCAATACAAATTCTCCTTTTATCCCTAGTTCGCTTATTTCTTGTATTACGCAAACTATGTTATGACAAATAAATTTTAGTAATAGTTCGTTAGTTTGTGCTTCTTTCGTTTTGCTTCTAAGACCGTCTCTGAACTTTGTTTTAATCATGTGAAAAACTGTTTCTACATTACTTCTTTTGTGGTAGTGTTCTAAGAACTCTTCTTGTTTGTAGATGAAATAGTGGTACATTCTTTTCCAAATGTCTGAGCCTCTTGCTTTTGCTATTGCGTTTCTTTTGAAAGGAATGTAGGGGACAGCTCCCACATCTTCTATGGTTTGTAAGTTCTTACGAGAACTATAAGCACGGTCTCCACTAACCTCGCCCACCTTAAATGTTTTAGCTGTCTCCTCAACAAGGTGAGGCAGTGAAGGACTATCATTCGTGTTACCATCAGTAATTTCAACACTTGTAACAATGTTGGTTTTAACACCTGTCATGATGTGAGCTTTAATCCAAGTTTGATACTTAATCTCCTTACCATGCTTGTAACTAAAGTATCTAGCAAAACGTGAAGTGGAAAAGCCCGAGCTGTCCACAGCAAAGCTACTTTCAACTTCTTTCAAGGGACTAGAACTCATTCTAATTAAAGATTGAAGAATATCAGTTATCTCTGGTTTCTGCATGAAGTGACCAATAGAAGCATAGCAAGGAACAGAATCAATTAATCTCATTTCCTTAGCAATCTTTAAGTCAGACATGAAACGCCTTAATGAGAATCCACTGTACACCTTTAATGCTGAAGCAAATATCATATCCGCAAAGGGAAGTTTAGGCCTTCCGAACTCATACGTTGGTTGTTCTATGTAGTCGCATAAATCCTTTAGGAGCTTCAAGAAGACAAGTTTTTCGTTAGTTTGAGCATTATCATAAGCTTTCCATTCTTGTGTATAACTAACCTTAACGCCCTTAGTTTCCGTGACGTTTCCTCTATCATCAATCTGTTTCTTAATGTAAAACTCAACAGCATAGATGTGCTTACACTTACTCTTTCTTAATTCACAATCGGCACAGTTACATGATGGCTGGTGTCCATTGTATCTTACTAAGTAAGACTTACTGCTTGTCTCTGAAGGAACTCTCCAACCAAAAGGCGTCTTGACTATCTTGAAGCGTTTAACGATGTCCTTTCCTCGTTCTTCTCTTGTTGCTAATTTACTTTGTGTCATTTTGTAATAGTAATATAGTAATATGTATTACTTTATCTATTTAAATGTTTCTATATGGAAATATTTATATATTACTTTTCATACCTCTTTTTAATATGAATGAACAAAAAGAGACTATCAGCCTCAAAATTGACCCTCAACTGTGGAGAGATGCAAAAAAACATTGCATTGATAAAAAACTAAAATACTCTGACTACGTTGAGAGTCTTATAAAAAAAGATTTGGGTAAAAAATAATTTAGGTAGTAGAAAATATATGTCCAAAGAATCGCTTAATAAACAAATATTTTTTGGGGCTATGGGATTATTCTTTTCCTTTCCTACTGCAGAAGAAACATTCTTGCAATATATCGCCCCTACTGTCTTAAGAGATTCTACTAACCCCTCAATTCCAATACTCATAGGCTTAATAGGAATTTTAATAGCTATATCATCTATTTCTTGGCTTATTATCATAGCTAAGCAAATTAAAAAGATGTGGGGAATACTCACTGATAAACATCTAAGAAACATGGTTTTTGCGTTCTTTTTAGGAGCAGTAGTCGGAATGGCACTCAAAGTAATAGTCTTTTGAAGATAAAATAATAAGAATATTTAATAATAAGCCTATGTTTAGTTTATGATGAGTCAGCAATTTAAATGCCCCGAATGCCAGTCTAGCCTATTTCATGTGGATAGTTCAGGTAACGAAGAATACGTTCTAAAGTGTTACAAAACTAAGAATTGTAAATGGGAAATAAAGGTCAAAAAGTCAAATTGACTTTATACACAAGCTTTACTTCTTACACAAAGCCCAAAAAACCTCAAAGTTTAAATACCCCCAAGAAAGTATTATAATTAATAAAGAAAATAAGTTAATTTAGGTTTTTAATTTCTTCATAAGGGCCAATTAAAAGGCTAAATTAAAGTAAAAAATTACAGGATAAAAACAAAAATCATGGAAATGCCAATGGATATGCAAAATCAAGCAATGGGTTATGATAGAGCAGCAACTATGTTCTCACCAGACGGACACTTATTACAAGTAGAATACGCAGAAAAAACAGTAAGGTGGGGAAGTGCAAGCATAGGAATAGTATGCTCTGACGGAGTAGTAATAGTAGCACACAGAAGAGTAAAAGACCAATTGATAAACGAAGAAAGTGCTAACAAAATATACGAAGTTGACAGACATATAATGGGAGCAGCAGCAGGAATATTATCAGACGCTAGAGTACTAATAGAAGACGCACAACTAATAGCACAACAAAACAGAGTAACATATGACAGCGACATAAACGTAGAATCAATAATAAAAGATATAGCAAACGCAAAACAAAAATTCACACAGTACGGAGGAGTAAGACCATTTGGAGTAGCAGTAATGATAGCAGGAGTATCATCAGGCAAACCACAACTATACCTTTCAGACGTAACAGGAAACTACTTCTCATACAAAGCAGCAGCAGTAGGACACGACGACGACAAAATAAGAGAAATACTAAGACAAGAATACAAAGAAAATATGAACTTAAGCAGCGGAATAAAACTAGCACTAAAAGTATTCAAAAGAGTTCTAGAAAAAGATTATAACATTAACAATTTTGACGTAGGAATAATAAAAACTGACGAAGCAAAAATAAAAAGATTAAACACAGAAGAACTAAAAAAACATGAGTAACGTAGAAGCAAAAATAAGAATTAATGGAAAAACTTACGGAGTCCTAGTTGATTTCGAAAAAGCAATAGCAGTAAAAGAAGGAAGAGCAAAATTAGGAGCAGAAGTATTAGCAATGAACGAAGTATTCTCAGATATTAAAAAAGGAATGAGAGCAGGATCTGACGAAGTTATGAATGCATTCGGAACTAATGACATATTCAAAATAACTGAAAGAGTAATAAAAAACGGAGAATTACAAATACCAGCAGATTACAAAAACAAACAAAGAGAAGACAAAGTAAAACAAGTAATCGACTTCATAAGTAGAAACGCAGTAGACCCAAAAACAGGCAGACCACACACAATAGAAAGAGTGAAAACAGCGATAGAACAAGCAGGAGTTAACGTAGATAACAGACCAATAGAAGAACAAATAACACACATCATGGATAAACTAAAAGTCATAATACCACTAAAAATGGAAACAAAAAAAATAAAAGTAACGATACCAGCGTCGTATAGTGGAAGAGCATACTCAATAGTGAAAGATTTAAAAGAGAAGGAAGAATGGTTAAACAATGGAGACTTGTTATGTGTAGTAAACGTCCCTGCGGGAATGCAAATGGACTTTTATGATAAACTTAACGGGGCAACACACGGAGCAGCAATAGCTGAAGAAATAAAATAACAATGGCATACGAACAAAGACAGAATTATGAACGTGAAGAACCACAATCTCAAGATATGGGAAGTGATATCGACCACGACAAAAAAAGAAGCATAGCAATACCTGGAGAGATAATAAAGACAGGAAAAGAATACTTACCTGGAGACGGAACAAGAAGAGAAGGAGACGATATTGTAGCTTCCAGATTCGGACTACAAGACGAATACAACAGATTCATCAGGGTTATACCACTATCAGGAGTTTACATACCAAGGCGTGGAAACTTAGTAATAGGAAAAGTATTAGACATAACATTCAACGGATGGATAATAGACGTTGGAGGACCATACTCAGCATTCTTAATGATTAACGAATACCCAAAGTATATCGAAAGCGACGACTTAGACTCTTATATCGCAATAGGAGACTTAGTACTTTGTAAAATCCTAAGAACAAAAAGAAAGGGATTAGACTTAACAATGAAAAGCAGAGGACTAGGAAAAATCGATGACGGAATGATAGTTCAAATAAACTCAAATAAAGTACCAAGAGTAATAGGAAAAGAAGGAAGCATGATAAACCTAATAAAAGACGCAACAAAATGCGACATAACAGTAGGACAAAACGGAATAATATGGATTAAAGGAGCAAGCGTGAGCGAAGAACTAAAAGCTAAAGAAATAATAAGTTTTGTTGTTGAAAGATCATACGTATCAGGATTAACAGAAGAAGTTAAAAAATATGTTGCGGAGATGAACAAATGAGTTACATAAAAAGATTTGACGGAAGAAAATTCAACGAAGCAAGAAAAATGACAGCAGAAGTAGGAGTAATACCTAACGCTGACGGAAGCGCAAAATTCTCATTCGGAGACACAATAGCAATAGCAGCAGTATACGGACCAAAAACACTACACCCACAACACATGCAAAACCCACAAACAGGAATTCTGCGTTGCACTTATGACATGTTATCATTCTCAGTATCAGAAAGAAAGAAGCCAGGAATTAACAGAAGAAGCCAAGAAATAGGAAAAATAATCGAGTGGGCTCTTTCACCTACACTTGACTTAGAAGAATTCCCAAATACTGTAGTTGACGTTCATGTTATGATAATTCAAGCAAACGCAAGCACAAGATGCGCTGGAATAAACGCAGCATCAATGGCATTAGCACAAGCAGGAGTACCAATGAAAGACTTAGTATCAAGCATATCAATAGGAAAACTAGACAAACAGTTAGTAGTTGATGTTAGCAAAGAAGAAGAAGACTATAAAGAAGGAGAGGGGGCAACTGATATGGCAATGAGTTTCCTATCAAACTCTGACACTCTAGTAGCATTACAACTTGATGGTAAAATACAACCTAACACGCTTAAAGAAGCAATAAAACTAGGTAAAGAAGCAACTAAAGAAATACACGCATTACAAGTAAAAGCACTAAAAGATTTCATGGAGAAAAAACAATAATGGAAGTAACAAGACTAACCAAGAAAAGAATAGCAGAATACTTACTGCAAGGTAAAAGGTTTGATGGTCGAACAGCTCAAGAATTTAGAGATATAACAATAACTTTAGGCGCTAGTAACATGGCAGAAGGAAGCGCAACAGTAAAACTAGGAAAAACAGAAGTAATAGCAGGAGTTAAGATGAACGTTGGAACACCATACCCTAATGAAGAAGAAAGTGGAACTATGAGCGTAGGAATGGAACTACTTCCACTATCAAGCAACAGGTACGAAGCAGGACCGCCAAAATTCGACGCAACAGAAATAGGAAGACTAATAGACAGAGGTCTGAGAGACAGCGGAATGATAGACTTCAAAAAATTATGCATTAAAGTAGGGGAAAAAGTATGGATGATAAACATAGACATATACTCAATAAATGATGATGGTAACCTTCTAGACGCAGCAGGAATAGCAGCAATAGCAGCCCTTAGAAGTGCTAAGATGCCTAAGTATGACGAAACAACAGGAAGAGTACAATTTGGAGAATGGACTGATAACGCACTACCATTAGACTTAAGCGTTATGCCAATAAACGTAACATTCCACAAAATAGGAGACAAATTCTTAGTAGACCCTAGCGCAATAGAAGAAGACTCAAGCGACTCAAGAATGGCAATAGGACTATCAGAATACCAGGGAAAAGTAATGATTAACAGCATACAAAAAAGCGAAAGCGCAGAAATGTCAATAAACGAAGTAGAACAAGTACTAGACATGGCAGAAGAAGCATTTAAGAACCTTAAAATAAAAGTAGAGAAAGCACTAAAGGAGAAAAAATAACACCATGATGCATGACTTAGAAGAATTAGAAAAAAAGTTCACAAAGTACGAAATAGCAAGAATTCTAGGAGCTAGAGCATTACAAATAGCTATGGACGCACCACTAATGGTCAAAATAGAAAAAGAGGAACTAGAAAGAATAAAATACGACCCTTTACTAATAGCTGAAAAAGAATTACGAGCAGAAGCATTACCAATAACTGTTAACAGACCTTTACCAAGAAAAACAGACAAAGAATTATCATTTGAAACACAAGAAAAAGAATTGCAAATAAGTAAGGAAGAAGAAGACAAAAAAATGAAAATAACTGAAGAAAAAGAAGAAAAAAGCATCAAGGAAGAAGGAGAAATAATGGAGTTAGCTAACCCTGATGACGAATTCGACAGCGAAGCAAGCGATGACGGCGACAGCGCAGAAGTAGACTAACTAATGGTAATCACACAAAAAAACATAAAGAAAGAATCGTTTATCTTTGCAGTGTGCGTATTTTTCTACGGTTTTATTCTAGCAGCAATACTATCCTGGGGACAACCACAAATAACTAACATCATAGGAAGCATAATAGTTGCTACAACACTAGGATTCTCTATTTATTCAGGGAAAAAATGGTTATCAAACCAAAATCCTACAAAAATTTTCTATAAGATGCCACTAGCGTCACTCTACACATCAGTTATTATATCAGCACTAATAGAAGTTTACATTATGATATGGGTTTTTATAACAAACCCAGGAGAAAGCGGAATGGCTATTATATTCTGGCCTATCTATTCTTTAGCCTATATCATCGGATCAATGGTTGCAAGCCTAATAATTGCTACTTACTTATACGCATACAAATTTTGGGGTAAGAAAACGCTTCTAAAATGGGTAGCGATAATACTACTAGCCTTACCTTACGCATTTGTGATAATGGACCTCATACAAAAGGGCATGAGATAAAGCTTAATTATCTAAGAGACATAATTTTATAAATATAAACTAACACTAGTAATTAATGACCTCTAGAATAGTGGGAAAAGTTTTTGACGGCGGTTTAGAATCAGTGATATGTTTAGGATTAAGTACAATAATGCACGTAGCAACACCATTTGTTATACCATCAATGAGGAAGAGTGCAGATTTAAGAGCAACATATAAGGATTTATCAAGTGCAGCTATGAGTGAAAGTAACATTACAGCCATGTCATGGATTGTGGGAGGAGTAATAGGGCTAGGTACTGATTTAGCAGCATTTTATCATGTAACAAGAGAAAAACCCGCACTTTTATTAATACCAGCATTAACAAACACCATAAGCGGAATTTATGAGTATCTGACTTATAGAGCAGATAAAACCATTGATAACGAGAACGACTAAGAACTATGACAGTAACTATTGATGACTTAACTGTATTAGACGGATTAAGAGTGAGAGTAGAAAATTTAGGCAGAGTTGATGGAGAAATAAAAATCGTTAATTCTTATGAGGGAGTAGTCCTAAGAACACCAAGATGTGATGGGAGGGCAACAATGGCAGTAGCACATAGGGATGGAAAAAGATTATCCTGGACTAATTTGTACCCGGCAGAAAAACACATGAATGAATACGCAGTAATAGGAATAGTTAGAGGAATTGAGAGAATAACCATCCAAATCCCAGGTTCCGGCGGAGGATATTATGACCATCAGAGTCGTGGAGTAACACAAGATGAATCAGATAATGCTGAATTAGCATTACTAGAAGCAGGACTATAAAAAATAAATATTTCTAAAAACTCTTAACAATTTTCTTTGATTTTTTGATAATACTTCTAGAACCCTTTTTTACCTTATTCAGAACTTTTCTAGCCCAAACAAAATGACCTGCAAGAATTACTAAACCAAGAATAATCAAAGGAATACCAGGACCAGGCAAAAACAATAAAGCAAAACCAGCGATCAACAAAAAGCTACCTAAAACTATCAAAGAAAGATTAACAATGGAGTAAATTTTTTTCATTAATAGGCTAAGTAACTAATCTTTATAAATCAGCATTAATTAATCATTTCATGCATGAACATAAGGGGTTAGACGAAAAAGAGGTAGAAGAAGGAAGGAAAAAGTATGGTTATAACGAAATCCAAGACTTATCAAAAATAACCCCCATACAAATAATCTTGAGAACATTCAAAAGCAACTTCGTCGTTTACTTACTAATAATTGCTGCATCACTATCATTCTTAGTAGGGAAAACAGTAACAGGATGGGTAATAATAGCAACAATAACAGTAGTAATATCAACAGCATTCATACAAGAATACCGAGCTGAAAAAGCTATAGAAGCACTAAAAGGAATGGTAATACCAGTATCAGTAGTTATAAGATCAGGATTAGAAATAAAAATACCATCAAGAGAAATAATACCTGGAGACATATTAGTCTTACGAAGCGGGGAAAGAATACCAGCAGACTGCGTGCTACTAGAAGAAAATAATATTTTGGCAGACGAATCAATACTAACAGGAGAAAGTAAAGCCGTGCCTAAAAGAGCAGCAAAAAACGCGGATGACAAAGAAAAATCTTGCCAATTATTCATGGGATCATTCATAACTAATGGAAGGGGAATAGCAAGAGTAACAAGCATAGGTATGAACACAAATTTTGGAAAGATAGCAGGACTAATATCAAAAACAGAAAAAGAATTACCACTGCAAAAAAAAGTTAATTCAATAACAAAAAAAATAATCATTCTAGGAATAAGTTTCGCCATACTAACAGGACTTATAATGTTCCTAAGAATGGACGGAATAACAACAAGCGGACTTCTAGAACTAGCACTACTAATAATAGCCATATCAGTAGCATCATTCCCAGAAGGATTCCCAGTAGTTCTGACAACATCACTATCAGTAGGAGCTTTTAGGATGGCGAGAAATAACGCAATAGTTAACAGAATGTCAATAATAGAAACTTTAGGAGAAACAACAGTTATTTGTTCTGACAAAACAGGAACAATAACAAAGGGAGAAATGACAGTTAAAAAAATGTTTTTTGATAACAGCATAATAGAAGTCACAGGAGCAGGCTATAACTCGCAAGGAGAATTTCTTTACGAAGGGAAAAATTTTGATGTAAGAAAAAACTCTGTTGGGAAAATAATTATTGACGCAGCAATTAATTGTAATGACGCAAAAATATCAAACACAGGAGAAGAAGGAAAATATAGCATTATTGGAACACCAACAGAAGCAGCAATACTAATAATGGGAGCTAAAGCAAAAAGAACAAAAGAAGACTACTCTAGCTACCAAAGAATTGAAGAAATACCATTCAACTCAACAAGAAAAATAATGTCAGTTTTATGCAAGACACACGAAGGAAACTATTTGTACAGTAAAGGAGCAGTGGAAGTACTAATAAAGAAGTGTAAAATGGTCCAGAGAGTTAATGGAGTATTCACAATGACAGATAAAGAAAGAGAAAGAATACTAAAAGAAAATCACAAAATGAATACCTCAGCACTAAGAACATTAGGATTAGCATACAAAAAAGTAAGCACTAAAGAAATAAACAGCGCAGAAAAAGACTTAGTATTCTTAGGTTTTGTTGGAATGGAAGACCCACCACGCGAAGAAGTATCACAAGCAATAAAAATGTGCACTAGTGCAGGAATAACAGTTAAGATGATAACAGGAGACAATAGAGAAACAGCCCTAGCAATAGCAGAACAAGTGGGTTTAGGAACAAAAATAATTATTGGTGAAGAAATAGAAAAATTATCAGAAGAAGAATTAAGACAAACAGTTAAGAAAATAACAATCTTTGCTAGAGTAACACCAGAACACAAAATAAGAATTGTAAGAGCACTAAAAGCCAACGGTGAAGTAGTAGCAATGACTGGCGATGGAGTTAATGACGCACCAGCACTAAAAGAAGCACACATAGGAATAGCTATGGGCAAGAACGGAACAGACGTTTCTCGTTCAGTAGCAGATTTAGTGTTAAAGGATGATAATTTTGCAACGATAGTATCAGCTATTAATGAAGGAAGAACAGTTTTCAAAAACATAAGAAAGTTCGCATCATACCAAATTGCTTGCACACAATCAGAACTATCAATATTATTCTTAGGCGTTCTTCTAGCACCGTTTTTTGGCTGGCAAGTACCAATAATCAGTGGAATACAAATATTATTCATGAACATCGTTACTAGTGATTTACCAGCAATAACTCTAGGACTTAACCCTTCATCAAAAGACAACATGCTAATACCACCAAGAAAAAGAGAAGAATCATCACTTATAACACCAGATTACACAAAACTAATAATTTTTTCCGGAATAATTATGGGACTATTAACACTATCATCATACTACTTATCATACAACGTACTAGGATCAACACAACAAGAAGCACAAACAGTAGCGTTAGTAACACTAATAATCATAGAGATAGGGAACGCTTTCAACTTCAGATCATTTAGAAAAGGAGTATTTGGAAGATCACTCCTAGTTAACAAATACTTATTTTTAGCATCATTAACATCAATAATTGCAACACTAATAATAATTTACACACCAGTAAGTAAAGTCTTCCAAACAATACCAATAGGATTAGAATTCTGGGCAGTAGCAATATCACTAACACTTATAATGATAATAGTATATGACATACTAAAATACTTTAACAACAAGAGAGAATTCCTAAAAATAAACTAGTAACCGCACAATTAATAAACCAAGATATATACTTTAGAATATATAATGAGATGAATACATCTCAAATTTAAATTTTTAAAGACAAAAAATTAAAATGATTATAAAAGAGTCAAAAGGGGAGATAATTCTTAATTCTCGTAACGAAACAACTATTTCTTACACAATAAAAACTGGTAAAGGAATATTCAAAACTAGCGCACCTAACGGCAAAAGCAAAGGAAAGTATGAAGCAAAACCGTGGGGTAAAGAAGGAGATGGAGGAATAGTACACGACGTTACAGCTCTAAACGAGATAAGAATGAGCGAGATAACAAGCATTGATGATATAGAAAGAATAAGCAAGATATATAGCGGACTTGTAGGAGCTAACACTAGATTCGCACTAGAAGGAAGCCTTCTAAAAGCATGGGCAGCAGAACACGGAATGCAACTGTGGGAACTAATAAGCGGAGGAAAAAACATTCACAAGATGCCAATGCCTGTAGGAAACACCATAGGAGGAGGACTGCATTCAGTTGAAGGTAAGAAGGTATCAACACCAGAATTCCAAGAATTCTTATTCATTGCCGGACAACAAACAAAAACATTCAAAGAAGCAGCAGAACTAAACGACCAAGCATACAAAGAAGCGGGATTGATGCTAAAAAAGTATGATGACTCATTCAGAAGCGAAAAGAATGATGAGGGAGCATGGAAAACAAAACTAACAAACGAACACATACTAAAAATAATGTTCATAATAGCAAAAAAGTTAGGATTAAGAGTAGGAATTGACGCAGCAGCATCAAGCTTTTATGAAGGATTCTACAAGTACCATGACAAAACACTAAACGACACAGGACAAATAAACCACATAGAACACATAATAGACGATTACGAACTATTATACGTAGAAGACCCACTAGGAGAAAAAGAATTCTACTTCTTCAAAAAACTATTAGAAAAAACAAAAGAAGAACACCAAGAAACACTAATAGTAGGCGATGACCTAACAGTTACGAATCACGACAGACTAAAAAAAGCAATAACAGAAAAATCAATTAATACTATAATAATAAAACCTAACCAGAACGGAAGCATTTTTGAAACAGGGAAAGTGGTGAAATTAGCTAAAGACCACAACATTAAGATAATCGTTTCTCATAGAAGCGGAGAAACGATGGATGACACTATTGCTGACTTGGCCGTTGGTTGGGATGCTGATTATATTAAGTGCGGAGTTCACGGAAAAGAAAGAAGAGCAAAAATAAACAGGTTATTAGAAATAGAAAGAAAAATACAAAAGAAAAAGAAATAATGAGGAAAACTTCAAGAAACACTAAAGAAGCATTTTTGTGGATTGTGGGTATTCTTAAAAATAATGATGTTCCTTTCAGGATATCTGGTGGTCTGGCAGCTAGACTTTACGGCACTAAGAGAAAATTAGCAGACATAGACCTGGAAATAAAGAAGAAAGATTTTAACAAGATATTAGCAGAGATTATTATTTACGCAAAATCTAAACCAAAATATTATCGTGACAAAAACTGGAATGTTTACGGAATGACTCTTAATTACAAAAATCAGTTAATAGATGTCTCAGCAAGAGATGACGTCAAATTGTTTGATTATCAAAAGAAGAAATGGTTTATGCCAAAAGATAAAATTCCTGATAAAAAAATGAGAATTTATGGTTTAGTTGTGCCCGTACAAAACCGAGAAGAACTAATTGACTATAAAACACGTCTTGGAAGAAAAGTCGATAGGATCGAAGTTTAAAGAATGATAAAAGCAGGAAAGTAAAAATTTCGTCTCTTCTTAGACTGCACTTATTTATTTAACAAAAAAACCATTATTTTTTATGAGTGATTCATACAAAAGTGCTATAATCCTTGTTGGAGTATTATTCATCCTTCTAGGACTAATATCTGCAAAGTATAGTATTGTTCTAACAGAGGAGAACTTACTTCAAAAGAAGACTTATACTGAAAAACCTTACGAGTCTTACTCGATACCCCTAATGATTGCGGGCATAGCACTAGTAATAGTTGGTGCAGCAATGTCCGGACGAGAAACAGTAGTTAGAGAAAGAGTAATAACAAAAAGAAGAGAAGAAGACTAACATAGTATAGAAATTATTATTAACTTAGAAAAATAGAAAAAATAATAGTTTTTGGTGACGAATTCAAACCTTATTCTCAAGAGTTAAGAGGAGACTTATTAGATTATTTACGAGAGCATGATGGTTTTAGTACTGATAACGCATTTGAGGGACCAAAATATTTTTTTGTTATGAAAGATAAAGGATTTATTATCCCTGGGTTAAGCTGGGTAAGAGTTGATAGAAGCCCAATACCAGATATAGGATATATAGTAAACTCTGAGTATATGTTAGAAAGTCCTGGTGAAGGAGAACCAAGTATGAGCCTTATGGGAGCACCAAGAGGCGTTTATGATCCTAGAGAAGCATTAAGAGGCGCAAGCTGGTCTATTAACTTTTTAAATCTCGGAGAGCACTAAGATAACATTTATATTACCAAAAACCCAAAAGTGTGGATGAATGAAAAAGTCTTATGGGGCAACAACGCACTAAAATATACCGGAGCAGCAGGATTTTTTTTAATTGCTGCAGCCATAATATGGAAAATATCACAAGGACCTAGTAATTTTTTGAAACCAGCATTATACCTTTTCTCTGCCATCATGTTATACTTATCCATTAACGCTTGCTTTTCTAAGGAGTTGATCGTTACAGATAAAGGAGCAAGGCTAGGAACTTACTATTTATCAAAGCCAAAAACACTTAAATGGAGCTTTAATGCGCTAACAAGTATTTTTAGGAGAAGAATATTCATATCATGGAAAGAAATAGTGTCCATCAAGAAAGAGTCAAAAGTTTACAGAATATATAGAATTGGCGGACCTTCTTTTTATTCCAAGCAAGAATTTTATTTAATAAGAACTAGGAAAGGCAATAAATTCTGGGTTCCAGTAAGTTCACAATCATTTAAGAAGAGGATTATTGACCTTGATAAACTATTATTTAGCAAGGGCAAAAAACTAGAGCTCATTGAAAACCCAACATTTACAGCTAATATTCTAAAGTTAACCTTTATCTGCCTTGTTTTAGCAGTATTCCTTACAATAGTGCTAGGGTTCTAATTATCGCAAAAGCTTTAAATACGCACTTTTTCTGTAGTCTTTTATGGCTAAACAAGCAAGTAATAAGTCTGATGAAGAATCAGTCAAAGAGATAGCAACAGAAGTAAAAAAAGAAGCAACAAAGAAAAGCAAGGTTAGTAAGTCTAAATCTGAAGAAAAAAGTGATGAAGAATCAGTAATGGTAATTGCTGAAGAGGTTAAGAAAGAGGCAACAGAGGACGGAGTTGTTGAAACAAAGGTTAAGAAACAAATAAAAGTAAAACTTGAAGATGTTGTACCAAAAACAGACAAGGACGCTAACACACTAATACCTCTAAACGACTATATTAGAAGTGGAACTTATATCGGAACAAAAGTAATAACACCACACATGAGACCTTTCATCTACAGAAGAAGAAATGACGGAATAGCAATAATTAACACCAACATAATTGACGAAAAACTTAAAGAAGCAGCAAGATTCTTAGGAGACTTCAACCCAGAAAACATAATAATTGTTTGTAAAAGAGAAAGCGGATGGAGAGCAGTAAAACTATTCTCAGAACTAACAGGAATAAGAGTATTCACAAAAAAGTATCCAGCTGGAATAATAACTAACACAGCACTACCAGACTTTTTCGAAACAGAACTAGTAGTAATATGCGACCCATGGATTGACAAAAACGCACTAAGCGACGCACTAAAAATGAAGAAGAAAGTATTAGGATTATGCGACACAAACAACTTCTCATTCGGAGTGGACAAAGTAGTACCTTGCAACAACAAAAGTAACAAGTCATTAGGAGTAATATTCTACATACTAGCAAGAGAATACATGAAAATTCAAAGAATTAACAAACCTCTACCACCAATGAAAGACTTCATAGGAGAGGAACTCGAAGACTTCATAAAAGAGAAAAAGATAGACAAAGAAAAGAAAGAAGAATTAGAAGAAGCAAAAAGCAAAGTAGAAAAACTACTTAGCTTCAATGATGACGAAGAAGAAAACTAAGAAGAAGTGATAGGACGATTTTTATGAGTAAAGCAGATTATCAACGTGATGAAAATTCTTGCCCAATATATCGATTCTGTAACAGTAATTTAAGAGATCATGGTTTTGAAACTCATAGAGATGTCTTATTAGGGTCAAACGGAATTAAAAGTCATCACTATTCCCAAGTTAGAATAGAGTCATGTTTAAGTCAATGCGGGTCATCAAGAGACTCGGGAGACAGAGGAATGTGCGAAAGAAGACCTTTTGTTGAAGTAAACGGAGAAATTATTAATGCAGAAAATACTATCAGGCTAACCCAGAAGCTAGTTAATGATAGATTAACTTAAATTCTTTTAACTAAATTATCAACTTTTGTAATAATTTCTTTAATTATTGGTGATAAGTCTTGACCTCTTTCACCATCATGAACTTCTAAACGAATAAGCTTCTTACCATGATTTATTGCCTGATTAAAAGTAGGAGTAGGAACATTATCAGCAACATTAACTATTATGTCAACCCAACGAAAAAGTTCCTCACTGAGAGGACTAGTAGAAACTTTAAGCTTCAAACCAAACTTCTCTGCAAACTTTTTCAAGCTAGAATCAACAGGATCACCCTTAATTAAACCAGCAGACCTAACATGAATAGACTTATCACTATTAATCTTATTAAAATAAGCCTGCGCAACTTTACTCCTAAAACGATTATACTTACAAACAAAAAGAACGTTACCCATAAAGAATTATCCCGATAAGTACAGTTATGTTAGAGGCCATGGCCAAAATATAAGCCACGATTAAAGGCTTCTCCTTATGAATAAAACCATAAATAAGCCAAGGAATATTAAACAAACAATAACCAATCCAAGAAATGATAGATAAACCAGAAGCGTTCTGCAAAGAATAAATATGAAATATTTGAGGAATAGCAATTAGAGGATGAATAATTGCAATGATTATCATAAACTTATCAAACAAACGAACAGCATTACTCTCCTTAGGCAAATTATTCCTCTTTCTTTTTGAAATATGATGAAGAACACCCCCTTGATTATTAGGCATGATTAATCAATAGAAAAAATTCTTTATATAGCTTATGATAAGAAATTTTAATAACCCATAAGAAGCCCTATAACAATGAGCAATAAAAGAATCGACAATACCATAATGAATTATGGTGAAATTGCAAAAAAGTATCCTCTTTTATCTAAAGAGGACTTTAATGACCATCACTCAAGGATGAAAAAAGGTGATAGGCACTGCCCAGAAAAAGAATTACTTCTCCTTTCAAACTTGAGACTTGTGATGAAGATTGCTAACGGATATCATCACTTTAACCCCTCAGGAGATATTAATGAAATAATACAAAACGGACTCATAGGTTTAGATACCGGAATTGAAAGATATGACCCATCAAGAGGTTTTCAACCAAGCACTTATCTATCATGGTGGATAAAAAGATCTATAATAAAAACATTCAAAGATGAAAGTAGAACTATAAGAACACCGTTACATGTTTACGAAAAATTATCTAAGTATAAGAAATTTTTGGAAGATTTTACGCAAAAAAATAATAGGGATCCAAGAAGGGAAGAAATTGAGGAAGCTGATAAAGAAGATGAGGGAGTATACTTAGGGTATATAGCATACCAAACAAGCCACGTCATCTCTATTCATAGTACAAAAGAAAGAAATGGTGATGAAAGCGGATTTGAAGACGAATTAAGATGGGATGGTCCAGGGCCTGTTGAGAGAATTATTGAAGGGAAAGAAAGCATCACTTTAGAATACCTTACTTCTGTTCTTCCACCAATCGAAAGGTTTGTAATAACTCAAAGATTCACCACTGACAAAACTTTAGAAGAAGTAGCTGCATCATTATATGAATCAAACAGTTATATACTTAACAGAGAAAAGCCATTATCAAGAGAGAGAATAAGACAAATAGAAAAAAGGGCTTTAAAAATAATGAGTGAAAAATTAGAAACAAAAGTAGAAGTATAAACTTATTATTTACCCAATCCTCTTACCATTTTCAACTTTTCTTTGCGGCTCAAGCAAAACTACTTCTTTGTTATCTCCGACAACACCCATAACTAAACACTCCGATAAAAAATTAGCGATTTGTTTAGGAGGAAAATTAACAACAGCAACGACTTGTTTACCAACCAAGTCATTTTTGGAGTAAATTTTTGTTATTTGAGCAGAAGACTTCATAACACCCAAGTCTTTGCCAAAATCAATAGTTAATTGGTAAGCAGGATTAACAGCTTTAGGAAAATCATTAACCTCTAAAATAGTGCCGACACGAATATCAACTTTAGTAAAATCATCCCAGGAAATCATAAAAAGAAAAAGCAGAATTGAGAATATAAAGATTATGTACACAAATTATTAAATACTAACTAAGAGAAGAACTAATTATGAATAAGAAAATAGCTTCTGGAATAATATCACTTGCAGCATTAGCAGCTTCTACAAGAGGCGTTTATGACATAACAGAAGTAGGGAAAATTTATGGGGCTAACCCAGAGATAGGAGAATTATACACTTTAAGAGAAAAGGCCGATGAACTAAAGGGTTATAAAATTCTTGATGAAGCAAAAGAAAGAGTTAACCTGAGAATAAATGAACTAGAAGCAATACCAGGTTTATTAGAAAATGAGAAGGAATGGGAGGATGCAACTCATAGAGCACTAAGTTTTTTGGCGGGCGGAATATTATTAACAGCTTTCGGAGTCGCCACATGGAAATCTTCACCAAGAATACAAGTCTAGATAAAGGATTAGCAAGAGTGTGCCAATAACGCGATGAAGGCAGAGTAAGAACTTCTCAAATAAAAAATCTTGAAGAAATTTTTGTCTATTACCCCTAAAAAGTAACTGTAGAAAAATCGCATTTTATTATCAGAAAAACGACGAAACGTTTAAATAGTCATTTTTGTCTGACTATTCATTAAAATGTTAACTGGAATGAGTGCCTTAACAACTGTATATCAGCTAAGGTATGATGTAGAGTAGTCATTCTAGTTAATACAACAATTTTCTGATACAAAAATTATTTATTAATGATTATTTATCGATGATATGAGGTAAAAAAGAAATTTTTATTTTTTGTAAGTGACGAAATATAATTCTATTAACTTTAATGTTGTGTAATGTAGTACCGTTAAATTTCCAAATTTAAACGAGTATCGGAGAACGAGCTTTGCATTCACTCGAAAGAATAATTTTCGAGATTTTCAATAATAATTTAGTAGTGGATTTTAAACAACTCCAAGCAAATGAATCTGTGAATTAAATTCCAGTTTATCCTGCTGGAGGTTGCGGCTATCTGGTTTGCACTTAGACATGCAAGTTTCTTGTAGCAATACAAGGGGCGGATCGCTCAGTAACACGTAGCTAACATGCCCTAAGACCGGACATAACCTCGGGAAACTGAGGCTAAATTCCGATAGAGGAAGATTTCTGGAATGAGTCATCCTTGAACTTAGGATTGGGCTGCGGCAGATTAGGTTGTTGGCGGGGTAATGGCCCACCAAGCCAAAGATCTGTAAGGGCCTTTAGCGAGGGAGCCCTGAGAGGGAATCTGAGACACCATTCCCAGCCCTACGGGGTGCAGCAGTTAGGGATCTTTTGCAATGCGCGCAAGCGTGACAAAGCGAGCCAGAGTGCTTTTCTATAATTGAACAGCTTTTGCCAGTTGTAAAAAGACTGGCGAATAAGGACTGGGCAAGACCGGTGCCAGCCGCCGCGGTAATCCCGGCAGTCCAAGTCGCA
>JBBSXC010000006.1:0-14053 GCA_038045945.1 Nanobdellota archaeon
TTGTTGTTGTGCATGCTTGGCATGTTAATCCTCCGCAGTCTATTCCTGTTTCATCACCATTCATTATCTTATCACTACATGTTGGGTCTTTCACAGTGTTTATCTTACACTTGTTATCACATGAGTCTAAATCATTATTGTTTCCGTCATCGCATTCTTCTCCTGTTTCTACAACACTATTTCCGCATGTTTGGTAAGTGCAACTTTGTGTTATTTGAGGGTTTCCTCCTGTGCATCCTTGCGGGCTGCTACTTGTTACTGTTCTTAATTGTTGATTATTTGATATGCATGCTCCCCATTGTGAATACGTGAATGATGTACAAGTAGTGGTAGTTGTTTCTGTTTTGCATACGTTTGAGCACCCATCACTATTTATTATGTTTCCATCATCACATTGTTCCCCTGCTTCTACAACACTATTTCCGCATTGAGTATTTGTTTCTTCTGTTGTTTTGAATCCTTCTCTTATGTAATCGTTTACTGCTTTAGCTGTGTATTCTTCTCTCCAGTTATACTTGCTTTGTTTTCTTGCTTCTGTTAGGAATGTTTCTAGTGTTTGTGTCATCCCTAATGATTTCATATATGTTGAGATGTCACGATCAGGATCTAAAAAGGCTGTTCTTTCAGAAATTCCCCCTACTTCAAGAGATTTAGATTCCCAATCAGCAAAGTTTACATTAAAGCTAGTACCAAAACCGAACCATGATTCTGGACTTGAAGCAGAATAATACTTATTGTTAGCATATGAAAAAACTTCGGTTCCTAATAAATCCCCATTATTATGGTATATTAATTGTCCTCCGTTTGGTTCTTGGAGATTATTATTATAAATGTTGTTTGGTGAACTATAAGCGTTATAATCGAAGATAATCCCTGGCGACCAATCATAAATTTTGTTGTCATGGATTTCTAAACCTGTGCTGTAACCTCCGCTAACAAGAATAGCTACTGGCCCGCCGCCGCTTTTTTGGTGCGCTACAACATTATTAGAAATTTCAATACCGCTAGCAGCAGAGATAGAAATGCCCCAGCCTTGAGGGCTTCTAGGATTTTCTTCTGGTGTTCCTACAATGTTTCTTCCGTCTAAGATAACGTTGTTTTTTACTTCTCCTACTGCTCTTTCATTGTATGGGAAATAACCTACTCCTATCCCTATAGGATTGTTTAATAATAGGTTATTATCGAAGAATCCTCCACTACGAGCACTTAAGCCTACGTTAGATGACCTTGATGAGATGCTATCCTTATATATGGGATTAATAGTTCCTCCAGCAAAATAGGTATTATGGCTATAAGGGCTATCCTCAGCACCAGGCACTTCTTCTTTCCAGCCGTTATGATCAAAAAGGTTTGCTTCAACAAGCATACTATAAGAACCACCATAAGAAGAAAAGCCTTGTGAAGCACTACCATCAGAAGAATGAGCGTCAACAACAATATTTCTCCTTATAACCATGTTAGTATAGCCTCCATTAGAACCACCAGTAACGTCCAGATTAATAATGTAATTAGAGATATGGTTATCTTCTATGAGGATACCGTCACCATAAGAATTAAAACTCATACCAGTATTCATATCACCCCTCTCAGCTGGACGATCAAAATGTAGCCCGACAAATGCTGTGTAGCTGCTACTTCTTGCCATACCATTTTGTATTATAGGTCTAACAAAGGAAGAACCGTAGGAACCAATAACTTGTCGTTCAGCGATAGAGCGACCAGCACTAGTTGTAACAAAATTACCCCAACTAGCAGGAAGAGGATTACCACCACTAGGAAGAGGGGGTATTTCTCCACGTTCATTACCAATTTTAGGTTCGAAAACATCACCTCTTTTGAAAAGTACCCAATCAGAATAACCATTACGGAGTTTAGCAGTAGCATAAATAGGAGTCTTAATAGGATTCTGAGGACTTAAACCGTCGTTAGCGTCGTTGCCTGTTGAGCTAACATAATAAATAATTGTGTCTGAACTTGGTGTCAGTTGTGTAAATCCGAATTGGTTTATTTCTCCGATGTTTGTATTAGATGATTCCATGGAGTTTGGACCAAAGCAACCAAGAGAAGCGCCGTTCATTCCTTCAGTTACTCCCATATTATCTAAAGTATCAACTAATCCGTCATTATCGTTGTCTATTCCGTCGTAACATTCGCTATTTATACCCCCCTTAGGCGCATCAGGAATTGGTCCGTTTCTTTGTGTACTTGTCCAAGAATCAGCAGTATAACCTGAGTCTCCAATAATGTTTCTAGCTTTAATACGATAATAATAATACGTGTTGCTTTTTAGACCGTTGTCTTTGAATGATAAATCAGAACCATCATAAATTTGTTCAAATCCAGTATATGGCGATCTGCTTCTTTCAAGTAAATAACTACTGGCATCAGCAGAAAAATCCCATGAGAGTGTTATACTTGATGGAGAATCGGCTAAAGCGGTAAGTCCCACAGGGGTTAATGGCAGATTAATTGGAGGGCTTAGATCAACTTCTTTCCCATCTTTTCCTGCTTTTCCAGAAATTGTTTGTTCTGTTAGTCTTAGAATAGTTATTGATAACAAAGCTATTATTATAATTATTAATATTATTATTCTTTCATCATACTTTTTCATCAACCTTTTTTTCACAAATTTACAATAATCCCAAGCTATTTAAGTATTATTGCTGGATAAAAGAAAAGTTTTTATTGTTGTTCTTTTCCTTCTTTTATTTTTCTTATTGTTTTTGCTGTCATTATTGTCAAGATTACTATTGTTATTATTAGTATTATTGTTATTGTGTCTATTATTATTCCTGCGTTTTTTGGTTTTTCTTCATAATTTTTGCTTACTTCTTCTCCTAATTCTTTTAGTGTTTCTATAGCATTATTGTTTTGCCCCGTTAGGGATATTATTGGTGGCGCTTGTGCTATAGTTTTGTTATTGCTAGTTGCGTTCTTCTTAACTATTGATCCTCCTCCGCTTCCACCGCCATATCCCCCTCCGACGTTACTTCCGCTGGATGGTTGTGTGTAACTGTTGTTTGTTTCATTACTGCTCGTGTTTGTTTCTATTACTGTGTAATTTGTCCAGTGGTCTACTGTGAATGTTAATAATCCTGTATTACTATCATAACTGTTTATTTTGCAGCTAGGGCAGACTTTTCCGTCTTGTTCTACTTTTAGGTTATTAATGTTTTTTCCTCCTCCCACTTTTAGTGTTATTGTTGCTCCGTGGTCTTTTAGTTCTGGCATTGCTTGCGAGTCTATTGATACTCCATAGTATCCGTCAAGTATCTTGTCAAAGATTTTTATGTAAGTGTTTATTTTATCAGCAACATTTTCTACTGTTAAAGTATTATCGTTCCTTTTGAAATCTATTTCTCTATTGAAAGCTATATGTCCAAGCCCAGTTTTTTCTAGTTTTAGATTGTTAACTTTGCTCAAGTCTGCAATGCTGTTTAAGTCTGTTGTTTCTCCGTCAAATTTATCTCTGAATTCTTCTAGTTTTGTTTTAGGAGTGCATGTTTTACAACTTCCACCGCAGTCTATTCTTTCTTCTTCACCGTTCTTTATGTTGTCAGTGCAAGAAGGTGATGGGATGGCGATTTCTTTTAGGTTATAGATTTCTAGTATCTCTGCTTCTGTTAGTGCTCTGTTATAGACGCGAAGGTCATCTATTGTCCCTGTGAAGAACCCTTCGTAGTCTTTTGGGTTCCAATAGTTTGGATTTACACCTATTGCCGTTCCGCTCTTGCTATATTCTGGGTTAGAGTTTAGCGTGGAGTATCCGGTGGTAGCTGTACTTTCTTTATTTCCGTCTATGTAAAGTGAGATTTCTTCTCCGTTAAATGTTGCAACAACAAAGTACCAAGTGTTAGGGGTAAGTACTGATGTTGACTCTATAGTTTTAGGAGTGGTTTTATCTGAAGTTTGGAATACGATTTTGTTGCCTTGGACTCGCTCATTAAATACTTGTTGTGCGGGACTTGCTCCCCAAACATTACCCCGAGTAAGAATGACTTGGTTTATAGAAGGGTCAGTTATGCTAATCCATGCACCAATGGTTAATCCTGATACTAAATTAAAATTTTCTTCTGATAACATTACATGGTTTGCCCCGTTAAATTCTAGTGCTTCTCCCAGTTTCCCCTTTACAGTTTTTGGATTATTTATCATTGTTCCATGATTATTATTTCCCGATAGGTCTATAGCGGTGTTTTCTGAAATCTGGTCTTTGTTATAAGTGTAGTAAGCGATAAGTCCTAATGTTGCTCCTATTCCTTTTGGTGCTTCTGTTCCAGTAGCAAATGTTATTGGGTAATCAAATCTGTTTTGGTTATTTCTTGATGATGCGTCTTGACACCTAACATAATAGTTATAATTTCTTCCGTTTTCCAGACCCGTAACTGTTATAGTGTGTGTTGTTCCTCCCGTTGTTGTAAAGGTCTGTGTCATGCTGTTGTATCTTGTTCCTTCTATCGTGCTGTATTTGCACGTTGCTGCTTCATCAGTTGTTACTGATAGTGTTGCCTGTGTTGTTCCTACGAGTAATGTTCTTCTTGGATTACCATTTGAAATAACTGGCGGGTATGCGTCTATTGGTGTTGGCGTATCTGGATAAACTGGTCCTCTATATAACCTCCACATGTCATCAACGAAGTTACTTCTGTATGATCCGCTGTCCCTTCTTGTTCCATGAAGGTAGGGGAATCTTCCTATTCCGTCACTCGGGTCTTTGTCTAGTACGCAGTTTGGTGTACCGTCTTTATCAGTCGTTCCGTCTGGTCCGAATGTTACCCCATAATTTTCCCAGTTTCCATCAAATGGTGCGCAAGTGTCTTCTGCCCATACTCCGAAAGTTACCCATCTATCAGCATATTTAACAAATGATTCCGTGTACTGGTTTAGTGGGATGTTCATAAGATCAAATATTAGTGCCGACCCTTTTATTGGTTGTGAAACGCAACAGTCCTGATAACCCCCTGATGGTAGGTCTCCTCCGTCGATAATTTCGTGAGGGTCAGGTAGTGTTAGTGAACCTCCATATTTATAGTAAGTTTCTAGGTCTAGATTTCTCCAGTACATTAGTACGCTCCCCCAAGGACTTGGTTGACCCCAAAGTGGCCTACCATCTTTTCCAGTACCGACACTGTCAGTTTCGGAAAAGCCACTTTTACCAGCGTTTTCTATTGTGGTAAAGATTTCTGGTGCATCGAGTATTTTTGCTGTGAAAGCAATTGGTGCTAAGCGTCCAACCCCATGCCCTCCTCCATCACCGTTGAAGTTTACTCCTCTTCGGAGATTCGCTTCTATGTCTATACCATCTTGAACATAATTTATTAGTAATGGCATTTTTTCTTCTATGGTATAATCAAGCATTAGTCCAAGTCCTGCTTCATTGTTCGCTACTGCGATGTCTGAACCGTAGTTGGGCATATTTTTTTCTGGGTGTAATACTCTTGATGTCCACCCGGCTACAGCTTCAAGTTGTACTCTTTGAATGCTCGCTGCTAAAGTTTGGAGGCTTGGAGCACTTGACGGCCTTGGTAATGAGGGCAGAATTTCTGTTTTTAGGTCTGTTGTTTTGTAAAAGCGTTTTTCTGTTCCTGAATATCCTGGTCTAAATGTTGTTGATCCTTCAAGTTCTGGAACGGATTTTAATACTGTTAGTATTGCTGCTGTATCTAAACAGACATGATTACTGCGTTGACATTCTGTAAAACTGATAACTTTTATTATTGAAGAGTCTCCTCCAACTACCCTTGGTAAAGTTGGTATTAGGCTTGGGTCCCATCCTCCGCCTCTAGAGTCAAATCCTTGAGCATTAGTAACAGGGTTTATTTCGTACCCGTTTCTTCCATCATTATATTCTGGTGTTATGGAATTAATTGTTACTGGTCCTAAAACCCACCAGTCTCCGTTAGCAAATTGTCCTGTTGTGTAACAAGCATCAAAAAACCAAGTGATCCCGTATTGTTCAACTTTGTTTGCTGTTCCTTGAGTGCACGTTTCTGATACACCAGTTGGTGGTGTTTCGCTTATTCCTGCGTATGGCCCTATTGCTGTTGTTTCTCCTCTTTCTTTTCCCTCAATATCATATTTTGATGTTTTTTGTTTTCTATTGTTTAGTATTGAGTCTTCTCTTAGTCTGTAATTGTTGTTTGCTGGGTCCACGAATCCTGGGTCTCCTGTTGTGTGTGTTCCTAACTTCTGCCATTCACCACAGTTTGTGCATGTATAATGATTATTTTTGAATGCTCCACTCCATTCGGCTAATGTTTCTTCCCAAGGTCTTACTTCTGGTCCTGTGTTTGAGTTTATTACAGAATTTAGTATGTTTCCTTCTATCAGAACATTTTTCATTATTACTGGATCATATAATCCTAATGCTATTGGTCCCGCTAGTATTGAATCCTTTATTATTATGTGTTCTAAATTTTTTACTTGCCAGTAATTATTTCCTCCTATAAATATCACGTTTTTGAAAAGCTGGTCTTTCCTGTATGTTCCCCCTTGGTAGAATATTGATTGTGCTCCGCTTCCTTCTTCGTCTCCTTGTGCGTCGTATACTTCTACGTTTACGAATGCTACGTTTTCTGCAATATTTTGAAATGTTATGTCGGGGTGTTCTGGAAGTCCATCAGGGCCCATATGTCCTATATTACTCCCTCCGTTTATTCTGAAAGTTTTCGAGTATCTTACATGCTGGTCGCTGTGGTATGCTTGCGACCACATGTCTCTTTCTATAACTTTTTCTACTAATAGGAACCCTATCGGTCCTCTCGCGAACTCTATTATTTCGCTTCCGGTCATATATTTTTCTGTGAATCCTCCCTCTATTGTCCCCTGACCACTCCCCCCTCTTCCGTCGTGTAGTGTGTTATCAAACCATATTCTATATACTTGTCCATTTCCCCCGTTATCTGTTGATAGAGCATGTTTAAGTGTTAGGCCTTGTATTTTTACTCCCCCATATACTAGTTTTAGTCCGTTGCACGGACCGTTAATAATAGCTTCTTCTCTTCCCACCCCCGGTGCTGGCTTTATTGTTAACC
This sequence comes from Nanobdellota archaeon, assembly GCA_038045945.1. Classification (GTDB taxonomy): domain Archaea; phylum Nanobdellota; class Nanobdellia; order Pacearchaeales; family GW2011-AR1; genus JAGVWS01. The sequence continues at coordinate 7,035 of JBBSXC010000006.1, forward strand.
ATTCAAATGGTTGTGGCCCCCACCCATTGTTCGATGTTGGCCATAGTGAACATGCCCATGCGTATTCTCCTTTTTCTAGTAGTATCTCTGCTCCATCTACGTTTCCGTACCTTCCATTTAACACTAACGCTGCGAAGCCTATCGTTTGTAAGGGATTATTTTTTGTTCCGTCACCAGTAGTATCGCTTCCTGTTGGTGATACGTATACTGGTTCTTTTTCTTCCATCGTGTGTCCGTAATTAGCTACTAGATACATTCCACTTACTACTCTTGGTATTCCCACTTTGGGGTATGCTATTGCTCTTACTTCTATTTGTCCGTCGTACCCGATGTTTTCTGCTTTTACTGTTGCCCAGTATTCTATTATTCCGTTTTGTGGGTTTAGGCTTTCTTCTTTTACTATTTTCCATGGCCCGTTATTTACTGAGAATTCTACTCTGTCTATTTCGTTCATGTGGCCTGCTGTTATTCCAACATTAAATTCGTTGTCAAATCTTTGGTGAGGTACTATTCCTGACAGGGCTATTGCTTGGGCGTCTGATCCCGGTCCGCTACCTATGGCTGCTGGTTGCGTTGTTTCCCCCGCCCATCCTTCTCCACCAATTAGTATTTTATCATCAGTAGGGCTTAGTAATGGTCCCTTTCCATTTTTTCCTACTTCTCCAGTTATTGTTTGTGTTGTTAATCTTAGAATAGTTATTGATAATAAAACAATTATTATTAATATTAGTATTATTATTCTTTCATCATACTTTTTCATCAACCTTTTTTTCACAAATTAGTGATTATCAAGAACTATTTAAGCATTATTGCTGGATAAAAGAAAAGTTTTTATTGTTGTTCTTTTCCTTCGTTTATTTTCTTAATAATTCTTGCTGTCATTATTGTCAAGATTACTATTGTTATTATTAGTATTATTGTTATTGTGTCTATTATTATTCCACTATTGTTTTTTGGTTTTTCTTCATAATTTTTTGCTACTTCATCTGCTAAGTTTTTCAGTATTTCTTTTGCCGAATTATCTATTGGTATAATGTTATTAATCGTTTTGTTACTTGTAACATTTTTTTTGCCTATCGATCCACCGCTACTATAACCTCCGCCACCGTAGCTTCCTCCGCTACTGCCGCTATTAGGTGTTGAAGGAATTTCTATTACTGTGTAGTTTGAGAACTTTATTACTGTAAACTTCATTATTCCGCTTATTGGGTCGTAACTCGTTATTATACATTGGTCTTTTGGGCAAGGATAATCATTTCTTTTTATTTCTAAATTATTAATGTTTTTTCCTGGTCCGATAACCACACTTATTTTTGCTGGCTCGTTTGATAATTCTTTTAGTGCTTGTTCGCTTGTATCCACAGATACTGTTGCTAGAGCTTCTTTGTTATTATTAATAACTATTTTTATGTAATCATTTATGTTTTGTAATATTTGGTTTACTGTTTTTGTTTGGTCGTATTTTTTGAAGTCTATTATGTTTGTGAATTCTATAACTCCCATACCATTTCTTTCAAGAGTTAAAGGTACTTTGCTTAAGTCTTCTTCTTTTTCTAAATCTGTTGTTTTTCCCCCATCAAAGTTTTCTTTATATTTTTCGGAGTCAGTTTTTGTTGCCGTATTAGTTAAGCATTGGTTCGTGCAAGAATCCGCATTGTTATTATTACCATCATCACATTCTTCATCACCATTCTTTATTTCATCTCCGCATGATTGTGCTATTGTGCAAGGATTGAAGTTACATGTAATGCCGCAACTTTGTGTTCCGGAATAACCACTGCTAGTCGTACATACCTGCGTGTTCCCGTCACAATTTTCCCCTAATTCTATTATGTTATTACCGCAAATTTTACTTGTTGGTGCTTTTCCAGTATAAAGTGTTTCAATTTCGTTATTAGATAATATTCTGTTGTAAATTTTAACATCTTTTATCATCCCTCTAAAAGCGTAGCCCCCATCCCAAGGGGTTGTTATTGCCCCAATACTAATATCTCCGCCACCATTTCCTAACACTCCTGCATTATTCCATGCATAATTTTCTGTGCAGTCATTATTATCTATTATTATCCTACCACTAGAACCTGTTAGAGTTACAACGATATGATGCCATTCATCACTTGTTGGTACTGGGCAAGTTACCGAACCAGGAAAGACGCTACCACCCCACTTTATTTTGTTGTCCCTAGTGTAAAGAGCCCAGTTACCAGCATGACCCCAACTGTTCTTTAAAATGATAGTACCTGCTTCTGATGGCCAATTAAAACCAAACTGAGAATTTGATGAAGGTGAAAAGACTCTTAATGATATACTTAAGTCCCCAGGTAGAGAAATAGTGGATACGCTCAAGTAGTCATCAATTCCGTCTAATGATAAAACTTGTTCTCCACTACTATCAACAAATGTAGCACCATTTTTTAATACTCCATCGTTTTCTTTTCCAGCTTTATTTTTAGCGTTTCCGTCAAGGGGGTATTCTGCCACAGGCCCCAAGGTTTGATAAAAGTTTTTTGGCAGATCTGTTTGTATATCCGAATCAATAATTGAGAATCCATCTTGGATATAATCGTTTACTTTTTTAGCAGTGAACTCTTCTCTCCAATTATCTTTTGATTGTTTTCTAGCTTCATCTAAAAATGCTTCTAAGGTAGGGGTCATGCCAAGTGATGCCATGTATGTTGAAATGTCACGTTCAGGGTCTTTGAATTTTTTTCTAGCCCAAACCGCGTCCTTCTCAATACCAGCCCATGTTGCAGCAGAAATACTACTACCAAAATGAAGTTGTGGAGGATTAGAACTTATTAATTCTGGCTCAGAATTATAATAAGTGTTCCCTGAAACAATTAGTTGTGAACTTGGACCGCCACCTACAAGTGTGCCTTTTTCTGATTGGATAATATTATTACTAAAAGAGCTTGATCCTGGTTCACCAAGCCAATTATCAGCCCAGAGCTTAGCAGCAATAGTGTTTGGAGCACTTGAACCAGTCCATTTGTAAACAATGTTGTCATGAATGTTAATATTCCTTAAAGTTCCATCAGGCCATATCCCATAACCAAGTAATGATGTTTTTTGATGAGCTATGATATTACCATAAATTTCTGTTTCTGCAGCGTTAGTGATTTGTATACCAACACCCCTAGGCACTCCAGGCCCAAGATCATCCCCATCCAACACAACATTGTTTCTTATGATTCCTGATGCTCTAACTTCTTCAAATGTTCTGTCCCCTCTGCCCCATGATATCCCTATTGGGTTATTAAGGAAAAGATTATCCTCTTCTAACCCCCCAGGACGATTCATTGCTCCCTCTAGTGATGAACGAGCAAAAATATTTCCCCTAACAACGTTGTTAGGACTGTTGACTAAGTATAGATTATGGTTGAATGATGAACGAACAATAGCCGAAGCACCTGTAGGTATCCCTCCTTCTCTCCAACCGTTATGATCATAAACGTTATCCTCGATTAGTAATCCGCTTTCAATCCCATCAAACAAACTTCCTAAACCTCCAGTATCACCACTCCATGCATCAACAATAACATTACGCCTAAAATCAAAATTTGTTCCAGGTCCAGCCCATCCGCCACCATGAGCAAAACGACATCCCTCAATTATTACATTGTTAAAAATCCCAATTTGATTAGGAGCTTTGCTGTTTCTGTAAGGTGTAATGTGATCTGTAGTGTCATAGTCTAGGTCTATTATTGCGATGTTGTTTGAGTTTCTAAGATAGATAGCACCACTATCAATAAATTTTGGTCTTGCTCCAGTTCCGTAAGCACCTATTATTTGCATTTCTGATTCTGATCTTCCAGATTTAGGGTTTTTTCTGAAAGCTATTTCTCCGCTATAAAAATCTTGTCCTTGTAAGAACTCGTCGCCCCTCTTAAACAAAAGCCAGTCAGGATAGTTATCACGTAAAAGTGCGTAACCTGCATCTGTAGTTTTTTTAGGCCCACAGTCACTTCCATCAGATGGTACTTCTGAACATAGTCCTGTCCATGCGTCGTTTCCTATGCTTGAACTAACATAAATTATCATAGTATCTGAGCTTTTATCAAAAGTTGTCCAACCACTTTCTTCTTCTCTTGGTTCCGCTATTTCTTTATCATCTTTTTCACTCCAACAACCCAGATCATAACTAGAATCTATTAGTCCGTCTCCGTCGTTGTCTATCCCGTCATTGCATTCTGTTACTATCGGGCTTAGTTCTAGATCTTTTCCCCCCTTTCCCGCTTCACCTGAGATTGTTTGGTTTGTTAGTCTTAGAATTGTTATTGATAATAATGCTATTATTATGATTATTAGTATTATTATTCTTTCATCATGCTTTTTCACCAAACTTTTTTTCACGATTTATGAAAGAACTATAAGCTATTTAAGTATTATTGCTCGAAGGAAAGAAAAGTTTTTTTATTTTATTTCTAGTTCTTGTCCGTTGCTTACTAGGTGTATTGTTTTTCCTGGCACGTATCCTATCTCTTGCGCTACTTTTACTACTGGCGATAATAGTCCGTGATGTCCGTGTGAGGGTATTATGTGTTCTGGTTGTAATAGTTCTATTAGTTGTTTTAAGTCTTCTTTTTGTCCGTGTCCGCTTACGTGTATGTCTTCGCTTACTGTTGCTCCTGTTGGTAAAATATTTTTTAGTAATTCTTCTTTGCTCTTGAATGTTTCTGGTGTTGGTATTGTACGGGAAGAGAATACTATGTGGTCTTTTTGTGTTAGTTTGTATGGTAGTACTCCTCTTGCTATTCTGTCAAGTATGCTTCCTTTTTCTCCTTGGTGTCCTGTGCATACGATTAAGTATTTTCCTCTTTCGTTTTGTGCCATTTTTAGTGTTTTTAGTACTTGGTTGCTGTATGACATGTTTTTCATGTCGTTTTGGTATGGGCATGAGTTTGCTTTTTTTGCTGCGTTTGTGTATTTGTTTAGGCTTCTTCCTAAGAATAATACTTCTCTATTGATTTTTTTTCCGAATTCTGTTATGCTTTTTAGTCTTGCTATGTGGCTTGAGAATGTTGTTACGAATAATCCGTTTTTTTCTCCTTTTTGTTCGTTTAGTACGCGTCGTAATTTTTCTCTTGCTACTTCTTCGCTTGGTGTTTTTCCGTCTTCTCTTGAGTATAAGCAGTCTATTATTAGTAGTTTTACTCCTTCTTTTGCTAGTCTTTTTAGTGATTGATAATTTGGTTTTTGTCCTAATACTGGCGTGTCGTCCATTTTGAAGTCGTTAGCGTATACTATTATTCCGCTAGGTGTGTGTACTGCTATTATTGCTGTTTGTATTGTTGAGTGTGTTATGTTTATGAATTCTACTTCGTAATCTTTGTTTTTTCCTTTTATTCGCACAGTTGTGTCTAGCGGTACTGTTATTGCTTTGTTTTTCATTTGTATTCTGTTATCTGCTAATAATTCTTCTAAGAATGCTGTTGTGAATGGTGTTCCGTAAACGTTTGCGTTGTATCTGTTTTCTAAGAATGGTACTCCTCCTACATGGTCTAGGTGTGCGTGTCCTATTAGTATTCCTCTTATTTTGTTTATTACGTTTCGACTGTTTAGTACTAAGTCATCTGGTAATGCTTTTATTGATCTTAATAGTTTTTCTGTGTATTTTCCTCTGTTTTCTTCTAATTGTACTAGTGCCGGTATGTACAGTCCCATGTCGAATGCGAATGCGTCGTCTCCTACTTCTGTTACGATCATTGTTTTTCCTACTTCGTCAAATCCGCTTACTGGGTGTATTTTTATTGCCATTTTCTCTTTTTACTTTTGCTTAAGTCTTTGTGTGTTTATAACCGTTTTGTTGTTGTTTGTTGCTTAAAAAAAGGTTTTTATAGTATCATCTCTCATCTTAATTATCTTTTAAAGAGGTATATGAATGGTTTTAGGATTATCGATTACTGGTGTACTTGCAATTATTGTAATTGTTTTAGCTTTAATAGTTGTTCTTCTTGGTATGACTGGTAGGGTTAAGAGGCTTGATAATCAGCTTAAGGCTTCTGAGGAAGATACTATTACTCCTTATTTGAGGACGACTGTTCATTATAGGAAGAGTGATTTTACTGATGAATCTAAGATTAATGCTCTTAACAAAATTTCTAAACAGTTCTTTAGAGACATATTTCATTTTTCTTCTGAGAAAACTTTTGATGAGATCGCCTCCTTAACTGAGGATGCTGATATTAAGAGTTTTTGTTCATCTATGGGGATTATTAGGTATTCTAAAGTTATTAGGAAGTCAGATATTGATTTTTTGTATCGTTCTTTTGAGAATTTGTTGATTAAGCGAAGGCCTGCAAGCGCTATTGTTCTTAATGATAATTCTTCTAAGAGGACTATGACTATTGATGATTTGAATAGTCGTAAGATGAGAAAGGATATTGTTGATATTAAGAGTGAGCTTGAGAAGATGAAAGCTCAGGAGCCGTCTCTTGCCCCTCAAAATTCTTCCACTCAGGCTCAGACTTCTTTGGTTACTAATCCTTCTCGTCCTGCTCCCTTTATTTCTCATAATAATCAGGGTTCTTTAGTGAAGTTTTCTGTTGATGATAAACTTTCTCAAATGGAAGCAGAAATTGATAGTGAGAGTGTTCATGATCCTAACTCTAAAATTGATAATAGTTATGATGATCGAGCGCAGACCCAGATCAGTGATAATATCCCCCAAGTGCCAACCATTCCTAATAAGGTTGTTAGTAAGGTAGTTGCTTCTCCTCCCGTTCAGAAAATAATTAGGAAGGATGATGTTAGAGATTCTCATTCTATTACTCCTTATCAAGCTAAGACTAATAGTTATAATAAGAAGCTTTCTTTTAGTAAGGTTCGTCTTGGTTCTGATGATGATTCTTTATCTAGTGAGATTACTAGCCTTAATCAGAGAATTCAGAAATTGTTAGATAAGGAAACTAATAGGCAGCTTGGTGAAGTAGGTAGAGGCACGTATTAATCTAATAGTTTTTACTTCCTTCTTTTATTTTTCTTATTGTTTTTGCTGTCATTATTGTCAAGATTACTAT
>JBBSXC010000007.1:0-53098 GCA_038045945.1 Nanobdellota archaeon
TGTTACCCCTTTCTTTCCTTTTATGGATTTAGTTATTGGTTTGAATCTTGCTGGTTATTTGCCTTATCACATTCAGGGGGCTTTTTCTGCTTCTCTTGATGCTGTTTTACTTATGTTATGGATGATTTATATTGAGTTAAAACACAGAATTAGTAGCTTCATCTAGGTTTGTTACTATTTACTAGTAACTAAATAGTAAGGTTTATATAGTATTTTTGTTTGTTTATGTTATGGTCAATACCGATTATAAGAGTTTTAGAAAAAAGCTTGAGGGCAGCATTAGCTCTATTCCTGAACCAAACATCAGGATGGCTGAAAATTTTGTTTCCACTTTTGAATCATCCTTAGGTAAGCCCAAAATGTCTGATTTAAGAAAGTATGATGCAGCTATAGATTTCCTTTCTGATAAGGGTGGCTGTTCTGATCGCGACATTGCTAACGTTTTTTATGATTTAGGTATTTAGTAGCACAACTAGTTTTTTATTTTTATGTTTATTCTCCACCTGTACTTTCTCGGCGCTATGTCCCCTACTTTTATCACGCTTATTATTTCTGCTTCTCTTCCTTCTTCTCTTATTTCTTTCATTAGCTCCAATACCATTTTTTCTTTTTCTTCTTCATGACTGAATCCGTGGTAGTGTATTACTGCGTCTTTTTTTGCTACCATTAATGCGTATTTTATGAATGAATCCTGTAGGTTCGGCCTTGCCATTATTATTCTTTGATAATACTCTTTTTTCTTTGCTAGTTTTGGCATTACTTTTTTTACGTCTCCTGGGATTATTTCTACTTTTCCTTCTACCTTGTTTTTTTTAACGTTTATTTTTGCGTACTTGTTGCATTCTTTTCCTAATTCTACGCTTACTATTTTTTTTATTTCTTTTTTGTTTTTTGCTATTATTATTGCGTATGGTGCTACTCCTCCGAACATTACTAGGATTTTCTCTTCTGGTTTACATTCTTGCATTAATCTTTTTCTTTCTTCTGATAGGCGGGGCGAAAAGTAGCATTTTTCTACGTTGAATTTGAATGTACACCCGTTCTCTCTGTATTCTGCTTCTTTTGTTTTTGTTCCCGCTAAGTGTTTTGTTTTTATTGTTCTTAGGCGTCCGCTTACTTGCCCTATTTTTTCTAGCACTGTGCTGATGTTTTTGTGTCTTTCTATTATTGTTTTTGCTACTTTTTTCTTTTCAGCTAATTTTTTCCCTCTTGTGGCATCCCTGCCATCTTCAAATTTTATTATTGCTATGTTTCCTACTATATCATAAGTCATTATTATTCTAGTAAGAAAAGGTTTATAAATATTAAAATTTTCTCAAAAAATTTTAAGACCTATAAATCCGAAGGATTTATAAGTTTCCTTAATTTGTGTTTATTCATGAAGAGGTATATTGGTTACTTATTAATTATTGTTGGTTTCCTTTTTGTTGCTATGGGCTTGTCTTCTTCTAGTGCTGTTATTTCTAATTTTATTCCTTCTTTTGGTGTTCCTTCAATTGTTACTAATGTTCTTGGTTTAATCTTTATTGTTGTTGGGGTATATTTTTCTTGGTCTAGCAGCAGTAGTGGTGATGTTAAGCATGCTTCTTCTGAAGTTCCTATTTATGAGGGCGAGGGCAAGCATAAAAAGATTATAGGTTATAAGAAAGTTGAAAACAAATAGTTAAAAATTTTTACATTTTCATTAGTGATTTTAGTCTACTTCTTAAGTGTGCTACTCTGTGTTCATACTGAGCATCAGTCCATATTCCTGCCAGGTGATCTTTTTCTAATTCCTTTATTTTTTTCTTTATTTCCGCCTCATAGTCTTCTCTATTCCTGATGTTTAGTTGTTCCATTTGTTGTTTTAACATTATTCTCCTTATTGTTCCATCAGCGAAGAAGAATATTAGCGCTAGTAGTGCTATGAAGAAATAAACCCAGGATAATGGTCCTACCTCGTCGTATCTGTTAATCCATACTCCTATGAATATTACTGCGTATGCTAACCATAATGTTTTTCTTAGGACTGTGCTTTCAAATGCGTTTACGAAAAAGAAGAATATTATGAATGGTATTAATGCTGTTATTGCTACTCCTAGAACTGTGTATGATAATTTTGTAAAGTACACATTCACTACATCAAGGTTATATGTTACTCTTACTGCTAATAATGATACTGCTATTGCTATTATCCATACTATTCCCTTTTTTGGTGTTTTGTCTTTGTTTTGGAATACTGGGACTCTTATTAGCACAACATAGGTTACTGCTAACACTATTCCTAACATTAGTGTTCTTTCAAATAATTGGTCTGTTGTTCCTATTAGTATTGATAGTAGTGGCCCGAACATGTCTACAACCCATTGTATTATTTGACTCATTCCTTGCGCGAAGTTTAGGTCGAATGCTAGAACTCTTGCGGATAGCACTGTGACTATGGTTGTGCTTAATATTCCTAGAATTAGTTTGTTATTCTTCATTTTTTATGCTGGGTGTGGCAGAGTTGGTGGTAGTGCTATTCCTAAGGCTGCTGCTTGTCCCGCTAGGTTATTATATATTGTTCTGTAGTGTGTTCCCGTTATTCTTCCAGCCGGGTTAAAGTTGTATCCGCCTGCTCTTATGTCTGCTTCTAATCTTCTTGCTTCTCTGTTAACTGCTGCTATTCCGTGTGCGTGGCTTAAGTCATGTATTCTTCCTACTTCTGCTCTTCTTAGTGCTGATTGTATTGTTCCGTCGAATAGGAAGAATGCTAGGCATGCGAATGTTGTTATTAGGTATATCCATGCTGGGTTGAAGTTTCCTCCGGCTGCTGCTCCTATTTCGTCAGCTCTCATGAAGTATAGTGATAAGAATACGACTCCTACGAATATCCACCCTATTTTCCTAAATATTCTTTGACAGCTTGTCATTTCGAAGAAGTAGAATAGTATTAGTAGTGGTATTAGTGATGCTATTGCTATCCCTAATACTGAGTATGGTAGCATTAGTGTTTCTATCCATCCTGGTGACGCTAGTATTCTTGTTGCTAGTATTGATGTTGCTATTGATACTAGTACTCTTGCCCATGTGTTGTCTCCGAATAATGCTATTGCGTCTACTACCGACCATATTATTGCCAGAACTACTGAGAAAAATAATATTTTTATGAATAATACCTCACCAGTTGTTAATCCTGCTATTGATGAGAATCCGAAGAATGGTGTTAGTATTGCGCTTAAGAAGTCTATTATTCCTTGGAATACTCTTTCAAATCCTTGTATGAAACTGTTCGATCCGTAATAATATGTTTGTGCACTAACAACCGACACCATTGTTATCGTTAATAATAGTAATAATAGTACAAAGTTTCCACCCAACAACCTTTTTTGTTTCATTGAATTTTTTACGACTAAATAGTTTAAAAATCCTTCGTATTTAGGATTTTTAAGCCACAAAATTTCTCAAGAAAATTTTGATGTTTATAAATGCTTCGAGAATATCAGTTTTCCATCGATTAATAAACAGAAAACCTTAGAATTATTCTTTAACAAAAGTTTATTTTTAAGCTGGGTGGGGTAGTGATGTTACCACGCTTTCAATTCCCGCAGCCTTTGCTCTTCCCTTTAGTGCGTTCCATAGGGTTTTGTAAATCTTATTTTTAACTTTCCCTGTTGCTGGATCTACAAAGTATGATCCGTTTGTTATTCCGCTTCTTAGTTTTTGTGCTCTTTCAATTATGTCTTGTTGTTCAACTGCTATTTCTAGTTCATTTGAGTTCTCTAATTCTGCTTGTCTGAATGCGTTTTGTATTGTTTTATCAGCAAATAATAGTACTATTGATAACCCTGCTGTTATTAGGTATATTAGCGATGGATTCCAGTATGTACTTCCACCCACTTGTTGTTGTGATATTGCGTCAATAGCATCATATCTTGATAAGAATAGGAATGTGAATACTACTGCTGCGAATATCCACCCTATTTTTCTCCAAGTTTTTGATGTTATGAACTTTTCAATGAAGTAGAAGTATATTATGAACGGTATGAATGCTGTTAATACTATTCCTAGTGCTGAGTATGGTAATAGTATTGTTTCAATCCATCCTGCTGTTAATAAGAATCTTACGCTTAGTATTGATACTATTATTCCCACTACTGCAGATAATCCTTTTTTCCCTGAGAACAAGGGTACTGATGATATTAGTATTGAGAAAACTACTATGAATATTAGTGCTGCAAATAATGATTTTATGAATAATACCTCCCCAACAGTACTCATTGGGTAACCTGCTCCTCCAACATTTCCCCCAAGTATTTGCGAATCTCCTAGTATTGGTTTTAGTATTGTGTTAAGGATACTCGTTGTTCCATCCCAAAAGTTTTGGAATGCGTCAGGAAATGATGCTCCCCTTCCGGCGTTAGCACCATAATTAATTTGTGCGCTTACTAAGAAGGATATTGATAGAATTGCTACTAGAACTGATGTTAAAATAATCCCACCCTTTTTACTCATGACATTTCATAATTTGTTTTAGTATATAAATGTTTTGAGAATAAGTGTTTTTAACGATTCTACAGTTACGAAAAGTCTAATATTTCTTTTTTTGTTCGTATTAGAATAAACAATTTTTTTGTTTTTAGTAATCACTACTTAGTGATTAAATAGTTAAATTTATATAGTATTTTCCCTTGCTTTATTCATGACATGTATGGATTACCAAGATGTTTCTGTAGCAACACCAAGTAATGATTATCTTAGCAGAAGTAAGGCCCTTATATCCGGGGATTATCCCACTTATGCTTCTCTTTGTGATGAACTGGGAGTAAGGCCTGAGGATCCATTAGCTTATGAAATTGGTAAAACAGTAATTAATTATCATTCTCAAAGAGCGGCTAATGAAGATTCAAAAATATTAGAAATGTTAGAGTCAGAAGAGAGAGAAGCTTTAGGAATACCTGCTGCACCAAAATTCCCATCTACTACGGTCCCAAGGGTTAGAAGCTCTAGAAGAGGAGCCATACCTAATGGTTGTGAACCAAGGAATGACAGACAGAGAAGAGCGTCCGGGGATAAGCCAGGTATAGATTTCTAGTTTTTTCTTTTTGATGCTAACTTTTATTAATTAACATTCTTGATTATATTTATGGGTTTGCAAATTCGTGATATTATCTCTCGTAAGCAGATTGAGATTAAGGATCTTAAAGATAAAGTTATTTGTATTGATGCTTATAATATTATTTATCAGTTTCTTTCTACTATTAGGCAGCCTGATGGTACTCCTCTTAAGGATGATAAGGGCAATATTACCAGTCATCTTTCCGGTCTTTTTTATCGTAATATTAATCTCTTAGATGATGGATTAAAGCTTGTTTATGTTTTTGATGGTAAGCCTCCCGAGCTTAAGAGTGCTACTAATGCTTCTAGAAAGGAGCATAAGGAGGATGCTAGGGTTAAGTTTGAGTCTGCTAAGGCTATTGATGATCGGCAGTCAATGGGCAAGTATTCTCGTCAAATGGTTTTTATTAATGAACAAATTGTTAATGAGAGTAAGGAGTTGTTAACTGCTATGGGTATTGCGGTTATTCAAGCTCCTAGCGAGGGTGAGGCTCAGGCTGCTCATCTTGCTCGTACTAATCCTGCAGCAGTTTATGCTGTTGGTAGTCAGGATTATGACAGTTTGCTCTTTGGTGCTCCTAGGCTTATTCAAAACTTGACTTTGGCTAATAAGCGTAAAACTGTTAGTGGTTACGTTGATGTTTCTCCCGAAATTATTGATCTTGATATGGTTCTTAATTCTTTGGAGATTAATCTTGATCAACTTATTTGTATTGGTATTCTTTGCGGTACTGATTATAATCCTGGCGGAGTTCGAGGTATTGGTCCTAAGAGAGCTTTGCAGATTGTTAAGACTTATAAGCAACCGGTTTTGATTTTTAATTCTTCGCAAGTTTTGGAAAGGTTTGCGCAGATGCTTTCTGAGGGTAACTCTTTTGATTGGCAGACTATTTTTGAGTTGTTTCATAAGCCCAATGTTGAAAACTTCCCTATTGTTTTCCCGGACATTAATCTTGATGAGATTAAGAGGATTCTTCTTAGTAGAGGTTTTTCTTCTGATCGTATTGATAAACAATTATTGAGGATTAAGAGACTAGTTAGTGATAGGAAGCAAACAAAATTGTTTTAAAGAAAGTAATATAAATGTTGGTTAACAAGTCTTATTTATGAATAAGAGGTTTACACTAGTTTTTTTGTTAGCTTTAGTTCTTTCTTTGTTTATTGTTTCAGCTCAAAACAATAATGCGAGTAATTTTTCTCAAGGTCTTTCTGAAATATTTTCGGATAATTCTCCCCTTAGCTTTCTCGTGATTTATTTTGCTGTTAGAATACTGGCTTTCATATTCATTTTTCATATGTTAGCTTTTGTTCCTTATTTTAAGAATATAATTATAAGGTTTATTGTTTCAATAGTTGTTACCGGACTTATTTCTTTATCTGGCGGTTTTGTTTTAATTGTTGGATTATTACAGTCTTTTAGCGAGTTGGTTCTGAAGATTACTAGTATTGATAGTTATGCTGCCGGTTTCATCATCGTTCTTACCCTAGTTGCTGCTTTTCTTTACTTAATCATTCATTTTTCTAACAAGTTCTTTTTGGAGAGTGTTCTTGATAAGACTGAGAATGATTCTACTTCTGCCGGTTTAAAGATTGCTGCCTTAAAGAAGATGTTTGATAATAAAAGATAAGAGTTTTATTTGTCTAATGCTTTCATTCCTTTTTGTAATCCTTCTGCTGTTCTTTTTATAATCATTCTGTCACTTTCTGTTTCTTGAGCTTTCTTTGCTTCTTTCTTTCCTTCTAAGTTTCCACTTAACTTTTTGTTTAGGTAGCTTATTAATAATAATACAGCAGCTATTATTGCTGCTACTATTAGTCTTACTATCAATGCTTCTGGTTTGAATACTAAGTATTCTATTAAGTATGCTATTCCTCTGTATAACCCTATTTGCGCTAGTATTATTGTTGCAAGTATTGCTGATAAAACAAGATATATCTTTTTCATTTCAAATGCTGACTTTGTTACCGAGTATATTTCTTTCATGAAATAAACCCATAATATTATTACTATTAAGAATTCTAGTGTTACGCTGAAGGGTTGTGCAAAGATTATTTTGAATACTAGAGAGTTTTTTTCTAGCCAATCATTCATTTTTGCTAGTTTTGGGTTTTGTAGCATTACTTTTTTGAATTCTTGCGATAAGTAGTCTCCCGGGCTTTGCGAGCCTTCTATTTTTTGGTTTATGTCTTGTGCTTTTTGTCCTAAACCTATTGCTAGTTGTGCTTCTGGCGGCACTTCCTGCGCGTTTACACTCAGGATTAGTGGTGCTATTAATAATATCAGAATTATTATCGCTAGCTCTTTTTTCATGATTTAGAATTATTTTTTCTCTTTATATAATTTGGGTCTTTATCAATCAAACCCTTCTTTTTTACTTTCTAATCTTTTCAATCTCTCTTCCTCTACTTGTTGTAATAGGTTTAGTCTTCTTACTTTGTTTTCTACTAAAGTTTTTTCTGCTTCGAATCCTTGTTTTGCTAAGAATCCCATTATTTGTCCTTGTAAAAATAAGAATGTTAGGGATAATATTATGATTATTAGGTACGCTAAGTATCCTCCTGCTTCTATCTTATCGTTTGAATATCCTGATACTAATTTGTATACTATGAATCCTATGAATCCTAACCATAAGATATAGCTTAATAATATACTGTTTTTTTCTGCTTTTCTTCTTGCTTCTACTGTAAAGAATATTAGTAATAAGAGAGGCACTACTCCTCCTAGCACCATCCCCATCGAGCTATAACTTACTAGTGTTAGTTGAATGTCTTCTGGCGTTAGGTACGCTGTTGCTAAGAATGATACTATGACTGCTAGTGCAAACCTTAATATTTTGTTTCCAAATTTTTCTCCATTTGCTCCAAATAATGGTAGCATTCCCACTAGAGGGTATATGAATAAGAATACTAAAATGGCGAATAAGTATTTTGCTATAACAGGACTAAACTGCCCTAATTCCCAGTCCACTAATGCTTTTTTAGTTTTATCAACAACTTTTTCAGCACTTTTTTCTTGGGCTATTGTTATTGCTGTAAAGCTTAGTATTATTAGAGCAATGGTTAAGTAAGTAAGAAATTTTTTTGAACCTTTTTTCATTATGAAAAGTTGTTATTAGAAGTTTATAAAAGTTTAGTAAAAAAATAATTAAGATTTTAAGAACTTACACCTAGTATCTTGTTTGCTCTGTCTCTTAGCGCCTTAGTCTTCTCATCGTATGTTGCTAGCGCTGCCCCAGTAAGCCCTCTTGGCCTGTCCCTATCTCTTCTTTCTGCTTCGCCTAGAAGTGATGACGCCAAATCTTTTCTTTCACTTTCTGTAGCTTGGTTTATTTCTGCCCTGAATAGAGCTCTCATAATCTTTCTTTGGAAAAATATGAATATTAGCGATACTGCTATGATTATCAAATATATGTAATACATCCATTCCTGACCTTCCGGAGCATTTTTCATAGTGTCCCATGTTCTCCATGCTAAGAATCCTATGTATCCAATCCAGATAACGTAACTTACTATTAAACCTCCAACACCATTTTCTTCCTTTCTCATCTCCACGCTAAAGAATACTAATAATATGAACGGTATTATCCCACCAAGCAATAACCCAAAGGCTCCGTATGATACTAATGCCACTTTTATTTCTTCAGGAACTAAGTATGCTGTCGCTAAGAATCCAACTATTAGGGAGAAGATGAATTTTACCACTCTGTGCATATTCTTTATTACTGGCACAAATTTTACTATCTCATATATCATAACAACCAATAAAAATAAGAATAACCACTTTGCAACACCCACACTTAGATTACCAGATTGCCAACCAGTAAACATATCCTTAATTGGATCCCATATTTTTTGTGCTGTGCTTTGTGCTGACACTAAACTTGTTAAGAATATTGATGTTAAAGATAAAACTAGTATTAGTGCTAAAATCCCTTTTCCACCAGTTTTCATGATTTCCTCAAAACTTTGTTCTTTATAAATATTTCGCAATTTTTGGCTCAATTGAAAAAAGAAAAATTATTTTTTTTGTGCTCCATTACTACTCGTATTAAGATATAAAAAGTCTTTTTGTGTTTGTTTTTTATGGATTTTGTTTTTGTTCCTGTTGATTACCAATCTTTTGATTACATGGATGAGAATTATGTTAAGATTTATGGTAGGAATAATGATGGGAAAAGGGTTTGTGTTATAGACAAGGTTAATCCTTACTTTTGGGCAATAATTAAGGATAAGACTAGCGATAAGGAACTAAAAAAGCTTGTTGCCAGTGTTGAAAAAATTAAGGTTTCTAACACTAACAGGACTAGTAGAGTTTTGAAGACAGAGGTTCATGATAAAAAGTTTTTGGGCAGAGATGTTAAGTCTCTGAAAATTTTTATTACTAATTATAAGGATGCTCCAGCGTTTGCTGACCAACTAGATTTTGATGTTATTGACAAGCGTCGAGAGCATGATTTAGGCACAATTACTAGGTATATTATGGATAGACAAGTTGTTCCTTTTAATCGTTACAAGGTTTCTGGTACTTTGTGTGACAGCTCAGATTTTGGTGGTATGGTGAGTACTCTTAATGTTGATTATGTGATAAAAGCTGAAAATTTTACCCTTGTTAATAAAGAAAAAGGTGATGATTTTGTTCCTAGTATTCTTGCTTGTGATATTGAGACTGATGATTTGGAGATTGGTAAGGGTAAGATACTTATGATTTCTGTCCATGGTCGTGGCCATGATGGTAAATTGGTTAGTAAGGTTTTTTCGTTCGGCGCGAATTCTTCCTCTTCTTCCTTGGATTTTGTTGTTGATTGTAAATCAGAAGCTGGTATGCTTCAGTCTTTTGTTGATTTTATTAAAGAAAATACTCCTGATGTTTTAGTTGGTTATTATTCTGACTCTTTTGATATGCCTTATATTCGTGAGAGGTGTAAAAAACTTAAGGTTGATTTGTCTTTGGGCTTGGATGGTTCTTCGCCTTGGTCAATAGGTACTAAGCGTCAATCTGTTCGTTTTGAGGGTCTTGTTCATTTGGACTTGTTTAAGTTTATTCAGATTAATTATTCTCAGTATTTGCAGTCTGAAACTTTATCTCTTAATGAGGTTGCTGGCGAATTGTTAGGCGAAAATAAGCTTGTTCATGAGTTTAAGCATTCTTCTAAACTAACGAGTGCTGAGTGGGAACAATTTTTTCGTTATAACTTGCAGGATTCCGTTATAACTTTTAGGCTTTGTGATAAGATTTGGCATGATATGGCCGAGTTTTCTCGCGTTACTTGTAAGCCTCTTTTTGAGATGTCTAGGGATGGTATGTCTACTCATGTTGAGGATTACATTCTTAATAATCTTTATCGTTTTAATGAAGTCGCTGAGAAGAAGGCTGTTCATGATGAGATTGGTGAAAGGATGGGCCGTGAAAAGTATGAGGGTGCTTTTGTTTTAGAACCAACTCCTGGTTTGTATGACCAGGTTGCCGTTTTTGATTTTACTTCTTTTTGGCCTAGTATTATTTCTACTTTTAATTTGTCTAGGTCAACTCTCTTAGAGAAGAAGTCTAAGGATTCTATAACTGTTGAGGTATCTACTAGTCCTAAAAGGGTTCATTATTTTTCTAAAAAACCTGGTTTTTTTCCCGAGATGCTTAAAGAAATTATTACTTTGAGAAAAGCCTGTAAGGCTGAGCTTAAAGTTAATCCTAGTCCTATTGTCCTTGCTCGTTCTAACTCTTTCAAGCTTTTAGCTAATGCTGCTTATGGTTACCAAGGATTTTTTGGTGCTAGGTATTATTGTCCAGAGGCTAGTGCTTCTGCTACTGCTATTAGTAGGAAATTTATTAAGGAAACTATTACTAAAGCAGAAGATTTTGGTTTCAAAGCTATCTATGGGGATACGGACTCTTTGATGTTAGAAGCTAACGGTAAAACTCGTTCTGATGCTCTTACTTTTTTGAAAAAGATTAATGGTGATCTTCCTGGTATCATGGAGCTTGACTTAGAGGATTTTTATAAGCGTGGATTATGGGTTACAACTAGGGGTGGCGAGTCTGGTGCTAAGAAGAAGTATGCTTTGATTAATGATAAGGGTAAAATGAAAATTCGTGGTTTTGAGACTGTTCGTAGAGACTGGTGTCGTTTGGCTCGTAATTTGCAGAATGAAATTTTAAAAATGATCCTTACTGAGGGTAATGAAAAGTCTGCTCTTCTTTACGCTAAAGAAATCATTAGTAAGCTTAAATCTAGGAGGATTGATGTTAAGGATATTCTTATTAGAACTCAACTTAAGAAGAGTATTGATGTTTACAAATCTCGCGGCCCTCACGTTTTGGCTGCTGAGATGATGATTTCTCGCTCCTTGCCTGTTGATTCTGGTATGCTTATAGAGTACTTTATTTCTGAGCCTGAGAAGGACTTGAAGGGTAAGCCTAAGTCTAAACGTATTGGCGATCGTGTTGCTTTACCAGGGGACGATAAGCCTTACGATATCGATTATTATCTTAATAACCAAATTTTGCCTGCTGTTGAGAACATTTTCCAAGTTTTCAGTATTGAGACTAAGGACATTATTGAGGGAGAATCACAAAAAAGATTGTTCTAAAATTTTAATAAGCAAAGGTTTAAATATATCAATTGATAAATCTATTTATGGAACTTCAAAAGTCTCCAAAGTTTAATGTTGCTAAAATTATTACTCGTAGCCCCACCCTTGAAACTGTCATGATGGTCGAGAATTTTATCAAAAAACATAACGGCGATTTTAAAAGAAATGAATTATGGAAGATGCTTCCTAAAAAAGTGATGTGGGGCACTTTTAATGTCATACTCCAATACTTAGTAGACAATAGTAAAATAGGAATTGATAAAAATGATTATGTTGTTTATATTTGGAGCCCAGAAGCAGCAAAACTATTTATAAATCGGAAAGATTATTGACTCATGAGACTATTTCGATCCGCAGATAAAGTTAGATTCGCAGAAGATAAATCAGAGTTAGCATTTAATAAACTTGCAAATAATAGTCCCTTAAAGAACTCCATCAATAAAGCCATTAAAGACCTTAAAGATAACGCCTTTTGTGGTGAGAGAATACCTCAAAAAATTATTCCTAAAGATTACACCAAAAAGTATAAAATTGATAATTTGTGGTGGTATCCTCTTGCTGATGCTTGGAGGCTTGTTTATTCACTTGTTACACCCAGCAATATTGAAATAATAGCGGTTATTATTGACTATTCTAACCACAAGGATTATGAAAGGAGGTTTGGCTATAAATAATCATGAAAAAGAAAGATTTTTCTCGCGCTCCTAATTTTCATAAAGTTTTTGAGGAAAGAATAAAAAAATTACTTGTTAGTAAGGATGACTTTGATAAGTATGTTGATTTTTCTTCTCGTGAGCCCCTTTGTTCTATTAGGTGTAATACTCTAAAGATTTCCCCTAAGGAGTTATTGTTTAAGCTTCGTTCTAACGGTTGGGTTGTTGATCAACCTTTTTCTTCCCATCCTGAAATTATGGTTGTTACTTCTATTCTCCAGCCTGGTGCTCTCGGTAAGTCTGTCGAGCACCTCTTGGGTTATTTTTATGTTCAGGAAATTTCTTCCATGCTCCCTATTATTGCTCTTAATCCTAAAAGTGATGATCGTTTGCTTGATTTGTGTTCTGCTCCAGGTTCTAAGACTACTCAGGCTGCTGCTTCAATGTTTAATAATGGTTTACTTATCGCTAATGATAATTCTCCTTCTCGTACTCGCGTTTTGGCTGCTAATCTTGAGAGAATGGGTGTTTCTAACACTTTAGTTACTTGTGAAGATGGTTCTCGCTTTTGTGATAAGACTATTAATAAAACAAAAATTCTTTTTTCTAAAGTTCTTCTTGATGCTCCTTGTTCTGGTGAGGGTACTGTTCGTTCTTCTAGGTCTGCTGCAAGTGATTGGAGTCTTGATCTTGTCCAAAGTTTATCTAAGAGACAAAAAAAGCTTATTGTTGATGCTTTCAGAGTTTTAGAAGTTGGAGGAGTTATGATTTATTCTACTTGCACTCATTCTCCTGAAGAAAATGAAGAAGTTGTTGATTTTCTTATTAAAAATTATGATGCAGAAGTTCTTCCGATAAGTATTCCTGTTAAGTCTAGGTCAGGTCTTACTTCTTGGGATGGTAAAAAGTTTGATTCTTCTTTAGTTAATGCTTGCCGTATTTACCCTCAGGATAATGATACTGAAGGATTCTTTTTGTGTAAGATAAAAAAATTGTCAAATAGTAAGAGAGGTACTAATTAATCATGGCTTCTTTTAATGTTCTTAATAATAAGGATAAGCAAGCTCTCCTTAGTCGCCTTAATAATCAATTCGGTATTTCTAAAATTGATGGTTCTTTCATTACTTTCGGTCATGACAAATTTCGTGTTTTTACTGGTGTTATAACTGCTGACCAGATTAGTACTTTAAAGCAGTTTTTTCGTCTTGAAATTTTAGGTTCTTACTTTTTTACTCTTGAAGGTGATGGCGATAATGATATTCGTCTTTCTCATGATGCTGCGATAATTTTGCGTGATCAAATTACTAAGAATTTTGTTGTTATAGATAAGGCTCAGGAGTTTGATTGGCTTAGGGGCAAGGACGTTTCTTTAACTCCCGACCAAGTTAAGGATTACGAGTTGGTTCGTGGTTTTGTTGTTGTTAAGTGTGATGGAGAAGTTGTTGGTTGTGGTAGGATTAGTCAGGATGGTCGTTTGCGTAATTTTGTTCCTAAAGAAAGAAGGATAAAGTAATCATTCTTTTTTCTTCACTTGTGACCTTTGTGTCATCCATTCTTTTATTTTTATTTCTCCTAATGGTTTGTCTCCTTTTTCTACTCTTAGACTTTCTTTTATTTCTTTTTTGAAGTTTTTGTTGTATACTAGGTGTAATCCTGCTACTACGATCATTGCTATTACGCTTCCTATTCCTGCTAATGCCATGTCTTTTTGTGCGTCCCATACGTCTCCTTGTGCTCCTAAGAATGCTAAGCCTGCTGTTGGGTCGACTATTACTGCTGCTCCCCATTCTATTATTTCGTAAATTGCTGCTAGTCCTAATGTTAATTCTATTGGGAAGTATAATCCCCATAAACCTTTTGTTTTTCCTAGTCTTACGAATACTTCTCTTATTGGGTATGCTAATAAGAATCCGAATGAGAAGTGCACTATTCTGTCGTACATGTTTCTACTGCTTCCGAACCATTCTTGTAATGTGTAACCCAGTGGTACTTCTGCGTAAGTGTAGTGTGATCCTATAACGTGCATTATCATGAATGCTGTTATTAGCGTGTAAGAAGTGTTTGATAGTTTGAAATAATAACTTACTATCAGTATTATTGGTACGAATATGAATACTAAATAGTTTTCTAGAAGCCACCCATCAGGATACTTGGGGTTTATTGCTGCCCAAACCCAAAATGCTAAGAATAATGTTATTAGGAATAATTGGTACTTGCTAATTTTCCACTCCATAACATTTTTTATGATGGCAGGTTTTATATATCTTCTTTTTTTATTATTGTTTATGGATAAGGATTATATTGCTGACTTGAAGAAGGCTGGTAAGATTCATCAAGAGGTTAAGGCTTTTGCTAAGAGTATTGTTAAGAAGGGTGTTCCTTTATTAGAGATTGCTGATAAGGTTGATGCTAAAATTAAGGAGTTAGGTGCTACTACTGCTTTCCCTATTAATTTGTCTATTAATGAGGTTGCTGCTCATTATACTCCTACTTATGATGATAAGACTTTAGCTAGTGGTTTATTAAAAGTTGATATTGGTATTTGTGTTAATGGCGCTATTGCTGATTGTGCTTTTTCTGTTGATTTAGATAATAGTGATATTAACAAAAAACTTATTGAGGCTTCTCGTGCTGGCCTGGAGGCTGCTATGAGGACTGCTAAGTTTGGTGTTACTCTTGGTGATCTTGGTAGGAGTATTCAGGATGCTATTGTTTCTAGGGGTTTTTCTCCTATTAAGAATCTTTGCGGTCATCAAGTTGACCGTTTTGTTGTTCATGCTGGTCAAACTGTTCCTAATTATGATAATGGTAGTAATGTTAAAATGGTTGAGTCAGGTTATGCTATTGAGCCTTTCGTGACTACCGGTACTGGCCTAGTTTTTGAGGGTAAGCCATCTAATATTTATCGTTTAGTTAATAAGAAAAATGTTCGTGACATGTTAGCTAGGGAGATTATTCTTTTTATTGATAAGGAGTATAATGGTTTGCCTTTTGCTTCTCGTTGGGTTGTTAAAAAGTTTGGTCCTAGAGCAGTTCTTTCAATGAGCATTTTAGAAAGGGAAGGAATCCTTTATCATTATCCTCAACTTGTTGAGAAATCTCGTGAGCCTGTTGCTCAAAGTGAGAACACATTACTAATACTGAAAGATAAGACGGAAGTAATGACTGAGGATTTTAAGATTTGATTAGTTCTTCCCAGTTTTCTTTGTAATCATTAAATCTTTTTTCGAATTCTTCTTTCGTTGTTAATGGTATTTTTAACTGATTCATTTTTTCTTTTAGTGTTTTTATTGCTGACTCTTTGTTTTCTTCGCTAGTCATTATTTCCATTTCTATTATGTGTCCGTACCCTTTTGTGTAGTCTATCATTACTTCTATGTTTTGCCATTTGAATGTGTGTCTGTTTCTAAACCATTTTATTTTTACTTTGTATCCTAATCCTAAAAATAGTTTTTCTGCTTTTTCGAAGTCATCTTTTGAGAATTTTATTTCTATTTCTTCTCTTGCTTCATCGTGTATTTTTCCTTTTTTCATCCATACTTTTGAGAAAAAATTGTTTTTTTGAATTCTTAGGTCCTCTTCAGAGTCGAAATAGTATGTTTCCTGGTAGTCTTCACTTAAAAGTTCCCCTTCTTTTGTTAATAGCGTTATTAGTTCTTCATATTTTTGTTTTGTTATGAAACTTCTTATTTCTACTTCTATGTTGTTAGTCATTATGATAAAATGTTCTGATAACCCCTAAACTTTCTGGGTTGATAAGGGTACTCCCTTACTTTTATCCTAGGTAGTTTCTTACTTCTGGTGTTAGTGATGCTCTTGCGTTTTTTAGGTATTCTTCTTCCATTTTTGTGTATCTTTCTGCTGCTGTTTTTGTTACTGATGCCGGTACTTTTTTCATTGCATCTAGGAAGTGTTTCATTGATACGTCTTTTGCGTTAATGTCTTCTCGCAGGGATAGTATTGCTGCTTCACGGCATAAGCTTTCTATGTCTGCTCCTACGTATCCTTCTGTTTCTGCAGCTAATTTTTTTATGTCTACGTCTTTTGTTAGTGGCATTCCTTTTGTGTGTATTGATATTATTTTTTCTCTTCCTTCTTTTGTTGGCGGTCTTACTAGTAATAGTCTGTCGAATCTTCCAGGTCGCAGGATTGCTGGGTCTAGTATGTCTGGTCTGTTTGTTGCTCCTATTACTACTACGTCGTGTAGTTCTTCCATTCCGTCCATTTCTGCTAGTAGTTGGTTTAGTACTTGTTCTCCTACTTTGTTTCCTGAGTATTCTCCTCCGCCTCTTCTTGATGCTAAGCTGTCTATCTCATCAAAGAATATTACGCATGGTGATACTTGTCTTGCTCTTTCGAATACTTTCCTTACTCCTTCTTCGCTTTTTCCTACCCACATAGATAATAATTCTGGCCCTTTTACTTGTATGAAGTTTGCTTGGCTTTCTTTAGCTACGGCTTTTGCTAGTAGTGTTTTTCCTGTTCCTGGCGGCCCGTATAGCAGTATTCCTCTTGGCGGCCTTATTCCCATTCTTATGAATGTTTCTGGGTGTTTCATTGGCCACTCTACTGCTTCTTTTAATTCTTGTTTTATGTAGTCTAATCCTCCTACGTCGTTCCAGTTTACGTTTGGCGTGTCTATTAGTACTTCTCTCATTGCGCTCGGTCTTACGACTTTTAGTGCGTCCATGAAGTCTTGCATCCTTATTCTTAATTCTTTTAGTACTTCTTCAGGTATTTCTTTTTCTTCTTCTAGGTTTAGTTTTGGTAATACTTTTCTTAGCACGCACATCGCTGCTTCTTTTCCTAGTGCATTTATGTCTGCTCCTACGAATCCGTGTGTTATTCCTGCTAGTTCTTGCATCATTTCTTTAACGCATATGGAGTTTATTTCTTCTCTTTCTTTGCTTGTTAATTTTTTTGTTATTGCCTCGTTTTTTTGTTCGTCATCCGTTAATAATTCGCTTATTGGTGTTAGTGTTAGAATTTTTTCTTTTAGTGTTTCTATGTTTTTCTTTATTTCTGCTGTTTTTCCTGCTTCTTTGTTGTTTTTTTGTTCTGTTATCATCGTGTTTAGTTCGTTCTTCACTGTTTCAATGTTTTTTAGTAGGTAGGATTTTTTTATTGGTGCTACTATTGGCATGTTTCTTGTGTGTATTTTTAGAATTGATAGTCTTCCGTTTTTGTCTGGTACGTTTATGTGTACTTCTCTGTCGAATCTTCCCGGTCTTCGTAGCGCTGGGTCTATTGCGTTTGGTCTGTTTGTTGCTGCTATTACAACTACTTTCCCTCTTGCTTTCAGTCCGTCCATTAGCGTTAATAATTGTGAAACTACTCTTCTTTCTACTTCTCCTTGTACATCTTCTCTTTTTGGTGCTATTGCGTCTATTTCGTCAATGAATATTATGCTTGGCGCGTTTTTTTCTGCTTCTTCAAATTTGCTTCTTAAGTTTTTTTCAGACTCTCCATAAAACTTTGACATTATTTCTGGTCCGTTTAGTAGTATGAAGTTTGCGTCCGATTCGTGCGCTACTGCTTTTGCTAGCATTGTTTTTCCTGTTCCTGGTGGTCCGTGCAGTAGTACTCCTTTTGGTGGTTCAATTCCTAATTTTTCGAATATTTCTGGGTGTTTTAGTGGTAGTTCTACCATTTCTCTTATTTTTTTTACTTCGTCTGTTAATCCTCCTATGTCTTCGTATGTTACTTCTGGCATTTCTCCTTCTTCTGATAGTTCTACTGCTTTGCTTGATAGTGTTAGTTCTGTGTTTTCTGTTATTATGCATGCTTGTATTGGTGTAGTGGAAACTACTGCGAATCTTATTTGGCTTATTCCTCCTAGTCCAAATCCTCCTGGCATTCCCATTCCTTCCATTAAGTCTCCGAATATTCCTGGTAATTCGTCGAATTCGCTCATTAGGTCTCGTCTTCTTTTTGCCCCTCCAAGAACTAATAAGTCTCCTTTCATAACTGCTCTTCCTAAAAGGCTTGTTTTTATTCCGTTAGGGTCTCCTTGCACCATTATGTTTTTTTGTGCTGGTGCGATAGTTATTTTTTTTGCTTCTTTTATTGCTGCTTTTTTTATTATTACTGCTTCTCCAATGCTTGTTTTAGAGTTTTTTCTTATTATTCCGTCAATACGGACTATTTTTTCTCCTAAGTCTGCTGGGTATGCTCGGTCAACTATTGCTACTGTTTCTCTTGCTCCTTTTATTGATACTATATCTCCTCTTCGAAGTCCTAATTGTTTCATTAGTTCTAAGTCTATTCTTGCTATTCCTTTGTATGCGTCGTCTTGTAATGCTTCGACTACTCTTAACTTCAATTCTTTTCCGTCTTTTCCTTCATCACTTATTTTTGTTTCCATTTTTTTATTTTTCTTCTCCGAATGTTATGTTTAGTCTTTTTGCGCTATCAAAACACATACTTACCATGTCGTTCATCATTTTTTCTTGTTCTTGCATAAAGTTTATTATTTCTCTAGGTATGCTTACGGCGTAAGAGTTACCTACTATTCTTAGTTTTACTTTGAATTCTTTGTTTTTAAGTTCTACGAATTGGTTGTATTCGCTCATATCTCCAGGATGCATTATCCTGTCTCCGCATTTTGCGCATTCTACCATCCTTAGAGAGAAACCGTTTTTTACTATTTCTCCTTTATTCATTGTTGTGTTGCATTTGTTGCAGCTTATTTTTGTGTCGAATATATCTGTCATTTTCTTGTGTATACGGCTTAGATATACATGTTGTAGCCCTTTTTAAATATTTCTATGTTGCAGGCTATAATTCTTCTCTCCCTAAGCTTTAAATTCTCTTTATTCTTTTGTTTTTCCATGTCTAAAAGGGGTAATTTTTTTGTTAAGTTTTGGAATTTTTTATGGAATGATGAGTCTATTTGGGGTTGGCTTGTTTCTTTAATTGTGATTTTTGTTTTTATCAAATTCATCTTTTTTCCAGGTCTTTCTTTTGTTCTTTCCTCTTCTCTTCCTTTAGTTGTTGTTGAGTCTTCTTCTATGTCTCACCAGGCTTTTGTTTTTGGTGAGTTTAATCATTTTTGGTCTCTTAATCATGTTTGGTATGAGGATAGGAATATTTCTAAATTTATGGCTAAGTCTTGGCCTCTTAAGTCTGGACTCGAGAAGGGGGATATTGCGCTTGTTGTTGGTTATAGGAATTCCGACCCTGTTATTGGTGATATTATTGTTTTTAATGCTGGTCAGCAGCACCCCATTATTCATAGGGTTGTTGATATTCAGTCTGTTAGTGGTAAAAAGTTCTTTTTTACTAAGGGCGATGGTAATCCTGATCAGTTGTCTCTTGATAAAATGATTTCTAGAGAGAATATTATTGGTAAGGCGATTATTAAGATTCCTAAGCTTGGTTGGATTAAGCTTTTGTTTGTTGGTATTTTTTGATTATTTTTCTAGTGATTTTACTTCTTTGTTTACCCATTTGTCTCCCACTAGGTAGAAGTATGCTCCTAACATGTCAAATCCTATGTCCCATATGATGTTTGTTTTGTTGTCTGCTGAGAAGAATATTCCTCTGCTGTAAAATATCCATTCGTATACTTCCCAAAGTATTGCTAGTGTTAGTATTGTTAGGAGTTTTTTTGTTTTTGATTTATTGAAAACTTTGTCATTTGTCATCAAGTACATTAGTATTAGTCCCATCATTACATGTCCTAAACTCCATAAGTCTATGTACACATAATCATTTTTTATTAGTCCTGTGTTCATTATTGTTGTGAATGCGTCAATCCATGCGTTTATGTCTTCAAATATCATTATTTCTTTATGCTCCAAAGTTTTATATAGTCTGCGTCTAACTTTCTTATTATGGAGTTTTGTCCTAAGTGCGGCGGTTTAGTAACTGATAAGAAGAAGAATTCTCAGTGTATGAAGTGTGGTCATTCTATTAAGGGTATTACTAAGATTAGGACTAGCGAGAAGATTGAGAAGAAGCCAGAGGTGGGTATTGTTAAGGAGAAAGAAGTTGATGTTTTCCCTACGACTAACGCTGTTTGTCGTAAGTGTAAGCATGGTGAAGCTTACTTTTGGTCTGCTCAAACTCGTGCAGGTGACGAGGCTGAAACTCGTTTTTTCAAATGTACTAAGTGTAAGTATTCTTGGCGTGAGTACAGATAATAATTAAAGTTTTTTTCTTACAAGTTCTTGTATATTCCTAAACTACCTATTTGTTTAAATAATAGTTTTTTGGTTTATTCTGGAGGTTAAAAATGAGGCAGTATCATGATATTATCAAGGAGGTTTTGAGAAGGGGTGAAGTTCAGCCCGAGATGAGAACTGGCCAGTTCGTTCTTAGTATTCCTTCTTGGCGCACTTCTTATGATACTTCTAAAGGTTTACCTATTGTTACTACTAAGAATATTCCCCATCGTCTTCCTTTTGAGGAAATTTTTTGGAAGTTAAGAGGTGAAAGAACTGCAAAAACTCTTTCTGATAAAAAAATAACTATTTGGAACGGTAACGCTTTTGATTTGTACGTTAGAAATAAAGGTCTTGATGCTCAGTATCCTAAAAATACTCCTGCTTGGAACGCAGGCTTTGCTGAGTTTAACGAAAAATTAAGAGCTGGCGAAGTTGATGGCGATTTAGGCCCAGTTTATGGTTATCAGTGGAGGCATTGGAAAGATTCCGACGGTAGTGAAGTTGATCAGGTTAAAGATCTTTTTGATAGTATTAAAAAAAATTCTGGTTCTAGATATCATACTTTAAGTGCTTGGAATGTTGGTGATCTTAAAAAGATGGCTATTGGTCCTTGCCCTTTCTTTCACCAGTTTAGTGTTTATGGCGATAACATTGATCTTGTTGTTAATCAGAGAAGTTGTGATGTTTATTTAGGTATTCCTTTTAATGACTCTCAGGATACTTTGCTTCTTCACATGGTTGCTAGGGAAGTTGGGCTTAATCCTCGCAATCTTGAGAGGCTTATGGGTAATACTCATATTTATTTGGGTGTTTCTCCTAGGGCTGATTTTTGGCTTGATAAGGATAATGTTTTTGAGTTTAGGAAAAAGTTTGTTTCTATTAATAAAAGAGAAGATTATATGGGTTTAAGGGATTGGTATTTGTCACGTGCAGGTCCCGAGTCTTCAGGTAATGAAAAGAAGGATCATGTTCCTTTCACGCTTGAACAATTATCAAAGGAGCCTAAAGATCTTCCTAAGCTCGTTTTAGGTGATGTTCCTTTCTTTGATGCTATTCATAAGCTTCCTAAAGAGGTTTGTTCAGTCGTTGGTTATGACCCTCACATTTGGGATTCTTGGGCTGTCATGGCTGCTTAAGTAAGAACTTTTTTAAAGCCCCTTTTTCTTCCTTTATTCGTTATGGTTCCGTAGCTCAGCCTGGCCAGAGCACCTGACTCTTAATCAGGGTGTCGGGGGTTCAAATCCCCTCGGGACCATTGCCATTTTTTTTCTTCTTTAGAAAAGTTTTTAGCATAAATATTTTGTGAGAATAATTTACCACCTCTCTTTCATCAACCTCCTTTTTTTTAGTTAAAACTAAAAAATAATAATCGAGTTTATGTCTGAGTTATAGCTTTTTTTATAAAAAAACTTTTATTGTAATAGTTTTCTTATGTTTTCTATGTGGTCTGCTATTTCTGTTCCTTTCTTGGTCAGCTTTATTATCTTTATACGGCCTTGTTTTTCAAACAAAACAAGCCCAAGCTTTTCAAGTGTTTGCAGAATTTTTACAGCGTGGCTGTAAGTGCAGTCTACTTCTTTGGCTAAAACGCTTCCATATCTCGCTTTAGAAACTTTTTTCAGAGCTATTAGCATTAGTGCTGGTTTGCGTCTAAAAAATATGTCGAAGTTGTCTTTCATGATTTATTTCCTTTATAGTTTTTTGGCAAATATCGAATATATGCTTTCCAAACTATACATTGGAACCTTTATTTTTCTTTTTAAACCTTTCCTTAAATGACGATAATTTTTCACTACGACTTGGTGGAGTATAGAAATAGACTATTATAGTGACACTTCTTTATTTTTTCTTAAAGACAAGCTTTAAATAAATACTTAATTAATAATTATTCATGATTGATATTAATTTGCTTCGTGATAATCCCGATTTAGTTAAGGATAATATTAAGCGTAAGGGTCAGGATGAAAAAGTCGTTCTTGTTGATACAATTATTGATCTTGATAGGCAGTGGCGTGCTTGTAGGGTTGAGGCTGATACTCTTCGTCATGAGAGGAACAAGGTTTCTCAGGATATTAATGAGACTAAGAAGAGTGGTGGTGACATTAAACACTTGCTTAATAAGGCTAAGGAAATACCTGCGAAGCTTGTTGAACTTGAGAATAAGGAGAAGAATCTTCAGGAAGAGATTAAGAAGCATTTGTCTACTATTCCTAACATTTTTTCTAAGGAAACGCCTAAGGGCAAGGATGGTTCGCAAAATGTTGAGATTATGAAGTCTGGTAAGATCCCTAAGTTTTCTTTCACTCCTAAGAATCATGTTGAGTTACTAGAAAATTTAGGTCTTGTTGATTTTGATGCTTCTGCTAAATCTTCAGGTAACGGTTTTTATTATT
The DNA here is from genome assembly GCA_038045945.1 of Nanobdellota archaeon. GTDB lineage: Archaea > Nanobdellota > Nanobdellia > Pacearchaeales > GW2011-AR1 > JAGVWS01. Next base: position 22,879 of record JBBSXC010000007.1, read on the forward strand.
TGAAGGGCGAGTTAGCTATTCTTAATCAAGCTCTTATTAGGTTCGGCATTGATTTTATGAGGAGTAAGGGTTATGATTATATTGAGACTCCTTTAATGCTTAATAATAATTCTCTTTTTGCTTCTATGAATAAGGAGGCTATTGAGCAGTCTGTTTATCGTATTGCTGGTGAAGATTTGGGTTTGATTGGTACTTCTGAGCAGGCTCTTCTTGCTCTTCATTCTGGTAAAACAATACTTGAGTCTGATTTGCCTAAAAAGTATTTTTCTTACTCTATGTGTTTTCGTAAAGAAGTTGGTGCTCATGGCATTAATGAGAGGGGTTTGTGGAGAACTCACCAGTTTAATAAGATTGAACAATTCGTTTTTTGTAAGCCCGAGGATTCTATTAAGATTTATGACGAATTATTAAAAAATTCTGTTGATATTCTTAAAACTCTTGATCTTCCTTTTAGGGTTATTGAGATTTGTACTGGTGACTTGGCTGATTGGAAGTATCGTAGTGCTGACTTGGAGGTTTATCGTCCTACAACTAAGGAGTATGGTGAGGTTATGTCTTTGAGTAATTGTACTGATTATCAGGCTAGGAAGCTTGATATTAAGTGTGTTGATTCTCAGGGTGTTCGTAGAGTTCTTCACACTCTTAATGATACTGCTCTTGCTACTTCTAGGATTATGGTTTGTATCATTGAAAATAATCAGCAAGAAGATGGCTCTATTACTATTCCTAAATCGCTGTGGAAGTATACTGGTTTTAAGGAAATGAAAGCAAAAAAGGTTCCTGCAAGGAAGGAAGAGAAGTCTAAAGTAAAGAAGGTTGTTAAGAAGAATAAATAACTTTTTTTATAATTTTATTGGTAGTCCGCTATTCATTGATTTTCTTGATGCTTCTAAAACTTCTGTTACTCTTCTAGCAAATTGTAATCCTGTTTTGAATTCTTCTCCACTTGTTAAGCAATCAAAGAAGTGTTTTATTTCTCTTGCTAGTGGTTGGTCTTTATGGTCTCTTAGGTCATCAATTACTACTTTCTCTTCGTTTGTTTGTCCTGTTCCTTTTTTTGTTAAGTATACGAGTTTTGGTATTCCATAATCGTCTATTATTGCTCCTCCGCCAGTCCCGCTTATTTCTATAGTTCTTGTTTTTCTTGTCCCTAGCCAATTCGCATTCATGGTTGCTCTAGTTTGGCCATGTCTCAATAATATGTCTGCTACTTCTTCATACCCCACCACGCCGGGTTTTCTTATTCTTGATTCTCCATCAGCATAAACTGTTGAAGTTTTTCCAGGTAGTAAGTCTACCATCATCGATATGTCGTGGACTAGTATGTCTTCTAGTACTGAGTCATGTTCTCTCAGTTTTGAATCAGCTGAGAATCTTGAATTCCATGTTCTTACCCCCCCAAACAGTCCCCCCGTTACATCTTTTCTTAATTGTTCTACTGCTTTATTGTAAAGCATTAAGTATCCTACCATTATTCTTCTTCCAGATCTTTCACAGTTTACTTCTAGTGCACACGTGTCATCAACTTTTGTTGTTCCTGGTTTTTCTAAGAATACGTCTTTACCAGCCACTAAGAATGCTTTAGCGTAATTTACGTGCGTATTTGTTGGTGTTGCTATCATTACTGCATCAACTTCTTTATCATGAAGTATTTCTTGCATATTGTTTGTCGGCTTAACTTCGTAGGGTCGGCTTTTTTCTGCTATTGCTCTTATAGCATTTTCTACATCTCTTGAGAATAAGTATTTTACTCTTACTTCTTCTGGTGCGAAATCTCTTATTGTTGTGTTGAAAATGTTTTTTCCCCACTTAGTCCCTAGTACCGCTATTGTTCTTTGGCTCATCCGAAATTATTCTTTTTCTTTGCTTTTATACTTTGTTGGTTTTTATTATCCTGTTTAGTTGTCTTACATAAAGCTTAAAATACCTAAATTCTCATTTACTGACATGTCTCTAAAGAATGTTATTGTCCCTAAACATGTAGGGATCATCCTAGATGGTAATCGTCGTTTTGCTAAGAGGCTTATGACTATGCCTTGGAGGGGTCATGAGTTTGGTGCTGGTAAAATTCATGATTTGTTAAAGTATTTTAAGAGTTATGGTGTTATGGAATTAACTCTTTATGCTCTTTCTATTGATAATATTAACAATCGTCCTAAGAATGAGCTTAGTATGTTATTCAAAATTTTTCGTGATGAACTCCGAACTATGAGTTTGAAAGAATTAAAGGATGGGGGTATTAGTATTAGGTTTGTTGGTAATTTGATTATGCTTCCTGATGATATTAGGCTTCAGTGTGAAAAGCTTGAGGGTGATACTTCTAAGAATAAGCCTTTCATTGTTAATTTTGCTATTGCTTATGGTGGTCGTGAGGAAATAATTAATGCTGTTAAAAGGATTATTGTTAGTAAGGTTAAGCCTTCTAGTATTAATGAAAAAACTTTTAGTAATAATCTTTATTTGTCTCATGATCCTGACTTAATTATTCGTACTGGTGGAGAAAAGCGTACTAGCAACTTTTTGCCTTGGCAGAGCACTTATAGCGAATGGGTTTTTCTTGATAAGATGTGGCCTGAGTTTGGTAAGGAAGATTTAAAAGCTTGTATCACAGAATTTTCTAATAGGAAAAGAAATTTTGGTAAATAAAAAATTATGGTAGAAAAAACTTTAGTTATTGTTAAGCATGATGGTGTTCTTAGAGGTCTTGTTGGTGAAATTCTTAAGCGTTTTGAGAATACTGGACTAAAAATTGTTGGTATGAAAATGGTTTGGGCTTCTGAGAAAGTTGCTAGAGAACATTATGTGGCTGATGAAGCTTGGGCTAATGGCGTTTTTAACAAGGCTAAGACTGCGTTCCAAACCCAAGGTAAAGTTTTGCCTTTTGATACTGCTAAACAGTATGGTGATTATATTCAGAAGATGAATCAAGATTATCTTAAAGAAGGTCCTGTTGTAGCTATGGTTTTTGAGGGTTATCATGCTGTTGAGGTAGGTAGGAAGCTTTCTGGTAATACTGAGCCTAGACAGGCATTACCGGGTACTATTCGTGGTGACTTCATGTTTGATTCTTACTCTGCTGCTAATTCTAAGGAGAGAAGTGTTAGGAATCTTATTCATTCTTCAGGCACTGTCGATGAGGCTAACAGAGAAATTTCTTTATGGTTTGATAAGGGTGAGATTCATAATTATTCTAAAGATTTAGATAAACATCACAACTAATTTTTTTTTAACAATGGTTCTTCCAGATAGACTAACCAGCACAGGTATCAGTTCTAAATACTCTAATGCTATTAATCATGCTTTGCAAGACTATGTTGATTGGTGCCAGATTAGAGGTGAAGCTCATCATCAGAGTAAGGTTCATTCTTTTAAGGATACTATAAGTCAAGCTAAACTTTTATCTATACATGGCAAGGATTATCATGACAAGCTTAGGCTTGCAGAACTAACTTTTTTTGCTCATCTTCTTGATGATAAGTTAGATTCTGGAGGTATTGTTGGTGTCCGGGTTGATTCTTATGATGATTTCCAGGTTTCAGCAACTAATGATGTTTCTAGTGTTTCTGAGAGAATGATGGATTTTGGTTTAGATCATCGTGAAAGGGCTGGTATTCGTAAAACTATTATGAAGGTTGCTCATGGTGCTGCTATTCAGTCTTCTTCTAATTCTTCTGATCAAAAATTAAGAGCGCAAAAGTTTCAGTTAGCTGTTGCTTCCGGACTTTCTAATAAGGGTTTTCAGTCTCGCGTTATGAATCTTCACCCTGCCGTTTTTTATCTTACTACTCATTCTTCTATTGATGCTTGGGTTTCTATAGGTTCTAGAACTGATACTTCTGATATTAGCGCAGCTTTAGATTTGTTTTTTACTCCTATGATTTATTATCATGATGCTAAAGTTGAGTCTAGGCATGTTGGTGAGGGTTTTCCTCTTGCTTATGGTAGGCGTTTAACTTCTGGTGGTATTGTTCGAGATAAGCATTTTTTTGAGATGATGAGTATTTTTGATGATCATTTTAGAGAATTATCCCATGGTAAGAATCCTTTATTGTTTGAGCAAATGCTTGCTGCTTATGATTCTTTCCGACCTCATCTTCCTTCTTCTTTGGTTTCTAAGTATGATGATTCTTTAAAGTTTATAAGGGGTTAATCCCTTATTATTTTATGGTTAGGATTCTTGCTTTTGGCGATATTCATTCTGATAAGAGGAAGGCTCGACAGTTAGCTTTGCAGGCTAAGAAGGAAAAGGTTGACTTGGTTATTCTTACTGGTGACCTTACTTATAATGATGATTTGTCTGGTATTATTGGCCCTTTTTCTAAGGAGGGTATTAAGGTTTTGGTTATTCATGGTAATCATGAGGATTCTTCTTGTTTGAATGTTTTGGAGGAGTTGTATGATAATGCTAAGAGTGTTCATGGTAAGTATCATATTCATGATTATGTCGGTTTTTTTGGTGCTGGCGGTGCTGATTGTTATCCCATTCCCACAACTGAATCAGATATTGAGAAAATGCTTAATAAGGCTCATGGTGACTTGGTTAAGAATGGTAAAAATCTTCGTAAGAAGGTTATGATTGCTCATCATCACCCTAAGGGTTCTTCTTCAGAATTTTCTGGTTTTGCGGGTAGTAGTTCTGTTCGTAATGCTATTGAGAAGTTTCGTCCTGATCTTGCTTTATTTAGCCATATTCATGAAGCTTCTGGTATGGAGGACAAAATTGGTAATTCTCGTGCACTAAACGTTTCTAGAAAGGGTTTCATTATTGACTTATAAAAAAAGTTTTTTTATTCTTTTTGTTCTTTTTTCTTACTTATTTGGTCGTAGTGTGGTATCCATGGTATTAGGAAGCATACTACTGCTCCGATAATTCCTGGCAGGTAATATTTGAATCCGAATGCCATCCCTATTGCTGCTCCGAACCATACTGTTGCTGCTGTTGTCAAGTTTCGTACTGTTGGTCCTCTGTGGAATATTATTCCTGCTCCTAAGAATCCTATTCCTGTTACTATTTGTGCTGCTATTCTTGATGGTGCTGCTACTTCAGTGTTTAGTGATAAGAATGTGAATAGCATTGATCCGCATATTACTAATGCCATTGTTCTTATTCCTGCGTCTTTTCCCCTTGCTTCTCTTTCAAATCCTATTAGTATTCCTGCCATTACGCTTAGGATCATTCCTACTAAAAAGTTTGATATTAGTGTATCCATTTTACTTCACCTTTTTTTTCTTCTTTGTTCAAGTTTTTTTTGTTTAATAAGCTTTCGAAGGCTTATCTTTTACTTAAAATTTTAAAAATTTAATAATAAATTATTTTTTTGCTTAGTTTTTACTCCAAGCTGCTATTCCGATTACTACTAAGTATGCTAATCCTCCAATTATTGGTATTACTGGTAGTATTGCCCACCATGCTGGTTTGCCTATTTTTTCGAATAGTTTCCAATTCCAGATGATGATGTAAACTGCCAATATTATCATTGCTACTAGGTTTAGGAATGGTATGAATAATCCTATTATTAGCAACCATGGCCACCAATGCATTTGTGATGTTTTCCATGCTATTATTGCTGGACCTATTGCTGGTATCCATGCTACTGTTGGTGAAGGATACCTCGCTTTTCTTGCTATTGCCATGAATGCAAAGCTTGTGTAAATATACACTCCTAAGGATAATAGTATCATCAACCACAAAAATACTCCTACGAATAGTCCTAATGCTGCCGCCATCCCTAAATCAGGATTAGCTTCTGCGAATGCTGTTAGTTCTTGTAAAAAAATCATTTTTTTTATTTTTCTTTTGACCCCCTTTCAACTAATAAGTAACTTCTATTATTATCGAGAGATTAGTTTAAATATGTTATTCAAAACCATAAATCCTTAAATAATGTTTTTTGTTAATTATTTTTATGAGTCAGTCTCTTCTTGATAAGCTGAAAAGTGATGGTTTTGAGGCTGGAGGTTTAGTTCGTAATGATAAACTTCCTGAACAACTAATTCCCCACTTGTTGGATTTAGCTCGAGGATTTTATGATGATTTGAGAATTATTCCTTTAGAGATAGTTTTGGATGGTGTGAATGGTAAAACAAAAGAAGATCCTTCCCATGTTGTCTATGTTAAGGATAATACTTCTCACCCTGATTATGTTAAAAATAAAGTCAGAGTCGTAACAGTCCACATGACTTGTCCAAATGGACCTTATAATAAGAGATTGTGACTAAATTTTTTTGTTTTATAGTTTTACTATCTAAATTTATAAAAACTCTCAATTTCTTTTACTGATTATGGCTTCTAAGAATACTGGTAATAGTAAATCAAGTGGTAGTGGTTATGTTCCTTTAGATGAGTCTTCTATTAAGCGTTCTTTGACTATTCCTGAAAAGCCAAAAGTTATTGTTGAGACCATTGAGAAGCAGGGTAAGATTATGCCTAGAAAGACTTCTGTTTACAAAAAGCGCTCTACTACCAAGTCTTCTAAGCCTAAGTCTTCTTCTTCTTCTTCTCGTTTTGTTGGTCGTGAGCCTCCTGTTAAGAGGGTTGGTAAGGGTGATTATGTTTTGGTTATTACTGAGAAGCCTCAGGCTGCTTCTAAAATTGCTGATGGTTTAGGTAATGCTAGGAAGGTTTCTATGCCGGGAGGAGTTTTTTATTATGAGGTTACTCGTGGTGGGGAAAAATTAGTTGTTGCCTGTGCTGTTGGTCACCTTTTTGGTTTGCAGCAGTCTGCTGGTCAAAAATCTTGGCCTGTTTTTAATTTGGAGTGGGTTCCCTCTTATAGTCGTAAGGGTGCCGAGTTTACTAAAAAGTATTACAATGTTTTACGTAAGCTTGCAACTAAGGCTAAGTCTTTGGTTGTTGCTACGGATTATGATATTGAGGGTGAAGTTATTGGTTGGAACATTGTTCGTTTTATTTGTGGTGAACCTGATGCTAAGCGGATGAAGTTTTCTTCTCTTACTAAAGATGAGATTAGTAAGTCTTATGATAATGTTTTCACTAGTATTGATTGGGGTCAGGCTTTTGCTGGTGAGACTCGTCATTATCTTGATTGGCTTTATGGTATTAATCTTTCTCGTGCTTTGATGGAGGCTATTAAGAAGGCTGGTAATTTTCGTGTTATGTCTATTGGTAGGGTTCAGGGTCCTGCTCTTAATCTTGTTGTTAAGAAGGAACTAGAGATTAGTAGTTTTAAGCCTGAGCCTTTTTGGCAAGTTTTTTTGCTTATTGATTGGCAGGGAGAGAAAATAGAACTTAAGTATGTTAAGGATATTACTAATGAGTCTGAACTAAAAAAGTTTTCTGAGATTGCTCATAAGCATGTTCATGCTAGCACGTTTGATTCTCAGCAGTCTATTCCTCCTCTTCCTCTTTTTGATCTTACTACTCTTCAGACTGAGTCTTACAAGTTTTTTGGTCTTACTCCAACTCAATCTTTGGCTGTTGCTCAAAAGTTGTACTTGTCTGGTCTTATTAGTTATCCTCGTACTTCTTCTCAAAAACTTCCTGCTGGCACCGATGTTTCTATTATTGTTAAGAAGCTTTCTAGGGTTTTTTCTAAGGAAGCTTCCCTTGTTTCTAGGAATTGGCCTGTTGAGTCTAATAAGACTGATCCTGCTCATCCTGCTATTCATCCTACTGGTGAATTGACTGGTTTTGATTCTTTGTCTTCTGATGAGTCTAAAATTTATGGTTTGGTTGTTAAGAGGTTTTTGGCTTCTCTTTGTGATGATGCTCTTGTTTCTAATAGGAAGATTGAGGTTGTTTTTTCCGGTTTAGTTTTTAATGCTAAGGGTTTGGCTGTTTTGAATAAGGGCTGGACTTCTGTTTATCCTCACAAGCTTAATGAGCGTGATTTGCCAGAAGTTAATGGTGAGGTAGACGTTTTAGAGGTTCGTATTGAGCAGAAGGAGACTCAGCCCCCTAAACGTTACTCACCAGCTTCGCTGGTATCGGAATTAGCGAAAAGAAATCTTGGCACTAAGGCTACTAGGGCGGCTATTGTTGAGACTCTTTATGACAGGGGTTATATTAAGGATCGTAGTGTTGTTGCTACCCCTATTGGTGTTTCTTTGATTAATACTTTGGAGAAGTATTGTCCTGTGATTATTGATGAGAAGCTTACTCGTGATTTTGAGAAGGAGACTAATGCTATTTTTTCTGCTAAGAAGGATTTTTTGAAGAAGGAGGAGGTTATTATTGGTAAGGTTAAGAATGTTCTTCTTTCTGTTGAGAAGGAGTTTCGTAAGTCCGAAGTTGTTATTGGTAAGGAATTGTTAGATTCTCTTACTGCTGTTCGTCAGCAAGAAAAGGTTGCTAATACTTTGAGTAAGTGTCCTGTTTGTTCCACTGGTAATCTTGCTATTCTTTTTTCTAAAAAGTTTGGTAAGTCTTTTGTTGCTTGTAATCGTTATCCTGATTGTAAGACTACTTTTGGTCTTCCTAGCGGTTTTGTTAAGAGGGTTGATGGTAAATTGTGTGATAAGTGTTCTTGGCAAAAACTTATGCTTCTTAAGAAGGGTCGTAGGCCTTGGGAGTTTTGTTTTAATCCTGCTTGCCCTAGTAGGAAGGAACAGGAAGAAAGACAGAAGCAGCAAGAAGAAGAGAAAGAGGAAGTTGGTGGTGAAGAATAAGCTTTTTTATGTTGAGTTTGTTTCTAAAGGATTATTTTATGGATATGAGAATTGTACGTGTTAATTATCCATGTTCAAAAATGATAGTATTCCTGTGTTGAATTTTTGTGTTATTAGTTTTCCTAGGTAGTATGCGCTTCCGAACATTACAACTCCTGGCACTAGCGCTATTCCTAGTCCTGGTGCTATTAGGCTTGTTCCTATAGTGCCTATGGTTCCTGCTCCTATTGATTCTAATACGTGTATTGCTATTGGTACTGATCTTTCTACCCCCCTTTGTAATGAGTCTATTTGCATTATTACTTTCCCTTCTTTTAATAATCGTACTTTTTTGTCTTCTTCTGATACTATTACTACCAAATTTCCTACTTTTTTGCTTGCTGTTGTTGCTGCGCTGTGTCTTGTTCCGAAATTTCTCATTATAGAATTGCTTTTTATCATTGCTCCGTATGCTTTCATTGTTCCATCAGATGATAGTATTACTGCTCCGTCGATTAGCGCTAAGCTTTCTAAGAGTTTTGGGTTTTCCATTGCCTTGAATGGTGGTACTGCTTGGTCTACTAGTACGTCGTATTCTGCTTCTCCTACCACAAAGAGTGCTCCTTCCCCTCTTTTTGCTATTCTTAGAGCTACTTTTATTAGTGTTTCTTCCACCTCTTTTACTGATAGTTCTATCATCGTGAATCAAATAGAAATTTTTTAGTATTTAAGGCTTTACTGTTATTTTTTAGTGAATATTCTTGCTTAGATGATTCTAGAACTATCGTTCCCTCTTTGTTTTTTTGTTTCCCTATCATGAAAATCTGACTTCTTATCGCGAAAATTTCCCTATTACTAACAAAAGGCGCCTCTTTTATTTAAATCTTTCTTAGTTTTTTTCTATAAACAGTTGATTTTACATCCACCCTTTTCTTTTTATTCCGCTATCTGTTATTGTGAATTCTAATTCTTTTTCTCTTAGGCTTCTGTGTTTTATTAGTGCTAATTTTCTTTTTCCGCTTAAGTTTTCTACTCTTATTATGCATTTACTCCAGTATTTTAGTAAGTCTCCTCCTACCATTCTTACTTCTGGTATTATTCCTTTTTCTCTGTCTTCGTATTTTATGTATGTGTTGTATACTTGGTTTGTTACTATTATTGGTATGTTTTTGTTTCTTGCTATTTCTGCTAGGACTCTTAGTTGTCTTGCTAGTTCCCTGTTTGTTTCTTTAACGTGTTTTTCTTTTTCTTCTCCTTCTCCTGCTCCTGGGAAGTCCCCTAATTCTAGCCTGTATAGCATTGTCATTCCGTCAATAATTATTATTCCTATATTGTTTTCTTTTTTTATTTCTTTTAGTAACTGTTCTATTGATTCTTTTTGTTCTTGGAAATTTACTGGTTTTAGAAGTAGTATGTTTGCCAGCACCTTTTCGAAAGTCTCTTTGTTTCCGTTGTTTCCCGCTGTTACTATTTGTTTTACTCTATCGCTTGAGAATCCTCCTTCCGTATCTACAAATATCACTTTTTTTCCTTTTATTGCTTGACTTACTGCTACTATTATACACAAATTTGTTTTTCCGCTTCCGCTTGCTCCGTAAATGGTTGTTATTATGTCTTTTTCGTATCCTCCGAATAACCATTTGTTTAAGTCGTAGCTTCCCGCGCTTATTTTGTTATCTGACATAATAAATCGTTTTTCTAAGAATTAATAAGTATTATGTTAATAATTGGCGTTCCTTACTTCATTGACTTTTCAAAGTCGTTTACGAATTTGTCTAATTGTTTTTCTACTGATACTGCTGCGTCTTTTAATGCTTTTTTTACTGTTTTTCCGTTCGTTTTTATTGCTAGTGTTACTGGTGTTCCTGGTTGTGTTCTTTTCCAAGCTGCGAATTTTACGCTGTCATCTTTTAGTAATTCTACCCTCATTATTTCTGCTACTGTTTGATTGTCCATTTCTATTTCTGCTTCATTCTTTTCATCAATTAAGTAATTCATTTGCATAATAAAGAGATTAAAAATGAGTTTTTAAAGCTTTCTTATTCAGTTATTGGCAGGTCAAGTACTGCTGCATCAGCGGCGTATTGTGCTCTCGAAGTGTAAATTCTTGTTTGGTTTAATATTTTATTTCTAAATTCTCCATAAGTTATTGGCTTGGAATCAATGCTCATAGCACTTAGGTTTCCCGCTTCTGGCATTCTTAGTAGTGCTTCTAGTGCCCCAACACCCTCAGTGACTAGAGTTGCGTCTTCTACTCCCGTATCAATATCCCCTTTATGAATGCATAGGTCTGCTTTAAAGTTTCGATATCTTACTTCTTTTACCATCTTTTTTAGTCTAGGTCTACGAATTCTATTTCTCCTTTCCAGTTTCCTTCTTCTTTTTTTCTTTCTTCTTCTATTTCTTCTTTTTGTTTCTTTATTTCTTGTAGTTGTGAGATTGTTAATTCTTCCATTGCGCCTTTGTTTACTTGTATTCTTTTTGCGTCTTGTACTCTTGGTATGTTTTGTGCGTTCTTCATTGCGTCAGCTGCTAATGAAAGTGTTGGTCTGTTTGTTGATCCGCCCGTTATTCTTGAAGGGTTTGGTACTGCGTATGTTGGTTTACTGCTTGTTTGTTGGCTGTATTGTGGCGCAGTTGGTCTTACTTGTCCTATGCTGTTTTGTGTTTTTAGTGCGTCAGCGGCTAATGATAGTGGTTGTCTGTTAGTTATTCTGCTGCTTGATGCTCCAGCGTTTATTGGTAATCCTTGGGATTTTTGCGAGTTTTGGGAGGTCGAAGTTGACATGGGTGAGTGTGATTGACTCATTTGTGACCTGTTTGTTATTCTAGAGGAGCTTGCTCCAGCGTTCATTGGTATTCCGTGATTCATTTGTTGGCTTTGTCCCGGTACTCCTTGTTGAACTGATGACATTGTTGACTTTGTTGTTGGTAACGGTTTTGCTTGGAATCCTGACTTGTTTGGCTGGTTTGTTGAGGTTATTGTTCTTTTTTCAGATCTTTCTGCGGGTATTTTTTGAACTAATACTTCTGCTGATGGTGTTCTTTTTTGTTCTTTGTATGCTGGTTTTGCGAAATCGTAGTCTTTTACTGATCTGTATACTGCTGCTTTGTTGTATCCTGGTGTTCGTAATTCGTCTTTTATTATTTTTATTTGGAAGTATTGTTCTAGTTTTTCTGCTACTTTTCTTCCGTCTGTTGGTGTTTTTCCATCTTCTATTAATTTTACGTCTGTTTCGCTTGCTCCTATTGCGTCTGCTAGTTGTTTTATTGTTAGTCTTTTGTTTCTTCTTTCTTTTTGTACTACCCAGTTTGCGTGTTCTATTAGTGTTACTGGCCCAGTGAGTTTTTTCATCATTTCTTGTCTTTTTTTTATGCTGTATTCTGAGAATCCGTCTCCTTGTTCTCTTCCTGCAAGGTTTGTTTGTTGGCTCGTTGGGAACATTTGTTTTACTTTGAATTGTTCTTCTCTTTGAGTGTTGCTCATTCCTGATAATCTTTGCAACCTACTATAAACGCTTGTTGATCTGTTAGCTCCTTGTACCTGGTTGCTTGTGGGTTTTCTTATTATTATTGCAGATTCTGTTTTTGCGCAATTTTCACAAACTTTTACCGGTCTTGCTTCTTTTACTGCGTCATATATTCTTACTTGTCCAGAATTCTTTTTGCAGCTAAAGCAAACTTGTGGTAAGTCCATGTTTTCTTTGATATTTTTGACTATTTAAAAATTTAGATAGTATAATCTAGATTTTTAAGCTTCAGAAAATCTCGTTTTTCTGACAGTATTCAAGAATTAACATTCTTGACACCACAAAAAATTAAAGTTTTTTGATGTTTAAAAATCTATATGGCGTATTTTAAGAATTCTTAGAAGAATTAATGCTAGTTTAATATTTTTATTAGTTCTTCTTTGCTTGTTTTTTCGTCAACAACTATTTTTTCATCTATTAGTACTGATGGTAATTCTTTTATCCCATAATTATTCTTCATTAACTCTATGCTTGATACGTTCAAGTCTCCTGCTATTGGTATTAGCATTATTTTGTGTCCTAATTCTTCTTTTGTTTCTGCTAAAATGTTTGATATTACTGATTGTTTTGCTTTTTCTTCTATTGATGGGTTGTTGTACTTGTAGAAGTATATTACTGTGTGGTAGCTCGAGTTACATTCTTCTCTTATTTTCATGCTGTTAAGCCAGAATGATACTCGTAGTAAGTCGTATTTTTTGTGTTGTGTTATTAGGCCGTTTGATAGTCTTTGTGCTCCTTCGTACCGGTCTAATATTTTTGCTTCTTCGTATATTCTGTCACCAAAGTTTGCGTTTTGTTCTACTGCATAGTCGCACTTGGTTATCTCTTTTCCGTATATTTCTGATTGTAGTCTTACGTCTAAGAATGCTACTTCTGAACTCGTGTACATATTAGTTATTTCTTCTCCTCTCCACGACTCTATGAAGAATCCTAAAGCTACTCCCACTCCGAATACGAACACACTTAGTATTAGTGCTTCCCAAAAGACTCTTTTTTGATTATTGACCATTTTTTTATAATGATACTGTTACCTCCACCTTAAATCTCCTCTTATTATTCTGATTATTGAGTTAATAAGTATTACTGGATAAATTGTTAGGTATACTAGTAAGTACGCTCCCATTATTGGCGGAGAGTATATTTTAACTCCTGCCGGCCTTATTGTTCTTAGGCCTATTATTGTGAATATAGTGCTTGCTAAGAATAATGCTATTCCTAAAAAGTTTAGTACTGTTGCTGTAAAGTAAAAATCGTTTAGTGTTAATAATGAGCTTCCTGCTGCTATTGTGTACTTTGTGTAAAGCACACTGCTTAGTATGTTTCTTGTTATTAAGTATACAAATATTCCCATTCCGAATAGTCCTAAGAATAGTGTTAGCGCGAAGTATGGCACTATGAATAATCCTAGCATATTGTAGTTTTTGTTGAATATTGTTTTTCTGTATTTTATTAAGCATTGTAGTCCTCCCATGTTCCACCTGTTTCTTTGTCTCCACCAATCTTTGATCTTATTTGGCGCTACTGTTTCTACGTGTGAGTCTAGGTTCATTCTTACTTGGTATCCTTTTGATATTACTCTCCAAGTCATTTCTATATCCTCAGTCATGTTTTTTTTGTCAAATCCCCCTACTTCTAATAGGACTTTTCTACGGTATATTGCCAGAGGCCCGGGAGTTACGTATATGCAGTCTATGAACCCTAGCATTTTTCTTGTGAAAGCTATTACTGCGTATTCTAATGCTTGTAATTTTTCTAAGAAATTATCTTTTTTTCTTACTAATATTTTTGCGCTTGCTACCCCTACTTTTTCTTCATCAAAGAATCCTATGAGGTTCTTAATGCTGTCTTTCTCTAAGAAAGATTGCGAGTCAATTACTGCTACTAGCTCAGTTTTTGTTATCCCTATTGCCCTGTTTAGTGCTCCTGCTTTCCCAAGATTTTTTTCATTGTTTATCACAGTTATTATAGGATACTTTTTTTCTAGGCGATTTATTATTTCTGAAGTTTTGTCTGTACTGTTATCGTTGATTATTATTATTTCTTTTATTGGGTATCCTTCAGTTGACTTTATCAGCGATTCTACAGTTCCTACGATTGTTTTTTCTTCATTCCATACAGGTATCATTACGCTTACTTCATAATTTTTTGTTATCTCTGGCGTTGCGTATAGATTTTTTTTGTTTCTGTGGTACAATATTACATAGAAGAAAAAGAAGTACAGTGATATGAACATGTATCCTAGGTATATGTATGGTAGTATTGCCATGATTATTATTCCTCTTTTTCTTCTATTTGCCCTATGTTTCCTATTTCTTCTTCGTTTGTTTTCGGGTTTATTTGGAAGTATTCGTAGAATTGGTCTGATAATTCTAGTTCTATTGTGTGTCCTACTGCTTTAGTTTTTACCAGGCCTATTTCTCTGAACTTTTTTATGTGTTCGTATGCTTTGTTTCCCCTTATGTTTATTATTACTGATTGTTTTACTGGCTGTTTGTATGCTATTATTGCTAGTGTTTCTTGTTCTGCTTTTGTGAATTCGCTGCTTCCTGTGGCTAGCCTGTTTATTAGGTACGAGTATTCTGTTCTCACTCCCATCTTCCACATTTCATCCCGATTGCATATTTCTATTGCGCTGGTTTGGTATTTGTCTCTTAGTCTTTCTAGGTATTGTTTTAGTAGTATGGGATTAAGGTCTACTAGGGTTACGAGTTCCGGTATGCTCATCCATTTTCCGCTTACGAATAGTGATGCTTCTATTTTGTTTATTGCTTCTGCCTCTTTTGATGTGTCTATTTCCTCGATTGTTTTTTCGCTTATTTCACCCATTGATTATACCTCTTTGCTTATTCTTTATAGAACTTATGAAGGATTAATAAAGGTAATTATGGTTTTTTAACTCTCCAAAAACCAATTGTTGGTAGTTTCATTCTGTCAAGTATTCTATTTACACTTGCAGGTGTTACTCTCGCTCTTTCAGCAAATTCGTAAACTCCCACTCTCTCTTTAGAATCCCTGGTTTTGATGTATTCTGTAAAGAATCTGAATGCTTTCCGATAAGAGAGTGTTCTTCCATGGTTGTTAAGATGTCTTGACCTATATTGTACAGCTAATCTTCTATTTTCAGATATTTCCTTAAGTTTTTCCTCATATAAACTATCAATTACCTGATAAAGTCCCATAGCAATTTCTTTTTCTTTCCTCTTTTTCTCTTTCTTTGCTAATTTGTGTATTTCCCAAAAATCGTTCGCTCTCATATAATCCAAGACTCTACTTCTGTTGTTATGCCCCTCTCTCCCACTTATCTCTCTTATAGGTAATCCTTCAAGAATCATATTATCAAGCCTCTTTCTTTCTTCATTTTCATAATTTATTTCTTCTTTAATTATACCCCTTCTTGATAACTCTCCATATACATGACTTCTAGAACAACCATATCTCTCGCCCATTTCACGCCCACTTAATTCTCTTGCGTCTTTCCTTAATTGCTCATCAGTCACCCCATCAAAAACCTTAATCATTTTTTTATTCCCAGTTTATTTTGTATCTCAATACTGCTCCTATTCCGCTTAGGTTTAGGAATTGTTTTCCGTCTTGGTTGTCGTCTGATACCATGTCTATGTGTGCTCCTGTTTTTCCTGCTAGGTCTAAAAATTCGTTCATTTCTTCTTTTGGTAATTTTTTGCTTACTATTATTCTTTCTACTGCGCTTGCTTCTAATGCTTTTTTTACTTCTTCTTTTTTGTATGCTGTTAGCCCCGGATTTTTTCCTAGTCTTTCAAAAAATGTTTCTAGTATCTTTTTTTCTTTTATTATGCTTTGTTGTGCTAGTAAGTCTTTGCTTGCTCCTACTAGTAGTTCTAGTCCGTGTTCGTCTGAGTCTCCTATGTCTTTCATTCCTATGACCATTTCTCTTAGTTTTGTTACTAGTTGTCCTTCGTCTAAAAAGTCGTCTTTTGTTGGCATTGGCCCTCCGATTATTATTCCTTTTAGTTTTGGTTCGTCAAACATGAATTCTTTCATTGCTTCAGCTACCCTACGATAAAACTCTTTTGCTGCTCCTTCTGTTATCCTTGCGAATCTTGCTGCGCTTTGTCCTCCTGCTCTTACTTTGCTTGGTACTCCGCTGCTCATCTTTTTTAGGACTTTTATGTTGTTTCCTTCTAGCATTCCTATTGTTGCTTCTTTTCTGTCTATTACTAGTAATCCGTATACTTCTTTTACTTCCATCATTTCTTTTAGTGGTTCTACTACGAATACTTGGTCGCACCTGTATGCTCTTACTTTTAGTGGTAGCATTGGGTGTATGTCGAATAGTTCTATGTTTGGTTGCCCTTCATTTTCGCTTGTGTTTCCACAGTATAGTGCTAGACCGTTTTCTGGTGTTTCTCTTATTCCTTTTAAGTATCTTATTACTCTTTCTAGTGCGTCTATTACGTTTTTTCTTGTTGCTTTGCTTTTTATGTTGTTTGCTGTGCTTTTTTCTCCTTCTAGTTGTCTTGTCACGCTGTCTTTGTTGAATCCTGCTGGTATTAGCACGCTTACGAGTTCCGTGTGTCTCCCTCTGATGAGTGATAGCTTATCTATCATTTCTTCAAATGTTGTGTTTGTCATGTTTATATTCCTCAAATAGCATTAATAAATTTAAGCTATAGTAGTTGTACGTTTAGAATTCCTTCTTTTATTTCTTTAGCGCTGCATACTGTTTTTATGTCTTCTAATACTTTTGTTAGTAGTTTTTTGTCTTCTTTTGTTATTGTTAGTATTATTTCTGCTTTTTGTGATTTTTGTGCTTCGGACTTTTTTTGCCTTACTTGACTTATTATTTCTAGCATCCTTTTCCATACTAATTCGTCTTCATTTTTTTGTTCTATTTTTAGTAATTCTGGCCATTCTTCTTGGTGTACAGATTTTTTCCCTTCTTTTTTTGCGAAGTGTTCGTGGTATATTTCTTCTGTTATGAATGGTGTGAATGGTGCCATTAGTTTTGTTATTGTTAGTATTGCTTGGTATAGTGTGTAGTTTGCTGATGCTTTTTCTTCTTCATTTCCGTTGTATACCCTCCACTTTACTATTTCTAGGTAATTGTCGCATAGTGTTTTCCAGAAGAATGTGTCTGTTTCGTTTTTTGCTCTTGAGTAATTGAATTCTTCTAGGCTTTCTGTTGCTATTTTTATTGTTTTGTTTAGTTCGTTTATTAGTAATCTGTCTGTTTCTTCTAATTTTGGCATTTTTTCTTGGTGTTTTAGGTTCATGAATGCGAAGTTGCTTGCGTTTAGTATTTTTGTTGCGAACTTTTTTCCTGTTATTACGTCTTTTTCTTGGTAGTCTATGTCTTCTCCTAGTTTTGATGAACTTGCCCAGTACCTTATTGCGTCAGAACCGTATTTTTCCATTATTGTCTTTGGGTCTATAACGTTTCCTTTTGATTTTGACATTTTTTCTCCGTTTAGTGAGACATTTCCCGATATCATTATGTTATTCCATGGTATTTCGTTTTCGTTAATTAGGCTCTTTGTTATTGTGTAGAATGCCCATGTTCTTATTATGTCGTGTGCTTGAGGTCTTAGTGAGAATGGTATTTTCACAGCGTTTTTTACTAGTGAACTGGCTATTTGTGGTGATAGTGATGAAGTTGCCCATGTGTCTAATACCATTTTTTCTCCTTGTGCTTCTTTTTTGCACGTTGGGCATTTCTTTTTGTTTTGTAATGGGTCAGTAGGTAATTCTTTTTCTTCTGCGATTATTATTTTATCACAATTTTTACAGAACCATGCTGGTATTGGTATTCCAAAGTGTCTGTTTCTTGATATGTTCCAGTCCCATTCTAATCCTTGGATCCATGAGTCATACCTTTTTTTCATGTGCTCTGGATACCAATTTATTTTTTCTCCTTGTTTTTTCAATTTTTCTTTTTTATCTATTATTTTTATGAACCATTGTGGTGTTGCTATGAATTCTATGTCTGTTCCGCACTTGTCATGTGTGTTTACAGAGTGTTTCATTTGTTCTTTTTTTACTACTAATCCTTTTTCTTCTAGGAAAGAAATCATTTTTTTCCTTGCTTCTGGTGATTTCATTCCTTTTATTGGTTCTTTTGTGTATACTCCCTCTTCTGACATCACGTTTATTGCTTTTATTTGTGGATGTCTGCTGAGCCATTGCACGCAGTCTAGTCCTCCGTAACTGCAATAGTATACTACCCCTGTTCCATAATCTGTTTTTGCTGAGATGTCATGTGTGATTTTAACTTCTTTTTCTGCGAATGGTACGCTTACTTTTTTCCCGACTAATTCTTTTCCTTTTATTTTTTTTATTATTTCTAGATCTAAATCTTTTCCAAATTTTTCCATTGAGTCCTTGCTTATTATCCATGTTTCTCCATCTTTTTTTGTTTCAACGTATTCTCCATTTTCGTTTATTGATATTCCGATACATCCTATGTGTAATTCTGGTCTTGTTGTTGCGTATATTATGAACTTTTCACCTTCAGATTTTTGGCCAATTTCTAGTTTTGCTTTTATGTATACTAGGTTTGTTGTTCTTTCTTTGTCTTCTAGTTCTGCTTGGGCTATTGCTGTTTGGCACTCTGGACACCAGATTGTTGGGAATCCTTCTTTGTATACTTCCTTTTTTTTGTATAGGTCTAGGAAGTTTTTTTGCGATATAGTTCTGGAATTATCATCTATTGTTGAGTAGCACAGGTTATAATCTGCTGATACCCCTAAGTTTTTCCAGTCGTCTACAAATTTTGGTGTTATTTCTTTTAGTGTTTTTAAGCATAAATCTATGAAGTCTCCTCTTGACATATTTTTGCTTTTTACTTGTTTTATTTTTTCTACTAGTCTTTCTGTTGGTAGTCCGTTGTCGTCTGTTCCGAATGGGTAGAATACGTTGTGCCCTCTCATTCTTTTGTATCTTGCTATGAAGTCTTGTTGTGAGTATGAGCATGCGTGTCCTATGTGCATTTCTCCAGATACTGTTGGCGGTGGTGTGTCTATTGAGTAGGTTCTTTTTTTTGATTTTTTGTCAAACGCATAAATTTTTTCTTTTTCCCAATAATCTTTCCATTTTCTTTCTATTTCTTTTGTGTTTAGTTCAGCCATATTTTGTTATAGAATTGCTGACTTAAAAAGTTGTTGTACAGGTTAAATTATTGTTAATTCATCATTTTTTCTTACGAGCCCTTCTTGTAATACTTTCGCGTACATCCCTCTTCTTTCTAGAAGTGTTTTCATGAATTCTTTCACTCTTTCTTTCCCAATATAGGGTAGTACTTCTAAGTTTTTGCAAGGGTTTGCTTTTTCTGTTATTTCTATTATTGCTCTTCCTGCTCTTATTCTTGTTCCTATTCTTAATTCTTCGTAACTTATTCCTTGTGAACTTATGTTTTCTCCTAAGTCTCCAGGTTTTACTTCCCACCCTTCGTTTGCTAATTGTTCTATTGTTTCTTTAGGCATTATTAGTACCGCCCTTTTGTTTGTTGAGAGTTTCCATCCGGTTCTATAAACGTTATAATCTCCTTGGAAACCTGCCGTGTATAATTCTGCTTCTTCTACAGGCATTTTTGGTATCCCTCTCTGACCAGGAGTTTTTTGTTTTACGTTAATTTGGTATATGAGTCCCATGGGATAATCATCTGTTTAAGCGTTTATAAGTATTTTTAGAATAAGTTTTTATCTCTTGTGACCTCTAGGTTATCTTTCTTTTCTTTTTGATAGGTTTGTTTGTAACTTTTTCATTATTTGGTATGGTGTTTCTATGTAGTCTATTCTGTCGTAGTGTGGTTGTATTGATTTTTTGTTTCCTAATATTTCTCCCGTGAATATTTTTATTGTTCCTACTTTCATTATTGATCCAATTATGCCCACGTTTACGCTTACGTTTTTTATTTGGTCGTAATCTATTGACTTGAAGTCTCTTCCTATGATTCCTGATTGTATTACTATTCTTTTGTCAGTTATTGCGTAGTATAGTCTTGAGTAGTATAAGTGCCCTATTATTTGTCCTGTTATTAGTGTTAGTATTCCTATTACTATTCCCCATAGTGTTGTTTTTATCAAGAATCCTGCTCCTACTCCTATGATTATTCCTGCTATTGTGCTTGATATAATCATGTGTAGCAAGTATGCGTCGTATTTTGGTTTTCCTTCATAAATTACTCTTTCTTTGTTTTCTAAAACTTTTCCTACTTCTCGCATAAAAAAAAGTGTGTTATCGTGTTAATAAATCTTTTTAAATTAAGCTCTTAGATGTTTATTATGGTTAATAGAAGATCTAGAGATTATGATGAAGATGGTGATTATCATGAGTGCAGCACTAGGTCTATCTCCGGCTTTAGTCCTGCTACTAGTTTAGAGCCATCAAGGGTTAGAGCGATGCTAGAGATCATGCCTTATTTTATTGATGTTAAGCATAAAGGCGATCGTAGTAAGCCGCAAAAGTTGTACAGGCTTAGTAAGACCGATATGCTCGACTCTTCTAGTGAGGATTTATCTTTTAATAGGTCTGATTTTGAGTCAGTTGTTAATAGTGATGACACTTCTGGACTTTTAAGAATACTTTCAATCCTTCATCTGACTAAAGAGTTAAAATTGTTCAAGATTGATGAAGGGGTTACTAATGATCCTCTTTATAGTCATAGAAAAAAGAAGCCTTCAAAACTTTTTCAGGACGTTTTAAGGGCTAATAGTGAACTTCTTTACCTTAGAATTTCTAAGGAGTGGCCCGGCATAGTTATGGATGATTCTCAAAAGAAACGCAAATAATCTTTTTTAGTATAACTAAACTTTCTTAAACTTCTTATCCATTTCTTCTTTATGGTTTCTCAAATGATTGCTCTTAAGCAGTTATCAGAACTAAAAAGGCTTGGTAAGTATCAGCGTCTTGCTGCCGAAGGTTGGTCTTATAAGTGGCAAACTCTTATAGCTACTTTGATGTCTGCTAGGACTCTTGATAGGACAACAATACCTGTTGCTAAAAAACTCTTTACAAAGTATTCAACTATAGAAAAATTGTCAAAGGCGCGGGTTACTAGTATTGAGAATATTATTCACCCAGTGAATTTTTATCGCAATAAATCAAAAAATATTATTAATTTAGCAAAAATAGTCTTTAAGGATTACAACGGAAAAGTTCCCATGATTATGGATAAGCTTGTTGAACTTCCGGGTGTTGGTCGTAAGACGGCTAATGTATTCTTAGCTGAGTATGGAGGAGATAATGTGGGGGTCGACACCCATGTGGCGTTCTGCTCGTTACATCTTGGTTGGACTAACCATACTAATCCTGATAAAGTTGAGAAGGATTTGGAGAAGTTGTTTCCTCGCTCTAAGTGGCATGAAATTAATGAGGTTTTGGTTCATTTTGGTCAAACTTATCCTTCTAGGAAGAAAAAGTTGGAGATTCTTAAAGGCATAAAAATTTTTTGATTAATCAGCTTTAAATACCCAGGTTTTTTTGTTATAGGATGATTCTTAATAGATTAAAGAATGGCAGCGCGTATGAACGTTTGGCTTACTTGCAAAGCCAAATTGTTGCGGAGTTAGAACCTGTGTTTTTTAGTGTTGTTTACCCTATGACTCAGATAAGTTCTAGGATTGGCGGAATAAGTAATGATCCTGATACTGAGATGTGGAAGTACTTAATAATTGGGGGGTTTACAGCATCTGCGGGTATTGCTGGAGCAACAGCTTATTATCTGGCTAGTAGGAAGGTTAAAACTCCTGTAGATTTTACTAATCATGCTCTTGATGCTACTTTTGAAGGCGTTGATAGGGCCGGTAGAATTGTTAATGAAACAGCTAGAGCTATTAGAAGAAGTGTAGATGATATAAGTGAGAGAGTTTAGTTCATCAATAACTTTTTAAACATCATTTATCTTTTCTTTTCATGGCCGATGTTATTAGTACACCTTCTGGTTTTGGCGGACTTATGCGTTATAATGATGAGTATCCTTCAAAATTCAAGCTTAACCCAACACACGTCGTTGCATTCATAATAGCAATAATAATTTTTGTTGCTGGACTAAACATATTCTTTCCCATACCAGTAGTTTAGTGGTGTAACAATGTTTGGCGGTATTAATCCTTCACAAATTCAGGGCATGATGAAGAAGATGGGAATAAAGCAGGAAGATATAGAAGCATTAAGGGTTATTATAGAAAAAGTTGATGGTAGTAAGATAGTTATTGATAATCCCACAGTTACTAAGATTAACATGCAGGGTAATGATTCTTGGCAAATAACGGGCGAATCAAGAGAAGAGTCAGCAGGCCTTAGTGAGGAAGACATAAGCGCAGTTATGGAAAAGACTGGTTCTTCAAGAGAAAAGTCTGAGCAGGCACTAATTGACTCAAATGGAGACTTGGCAGAAGCAATTCTTTCATTGTCATAAAAAACCATAATATTCTTTAACTATTATTGTTCTCCTTTCTTTTATGGAACAAAAGTTTTTGTTATCTTTAAAGAATGCTGATAAATCTTTGAGAATGGCAGATCATTTAGCTTGCGTCACTTATCCTTTATTGTTAGATAACAAGATTTTTTTACAAATAATATCAGAACTTAATATTTTCTCAATATACATGATGAATTCAGTATTGCAGTATGAGTACTATTTTAAGAGGATACAGTTGTTTACTGATGCCAAAATTAATTTTGAGACTTTTAAGAATGATTGTGTAAAGTATTATGGTTTTACTGATAAAGAGTTATCATCACTTTATGAGGTTATGCGACTTGGAGAAGCCCATAAAAATTCTCCTATGGAGTTCGTAAAGGGCTCTAACGTTGTAATAATGAGTGATGGTATGAGAACTGACACGATAAATATTGATAAAATAAAGTTATTAATGACTAATCTCAAGTCAATGTTAGCAAAAGTAAGAGCCAGGCTGCAGCAAAGCAGGTTGTTCTGAACTAAGCTTATACAACTCCCTGGTAGTAACACTTCGAAAGGTTTAAATATGTGTATTCCTTGTACTTTTATGGTTTGTAACATCAATAAATCTTGCTCGGAGGCGCAATTTTTCGTAATTCTTACTAATAGTTTGTTGTTAGTAGTTTTATGAACAAAAAATTCCCTTACAGAAGGTATTTATACCTGTGAGCTCTTCTAATTGCTCATTCTGCAAAGGTGTTAAGGCGTAAAAAAAGGACATGGACAAAATAATTCAAGAAAAAATCAGTGCTGACCACTTACTGTATGTTAGTTTAAAATACACTAAGACGGGGGACGTTATTCTTAATCTTCTTAAACGTTGGACTTCTATGATTGACGAGGCCATTACTAGTCTTCTTGATAAGGCTAAGAAGAATAAAAAAATCTCTATTATCCCTATTGCTCCTAAAATGAAGGTTATTGAGATTCGTAAGATTTACTCTAAAGTTCCTGAAATTATTGCTGCTATTGATCTTTACGAATTTTTTAAGCGTATTCCGGCTTCTGAGTATCTTAAGGAGAATGAGTTTAGGAAGAATATTACTTTAAAGGTTAATGATAATGGTCATTGGTTTGATATTAATCTTGATAAGCTTAAGGAGTATTCTGTTATTCTTGAGAAGTTTATTAGCAGTATTAAGCAAATTTTGTAGTTTTTTGTCCTAGAAAAGTTTATAAGCAATAATTAACATTTCTTATAAAAGTAGGTTTATGAATTTATAAATAATGGGTCGTATTTTT
This sequence comes from Nanobdellota archaeon, assembly GCA_038045945.1. Taxonomy (GTDB): domain Archaea; phylum Nanobdellota; class Nanobdellia; order Pacearchaeales; family GW2011-AR1; genus JAGVWS01. The sequence goes on from JBBSXC010000007.1 coordinate 46,696, forward strand.
GTTGTCACTTCGGGTAAGGGCGGTACTGGTAAAACCACCTCTGCTGTTAATCTTGGTTCTGCTCTTAATTCTTTTGGTGAGGATGTTATTCTTGTTGATGGTAACTTGACTACTCCTAATGTTGGTTTGCACTTTGGTGCTCCTGTTGTTCCTATTAGTCTTGCTCATGTTTTGAGTGGTAATGCTAAAATTGAGGATTCTATCTATGAGCATGAGTCTGGTGTTAAGATTATTCCTACTTCTTTGTCTATTAAGGAATTGCGTAAGACTAATAAGAAGTATCTTGAGAATATTGCTAAGAAGCTTAAGCGTTTGTTTTCTTATGTTATTTTTGATTCTGCTGCTGGTTTAGGGGATGAGGCTATTTCTATTATTAGTCTTGCTGATGAGGTTATTCTTGTTTCTAATCCTGATATGCCTTCTATTACTGATGCTTTGAAAACTATTAAGATTGCTGAAGAATTAGGTAAGACTGTTCGTGGCGTTATTATTACTCGTGTTCGTTATGATAAGACTGAGCTTACTCCTGAGAACATTATTGATATGTTAGAGGTCCCTATTCTTGGTGTTATTCCTGAGGAGTTTGCTGTTCGTGAGTCTTTAGCTATGAAGTCTCCTGTTGTTCATACTCATCCTAAGTCTCGTTCTGCTGAGAAGTATAAGGAGATTGCTGCTAAGATTATTGGTAGGGATTATAAGGCTAAGAAGCACAAAACTGGTTTTTGGTCTTCTATTAAGAAGTCTCTTGGTTTGTAAGTAGGATTTTTAAATCTGGTTCTTATAGTATTTTTATGATTACTGATAAAGAGGCTGATATTGTTAAGCGTTTAGGTATTGATCTTGATCGTCTTAAGAGTGAACAGGTTAAGATTTCTAGAGCTGTTTCTGTTATTGATTCTTTAGATTTTGATAATGTTGATTTTTTTGGTTCTTTTAGCAATTTTATTGTTGGTAATAAAATTCTTTGTGGAGTTGTTGTTGTTAATGGTGAGCAGGAGGTTGTTGAAGAAAAGTTTTTTGTTGATAAAGTTTCTTTTCCTTATTTGTCTGAGTTTCGTTCTTATCGTGAGCTTCCTTCTATGATTAAGGCTCTTAGTCTTTTAGAGAATAAGCCTCAGCTTGTTCTTATTGATGGTTTAGGCATTAATCATTCTAGGCTTGGTTTGGCAACACACTTTTCTATTAACTCTAGTATTCCATCTATTGGTATTAGTGATTCTGATTTGGGTTTTGTTATTAAGGGTGATAAGTTTTTTCTTGATGGTCGGCAGGTTGGTTGTGTTGTTCAGTCTAAGGTCGGTTCTAAGCCTCTCTTTGTTAGTCCTGGTTCAGGCATTTCTATTGATACTTCTGGCAGGATTGTTAAGTCTTTAGTCACTCCCCCTCACAAACTCCCAGGGGTTATGAAGCTTGCTCGTAAGTACGTTAAGAGGATCAGTAAAGAAATTTTTGGTAAAGAGTAGGCAATATATTTTTTATGGGACTGCCCGGATTTGAACCGGGGTCGCAAGCACCCCATGCTTGAATCTTACCAAACTAGACCACAGCCCCATCAATAAAATGGGACAGAGAGATTATTATATAAACTATTTGTAGAACTATCCTCTTTCACAACCAAGCATTTATTTTTAGAAGTGTATTAATCATATAGCGATGAAGAGACATCAGTAAAAGCTTCTAGGAAAGATTGATAAAACTTAGGGTTTTTTTCTGCGTGTGTTCTAAGATCTCTACGAGCCACAAATTGTCTGTTTTGAACTGTTTGAAGAGGTACACCTAATATTCTAGCAATCTCCTTACCAGAATAACCCTTTCTGTGTTGCATTTCAAAAACTTGATAAGAAAGGGGAGAACTAATTTTATCTTTTAATAATTTCCACCCTTTCTCTGAGTCAATATTAAGTGTTTTAAGGTCTACTTTTCCGGTTAAGTATTGTAATCCCTTATCTTCAGCAGAAGCTTCGTCAAGACTACTAAACTTGTCTCTTCTTAAACCCCACCCTCTCTGCGCAACGTTTGTTATCGCAGAGTTAAGGTAACGGAAATATGCTTCGGGATTAGTGTCAAGGGGTTTCTCAGCCCACTTTGTTAAGGAGGTTGTAGCAATATCGATTAAGGTTTCTAGAACTTTTTCGAATTTTTTAGGATCAAGAGTTCCTCTTCTTACCATGTTACGAGATCTTTGGTGAACCAGTTGAATAGCTCTAGGATAATGTCCTTCTAAAAAACTTCTTTTGTCCCCTACCCCATATTCAGCGGCTCTATAATTATGTATAGTTCCCACTGCTTCACTGCTCTGAGCTTGTTCGTCAATATTAGCGAACAAGGCGGGGTGTTTATCGTTTAGTTCCATTTTTGCGAAAATTATCTAGAAATTTTTGTTTTAAAAACTTAACTAGTCCTAATTAAGACAAGAAAAATTGGTTTATAAAGCTTCCCTTATTGTTACTACCCTAGAGTTGTATTAAAATAAACTTCTTAAGGCCTAGCTTGACTATATGCACCGCCCGGGAATTGAACCCGGCTCCCCAGATTGGGAATCTGGAATTCTACCGATAAACTAGCAGTGCTTCATACTAGTTTATGTTTTGCTATTAAAAACTTAACTAAAAAATTTAAAAAATAAAAATTGTAGGTTCTAAAGAGGGTAGAGGTTTTTTAGTCCTCTTCACTTTCGCTTTTTCCTATCATTATTCTTCTTTCTTCTCCCCCTCTTTGTTTTGATAGGTTTCTGCTTACTTCCATTAGCTCCAAGTATAGCCCTTCGCTTCTTGCTTCACTTATTCCCATCCCAGTCATTACTCCCATGTAGTCTTGGCTTGTTAGTCTTCTTCCTTCTTGCATTCCGAAGTATAGGTGTGTTTCTTTTTTCGCTCTTTTTTCAGCAATTTTTCCTTGTATTATTGCTCCGTACTTAGGAAATTCCTGCGAGAATTCAGCTACAGCTTCTTTCATGCTTCGCGCTTTTTCTTTATCTTCGCATTCTATTCTAGCATAAACCCTTTCGCCTGTGAAGTTATCTTCGTATTCTTTTAGGTCTACTCCAGCTGCTATTTTTGGTTTATTTCTTTTTAGTTTTCCTGATAGGCTAGAAATTGGCATTTCTATTCTGTCAGTAGCTATAAGTTCTATAATTCTTCTTTCTAATGTTTCGTTTTGTGTCATTTTGTTTTTTTTGTTTTCCTCCTTACATTTGTTATAACTACTGTAGAAATTTTCGCATATATTTTTATGAGGTGATAAGTATCACCCCTTTTTAGAAAGATTTATAATCACTTTATACTTTCTTGCTTTTATGATTAATGAGTCTGCTCTTTTGCAGTTCGGCCTTACTGTTAATGAGTCTAAGGTTTATCTTGCTTTGATTGATCTTGGCCCTAGTCTTGCTGGTAAAATTTCTCGTAATACTGGCGTTCATCGTCGTAATGTTTATGATTCTATTGAACGCTTGATTCAGAAGGGTCTTGTTGGTTATATTCAGCAGAATAATCGTAATCTTTTTCAGGCCTCTAGCCCTAACCGTTTTTTGGATATTATTAAGGAGCGTGAGAATTTGTTAACCCCTGTTGTTTCGCAGTTGTTATCTAAGTATTCTAAGACTCGTGATTTGGAGGAAACTAATTTTTTTAAGGGTAAGGATGGTTTGCGTTCTGTTTTGCAGGATCAGCTTAATTATAAAGAGGTTTTGATTCTTGGTGCTAATCCTAAGGCTGGTGAGGTTATGCAGTTTTATTTTAATTGGTATAATAAGACTCGTTTGAAGAAAAGGATTAATCTCAAGATTATTACTCATGAGCGTTGGTTTAGCAAGCTTAAGCTTGCGCAAGTTAGGTATTTTCCTGGTAAGTATGCAAGTCCCTTAGCTATTAATATTTATGGTGATAAGACTGCTATTATTTTGTGGTCTAAAGCTAGCCCTATGGCTATTGTTATTAAGAATCGTGAAATTACTGACGGTTATAAGAAATATTTTGATTTTTTGTGGAAGTCATCCAAAAAAAGCTGAAGATAAGCTTTTTATACAATCTTCTTATGGTTCTATTATGGCTAAAAAAAACAAGTTTTATATCACGACGCCTATTTATTACCCTAATGATGAACCTCACCTAGGCAGTGCTTATACTACAGTTGCTGCTGATGTCCTAGCCCGTTGGCACAGGCTATTAGGAGAGGATGTTTTCTTTCTTACGGGTACTGATGAGCATGGTCAGAAGATTCAAGAGTCAGCAGATAAAGCGGGAATAAAACCTCAAGCTTTTGTTGATTTAATGGTTGAAAAATTTAAAGAAGCTTTCAGAATGCTGAATATTTCAAATAATAACTTTATTAGAACTACCGATAAAAATCATGAATTAGCTGTCAAGGAGATCCTTCAAAAGCTCTATGACAAGAAACTGATCTATAAAGGGCAATATGAAGCACATTATTGTGTCGCCTGTGAGCAATACTTAACTGCTAGCGAGTTAGTCGAAGGAAAATGCCCTCGTCACTCAAATAGGGCTCCCGAACTTCGCAAAGAAGAAACTTATATGTTCAAGCTTTCATCTTTTGAGAATAAGTTAAGAAGAGTTATAAATAACGGAAGTTATTGTATTCTTCCAGAAATCCGTCGTAAGGAAATAATTAACTTTTTAGATGAGGGTTTACAGGACATTTCCATTTCACGCCTTAAAACCAAAGTTTCTTGGGGAATAGAACTTCCTTTTGACAAAAATCATACTTGTTTTGTTTGGGTAGACGCATTTTGGAATTATGTTTCAGGACTCGGTGATAAGAAAGACTTTTCAAAGTTTTGGCCAGTTGATGTTCAACTAATGGCTAAAGATATTATTAGAGTTCATGCTACAATTTGGCCAGCCTTGTTGCTAGCACTAGATTATGAATTACCTAAATGTCTTTTTGTTCATGGTTACTTCACTCTGAATGGTATGAAAATGAGTAAGAGTTTAGGAAACACAATATCACCAGTAGATTTAGTTAAAAAATATGGGGCAGATAGTGTCCGTTACTATTTCATGCGAACTATAGGGTTTGGTAGTGATGGAGATGTCTCTGAATCTCAGCTTGCTACTAGACATAACAATGAGCTTGCTGACAAGTTTGGCAACCTTGTTTCTAGAGTTTCTGCTCTTGCCGAAAAGTATGGTTTAGAAGAAGTTAATTTCGAAAAAATTAATGCGGATATACATATTTCTAACGTTAAAGATGATATCTTTGAACTAATGGAAGAACTAAAAATTGATCAGGCTTTAAATAAAATCTTTTCTTTTATTGATACCTTAAATCAGTGGGTACAAGCGAAAAAGGTTTGGGAAACTGGAAGTAAAAAGGATTTATATGAGCTTGCAACCGGAATAAGACTAGCCACAGTTTTACTTTGGCCATTTATTCCAGAAACTTCGGAAAAGGTTGCAAAACAATTCGGATTCAAAATTTCACTTAAAGGATTAGAAAAACAACTAAAAATTATCAAAGTAAAGAAGTCAGATATTCTTTTCATAAAAGTAGAGTTTAAGGATGATTTTAAGTCTGATATGAAAAAAGGTGATGATAGATTAATAAATAATGAAAATGGTGTTGTTTCTATGTCTGAATTAAAGTTTTCTGATTGGGAGAAGGTTGACTTAAAGGTCGGTCTAGTTGTTACTGTCCAAGAAGTTGATGGTTCTGACAAATTGCTTAAGTTAGCTGTTGATTTTGGTGATAGTAATCACAAAACGGTTATGTCTGGCATTAGAAAATTCTATAGTCCTAAGGATTTGAAGAATAAAAAGTTTGTTTTCTTAACTAATCTCCAGGTTCGTAAAATTATGGGTGTTCCTAGTGAAGCAATGATTTTGGCAGCTCATTCTAAGAGCGATAATGGTGAGGAAAAGCTTACTTTGTTTGTTCCAGACAAGGATGCGCAAGTTGGTAGTAAGTTAGGATAAGATGAGTAGCGTTTTTTCTTTAAAAGTGGGGGGTTTAGAGGAGGATGTTTCTTCTTTTAGTGATTATCTTAAAGAAAATGGTGTTTTTGTTCAGATCGGTTTACGATCATCATTAAAGGAGGATGTTATTCTTCACCTTTTGGTTAATGCGGAGTTGGTTAATCTTTCAGTGATTATTAATAAGTGGTTTAAGGTTAACAGTGATATTGTAGTTATTAGTGGTGATAAGGACTCTGTTGGTATGAGAGAGATGGAAGAAGTTTATTTTAGTTTTGGTGATTCTACTCCAGAAATTCTCCAAAAGTTAAGAGATTTAGATGATAGGCAGAAGCATTATGATTCTAATAATAAGAAAAGTTTTTTTAGTTGGAAGAAGGGCGGTAATCTTTGATTAATTATTAATTTTTTTCTGCAGATCTTATTTTTCTTATTATTCTTGCTGTCATTATTGTTAGTATTACTATTGTTATTAT